>JBKHJN010000011.1:0-72838 GCA_046538075.1 Desulfobacteraceae bacterium | reverse complement strand
CCGGTCTGGCCCGGGCCTACCAGCAGTTAGGGCTCACCGAGTGGGCCTTGAGCAAGGCGGTCACCGCCGTCAAGTATGAGCCGGTTAACAGTGCAGCCCACCTGTTCCTGGCGGATATCACTGTTGCCAGCCGGGCTGGTGCGGCGGCCCCCTTCTTTACTTCCGGCCATCTCTTGGGTTTCGCTAACACGGAGGCAGCTCTCTTTCGGGTGCTGTCGCCGGCCAATCAGGCTACCTATCGCAGCCTCCAGTTTGCTGGCACTGAGGCCCTGGGCCTGACTCGGGATTACGCCCCGATGTTTGAGATGCCTTTCGCCCGGGTCGGGGTTAGTGGGGGGCTGGGGGCCGCAGAAGGCAGTAAGTTGCGCCAGGACCATCAGGCAGTGGCTTACGGCGGCGGGCCTGGCCTGTCCTTTGAGACCTACGGGAGATTCCTGGAAGAGCCGCTGGGACCACCCACATCCGGCAGTCTCCATTCCTTCAGCGGCCGGAACCGTACTTATACCGTCGAGGCCAACGTTAAATGGGAGCCCTCGGTTAAAGGCACCCTCACCGGGCTTTTTCAATATATTGACGTTCAGATTGGCACTCAGAGGAAAAATCTTCCTTCAAACCCGACCGTTAGGGATGATATTAATACCCGTAACCACTTTTATGAACTGGCCTATTATCACCGCTTTAATCCCCGGGCGGCTTTGCTGGCCTATTTTGTCCATAACGACTTCCCCTTTCGGACCCTCCAGACCACCAGCCTCTTTGGATTCCCGCTGTCTGTGCCTTATAGCTTTGATCAGGAGTTTCAAAATATTCAGCTGCAGCAGCACCTGGTACTGCCCTTTCTGGGACAGCACAGCCTCATCGCCGGCTTCGATTACTTTACCTGCCATGTCAACCAGAAGCTTAATATTGAACTTGCTGGCTTTTCGCTGCTTGCTGCGGAAGATCGGCCCCCCTTCCGCTCTTCCAGCCTTTACCTCCAGGATTACTGGCGTCTGCACCGGAACCTGGTGCTGGAGCTGGCCCTCTTCTGGACCAACCAGAAGGACCCGCGCGGTTTCCCTGGAACCTTCTATACTACGATGTGGAGCCCCCGGTTCGGAATCAATTACCAGTTTAAGGTGGGCAAGACCCAACACGTGTTGCGCGGCGTCGCCGAACGCCACCTGACCAGCCACCTGGCTGCCCAACCCATCCTCTTGCCGGCGGAAATTGGTGGATTTCCCTGGGTCCTGGACTTCACCTCGGGTTCGGAGGTGCGCCAGGCCGGGGCTGCCTGGGAGGCCCAATGGGACCCCAAAACTTTTACGACCCTGCGCCTCAATGCCTTGCGGGTGGCCACCCCGGTCATCAGCAACACCTTTACTCCTGGGTTTCCAGGTCCCAGTTCCTGGCAGACCTGGAAACGCTACCAGGCCTCGCTGGTCCTGAACCGCATTCTGACCACCTCCCTGGGCCTGGCCCTGGGGGTCTTGGGCAAAAGAGTGGTGCCGGATCTTTCTTTCCAGGACTCCGATAACCTCCAGGACTACTCGGAATTCAACGCCTTTCTCAGCCTGTCCTACCTTAACCGGCAAGGCTGGCTGGCCCGGATAACTCCTCTTCTGGTGCAGCAGTTCGGCAAGATTAGCGGATATGATGCCGATAATCCCTTTGTTATTTTGAACCTCAGCCTGGGACGGGAGTTCCCCCACAAGCGGGGCTTCGCCCTCTTTGAAGTTCAGAACCTCTTCAACCGTCAACCCTTTTACTCGATAGAGCCGCGGCGCGATCTGGAGTTTGCGTCCAGCCGTAGGTTCCTGTTCAGACTCGGGTTTTATTTCTAACCGGTTAGCGGCGGACCTCCGCGCCCGCCAGGTCCCGCCTCCGGGCGGTAAATTCTAAAGGAGGAGCACTCATGGAGAGCAATTATGTTGGTAAGGTCTGTCGGTTTAAGCAGAGAGGGCAAAATGCCGAGAGTGATCGGATGGTGTTTGTCCAGAGCAAATGTGGTAGCCAAACAACCCCCCCGCAGATCATCGACAAAAGGGCTAAGGGTAAGGATGACTATTATCATTATTATCTCCTTAACGAAACCGCCGCCTTTATTACTAGCCTGGTGTTCCAGCATGTCCCGGTGAACCTGGTAATCCAAGCTTATATGTCAAGATTCGGGGTAGACCAACCGACGGCCGAAAGCGATGTTACGGGCTTCCTCGATACACTCGCAAAGGAACTGGATTGTGTCTATATGAAACCCCTGGAGGTCAGGCCATACCAGCCGCCTGAGCTTGGCGACCGCAGCCCTTTCCAAGATAACCTTTATTTGCACTTCGATGTCGAAAAAAACCAGACGGGCGGCACCTATATCAAGATTCCACCGACGTAAGATGAAAATTATCGGCCTTGAGCTTACCAGTATCTGCAACCGGTACTGCCGCCACTGCAACCGCAACCGGGCCGACCCGCTGGGGTTTCTGCCCCTTAAGACCGCGGCCGCCATTCTCTCGCAAGCCCGGCTGCTGGGCTTCCAGGCGGTGGCCCTCACCGGCGGCGAAGTGGCGCTGTACCCCCACCTGGGGGACTTGTTGCACTTTATTGCCGGCCAGGGGTTCAGGTTCACCCTGGTCACCAACGGTTATGAGTTCCCGGAGCGGGTTCTGCCCCAGTTCCTTCAGCCCCGAGTGAAGGAGCTGGCCGCGTCCATATGCTTCAGCCTGGACGGTGCCAAGGCCGCAACCCACGATGGCCTGCGGGGGCCGAAGTCCTTCTGGGAAGTTTTGCAGGCCTTGCTCCTCTGCCGGGAACACGGGCTCCCGGCCTCCCTCAAAAGCGTGGTCACGGTGTTGAATCAGGGCGAGCTCGCTGAGCTCGCCCGGCTGGGCGCCGAACTGGGGGTTAGCGAACATGACTTTCTTTTCCCTTTCCCCACTCCCCGGCTCATCCGAGAAGGACTTTTGCCTTCCTACCAGGAACTAAGTGCCACCATGCGCTGGATCGCCGGTGACTTGGCCCCAACCGCCCGGAATAAAGTCAACCTGGAAGGTTTTTCCTGGGGCGGAGTCATCCCTAATTGCCGCCAATTGGTGGACGCCTTGCATGTCGACTACTTAGGCAATCTCATCTTCTGCTGCAACCTTTCCCACGTCACTCTGGGCGATGGCATCCCTACACCCTCGGGTCGTGAACTCCTGGCTGATTTGAAGGAAGTTTCTCTCCGAACAGGTATCATTCGGCAGTTTCGCCAGGCCGCTGAGCTCATGGAGGACATGCTGAAGGATAACGGCACCCGCGGGGGGCTCTCTGAGACCCCCTGTCTCCGGTGCCTGAAATACTTCGGCAAGCTGGAGTGGCTGAAAGATTTCCCCGATTCTCCCTGGACCGCCAGGGTTTGGGGGCCGGACTGAGCAACCAGTAATCCGCTGTCAGACCTTATCTTTTTGGTTTTAATTTTTTTTGGAGGATTATTTTTATAATGTCCTCTATTGTTAAATTTTTCCAGCCGACCCGAGTGTATACCCTGGGGTTGGGACTGTTCGTCTTGCTGCTGCTGGCGCTGCTGAGCCCCCAGCCGTCAGGGCAATCGCTGGAGTACCTTGGCCTGGATTTCTGCTATCGGATGCGCCCGTATGCCCCGTCGCCCCCGGAGTTGCTGATTGTCGGGATTGACGAGCTTTCTTTCCAGCAGGTGCAGCAGGCCTGGCCCTGGCCCCGGCGCCTGCATGCCCAGGCAGTGCGCCGCCTGGCCGCGTCCGGAGCTCGTCTCATCGTCTTTGACATTGTTTTTGCCGATCCCACCAACCCCGAAGACGACCAGCTATTTGCTGAGGCCATCCGGGAAGCGGGCAATGTCATCCTCTCCCAGACGCTAATACATGCCGAGTATGCCAATTTTATCCAGAGAATTCTGGTCAACCCGCTGGAGCCGCTCCGGTATTCGGCGCATGGGTTGGGATTAAGTATCATCACCCCCGACCTTGATGGCAGAGTGCGGCGTTTTCATCTCCGTCTGTCGGACCAGCCGACCCTGGCGGAAATCGTCGTCAAAAAATGTCAGCCCGAGCTGGCCCTCCCCCCAAATTGCTCGGGATTGATTGATTTCGCCGGCTCGCCGCCTTTTATTGACATAATCTCCTATTATCGCCTCCTGGATGATAATATACCGGTGCCGGAGCAGTTCATAAAAGGCCGCATTGTGCTCATCGGCCGATTGATGGAGGCCTCCCCTACTCCCATGAGTGATGCCTTTTATACCCCCTTCTTTTCCGGGAATGGAGAACTGATCTCCGGGGTGGAACTGCATGGACATATCATCCATACCCTGCTGAACGGCAGCCGCGGCAAGGAACTGGGGCTAGGGCTACGATTAGCAATCTATGCCCTGGTGTTGTTGCCTTTCAGCTACTTGATGGTTCGCCTCTCTCCACTAGCAGGTCTGGGGGTTCTGATCGGCGTTATTGGGCTGATCGGCAGCGTCTCTTTTTATCTTTTTATGAAACTACATCTCTGGGCGCCCCCGGTGCTGCTCTCCGGCGGCTTGGCCCTGGTCTATATCGGCAGCGTCATGGTCCACTATTGGTTCGAGACCCAAGAAAAACAGTGGCTGCGCCAGGCCTTTAGCCATTACCTGTCCCCTTCCCTGATCGAGGTTATTACGGCCCATCCGGAGCGGCTGCAATTGGGCGGCGAGGAAGTAGAGGTTACCGTGCTGTTTGCCGACCTGGCCAGATTCACCACCCTGGCCGAAGAGTCCACCCCCCAGGATTTGATTCATCTGCTCAACGAATATTTTACTGCCCTGAGTCAGATTGTCCTGGCCTATCACGGCACCCTGGATAAATATATCGGCGATGCCCTGATGGCTTTTTGGGGGGCGCCGCTGCCGCTCACCAATAACGCCGTGCTGGCCTGTCAGGCCGCCCTGGAGATGCAAGCCACCATGCAGCAGTTGCAGGAAGGCTGGCAGGCCCGGGGTTGGCCTCAACTGTCGATCCGCATCGGCCTCCATTCCGGCCCGGTAATCGCCGGCAACGTCGGCTCCAAAGACCATTTTAACTATACGGTCATGGGGGATAACGTCAATCTGGCCTTCCGCTTGGAGAGAGCCAACAAGGATTACGGCACTAAAATTATTCTGAGTGAAGCCACCCGCCGCCATTTAGACAATGTATTTTTGGTGCGGGAATTGGACTGGGTGCAGGTCAAAGGGCGCGTCAAGCCGGTGACCATCTATGAATTACTGGGCACCTTCCCCACCACCGGCATCCCAGAGTGGCTGAAAATGTTTAACGCCGGCCGGGCCGCCTATCTGGAGCGGCAGTGGCGCCAGGCCATCAGTCGTTTTCAGGAAGCGTTCATTCTGAACCCGGATGATCAGCCTACTAAAGTTTACCTGTACCGCTGTCTCAAGTACTTGCAAAGAGAACCACCCTTGTCTTGGAATGGCGTGTTTATTTTGGATCGACCCTGATGGCTTCGGGAATTTGATAAAAGCCTGGGATGGATAAATTGAGGTGCCAGATGCCACAGTCGGAAAACGAAGGTAAGAAACCGGTAGTGTTGGAACCCAAACTTCCCCAGTCTGTCTGGTATTATCCCTGGTTAGGCCTGCTGCTGGGCGGTTTAGTAGGATTATTCCTGGCCCATCCCCTGCCTGTAGTGATTCAAAGAATGTACGGCTTCATCTGTTTCCGGGAACCATTGCAGCTGGGCCAGGCGATTCTCTTCAGTCTAAGCTCTGAGAGGTGGTTGAGTATCCTGACTTACACCCTGACCGGCGCGGTCTTTGGGGCCGTGTTAGGCAAAGCCTTGCAGCATCTCAAAGAGCATCGCCAACGCCTTAAGACCCTCAGCCAGCAATTCGAGATCCAGGTAGCAACTTTAAGGCATCATTACAAAAACCTGACTATTGGGATTCGCGGCTTCGCCAACCGGGTGAGAAAGAAATTGACTATTCTGGACGAATCCTTTCGCCAATGCGCCAGTGCGAACTGCTCCACCTATAATGAATTTTATAAAGAATACGAGTCCTTGAAGCAAAATGTCGGGGTATTGGAGGACGCCGCCCAACGTCTCACCCAAACCCTGGATGAAGAACTGCATTTTCTGAAAGCCCTGACCAGCGACAGCCTAACCCCGGAATATATGGATTTC
Source organism: Desulfobacteraceae bacterium (assembly GCA_046538075.1). Taxonomy (GTDB): domain Bacteria; phylum Desulfobacterota; class Desulfobaccia; order Desulfobaccales; family Desulfobaccaceae; genus Desulfobacca_B. The sequence goes on along the minus strand of JBKHJN010000011.1, from coordinate 66,709 downwards.
TACAGCTTACTGCGGCGCTCCATCCATGACCTTTTGCGGCTGCGCTTCCGGGACAAAGCCATCCGCCTGGAAGTTAATGGCCAGCCCCTGGAAAGTTGCCAGGATTCCCTGTACTTTGCCTTCGAGCCCTGCACCATGGAAGTGATCTTACAAAATATCCTGAGCAACTCCATGAGATTCGGCGACTTCATTCAAGTGGAAGTATCGGACCGGGACCGTTGGGTGCGGGTGCAAGTGCAGGACAATGGTCCGGGTCTGGAAGTGGAAAAATTAAAACGCAACCTGGTCGGGGCCGCCGACCCGAAGGATTCAGACAGCAGCAAACTGGGGCTGAAAGTGACCACCCACCTTATGGCCAAAAGCGGTGGCCGTTTGTCAGTGTGGAGCGAACCCGGGGCGGGCGCCACTTTTATTTTAGAATTCCATAAATCGTAAGAGAGTGTTAACAAAAGATATATAATTTGATATAATGCCTCCTGGAACCATGCAGGAGGTTACTTTATGGAAATTTCGTGCAAGAGATGTGGCAGCACCTCGTTTGTCAAACATGGCTTTGTGCGCGGCCACCAGCGTTATCGGTGCCGATCCTGCGGGTATAATTTTACCGCAACTCCCAGGCGCGGCCGTTCGGAAGCCACCAAGGCTCTGGCGGTCCTGCTGTACAGCTTCGGCAAAGCCAGTTTCCGCTGGCTGGGAAAGTTGCTCAATGTCTCTGCGGTCAGCACCTACAAATGGGTGCGCCAAGCCGCGGAGGCGTTGCCGGAACCCGACGTCCGGGAAGATATCCGGGAAATGGAGCTGGATGAATTGTGGCATTTTCTTCATACAAAAAAAACAAGTGTTGGATTTGGAAAGCCTATGACCGTGGCCCACGGCGTTGTGTCGCCTGGGTGGTGGGTGGCCGTGATCATGCTGCCTTTGAACGCCTCTGGGAACGAATTGCCCGTCCCGGATGCATCCACTACACCGATGATTGGTCCGTCTACCACGACGTGATACCACCCTGCTCAGCATGTCGTAGGTAAGGTGGAAACCCAGTTGCTAGAAAGTGACAATGCCAATACTCGCCATCGAGTATACCGCTTCACCCGACGCACCAAAGTGGTTTCCCAGTCGTCAAAAATGGTGGACCTGACCATGCGCCTATGGGCCTACTTTGAGCAAAAACATCACTTCGCCGAGCTTCAGGAAAAATTCTTATGTATCTTAGGATAGCACTACCTAGATTCTGGACATTTTTGTGCCTGTTGATTCTAACCGCTGGCTGTACTGCGGCCGTGCCCTCCTCGTCAACCCTTTATCAGGTGTCCACCATTCAGGCATTGATGCAGGGAGTATATGATGGCAATACCAGCATCGGCCATTTAAAGACCAAGGGAGATATGGGCATTGGCACCCTCAACGGGCTGGATGGCGAGTTAGTAGGATTACAGGGGCAGTTTTACCAGGTTAGGGCCGATGGCCAGGTTCTCCGGCTAGGTGACCAGGAGTTGACCCCCTATGCCTCGGTGGCCTTTTTCCGCCCCGAAATTAATAAAAAAATCAAGCTAATAGAAAATTACCAGCAACTGACTCAAGAGATAGATGCCCTTCTCCCCAGCCTCAATCTATTTTATGCCATCCAGATTCAGGGGCGGTTTCCATACCTCAAAGCCCGAAGCGTCCCCCCACAAGAGAAGCCCTACCGGTGCTTAACCGAGGTGGTAAAAAACCAACAGATCTTTGAGTTCCAGAATGTTAACGGCACTATGGTTGGCTTCTACTCGCCCCGGTTCAGCAAAAATCTCCGGGTGCCGGAATATCACTTGCATTTCTTAACCGAAGATCGGAGCGGCGGCGGACACGTTCTCGAATGTCAGATAGATTGGGCGGTAATCCAGATTGATCTCTTGCCCAAATGGGAAGTGGAACTGCCTGAGGATGAGACCTTTAAATCCAAAGTATTAGGAGCGACCACTGACGAGGCTCTTCGCCAGGTAGAAAAATGAAAAAACTCTTTCGCGCTTAATCAGCTTTTGTGGTCGTGGTGAATAGCTATGATGTTTGAAAACCTGTTCTATGAAATCACCGCTCTTCTCTTAGCGGCCTCGGTCCTGGGAATTATCGGCCTGGTGCTGCGGCAGCCCTTGATTGTCTGTCTCTTAGCGGCCGGCATTCTGGTGGGCCCATCCGGCCTGGGCCTGATTACCAGTTATGAGGAGATCGAATTACTGGGCCATATCGGCATCGCCGTGCTGTTGTTTGTGGTAGGGCTTAAACTCGATCTGCATCTCATCCGCACCATGGGACCGGTAGCGCTGGCCACCGGCCTGGGCCAGGTCGCCTTTACTTCGGTCTTCGGTTTCCTGATTGCCCTGGGGCTGGGCCTAGGCGTAGTGGAATCGGTATATGTGGCCGTGGCCTTGACCTTTTCCAGCACTATCATTATCGTCAAGCTCCTCTCCGACAAGGGGGAAATCGACTCGCTGCATGGCCGCATTGCCATCGGCTTTTTGATTGTCCAGGACATCGTGGTCGTCCTGGTGATGATCGGCCTGACGGCCACCGGAGGTCGTCTTGCCGAAGGCTGGTCCATTTACAGCCAACTGGTCTGGGTTTTGGGTACCGGCGCCGCTTTTCTGGGAGGCATCGCGGTGATGATGCGCTATGTCCTGCCCCCTTTCCTGAACCGCCTGGCCCGCTCTCAGGAACTGCTGGTGCTGTTTGCCTTAGCCTGGGCTATTTCTTTGGCGGCGCTCGGCGATGCCCTGGGGTTCAGCAAGGAGGTGGGGGCCTTTCTCGGCGGCGTCTCCCTGGCCTCAACTCCCTACCGGGAGGCCCTCAGTTCCCGCCTGGTCAGTCTGCGGGATTTTCTGCTGGTCTTTTTCTTCATTGATCTGGGGGCCCGGCTGAATCTGTCGGTTTTGGGGGCCCAGTCGGGCAAGGCCTTGATCTTCTCCCTGTTTGTCCTGATCGGCAATCCCCTCATCGTCATGGTGATCATGGGTTACATGGGATATCGGAAACGCACCGGTTTTCTGGCCGGCCTGACGGTAGCCCAGATCAGCGAATTTTCTCTGATCCTGGCGGCCTTGGGGTTGAGTCTCGGCCATGTAACCCTGGATACCATGGGACTGATCACCCTGGTGGGGCTGGTGACCATCGGCGTTTCCACCTACCTGATCCTTTATTCCGGGCCATTGTACCAGTTCCTTTCTCCCTGGCTGAAGGTGTTCGAACGCCAGACGCCCTATCGGGAAACCACCCGGGACAGCATGGTAACCGTCCCGGCCTCAGATATTCTCCTCATCGGCCTGGGCAATTATGGCAGCGGCATCGCCCGTCGGCTGTTGTCCAGAAAAAGAAAGTTGGTGGGCGTGGATTTTGACCCGGAAGTCCTGGATGATTGGCGTCAGCAAGGTCTGCCGGTTTTTTACGGCGACGTCGGTGACCCAGATATTTTTGAACACCTGCCCCTTGATCAGGCCTATCTGGTGGTAAGCACCATACGCGACCGAAATCTTAACCTTAACCTGCTCAAGAACTTGAAGGCCCGCAAGTATCGGGGGAAAGTGGCCCTTACCGCCCGCCGGGCGGAGGAAGAGCGGGATTTTGAGGGGGCCGGGGCCGATATGGTCCTGCGGCCATTTTCTGACGCGGCGGAACAGGCGGCGGAGACCCTGGCCGCGGCCCTGCAGATTCTGCCGGAAAGCCGGGAGTGGCCCTTGAACCTGAGAATCTTTCGCCTGGAGCAGGGGTCGGTTTTTGCCGGGCGCAGCCTCGGTGAAATCCCTCTGCGGCAAGAAACCGGAGTTTCTATCATCGCCATCAGCCGGGGCGGAAGGACCTTCTTTGACCCCGAACCGGATACCCCCCTGTATCCGCAGGACCGGTTAGTTTTATTGGGCGAGCCTGAAAAGCTCAACCGGGCCGAAGGCTACCTGGAACTCAGGGCCTTTGAAGAACTAGAGGCTGATGAAAAACACTTCGGCATCGCCGAAATTTCCCTGGCCCCGGACTCTCCCTTGATAGGCAAGACCCTGGCTGAGGTGAAATTCCGGGAAAATTATGGCGCCACAGTTATTAGTATCCGCCGCGGGGAGCAGCAGCTGGTTACCCCCACCGGAAAAGATGTTCTCCTGAGCGGAGATCGTCTCATTGTCGGCGGAAGATCCGAGGTGGTAGAAAACCTGAAGAACAGCGCCCCATTGTGAGGGAAATTATTTAGGCTTAATCGGTCTGCCCCTGGAAATGAAGGAAATACCTTGTTGTCCCGCAGTGCCGATCATCACCCCTTCCATTATCGGTTCATTGACTTCGGTTTTTGCCTGCCACTGCACCAGAAAGTTGGCGCCTGAGCCCCCGCAAGTGTCTGATTCCTTAACAATTAACCGGGTGGAGGCCATGGGTTTGAGGGTTATGGGTTTGGACAGATATTTCCTGAGGAGCTTGCCGTCCGAATCGTAATAATCCGCCCTGGTTATCGTGATTTCGTGGGCAGGATCGGTGTTGCGGATGCTGAGAATTCCGGTCAGCAGAAGCCTTTTTTCGTAATCACCATAATATACATGGGAGTAAACCGACACATAGACCAGTTGGCCTGTGGAGAGTCGTTCCTCGGAAGCCGGCAGCACTGCGGGCCGCCCCAGACTCAGGACCGACATCAGGCCTATGATAAAAAGACCCCATGACCATTTTGTCCGGTTCATCTCATTGCACCTCTGTTGCCATTATTTCACATTAATAAGCTTCTTTCAAGAGCAGCGACGCTGATCCGGTTCATTACCTATACCCTGGGGAACTTCAACCTGTTTCTCCCCCGGTAAGATCGGCAAGGATTGACAGCAGTGGCCATGGACCCGGCAGCATTCGCCGACGGTGTGGTTTAGAAAATCATGCTCATGCGAAACGATCAGATAAGCAATGTCCAGATTCTGCAAAATATCGATGAGGCGGTGCTTGGTGGCCTCATCCAACCCGGTGGTAGGTTCATCCAGCAGCAGCAGTTGGGGCTGCAGGGCCAAGACGGTGGCCAGGGAGACCAGTTTTTTCTCGCCTCCGGACAGCTTATAGGTCACCCGATCTTCAAAGCCCGAAAGCCCCAGCCGGTCCATGGTCTTCCGGGCGATCTGCACCGCTTCGGCTGGCGGCTTTCCCTGGTTCAAGGGACCGAAGGCCACGTCTTCCAGGACGGTGGGACAGAATAGCTGGTCGTCGGCATTTTGAAACAGCAGTCCGATCTTCTGCCGCACTGCGACAAAATCCTTGGCTTTTTTGACCTCCTGGCCGAATATGACGATTCTCCCGGCCTGGGGCCGCAGTAGGCCCATGATAATATGCAGCAGGGTGGTCTTGCCACAGCCGTTGGGGCCGACGAGGCCGATTTGATTGCCTGCCCGCAGCTGAAAATTAAAGTCCTGGAAAACCGGGCAGGCGGCCCCCGGATAGGCAAAGGTAATATTGTGCAAGGCAATCAAAGGTTCGCTCATATATTACTCAAGTGATAAAATAAATGCATTGGGGTTAAGGAAAACAGCTTTTGGGAGAGGGGGCAGGGGTCTGCGACCCCCGTCCCCTCTCCCCAATTGAGCTTCTAACTGCCCGGAGTAATAATTCTCACAGCAGGCCAGGCTTCAGCCATTCCAGATAGGCGAGCCCGGCCAAGGCCGGCAGGGAAGCTGCCACAAAGAAGCCATCCCGGCGCTGCCAGGAAAAAGTCCGCAGGCTGTAGAACCTTCCATGAAAACCGCGGCACAACATGGCCTGAAAAACCCGGTCAGCCCGGTCGTAGCTCCGTACCAGCAGCATTGCCGCCAGATAGGCGTAGCTGCGATAAGTGTGGAGATTGGTGCGCGGTTGGAACCCCCGGATTTTCATGGCCTGGACCAGGCGGTGAAATTCCTCCTCGAAGACATACAGATAACGGTAAGTAAAAAGCAATAAATGACACAATTTGTCAGGCAGCCATAGATTCTGCAGGGCCTGCCCCAAGGTAATCACCGGTACGGTGGCGACCAGGGCAATCAGGACAATGATAATGGCGTTGGATTTCAGGGTGATCAAACCAGTAAAGAGCAGGCCTTGCCGAGTAGCGGCCAGGGGTCCGTACTGGAAGATCACATCACCCGGATAGGTCAGGGGCAGGACGAACCAGAGAAAGAAAATAAAGCTGTTCACTACCAACAGCCGGGCCACCACTTTTTTCAGAGACAGACGGGCCAGGGCCAGAAAGAAGAGGGCCACTGCTAGTCCCGCCAGGGTTGCCGCATAAGTGGCGGCGGTGGCCATCTGAAGGGTAAAGAGGACGGCCACCACGAGTTTGCCCCGGGGGTCCAAGCGGTGCACCAGCGAGTTGCCTTCAGAAAATGGCTCCTGGATTAAACTCAAGGATTCTTCTTCCTTCTGGCTTGAAAATAAGCCCACAGCCCGAAAATACCGATGATATAACCGATGCCGCCGATGATATCCGGCAAAGAAGTCCGGTGGATGGTCAGTTCCGCCAGTTCCTTCTTGATCGGGGCCAGATGGCGCTCCAGGGCTTGGTCCAGGGCCTCTTGCGAAACGGCTTGGGGATCCGAAACCAGCGGCGAAGAGGCCGCGGGCGCCGGGGCAGCGGTTTTAGCCTCGGGCAGATAGCTGTCGGCTCTGAGCAGCCATGTTCCCTGATGGCCCATGCCGCCTTCCACAACGATTTCCAGATCCATCTTTTGGGCTGCGGCCTCAGCAGGAATTTTAAAGGAGAATTTTCCCTGGTCATCGGTTTGGCCGGTCAACAACACCTTGCCGGTTTCCCGCTCCAGCACCTGCACTTCACCCTGAGGCACCGGCGTATCGGGGGCAAACTTGCTTTCGGTGTGGATCGTATCGCCCTCGGAATAGGCGAAGACCAGCATCTGATGGGCCTGGGCAGGCAGCAGCGGCAACACCGCGCCCAGAAACAGCGACAATCCCAGGAGCGGGAAGGCCAACCAACTATTTAGCGAAAATAATCTTGTGGTCGTCATATAAACCCTCCAACATCTCAGGGCGAACTTTCTTAAGGAACAGAAAAATAAAAACCGTGATGACGCCTTCGATGATCATCACCGGGATATGCGCCAGCAAAACCAGTTCAGCGGCCTGGACAAAAGCCCGGCCGGTGCTGATCAGTGCCAGGGCTACCAGCAAGCCACTCAACAAGACCGCGGTGAACCCACAGGCAAAAGCCCCCACCGCGGCCGGAGTCCCGGAGCGGCGCAATAAACCGCGGAAAATATAAAAACCGCTGACCGCAGGGGCCGCCATGACCACGGTATTGACCCCCAACACCGCCAAGCCCCCGAATTGAAAGAGCAAGGCCTGCAGGAACAGGGCAATGAGGATGGCCGGGACTGCCATCCAGCCCAGCAGCAGCCCCATCAGGCCATTGAGCACCAAATGCAGCCCCACCGGTCCCACCGGCACATGAATAAGGGAGGCCACAAAAAAAGCCGCAGACAGGATGGCCACCCGCGGGATGGCTTCATAATCGATTTTCTTCAGGCCAATGGCGGTGCCCACTGCTGCCAGGGCGGCCCCTCCACCCAAAACTGCTGGACTGAGCACTCCTTCGGAAATATGCATGTCATACCCGGACAGAAAAAAAAGCCACGAAGGATACCATTCCTCAAGGAATGCTTACAAGCCTTCATGGCTTTGGTTTTTCTCTATTCGCGGCACGGCTCCTCAGCCGTCCATCATTACAAATTTTACAGTAGGTAGGCGACATTTGCAATGAAAAAATTTAAGGGCCCCTGGGAAAGACCACTCTGTTCCAATAAGATCGAGACTCTGTTTTTCAAAAATTTCATGATGAATGAGAAGTCGGGTGGACAATAAAAAAGTCTTGACAAAAGTTAGGAAAGCGGATTAAAAATACTGAAAATTGAGGGGATTGAACCCCTTTAGCTTAAACACATAAAAATCCACAACACTGCAGTATCAAGCCACGAAGGCGTAGCCACCTGTAGGTGGAGGCTCGTGGTTTTTTTTTGCCCGATTTCGAAAACAATTCAACATCTCTCAATAATGAAAGGATTAAACCATGGCAGCAAAAAAGCTGGCGACGCTGATCTCAATTACGGTGGCGTTGTTGGCATATGGAATGGTTGCCAGCCCAGCCGCGACCGGGGCTTCGGGAATCTTATACTTGGTGAGCATCGGCCCGGGGGACCCCCAACACATCACCTTCAAGGCCTTGGAGACCATTAAGAAGGCCGACCTGGTGGTATGCAGCCAGCACTCGGCCCAGCAGTTGCAGGAAATCTTAAAGGGGAAAAAGGTGGAGGACCCCTGGAAGGAACTCTGGTTTCATCAAGGAAAGCCCTGGATGAGGGATCTTGCTACCTTCAAGTCGGAAGTGCGGGCCAAGATCGTGGCGGATAAAAAGCGCCAGCGCGATGCATATGTCAAGCGGCTGAAGGACTTTTTGAGCCAGGGGAAAAACGTGGCTCTAGTGGAAGGCGGCGATCCCACCGTCTATAGCCGGAGCTTCTGGATTGTGGAGGAACTGGATGCCGACCAGGTGGAAATTGTCCCGGGGGTGGGAGCCATGACCGCGGCCATGGCTGCCCTGAAGAAAAGCAGCACCGGGGCCGGGGCCCGATTTGTGGCCCAGACCACCCCTTTTGCCTTTTTTGGCAAAAGCGACCGGGACGATCTGGCCCGCGACCTTTCCCGCTATCCCGGCACCCTGGTGTTTTACATGGGTCTGGCGCAGATCGAGGATTTGGTAAACACCTTGAAAAAGTACAACCCTGCCGACCTGCCGCTGGCCGTGGTCTACTACGCCGGCTATCCCGAGAAAGAAAAGGTCGTCAAAGGCAACCTGGGCAATATCTTGGCAAAGCTGGCTTTGGAAAAGGAAAAATGGATGGGGATGATTATCGTCGGGCAATGTCTGGAAGGCCCGGCCTTCACTCCGCCGGAAAAAGACAAAAAGCCTGTCGTCCCCAACGGCCCCAGTCCGAGGGAATGAATGGTAGCCGCAGGCGCAGGCTAAACCTTAACGGCAGGATGGGGCCGTTCGGTCTGGCTACCGGCTGAGCTCGGTAACCTGATGGTCACCAAAGCTGTGCATGGTAGGCAATGGCCCTTCATTCTGAATTATTCAAAAGGAGATTTACGATGAAGAGAATCTGGATAATTTTTGTCCTGGCGCTGATCTTGATCTTGCCGATGAGCTCCCACGCTCATATGTTTTGGCTGTTAACCGATAAGGACACCCCCCAGGTAAACGAGCCCGTCCAGGTGGAGATCGGCTTCGGACACAAATTCCCCAAGGATGAAGAGATTAAAGCGGAACGGCTGGGCCCGGTCAAGGCCCTGGGGCCGGACGGCCAGGAGTTGTCCCTGAAAAAAATCTCCATCACCCAGTATGAATTGGTGCCACCGGCGGCCGGGGTCTATGTGATCTCGGCGCAGATGATCCCAGGGTTTGTCACCCGCACTCCCCAAGGGGTGAAGATGCAAACCAAGAAAGGTGTTCCTGACGCCAACTACTGCTTCCGATTTGACATGGCCGCCAAGACTGTGGTGGCGGCGGGCGGCCAGCAGCAGGGGGCTAACCGTCCGGTCCAGAGCAACTTGGAGATTCTACCGCTCCAAGACCCCACCACCATGAAAACCGGGGACACCTTGCGGGTGAGGATCGTGTTTCAGGGGAAGCCGCTGGCCGGAGCCAAACTAGAATTCAGCCATGAGGGGTGGACCGATCCCCAAAAACCCTTCACCTCCCTGGGCAAGACCAATGAGAAGGGTGAAATTCAGGTGAAAGTGGATAAACCAGGGTGGTGGCTTTTGACTGCCTCCCATAAAACCCCCTATGAAGACCCAGAGGAGTGTGATGATTATTTTTACCGCGCCAGCCTCACCTGGCAGGTTCGATGACTAATGAATCAGGTAATCCCAGCCGGTGCCCGGCATTCGGCGGTGGCGAACCGCCACCAACTGGGGCTGTTTTCCGCCGTCATCCTGGTAGTGGCCAACATGGTGGGCACCGGCATCTTCACCACCTCAGGCTTCATTATTCAGGAACTCCAGAACCCCTGGGCGATGTTGTCCTGCTGGGCGGTAGGCGGGCTGTTTGCTCTGGCTGGCGCCCTCTGCTATGGTGAACTGGGAGCCCGCTATCCCCGGGCCGGAGGGGAATATGTTTATCTAAGGGAGAGTTTCGGTGAACCAATAGCTTTTTTGTCCGGCTGGATCTCTCTGCTGGTAGGTTTTTCGGCCCCTATTGCCGCCGCGGCCATGGCCTTTGCAGTATATTTCCTGGGGAGTGCCGGGCTTCACCCGGATCAGGGTCTTACCCTGACCATCCAGGGATTGAGGGTGTTGAACCTCTCCCCGGTAACTCTGTTGGCCTCGGCGGTAATCCTGGCCTTTTCCTTCATCCACTGCCATAGCCTGTTTTTGGGCAGTCGCCTCCAAAACCTGCTTACCCTGTTTAAACTTACCCTAATCCTGGCTTTGGTCTTTTGGGGCCTGGGCTGGGGGGCCGGGTCGGCATCCCACTTTAGCGCCCCACCCCGGCCCAGCGTCTTTCTTTCCGGCCAGTTTGCTACTTCGCTGATTTTTATTACCTTTGCTTACAGCGGTTGGAATGCCGCCGCCTATATGGGCAGTGAAATCTCCCGCCCCACCCGGAACATTCCTCTGGCCCTGGCCCTCGGCACCCTTATAGTAACCATCCTTTATCTGCTGCTCAATATTACCTTTATCTACGGCCTTTCCGTCCAGGAGATGAGCGGCGTTCTGGAGGTGGGGGAAAAGGCGGCCCTAGCCCTGTTCGGCCCCTCAATGAGCCGGATTTTCGCCGGGGCCATTGCCTTGAGCCTGCTCTCCCTGATTAGCGCTATGATAATGACCGGACCCCGGGTCTATCAGGCCATGGCTGGAGACGGTCTGTTATTTCCTGCCTTCAGCAGATTAAGGGGCGGCTCCGGACCGCCCGGCAATGCCATCCTGCTTCAGGCCGGCCTGGCGCTGGTTATGGTCCTCACCGCCTCCTTCGAAAACCTGCTGATCTTTATCGGCTTTACGCTGTCGCTGTTCTCCCTGATCACCGTAGTCGGGCTCATGGTCTTGCGGTACCGGCAACCAGCCCCGGATTTAGCCTATCGAACCTTGGGCTATCCCCTTACCCCGATTTTTTTCATCCTGTGTAATCTGTGGATCGTGCTATTTTCCATTATCAACAAACCCTTGGCCTCCCTCACCGGGTTGGCGGCTGTCCTCTGTGGCGCCTTGCTTTACCTCTTTTTCAAACAGCACCCCAAAGGATCGAAAAGCTAAAAAAGAGGCCGAGCCAAAAGCTACTTAAAACCCTACCTGCCCCTGGACGGTCACCAGGTTCTGATCGCCGCCGCTGTAGTTGCCGCTGGGCGCATGGTCCTCCTGTTGGGTGATCTGGGTCCACTCGACGCTCAGCTTGGCATTTTGGCCTTTGAGATAATAATTGAGGCCAAAGCTGGGGAAATAGGTGTCCGGCCGGTCTTTAACAAACAGGCGCTCATAGCGGCAATAGGGCTGCAGTTGGCCTGGTCTCCCCTCCCCACCCCCTTTAAGGGGTGGGGGTTGCGGGATAGGTAGCCAGGGGGCCAATATTTTGTTAAGATATGTTGTAGTACTTTTAATTTGTTTTGGGTATCTGGCTTTTAGAGCTGCTGTGGTTCAATCATAAGAATAGCTGCCAGACAAACTGAAATTACACAAATTTTGTAACAGCAAACTGCCGACCGGGTAAAACAAAGGAGTTTTGAGTATGCCCTGGTTGAGATGTTTGGCACTAAGCGTCCTGGTTCTGATGGTCTGGGGTTGCACCATGTCGGCCCCGGCGGTAATCCGGGCACCGGTAAAACGGCCGCTGTATTACTATGTGGGAGCCATGGAAGTCCCCCTTCGCGGCAATCCTGATCCCCAAAGTAAGGTCACTGCCCAAGTCACCCTGAACGAGCGGGTGGAAAAGCTCGATCAGAGTCCCAATGGCTGGTTTAAGGTAGTGACCTCCGACCGGCGCTTCGGCTGGGCCAGCGAAAGGTATTTCAAGGTCGATCCGGTCACGGAGTTTTATGTTATCCGCTCGGATAGCTGCTTACGCTCCAGTCCTAATGAAAAAGCCCGGGCCGTCGCTAATTTGAGGCTGAACGATCAGGTCCAGCTGTCCACTCCCCACCCCCGGCAGGGCTGGGTCCAGGTTCAGGTGCAACGCAACCACAGCCAGGGTTGGATGGAACTTAAAGACCTATCCCTTGATCAGGTAGAGATCCGCCGCCGGACCAGGCGCCCCCCGGCCGGCCGCGTTGTCCAAAGCAAGGAAGAGGCGGCCGATTCTGCCAAGGAGGCCCCCTCCAGCCCCCCGGCTTTAGCTCCGACTCCGGCTCAGGCCGCGCCGTCCCCGGCTGAGAACGGTCAGCCGGTCCGGAAAGCTCGCCCGGAGAGGTTTGACCGGTTTTAGCCAATGGGCCAGAAATAACCGCTTATCATTTTTCTCAGCCCTCTGAGCCAGGAGTTCAGCGGACCTAGTTTATTTTAATCTAAGGCGAATCTGGCTCTGAGGTCAGACTTTCTGGGAGCTTTTGTTTTTCGTCGATGACCGCTTGCCGTTGTTGCTGACGCTGTTGGATAAAGTCTTGTATGGAATTATAGCCATCAGCGCTTACCATGGCCGAGGCCTGGGAACGAATATAGATTTTTATATCCTTTTTAACCCGCCGGGATACACTTTTTTGCAGCAGTGCCACATCATCGGCCGAAATCACCTGCGCCCCTGCGGCTTCGACCCAGACTGTCCAAACTTCATCTTGGGGCACGGCATCCACCGAGGTGGGAAAAATATGGGGAATTTTTCTGATTTCCTCCTCCACGGCAACTTCGATCTGGTCCTGGAGATTTGTTCTCTCAGGAGTAAGGTCACCAAAATGCGCCTGGCCGGAAATAATTTCCCCCCGGCGGTCTACATCCACCGTGGTTATACAGCGCGCCACCAGGCCGATATGACCATCCTGCAGCCTATCCTGAACCTTTTTTTCAAATTCCTGGACCTCTTGGGCCAGCAAGACCCGCTGCCCCTGCAGGGTGGCTAGGATATAGGGTCCGGCAGGAAAATGGAGCAGGCTGACATTAAGCAATTTAAATTCCGGCCGGGCATAAAGAAGCTCCCGCAAGGCCTGCTCGGCCAACTGCACCTGCATCACCTGGGGGTTAACCTTGTCGGTCAGAAAAAAACCTTTTAGATTCCTGGCGGCCACCTGACTGCTGGAGCCCGCGGCACCGATGTCCTTGGCTAATATGCAGCGAATGATCAATTCAATGGGCCGCTGAAAATGTTGCCCCAGATTATCCTGGATAATTTTGACCTCCTGTGGCGATACCACCTGGGGGGTGGACAGGGTGGCTAGAATATACAACTTTCCCTGGTAAATCTCATGGACGACATTGACCAACGAGGTAGCCGGCAAGAGTGAAAATTCTCGGGAGAGCTGCGCCCGAAGCGAGTTGCTAAAAGAGCTATTGCGAACGCTCCGTACCAGGGTATGGATTATTAGGACAACTGCCAGCAGTCCGGCAGCTACGGCCAACCACTTGATCTTCCCCTTCCTTTCAGCCGGAGCCTCAGGGGTAAACATGACATCGGTAAGCAGCGCCTCATGGGATTTTTTCAAAACCTGGCGATTGACCTGGCTCAGGCCCTCGGCCATGCAACTTAACAGGCTGTTGTCGCACAGCTGGTTGATGCGGCGGGGCACCCCTCCGGTCAATCGATAGAGCAATTTCTCACAACGGGGGTCAAAAATAGCGTTGAAACTTGAATTCACCACCTTTAAGCGATAATCTATGTAGGCGATGGTCTCGGTTTGGCTTAAGGGCGATAGAAACCTGCTGATGTTAATGCGCTGCCTGAGTTGGCGCATCTCAGGACGGTTCAGCCTATGGCTCAGCTCATACTGCCCGACCAACAGAATCTGTAACAGTTTGCCTTCGGAGACTTCAATGTTCGACAGCAGGCGGACCTGCTCCAGACTGTCGTCCGTTAATAGATGCGCTTCATCGACAATCAAAATGTAGTCTTGGCCCTGTTGGCGGGCCGCCATTAAAGCCTCTTTTATCTGTTCCACCAGTTCCAGGATATTATCCTGTTTTTCGGGGAGGCCTATTTCCCCGGCAAGAAAATAGAGAAGATCATGATAACTGGCCAAGGGGTTGGAAATCAAAATAGCCCGGACCGAGTCCGGCAGGCGATTCAGAAAGGTGTTGATCAGCATGGTCTTCCCAGTCCCAACATCCCCGCAGACAATGGCCAGCCCTTTTTTCTGCTTCACAAAATACAGCAAAGCCGCCAATACTTCCTGGTGGTCCTCAGAAAGAAAAAGGAAGCGTTGGTCTAAAGTATTTTCAAAAGGAGAATCAGAAAAACCAAAATAATTGTTATACATAACCAATCAGCCTCAATTTGGTTATTATTGTCCATCCCTGCCGGTTAGCCCTGGCCGATTCAAAATAACTTGCCTGTTTCGAGGGAGCGGCCTGGCATGATCTTTTAAATATAAATTTTAGCCTATCCGGGTTGGGATGACAACTTGCCTAATTTCCCTAGGGGTTCCAACTTGACACCAGCTTCCAATCTATGTTACCAGGACATGAGGACGGTAGATAGGTGATCTAAAGCGTGTAAAGGGACAACTGTGGCAGAAGTTATTGAGTTAGAGCGCTTTCGCCAAAAAGTGGCGGCGGACCAGGGGTTTCGCACCTGGCTGCACCGTTTCCGGGAGCAATTCGGCCCCGACACCCGTTTTAAAGATCTTTCCGACCAGACCCTGCTGTTTCTGGCCATGCCAGGAGAGGAAAATTTATTTGTCCTGATCGATCTGGTGATGGGAGCGCAGGGTCTGGGGGGTTCCGCCCGATTCCGTCTGGACAACCTGGAAATCGCCGCCAAGCAGAATATCCTGGACCTTTCCTTAGCATTACTGGACCGGGCCCGGTTGGAGGTCATGCGTCGCCTGGGCTGGGTGGCGGCGGTGCCAGACGAAAACCTCGCTCTCATCCAGCTGATCAAGGAAGGCCAAGCAGCGGCAAGGACCACCCCGCTGCCCTTGCCCACCCTGTCGCCCCAGCACCCTCAATTTGAAGAATATCAATCCCTGCCGCCCCGGGATCAGGGCATCTTTTTGCGCCGTCTGATCCCCCAGGCAGTGAATGAATTCCGCCGTCGCCTAGAGGGAGACTGACGGCCCGATCCGTCGGGTTGATAGTTTATCATTTCAATCCGGGCTATTGGCGCCCGGCGGAAAGGGATGCGGTCGTCCGGCGGTATAAAGAATAATCAGCGCCGACAGGTTAAAAACCGCCAACAGCAACAGGGTCTGCTGCAGGCCCCAGAGGGGCAAGGCCATCAGGCCCATCCCCAGAGTTCCCAGGGTGGCTCCCACTAAATCCATAGCATAGAGCAGACCGGCGCTGACCGCCAGTTCGGTTCCAATCTGTTGCAGGAGTTCCGCCTGACTGGCAAAGACTCCCCCCGCCAGGAGGCCGACGCTTCCCAGCAGCATTGCAAAACCGGCCTGAGCCCAACCTTCCCAGCTCAACAGGGGCAGCTTGAGGAGATTGGGCAGCGTCAGGCTGAGCAATCCGGCGAGCAGGACCGTCCCCCCCTGAAAGGCCAGCGACCATCGCCAGGCCCCGGTCTGGCTGGCAATCAGCCGCGGCGTCAGGCCGGAACCAAGGCCCATACCGAACATGAAGGCGGCCATCAAAAGCCCCAGTTGTCCGTACAGAAAACCCATTTGAATCTGAAACAGGATGACCAAAGTAATTTCCAGGGCCATGGCGCTTAAGCCCATGATCATAATATTATAAAGATAAGGGGCGGAGCGATAAGCTGCCGAGCCGGTTCTCGCTTCCTTGGGGCATCGCCACCGCCACCACAAGCCCAGAGTCGCCAAAACCACCGCCACCGGGAAAGACCAGAAGGGCAACGGCCGCAGCCTGACCAGCAGATCTTTGACAACTGCAACCTCCTGGGCCCAGCTCAGAACCAGATCATAAAAATAGCATTGGGGAAACAGGTCGGTATTGAGTCCTGGGTCGGTTTGGGCCAAAATTTGCTGGAGGTAGGCCTGCCGGGAGGGGGAAAGATTTTCATACAGGTAATATTCTCTGACATAATAAAGTCTTAGCTGGCGGGCCTGGAGGCGGGACACCAAGATGGCAGGGTCGGTTACCAGTTGCCCAGACCGGGGGCTGGCAAAAAAGCGCACAGTCAGCCCTGGAAAGACCCGAACCTCCGGAAATACTCTCTGCAGGGTATGGTAGGCCAGGCCCAGGTACTGGGCCCGTAAGGGGCTGAGGCTGACTTCGGCCCCGGTGAGAGCAAAGCTGAACACCCCCGCCGGCCGCAAACGGGCTTTGACCTCCTGAAAGAACTCCAGGGAGTAGAACCGGTTGAGCAGGGCATTTTTGGGCTCTGGCAGGCAGAGCAGGATAACATCATAGGTGGAATCAGTGTTTTTGATGAAGCGCCGACCGTCCTGATAAATCAGCCGCACCCGCGGCTCCTGCAGGGGTTGAGTGGCGACCGGCGGCAACACCCTGCGGGCCAGGCGGATCAGTTGCGGGTCTAATTCGACGTAATCTACGTTTGTCAGGCCGGGGGTTTTAAGAATTTGGGCCACGGCTCCCCCCACCCCGCCGCCGATCAACAGCACCCGCCGGGGATGGGAGTGTTGCAAGAGGGCGTATTGCACCCGGGCTTCCGCAGTCAATGGATCCGGATAGCTGAAGTACCACAGGTTATTTTCAAAAAAATTGACCTGTTCGGCCGCCTGGCTGGCACTGAGCAGGCCATACGGGCTTTCCTGGACCGCCACCAAGTTCTGTCCGGGCCACTGCCAGCCGCGGCTCCAATCTTCCAGCCGCGAGGCCTGAGTTAGCAACCCTCCCAGGATCAGCAGACCCAATCCGGCCATTATCCAGCGCCGGGTCCGGCGGCGGGCCGGAGGGGCTAAGAGGGCGAGAAGATTGAGTATCAGTCCCAGCCCCAGAGCCAGTTCCAGGCTGGGGATGCGGCCGATCAGCAACAGCTGCAGAAAACCCACCCCCAAGGCCGCGCCGAGGGTATCCAAAAAGTACACCCGCCCAACCGTCCCCCAGGTTTGGGAACCTTTTAGAGACTGGCAGGCCAGTGGGAAAAAAAGTCCGGAGATTAGACAGAAAGGGGCCAACAAAGTCAAGAATAATAGCCCGGCCTGGAAGGGGGGCAGCACCTGACCAAGGGGCAAATGGAGCAGCCCGGGGAGAATCCGGGTTAGAATCATCGTGGCCGGCAGCATCCCTCCCAAGACTCCCAGCCACCCGGCCAAGGTGGCAGGGGCAACTATCCGGGAGGAAGCCAGGCGTCCGCCCCACAGGCTGCCCAGGCCGGTCCAGATCAGCCAGGCCCATAAACCCAGACCCAGTTGCAGTTCGTTGCCCTGGGCCAATACCAGGAATTCCCTTAAAAATAATACCTGCGCCGCCAGAGCGGCGGCGCCGTAGAACAGGACCAGGGTGGGGGTGATTTTACCCCGGAACTGGGGCCGGGCCGGGGGTGGTGTGGAACCCACAGGCTGACTCAGAAAGAATTATTCAATATGATAGCGTTTGAGCTTTTCACGCAAGGTCTTGCGGTCGATTCCCAGGGCCTCGGCAGTCTCTTTTTTATGACCGTCGAAGCGATGCAACATTTCAATGATATGCTCTCGTTCCAGGTCCCTGAGGCTGGTAGCTTTTTTGCGGGTAGAGGCCGAGAGGACGGCTCCGGAAAAGGCCAGATCGGCCGGCTCTAAATAGTACCCGGTGCTCAACACCACCAGGCGTTCGATAATATTTTCTAATTCCCGGACATTTCCCGGCCATTCATGCTGCATCAGCAGGTCCATGGCTTCATCGGAAATCCCTCGCACCTGTTTTCTAAGACGCCGATTGTATTTGTCCAGAAAACTGTGAACCAGCAGGGGGATATCTTCTTTGCGATCCCGCAGCGGTGGCAGATGAATGGACACCACGTTGAGCCGGTAAAACAGGTCCTCGCGAAAGTTGCCTTCTTTAATCGCCAGGTTCAGGTCCTGGTTGGTAGCCGCGACAATGCGGACATCAACATTAATCACCCGGTGGCTGC
Organism: Desulfobacteraceae bacterium; assembly: GCA_046538075.1. Lineage (GTDB taxonomy): Bacteria > Desulfobacterota > Desulfobaccia > Desulfobaccales > Desulfobaccaceae > Desulfobacca_B. The sequence goes on along the minus strand of JBKHJN010000011.1, from coordinate 48,558 downwards.
CGACCTTGGAGATCTTGCGTTCCTCCACGGCGCGCAGCAGTTTGGCCTGCACCTCCAGACTGATGTTGCTGATTTCGTCAAAGAACAGGGTGCCGTTTTGGGCCAGTTCGAACTTGCCGACTTTATTGGCATCGGCCCCGGTGAAAGAGCCTTTAACATGACCGAAAAGTTCGCTTTCGAATAAGGTTTCGACCAGAGTGCCGCAATCCACCGTGACAAACGGACGGCGGTGCCGCGCACTCAAGCGATGGATCTTGCTGGCCACCATCCCCTTGCCGGTTCCCGATTCCCCGGTGATCAGGACGGTGCTGTCGCTGGGAGCGACCCGGGCGACCATATCCATGATCCGGGCCATGGCCTCGCTCTGGAAAACAATGGCGCAACGTTCATCCTTGCGATTTAATTCGGTGCGGAGATAAAGGTTTTCGAGGTCGATCCGACGCTTGTCCAAGGCCCGCTTTACTGACAGACGCAGGTCATCGGGGGCAAAGGGTTTGGGAAGGAAATCAAAGGCCCCCGACTTCATCGATTCGACTGCAGACTGGATAGTGCCATAACCGGTAATAATGGTAACCAGAGCCTCAGCATCCAAGGCTTTAATTTTTTTAAGGACCTCCAGGCCATTCATGTCAGGCATGACCAGATCCAGCAGGATTAAATCATAAGAGTACTTTTCCAGATGAGCCAATCCCTGACGGCCACTGGGGGCCAGATCGACATCGTGGCCAAGACGGGACAGGATTTGAAAACAGGCATCCCGCATGGCCTTCTCATCATCTATGACCAGGATTTTTACCTTGCTGTTGGTCACCGGCCGCAAACCAATTCACTAAGTTTCAAGCAATTGTAATTCCAATATTTTTTTGGTAGATTAACAAAAAACACGGCTGGTTGTCAAGCGTTATCAAGCCCCTTCTGCTGGAGGGCGAGGATTTACTAAAAATTCAAGGGAATCAACTTTTGGGATTGTTTCCCCATAATGGCTATTGACAGACCGGGGGCTCCAGGCTATTTTGAAGATTGGCCAGAGTTGCCGACTCAGAGCAGAGCCGCTTCCTTAATCTACAATGACCATCCTATTAACCAACGACGATGGTATTCATGCCCCGGGCCTGATGGCCCTGTTTCAGGCCTTGCAGGCGGAATACGATCTCCGGGTGGTGGCCCCGGAGAGCGAACAGAGTGCAGTGGGCCACGCCATCAGCCTGAGTACTCCGCTGCGGATCAAGCAAATTAATAAAAACGGGGCCTTCTTTGGCTGGGCGATTAATGGCACCCCGGCGGATTGCGTCAAGATCGCGGTAGCCGAGTTGTTGTCTCCGGCCCCCGATCTGGTGATCTCCGGGATCAACCTGGGAGCTAATCTAGGCATCAATGTGTTATATTCCGGAACCGTGTCGGCGGCTAGCGAAGCGGCGATCTTAGGGCTGCGGGCCCTGGCCATTTCGCTTGATACTTATAAAGACCCGGATTTTTCCGAAGCGGCTCGATTTGCCGGCCAATTGGCCCGGCAACTGCCTCGCTTGCCCTTGCCTCCAGGGGTCTCACTTAATGTCAATGTCCCCGCCATACCGCCGGATATGATCAAAGGAGTGGTTCTGACCCGCCAGGATACCAGTTGTCTGGCCGAACGCTTTGACCGCCGGGTGGATCCCCGGGAAAACATCTATTACTGGCTGGCAGGCATTAATGAACGCCACGACCCGGATCTGGGCACAGACAATTGGGCCCTTCAGAATGGCTATATCTCCATTACCCCCATCCATCCCGATCTTACCCATTATAACAGCCTGGCCGAACTTCAGAAGCTCAAGTGGCAGGATTCTTTATCAACCTGAGGATAGGCAGGACGGTTAAAGGCAGCTCCGATGCCCAGATACGCTGGTGCCAGGTCCGACTAAGGGAGCAAGGTTATGGAGCTTGGGTTTTCTTGGGCAACCCTGGCAACCGGAATTCTGGTCTTCTTATCCAGGGTAGTCGACGTCAGCTTGGGAACTTTAAGGACGATCAGTACTGTCCAAGGCCGAAGCAAAATAGCTTTTGTTTTGGGGCTGCTGGAAGTCAGCATCTGGTTGGTGGTCATAACCACGGTGGTGAACCAGATTATGAATGAGCCGGTGTTGGGAATCTTTTATGCCTTGGGTTTTTCCACCGGAAACGTAGTGGGCATCAACATCGAGAAACGCCTGGCGTTTGGCTTTATTATCTTGCGGGTGATTACCAAAGGCACCGGCAAGCGAATGGCCAACGAGATCAGAGACGCCGGGTATGGCGTCACTACTTTCGAAGGAGAAGGAAAGTTCGGCCCGGTAACGGAATTATATATCGTAACCCGCCGGCGCCAGTTGCCAGCAATTTTGCAGCAGGTTAAAGCTATCCAGCCCGATGCCTTCTACATTACTGAGCAGGCCGGCAGTGTTAGCAAAATATATCGTCCTTTCCTGACCCAGGCCACCGGTTGGCGGGCAATCTTAAAAAGGAAATGAAACAACCTCAGCCCGGTGCTTAAAGAACCGGCTAAAGTTACCACCATCGAAGAAGTTTAGGGCGCGGCCGCCAATTCTACGGCCGGGCGGCCAAAATGAGTGCGGATATATTCCCGCTCATCTTCGATAGTGCTGACTTCCTGGTTTAGCCGGGCATCCAACAGCCTTTCCAGCATGACCTTGAAATGGGGCCCGGGAGTATAGCCCATGGCCCGCAAGTCACGACCCTTGAGTAGGGGCTGGACATTCTTGAGCTGGGTAAAGTACAGGGAAATAGCCCGCTTGCTGACCTCCTGACGGGTCTTGGCCATCATGTAGAGCAGGTACTCGGTGGGGAATTTATGGAGAAGATGATAAATCTCCTTGCGTCCCAGATCCGGTTGCCGGTAGAGATATATCAAAGCCTCATCCGCCGCTTCTTTGGCCCATAGCATGGTCTCGGCCATCTTGGGTTTTATGTTGAGACGGCGGGTCAGTTCCCGGAGTTGCTCGCCCTTCAATGGTTCGATCAGACCGAGGAAATAAACCAACCAGGGTTCATAGGGTTCGTCCAAAAATAGCAGATCATGCCAGGAGAGCACCCCCCGCACCTGGTCTAGTATCCATTTGGTCCCCAGATCGCAGCGCAGGCTGGGATGGATGAATTGGAGCAGGTCAAAACTGGCCATCCGGGCAATCGCCGGTATAGGATTTTCCTCCTGCAGAATTAATTTCAGCTCCCCGAACAGTCGAGATCCCGACAGCCGGTCAAAGAAATTGATCTTGACCGCGTTCTCGATCAGGCTGGCGGTGAGTTTGCTGATCTGAAAATTAAAGCGCTGCTCAAAGCGAATCGCCCTAAAGACCCGGGTCGGATCCTCCACAAAGCTGAGATTGTGCAGGACGCTGATACGCTGTTCTTTAAGGTCCCGCTGGGCCCCAAAAAAGTCGACCAAGATGCCAAAATGCCGCTCGTTGAGTTTGACCGCCAGGGTGTTGATGGTGAAATCGCGGCGGTACAGATCCATTTTGATGGAACTGCCCTCCACGATCGGCATTGCCCCCGGAGCTTCATAATATTCGGTCCGGGCAGTGGCCACGTCGATTTTAAAGCCATCCGGAAAGATGATCACCGCGGTCTTGAGTTTATGGAAGACCCGCACCCGAACCCCATGGCGTTCAGCAAACTTGCGGGCAAAGGCGATCCCATCCCCCTCGATGACAATATCAATATCCAGGTTCTCATGGCGCAGCAGCAGATCCCGGACAAACCCTCCCACCACATAGGCATTATAGCCCAATTCATCGGCTACCTGTCCGACCTGTTGCAAAATCTTGAGGATCTTTTGGGGCAGTCGTTCCCGCAGCAGCCCGCTGATCTTTTTTTTGCGCAGCGGTTGTGCCAACTCCTTGTCCAATTTAAATTCGGCCCCGGCCCCCGAGGCCATCAGCAGGTTGAGCAGATCCGTGCGGGTAATCACCCCGATAACCTGGTTTTGTTCCACTACCGGCAGCAGCCGCTGCTTATTAACCACCAGCCGTTCCTGAATTTCCGCCAGCGAGGCCTCCGGACCGACCGTGGCAAATTCAGTGGTCATATATTCCTTGACCGGCAAATCCTGCAGGCCGTGATAAATGGCCTTCTCCACAATCTGACGCGAGATCAGCCCCACCAGTTTTTCTTGGTCCATCACCAACAGGGCGTTCATATTCAAGCGAGTCATACTCTGGTGGGCCTCAGCCATGGTGGCCTCATGGCTGATAGCTTTAACCGGAAAAGACATCAGCTCCCGCGCCGTCCGCCGGGGGCTGATCTGGGTCTGGAGAACCTGCCGCAGGGTTTCCTCGACCTGGGCCAGAGGCGTGTCCTTGATGGTGGCGGAAGCCGCGTAGCTGTGGCCGCCGCCCCCCATTTCACTTAAAATTTCGCCAACGTTCACCTCTTGGACGCGGCTGCGTCCGACGACATAAACCCGATCCTCCATCTGGGCCAGGGCAAACAGGACATTGATATTTTCCATGTCCATGTATTTGTGGACCAACACGGCAAAATCACCGATGTATTGGGAAGTGGTAGCCCGGGCCAGCACGATATCAATGCCGCTGATATTTAGGGTGACGGAGTTGCGAATCATATCGTTTAACAGCGAGATCTGCTCCACCGTCAGCTCCCGAGTGAGCATTTCCGACACTGTGTTCAGGTTGGCCCCTTGCGACAAGAGGTAGGAAGCGGCCTCAAAATCCTCCACCGTGGTGGAGGCAAAGGTAAAGGAGCCTGTGTCTTCATAAATCCCCAGGGCCATGATGGTCGCCTCATCCGGAGTGACCTCCAACTGGCGCTCTCTGATAATCTTGGTCAGGATGCTAACTGCGGCTCCGGCGGGGCGGATGACCTCCAGGCTGCCGGACAGGTCATCCGGCGAGTCCGGATGGTGGTCATAGATATGGAGGTCGATTGCATCGTTGGGAAAGGCCTCGGCAAACTTGCCAATGCGGCTGGCCTGTCGGACGTCCACCAGGATTAAGCGTTTGATCTCCTCCAGATTGATATCTCTAACCTTGGCAAAATCTAAAAAATAGAGACTGGAACGGACAAAAAATTCCCGCAGGTTGCGCTCTTGAGCACCAGGAAATACCAGGAGGGCATTGGGATAGAGCTTCTTGGCCGCCACCATGGAGGCCAGGGCATCAAAATCGGCGTTGAGATGGGTGGTAATGACTTCTAAAGTTCTTTTGGGCATCGGTATCCGGATTAAGGCCGCGGATGCGCCTGCTGATGAATCTCCTGCAGGCGAGCGGCGTGTAAATGAGTATAGATTTGGGTGCTGGAAATGTCAGCATGACCCAGCATCATTTGCAAGGCCCGCAGATCTGCCCCATGCCAGAGCAGATGGGTGGCAAATGAATGCCGCAAGGTATGGGGGCTCAGATCCAGCGGCAACCCGGCCTGGCGGGCATAGCCCTTCAGGATCTTCCAAAAACCCTGGCGACTCAAGCCGCGCCCCCACCGGTTGAGAAACAGGTTAGGGATGTCCTGGTGGCGCAGTAAGGCCGGCCGGGTTTGGGCCAGATAGAGCTGCAATTTGTTAACCGCCTGCTCCACCATAGGCACCAGCCGTTCCTTGGAGCCCTTGCCGCGCACCAGCAATACCCCGCGGCGCAGGTCCAATTGCCTCAGGTTCAACCCCACCAGCTCGGACACCCGGATGCCGGTAGCATACAACAGTTCCAGCATAGTGTCATCCCGTTGCCCCAGAGGAGTCAAAGGATCAGGGGCGGCCAACAGCCGGTCCACCTCCTCCAGATTGAGCACCCGGGGTAAATTACGGGGCAGGCGGGGCGAGTCCAACCAATCGAGGGGATTAGTCTGGAGCTGACCCTCGCGCTGCAGAAAGCGGAACAATTGCCGGATAGCGCTGAGCTTGCGGGCCCGGCTGCGGGGCCCCACCCCCTGGCTCTCCAAATAGGCCAGGAAGCCCTGCAGGTCCTGCACCGATACACTATTCCAAGCAGATCGGCCCCGCTCCCTCAGAAAGCCCCGCAGGCCCTCCAGGTCCTGGCTGTAGGCCTCCAGAGTCAGCGGCGCCAACCCCCGTTCCACACTGAGATAATGATAAAACTGTTCCAGGGTCGCATCCATAGGTTAATTACTGTTATAATCATTTATGCCAAAATTAGCAAGGGTTAGCAAGGTGGATTGACCCCGGATCCAGTTATGCCGGCGGCCAAACTCAGCTAGGGAACCAGAAGATAGTACCTATCCCGCAGTCAGGGGCTAGGGCTTGGTAAAATCATAATGAGTGAAATTATTTATGGAGTCCATCCGGTATTAGCCGCCTTGCGCCAGCACGGCCACGCTCTGGAAGAGGTAATCGTCGCCCGGGGGGTTGGCGGCCGCTGGCTCAGCGAAATCCGCACCCTGGCCCGGCAACATGGGGTCCGGTTCCGCCTCCAGGAGCGGTCTGTCCTCGACCGCCTCTGTCAGACCAGCCGGCATCAGGGCATTATGGCGCGGCGGGCCAGCTACCGCTATCTTCCTGAGGCTGAACTTTGGGAGCGGGTCAGGACTGCCCCGCACCCGGCCCTGGTGGTAATCGCTGATTGTCTGCAGGATCCGATGAATTTAGGCAACCTGATGCGCAGCGCCCATGCGGCCGGGGCCCTGGCCTTGATCATCCCCAAAGATCGGGCGGTAGGGATTACCCCGGTGGTCGCCAAAGCCGCTGCCGGGGCCTTGGAATATCTGCCGGTGTGCCGGGTCACCAACCTGGCCCAGGTGCTGAAGGGCTGCAAGGAACAGGGACTGTGGGTAATCGGGGCCGAAGCCCAGTCCCCGCACCACCTCTATGAAGCGGATCTGACCGGACCGCTGGCCCTGGTCATCGGCAGCGAAGGGTCAGGCCTGAGGCCGCGGGTCCGCCGGGAATGCGATTTTCTGCTGGCCATCCCCATGGCCGCCCCGCAACTGGGGTCCCTCAACGCCGCGACCGCGGGAGCCATTTTTCTGTTTGAGATCCTCCGGCAGCGACTTATTAGTCCGGTCATAAAATAAATGAATTGGGGTTAGGGAAAACAGCTCCCAAACCCACTCCCCCAACCCCTTAAGGGGGGTTGGGAGGGGAGCTTGAGGGGAGGGCCGGGGGCCTCTCGGTCACCCGCCCTCCCCTCAAATTAACTTTTTAAATGCTCTGACTAATAAGTGTGTAACCCGCTAGAGCTGCTCCAGATCAAATTCGGCCCACACCGGGGTATGATCGCTGGGTTTGGCCAGAGCCCGCGGGGCCATATCCACCACACACTGCTTGGCCGCCCGGGCCAAGGGCGCGGTAACCATAATGTGGTCCAACCGCCAGCCTAAATTCCGGGTGAAGCTCTTGGGAAGGCGGTAGTCCCAAAAGGTGAACTGTTTTTCCCCCGGGTGGAGCTTACGGTAGAGGTCGACAAAACCCCAGGCCGCCACCTCAGCCAGGGCCTGGCGCTCCAGCGGATGAAAGCCGACGGCGCCGTCCAAGTGCTCCGGGTCATAGACGTCCAGAGCCTCGGGGGCGACATTCATGTCGCCGGTCCAGATCAGCGGTTGATCCGGTTGAAACCGGTGGTGGAACCAGGCTTTCAAGCGATCGAAAAATCCCAGTTTGTCAATAAAAGCAGGATCCTGGGGATGACGGCCCTGGGGAATATAGGTGTTGACAATCCACACCCCCTGCACCTGTCCGGCAATGAGCCGGGCTTCCAGATCGGGCAGGCCATCGCCGAACTCCAGCCAGCTCTCGGCCAACGGGACCTTGGATATTAGGGCTACCCCGTTAAAGGACTTTTCGCCCCGCGCATAGCTATGATACCCGGCCTCCTGGAAAGCCTGATGCTGAAAATCCTTATCCAGACATTTGGTCTCCTGCAGACACAACACGTCCGGTTGATTCTGTTTCAACCAGTCAACCACAATGGGCAGCCGGGCCCGGATTCCGTTGACGTTGAAGGTGGCAATTTTCCAGAGCATCTAATCTTTCCTTTTTCTGATCAAGACGGGTGGGAAAATTAAAGTCCATGCTGCTCAAACCATCGGCAGAGCCATAATCCCCCCAGGATAAAGGCCACAATTATCACCCAGTGATTGACGCCCAGGACCTGGGGCAGGGTAAGCCGGCCGTAATTCCCCCAGGTTAACAGGGTGTTTTGGAGGAAGGGATAGAGTTCGGCAAATAGGGCGGCTCCGGTCAGCATCCCTAAAATGCCCCACAGGGCATCCCAGCGCCCCTCGCCCAGGGCGCCGATGGCGGTTCCCGGACAATAACCCAACAATCCCCAGCCCACTCCAAAGATCAGCCCGCCCAGAATGTTGGCCCCCACCAGGGTCGGTTTGACCGCAAGGTGCGCCATTCCCAGATCCCGCAGCAGATATACTCCTGCCATGGCGACCATCACAGTGGACAACATAAATTTGACAATAGTCAGGTCGAGCAGCCGCAAGGCCCCGATCTGCTTATCATAACGCAACACCCGGCTCTTTTGCAGCAGGATGCCGAACAAAATGCCGGTAACCAGTCCGTACCACAGGATTCTCATCAAAATTCCTCGCGGCGATAAACTAGCCGGGCGGTGATCAGGCCTCCGGCGAAAAATCCCACCACCGAAATCAAGCCACTGACTGACAATTGCATGACCCCGCTGAGGCCATGGCCGCTGGGGCAACCGCCGGTAAGGCGGGCCCCCAAGATGGCAATGAAGCCCCCCAAAAATGCCACTAGACCCCGGCGGAGGCGCTGGGGACCGAATCGCCGCTGCCACATATCCGGAACCGCCTGCCCGCGAAAACTTGTGGAGGTGATCGAAGAAATGAACGCGCCCAGGAAAATTCCTGCTAAAAACATCCACTGCCAGTCAATGCGGGGAATTTTGAGAAGGAAGTAATCCATCCGGCCCACCCGCTCCGGAAGGAAAAGCTCTTCGATCATCCCCGCCGAGGTGACGAAAGAAGTGGAAGCCCCCAGATACTTGCCGGCTATCCATACCGATAGGACTGCCACCACTCCCGCCAGAGCTCCGGCCAGATAGGGACTCCAGGCGTTATTGCTCTGATCCGGCATCCGATGCTTCCTTCTGACTGCCATTAAATATCTTGAAATTATTCAGCTTTAAACATTAAACGGGTTGTCGCCGGGTCGATGGCTAACTCTGCCACCGGCCATTTCAGGCAACAACCCGATCCTCATGTTTAAGCAAGTTGTGCGAGAGGGAAAGATTATTCAGGCTTCCAGACCTCACAGACCTTGCCCACTAAACCAGGGGAAGGCTTCAGGGTCATCTTTCCTGGTTGCCAGCCGGAGGGCATGACCTCACCGGTCTCGCGATGGTGCTGATAGGCCTTAACCTGTCTCAAAAGTTCGTCGGGATTACGGCCCACCGGAGCGGTTAAAATCTCGGCGCCCTGGATTATCCCGTCAGGATCAATGAGGAACCGGCCGCGAATATCCACCCCGGCTTCTTCGTCGTAGACCCCATAGAGCTGGCCGATGCGTCCGCCAGGATCGGAAAGCATCGGGAAAGGCACTCCCCCCGGGACCATTTTCGAGAGTTCCTCTTCCTGCCAGATTTTGTGGGAAAATCGACTATCCACACTAATAGACAAAAACTCCACTCCCAGGGCTTTAAAGTCCGCATATTTGACGGCAACTGCCGTCAGTTCGGTCGGTCAAACAAAGGTAAAATCACCCGGATAAAAGCAGACTATCACCCATTGGCCGCGATAATCCGAGAGCTTGATGTTTTTGAAGCCGCCATCCACATAGGCCGGGGCTTCAAAGTCCGGTGCCGGTTTACCAACTCGTGCTGTCATTCTTGCTACCTCCTCTTGGGATTTAGTCTGGGCTGTTTGAGGTCCAGGGGATTCCGGGACGCCGATCGGGCCCTGGGCTGGACTGACACACTGATCTTGAGGTTCCGCCATCATCTACCTCCTATTCGTCGATCTTATCCTAACGCTGAAATAGCCCAAATTCCAGCGCCTGTCTTATTAAAAAATGTAATTTAGCAGATCTTATAAATTAGTAAATAATAATCAATACTGTCGATCTTAAATAAAACTATGTTCCTGGTGCTTGGCCGCGATGGTGACGGCCAGCTTATCCAGAGCCTGATAATCCGCCTCTTTGGGCAATCCCTTGCAGATTACTGGCTCCAGAATTTCGACCTTGAGATTGGGCATCAGACCGGTGATGGTCTCCACCGCCTTACCACCCCAACCGAACGAGCCAATGATTGAGGCGAACTTAACTTTGGGCCGCAGGGCATTAGCCAGAACCGCAGCATAAACTGCCTGCGGATGGGGTCCGACCAGAACGGTCGGAGTGCCGATCACTATAGTGGCGGCATCCACCAAGGCCATGGCCAATTCCCCGATATCAGCGACCACCAGATTAAAAGGCTCCACCCGTACCTTTTGTTCGACCAGGGCACCGATTAAGTGGTCCACCATCTTAGCGGTACTGCCGTGCATGCTGACGTGGGGCAGCACCACCAGATTGCGGGGATCAACGCTGACCCAGTCCTGATAAGCCTCGATGATAAACTGAGGGCGTAGATAGATCGGGCCGTGGCTGGGAGCAATCATGGCAATATCATAGTTTCTAAGCTTTTCTAGGTTGTTTTGAATCACCGGCCGGAAAGGCATCATGATTTCGGCAAAATACCGTTTGGCGGACCGGTAAATACTCCCTTCCTCCGCATATAAATCACTGGTAGCCAGGTGCGAGCCGAAAAAGTCGCAGGAAAATAACAGCTGTTCCTCCTCCAGATAGGTTACCATGGTCTCCGGCCAGTGCACCCAGGGAGTGTAAATAAACTTGAGGGTCTTATCTCCCAGGTTCAGGGTGTCGCCGTCTGCCACCGTGAGAAATCTTTCTTCGGGCACCTGCAACAGGTCCTTGAGCATACCCTTAGCCTTGGGGTTGGTGACGACCTGGGCGTCGGGATACTTTTCCAGAACCTGAGGAATGGACCCGGAATGGTCCTGCTCGGCGTGGTGTGAGACCAGATAATCGATTTTATCAACTTCGGCCAATTGCGCCATGAGCACTTCGACCATCGAAGGATCAACGGTATCCAGCAATACCGTCTTTTCACTCCCCTGGACTAGATAGGCATTGTAAGTGGTGCCATCCGGCAACGGAATGAGGGCGTCAAACAAGCGCCGATCCCAGTCAATGGCCCCCATCCAGTAAACCCCATCGCTGATTTTTCTGGCCTTCACGAAATAGCCTCCTTTGCAGTGGTTTGTCCGTCAAATGCTTCCAGGAAAATTTATTAATAATCAAATTTTTGTCATTGGGGAGGCCAGAGTCAATGGCAAATCTGGGCCAGCAGAGATTTTTTATTAGGCACGGACATTGATTGGCACCCAGACTGGCGTTTAGGGCGGGTGGCCAAACCATCCGGCTACTGGGACAGCTGCTGGAGGCGCTCGCGCACTGACTCAATATATCGGCTATCCTGGGGCGGGGCGTATTTAAGATAACTCTGATAGGCCTTAATCGCCTCCGGGCGGCGGCCGGCCTGTTCACAGGCCAGCGCTTTATTGAAATAGGCCTTGGCATAACTGGGTTCCAATCTCAGGGCCTGGTCAAAGTCATTGATGGCCTGGTCGATCTGGCCCTTTTTCACATAAGCCACCCCGCGGTTAAGATAGGCCATGGACAATCGGGGGTTTAATTGGATTGCCTGGTTGTAGTCGGCCAGGGCCCGGTCAATCTGACCCTGGCCCCGATAGGCCACTCCCCGATGGTTGTAAGTGTTGGCGTCCTGAGGATTGATCTTTAAGGCCTGATTGAAATCGACGATGGCCTGGCCATACATACCTTTTTTGACATAGGCCACTCCCCGGTTATAGTAGGCCTCGGCATAGGCCGGGTTTTGCTGCTGAGCCTGGGTGAATGACGCGATGGCTTGATCATATTGGCCCTGGGCGGCATAATCAAGCCCTTCCCTGACGTAATCAGTCGCTGATTCTCTGGTCTCTGTGGAGCTTTCCTGAGCCACGACCAACTGTTCGGCCACCGTCGGTTGGAGCTCGGAATTTTTCCACCAGCCGCAGGCCATAAAAGAATTCAGCACCAATAGCAATAACAGAAACCAGGGTCTAATTTTTAACCGTTCCATAATTTTTTATCAGCCAGTGGTGCCCGGTCCTCCGTGCCTAACCATAATCAGAGAAACTTTGCCCGAAGGGGTGACCCGCCGTCCCCCTGCGCTAGCGACCCAAGTCTCAAGGGTTTATCCAGTCAGCACGATCCCGGCGTAACCCACGAAACTATCGCCCGGGCGGATGTCATAGCTGGTATAATAGTCGACTAGCCGGGCCTGAGTGGCTCCCAGGGCCTGGGCGGCAGTTATGGCCGCGGCAACTGCCCCGGCACTGCAGGAGCTGTTATCCCGGGCCGCGGCCTGAAGCACCCCCTCGGCGTTTAGGGCCAGGGCCTGGTCGATAAAGTACTTATCGTTGACTTCTTTGACCCACTGGACCGCCGCCGCCCCATAGCCTTTGGGCGCCCAGCCATAGTTGGGGCCATAATGGGTAAGGTCAGCCGAACCAAAGGCCATCAGGCTGAGGTTTAAATTTTGAGTCACCTCGGCCACGGCCCGGCCCAATTCAAGGGCCTGAGGAGAATGGGGAGCGCGCAGAGCCAATAATTTGGCCTGGGGGAAAAAGTGTTGGACAAACGGCAGTTGGATTTCGATGGTATTGTCGCCGGGATAATCTTCCTGAAACCGCAGGCGTTCTTTAAGCGGTGTTAACATCTCGGTAGCTATCTCGATGGTCCCCAGCGGTGTCTCCCAAGACTCGTCGCTGACTATCAGGGGTGGGGAGCCGCTGCCCAGGTGGCCGCCAAACACACAGACGACCTGGGGCTGAGCCACCTGGGCGGCCAGATAAAACACCTGGGCTCCCAGTTTGCCGGAAAAGTACCAGCCGGCGTGCGGCATGATGCCGCCATAAACCTTGGTTCCGGTGGGGAGAGGTTTAACCCCGCTGATAAAGTCGGCGATCTCTTCCTGGCAGGCACGGGCCGAACCCGGATACCAACCCACTGGCAATGTCCGATAACGTACTCCCATAATGCCCTCCTTTGGACCGGAACCTGGAAATCAACAGAAAAAGCCGGTGGTAGCTACACCAGACAACCCCGGCGGATTAAATCAATCGATATGGATATGTTTGATTAGAAATTCCTCGATCTTGCCGTTGACCTCCAGAAAGATCGGGACATATTCTTCTTCTTTGGGAAAGGCCTTCTTGAATTTTATCCGATAGGTCTCACCGTGCATGGTAACAACATATTCCGGCATCCGATCGGCGCTGGCCGGACGGTGGACTTCAATCTCTTCGGTGTGGTCGAACACACTGACAAACAGAGTCTGTTTATTGTTGCGCAGCGGCCCGATCCCTTCCATCCGGGCCGTAACCTCTTCCCCTTTCAGAATCATACTTAAACCCCGCGGGATGGCCGGAGGAAGGCGGACAGGGGCCTCCGGGGCAGGAGCAGCCGGAGCCGCGGCTGCCGGGCTAGGGGCCTTTTCGGTCGGCGCCTGCAGCTTGAGCCGGAAAAACCCGCTGGCCTCCTCTGGAAATAAGGAATAGGTGAGCACATCCTCTTCCCGGGTCAGACCCGGGAGGTGTCGCAGGGTTCCTTCCCAACCCGGTCCGGCCTCGGCCTCGGCCGCGGCCATGGCCCGGCGCCGCAATGCGTCGTTGGCCGGGGTATAAAGCCGACCATAACGCCCTTGCACCAGATCCCGCATGCCTGGGGTGATGGTCTCATAACGATGCCGGGAAAAGATATTTTCTACCGTCTGTTCGCCAACGATTTCCAGAATCCGGCCTTTAAGCGGCGGGAAGCCCAAATCTTCCCAGACCTTTTTACCCTCTTTGAAGGCTAACTGCTGACGATCCCGGGCCTTCCGGCGGATTAATTCCTCCCGGATAAATTCTTTTAGCGGTCCGGGGAGATACCCTCCGGCCAGATGATCCACCGATCTTTTCAGGACCGGTTCCTGATAGTTGTAACTTTTTTTCAAGGACCGGATATATTCAGAAATTTCACTCAGAACGTCCACGTCCAGATGCGGGTCGTAAAGGGTGCCCCCCAGGGAAAATACCAGAGATTCTACCGCCGGCGGCCCATAAGGCCAGGCCAGGGCGGACAGGATGGTATCGACCATCTCCGCCCCCGACCGGATGCCCTCCTGGTAGGAGGTCAGGGCCGTCTGGTGGTTGTCATGCAAGTGCAACCGCAGCGGCTGGCTGAAGTATTTCCGATAGGAGGCCACCAGGCTGGCCACCTGATGGGGGGTCATGACCCCAAAGGAGTCATTGATGCAGATAGCATCCGCCCCCAAATGGATCAACTCCCCGGCCAGCCGGATATAATCGTCAGTTTTGATATGCGGATTAAGAGAGAATAACAGGGTGGCTTCGACCTGCTTGCGCAGTTCCTTGGCCACGGTAATGGTCAGCTTCATATTCTGGAGATCGTTCAAGGAGTCGTAAATCCGGAAAATATCAATCCCCAAGGCCGCGGCTTTGCTCATAAATTTCCGCACTAACTCTTTATGGTAGGGCTTGAAGCCGACCAGCATCTGGCCGCGGACGATCATCTGCAACGGAGTGTGGTGAACGGCCCGCCGCAACTTCTTCAAACGTTCCCACGGATCTTCTTTGAGAGCGGTTAGGGCCGCATAAAAAGTAGTTCCACCCCAACAATCAATAGAATAAAACCCGGCCCGATCCAGCAGTTCGCCCAGGCGCACCAGTTCTTCTATATGGATATACTTGAGGACGAAATCCTCGATGCCGTCCCGCAAAGTGACGTCTGAGACCTTTACCGGCATAAACATAGAGTTTAGCTCTGCTCCGCATAGAAAGAATTTAATTCAAAAAATAAGGCAGCCGCGGCAATATAAAAAATGTCCCAGGGTTCTTTGACATCTTCATAGCTCAATGCCTGGATCTTTTTCTCCATGTATTCGGTGGTAAACTGGCCGCTGCGGAATTCCTCGTCTTGCAGTAATTTTTTATAAAGTGGAATAGTGGTTTTGATCCCCCGGATGAGATACTCATCCAGGGCCCGCTGCATGCGCTGCACCGCTTCCTCCCAGGTGAGCCCCCAGACGCAGAGCTTGGAGATCATCGGGTCGAAGTAGGGCGGCACCTCATATCCGCCGAATATACAGCCATCAATACGAACCCCGAACCCCCCCGGAGACTGGTATTTGGTAATTTTCCCGGGAGAGGGGAAAAAATTGTTGCGCGGATCCTCAGCATTGATCCGACACTCGATGGCGTAGCCGCGCAGGCTGACTTCATCCTGAGTCAATTGCAAGGGCTCTCCAGCCGCCAGCCGGATCTGTTCTTTGGCTATGTCGATGCCGGTGATCAGTTCGGTAATGGTATGCTCGACCTGGATGCGGGTATTGACTTCGAGGAAATAGTAATTGAGATGGCGGTCGACTAAAAATTCCACCGTGCCGACGGAGTGATAGCCGATCTGGCGGGCGGCGCGCTTGGCAACCTCTCCCATTTCCATCCGTTTTTGCGGCGTCAGCACCAAAGACGGAGCAATTTCGATCAATTTCTGATGCCGCCGCTGAATAGAGCAGTCCCGTTCCCCCAAATAGACGATTTGGCCATATCGGTCCGCCATCAACTGGATTTCGATATGCTTGGGTTCGGAGACGAACTTTTCCAGATAGACTGCTTCATCGCCAAAGGTCTTCCGGGCTTCGGTGCGGGCCGAGTGCAGGCCCCGTTTTAGCTCCTCGTCATTGTGAACCAACCGCATGCCGCGGCCCCCGCCTCCCGCCTTAGCCTTGATTAACAGCGGATAGCCGATGCGGGCGGCCCAGTAGGTGGCTTCACCTTCGCTATTAATGATCGGAGAGCCAGGTATAATCGGCACCGCGGCTGCCTCCATGATCTCCCGGGCCTGGGTCTTGCTGCCCATGGCTCGAATGGCCGCCGCGGGCGGCCCGATAAAGGTAAGGCCGTTATCCTCGCAGGCCTGGGCAAACCGCCAGTTTTCCGCAATAAAGCCGTAGCCCGGATGAATAGCGTCGGCTCCGGCCCATTTGGCCACCTTAATGATCTGCTCATAATCCAGATAACCGGCAATCGGCCCCGGAGTTACCAGGATAGACTGGTCCGCTTTCTGAATGTGCAGAGCGCTGGCGTCCTGTTCCGTAAAAATAGTAACCGTGGGGATATTCAACTCTTTACAGGCCCGGATGACCCGGATGGCAATCTCCCCCCGGTTGGCGATCAGAACTTTATTAAACATTTATAGAACTTGCTCGCTCAGACTAAAAGTATGCAAAACTACTCATTTTTCTTAGATCTTAATATATTCTCCGGCCGCTTGTCAAGGTATATAGCGGAGCGCTAGGACCCTGACCGGAGACCAGCAAGCGGATGGTTATGGGGGGGTTGACTAAACGGTACAGAGGGATCCGTCAGGGGGCCTTTGTTCGGGAGTTTAAACAGCTCTAATTTTTAACCGTAGAGACACAGAGAGACCTATATTGGGTCTGCCTGAACTAGGCCTTATAGATCTTCGGGCCTCTGTGCCTCTGTGGTCCCGCAAAATTTAGCCAAGGCCTGCAACACTCGGGGACGGGAAGCGCTGGCGCCTTTGTATATCGCCCAGCTATCCCAGCCCTTCTACGGCGGTGGATTTAGAACCGATAATCGCCATGAAATCGTAATCCTCACACATGAAAGGATATTCCCCGCGCTTGGCCTTAATCTTAAAACACCGGTAAGGCTTGCCATCAACATAGGCGGTGAAGTTGACTTGGTCCGTCCAGGTAATGAATTCTATCCAGCCGCGCGGCGGAACCATCAAGGTTCCCTGACTGTTTTGCGAAGGGATAAAGATTTCATGGTTGGTATAATTCCTGATAACCCCGACGTAAGAACGCACTTTTTTGTGTGCCTTTTTGGGAGGTTGCGGAAGGGGGAGATCTCGTATTTCAGGCAGACCCGCCAGCTCATAAGACGCGGGGTCAATTAGCATTGCCGAATCAGCTGGGCTGGCAGATTGCTGCACCCCCTGGTTGGTAGCACAAGCGAAGACAAATGCCATCAGTGGCACAACCAGCATAATCTTTGAGGTTTTGGACATGATAACCTCCCTGCAAATGCAATGGTCCAGTTTTATTGAGCTACTACCTGACTGCCATGCTTTTTAGTTTTAGAGGACTGCAATATTAAAGTTGCAATGGCAGTGAACTTAATTAAACTACCATGCAGGCAATAGGATGACCACATGGTATAAAAACTGTTTATTCAATCGGCTCATAGCCAAATGAGGGAGGCAGACTCTGTTGACTGGGCATTTGTTGGTATCTTTTTATTACTCGAGACGGTTTGGTATCAAATTCATATCCGACAATTTCACCATAGCGATCGTACTCGATGCGTTTTAATTTTTTACTATAGTTGATCATAGTAATCGCTTTAGCAAATTGTACCGGATCGCTGTATCCCTGCCGGTCTCGCCAGGGCCAGCAAGACACCGTATCACCACCATACCCTCCTAAAAACCAAAATCCCCAGCTTCCCAGTTGTCCGAAACGATCATCCTTGTAATAACCGGTGGCGTAGCCATCAGTATTATCAGTGTCAATACGCACAGAATGATCTACGGTGGCACAGCTGCAAAAACAAAAACTAACCAATACAATTAAACCAATTGCCATCATCAGTCTCATTTTTCAGCCCTCCTTGCTCTTTACATAGAAGCTTTTTCTTAGGATGTCAATAAAATTTTTTAAATAATTTCTTAAGACTGTCCAAATTAAATGGTAATGCCGGTTGCCGCCCTTAATTTAATCCTCCGGAGGAATTTCTACTGCCTCCCCGGTCATGGCCGCCACTTCCTCCAGCAAGGCGGTGAGCAGGTCGGCCTCCGGAACCTGGCGGACCAACTCCCCG
Organism: Desulfobacteraceae bacterium; assembly: GCA_046538075.1. Classification (GTDB taxonomy): domain Bacteria; phylum Desulfobacterota; class Desulfobaccia; order Desulfobaccales; family Desulfobaccaceae; genus Desulfobacca_B. The sequence goes on along the minus strand of JBKHJN010000011.1, from coordinate 30,609 downwards.
TGCTTGAACAGCGCCCCTACCCCTTTGCCGCCGGCAATGCCGACATCGGCCTCCCGGGCCTCGCCGGGGCCGTTGACCACACAGCCCATAATCGCCACTTTGAGGGGCTGGCGCAGCGGTATCAGCCGTTTTTCCGCCTCCTCGGCCAGGGTGAACAGGTCGATCTGGCAGCGGCCGCAGGTAGGGCAGGAGATCAGTTCGACGCCGCGATTCCTGAGATGCAAGGCCCGCAGGATTTCGTAGGCTACCCGCACCTCTTCCACCGGGTCGCGGGTCAAAGAGACCCGGATGGTGTCGCCAATCCCTTGCGCCAAAAGCAGGCCAATGCCCAGGGCCGATTTTACCGTACCGGCAATCAGGCCGCCGGCCTCGGTGACCCCCAAATGCAGAGGGTAATCCACCAGCCGGGCCAACTCCCGGTAGGCGGCGACATTAATTAATACATCGGAAGATTTGAGAGAAATCTTAAAGTTGTCAAAGCCCCAGTCCTCAAACTGGTGCACCCATCTAAGGGCGCTCTCCACCAGAGCCGGAGCCGTGGGGCCGCCGTGCTGGGCCAACAGATCGGCCTCTAGAGAACCGGCATTGACCCCCAACCGCAGGGGCCGCTCCAGTTCCTGGCAGGCCGCCACTACCGGCCGGGTTTTGTCAATCCCGCCCAGATTTCCCGGATTGATCCGCACCGCGTCGGCGCCATGCTCCAAAGCGGCCAGGGCCAGCCGATGATTGAAATGGATGTCGGCAATGAGGGGCACCGGGCTATTTGCTTTGATTTCCTTAAAGGTCTGAACCGCCTCCTGGTTGGGGATGGCCAGACGCACTAGCTCGCAGCCGGCCGCGGACAGGCGCTCGATCTGGGCCAGGGTGGCGTCCACCTGGCAGGTATCGGTGTTGGTCATGGATTGCACCACCACCGGAGCGCCGCCGCCGATCTGGACGCCGCCGACGGAAATTACTCTGGTCAGTCTCCGCGGGCTGACTATAGCAAACTTATCGTCCACAGTTGATCATCCTATAGCATCGAAGAGGAGTTCGGTCAACTTTCGGCTCAGCCTTTTAGGGCGGCCCAGCCCAGCCCCCTCTGGATAACCTCTCTTTTAGCGGAAAAATTATTGAAAACCGCTGTTTGGTAAGACATTTTTTGTAATCTTTATATATTATACCTTATTTTAAGCCGGCAGGACGCTCCCTGGAAACATCTGGTACTCCAACAGATCTTTGATCCCACAATCGAAATACTCACAGAGGCGGTCGAGGTGCTCCCGGCGGACCTGGTGCCATTGGTTCTCGGCCAGACGGATCAGAACATCTTTGGCGATTTCCGTTTCCTTGGATAGGCGCCCAAAATCCAAGATCTGATTCTTTTCCATCAGTTCGTTGAGCTTGCAGATTATCATATTTACCTCCTGTTTTTGCCTGTCCCAGCTTTATTTTACTAATTTTATGGCTTGTCCGGAAAATTATTTTTGGTCAACCGAATTTTTACAGGCAAAAAAGCAATGGATGAACTCAAGGAGGGGCCGGGTTCCGAGGCGGCACTGCTGGGGAACAAGGAGGCCATGTTATTACTATTATTATACTTTTATCAAGTCAACAACAAGGTGGCCAGAAATCGAAAAATCGGCATCAGAATAAAGTTTAACACTCCGGTATAGAGCAGGATCAGGATGATCACAAACCCTACCGGCTCCAGTTGCGCATAGTAGCGGTCCAAAGGACGGGGCAACAGGTGCATAAGCACATGGGAGCCGTCCAGCGGGGGTATGGGGATGAGATTGAACAGAGCCAGGAAGATATTGATAATACAACCATAATAGCACAAATGAACCAGACCCGGATTATCCCCGGCGACTCGCAGCAGCAGCGCAAAAATCACGGCCAGCAAGATATTGCTGAGCGGTCCGGCAACGCTGACGGTGATTTCTCCCTGGCGATAATTATGATAATTCAACGGATTAACCGGCACTGGTTTGGCCCAGCCAAACAGGATGCCCGCTTGGCTGAGCAGCAGGATGGCGGGGACCAAGACAGTGCCGATCGGATCGATGTGGACCAGCGGATTGAAACTCAAGCGGCCATAGACCTTGGCAGTGGGATCGCCGTTGAGGAGGGCGACATAGCCGTGGGCCACTTCGTGGACGATAACCGAAAAGAATAACACCACCACCATCAGGGCGATGTCGATGGCGGTTTGCATTTGCAGCATGGATGATCAAACCTCTTGAACCATGGCTTCGCCTGCCAGCTTCAATTTCTCTAGGGCCTCAGGACTGTGGGCTTCCAGATAGAGCCGCACCACCGGTTCGGTGCCCGAGGGCCTCAGGCACAGCCAGCTGCCGTCCTCCAGGATATACTTATGGCCGTCGATGCTCACATGCTGGCTGACCGCCAGGCCGGCAATATGGGAGGGAGGAGTGGGCAGCCGGGCCAGCAAGCGCTCCTGGACTTCGTCCGCCAGGCGAAGATTGATGCGGCGGGTGTAGACCGGCCCCACCCGGGCGAATAATTCATCCCGCAACTGAGGAAGGCCTTTGCCTTTCCGGGCCACCATTTCGGCGACCAGCAGGCCGGCCAGGATGCCGTCTTTTTCCGGTAAATGGCCTTTCATGGAGAAGCCTTCGCTCTCTTCAGCCACCATGGTAACCTTATTTTTAAGGATAAAATCCCCCAGATATTTGAAGCCTACCTTAGTTTCATAAACCGGCAGCCCGTGGTAGGCGGCGATCCGATCAATGAGATGGGTGGTGGAGACGCTGCGCGCCACGCCGTCCTTCCAGCCCCGGGTCTCGATCAGATAATCCAGCAATAGCGCCAGGATTTCGTTAGCTTCATGATAATCTCCCTGGCCGTCGATGACCCCGAAGCGGTCGGCATCGCCGTCCACCGCCAGCCCCAGATCAGCGCCGCTGGTTTTTACCCGGTTCCGCAGCTCGGCCAAGATCTCGGCTGAAGGCTCGGGCTGGTGTCCGCCAAAATAAGGGTCCCGCCAGTCGTGCAGGGTCTCAACGGTCACCCCGGCTTCTTGGAGAAACCCATCCAGATAGCCCCGGCCGGTCCCATACAGCGGATCCACCACCACCTTGAGCCCGGCCTGTTTAAGGATGTTGGTATCTACTTTGGCAGCCAGATCCCGGAAATAATCCTGACGGGGGTCAATATCGGTTACCAACCCCTGGCGCCGGGCCTCAGACAGCGGCAAGATTTTGATATCTTTATGGCTTATTTCCTGAATGATGGCTTCAATGGCATTGGTCACCGGAGAAGGAGCCGGACCGCCCCAGGCCGGGGAAAACTTGAGGCCATTGTAAGGCGCGGGATTGTGGCTGGCAGTGAAATTAATCCCCCCATCCCGCCGGTCATGGATAATGGCGAAAGTCACCACCGGGGTCGGGACGTCCCGGGTGGTCAGGTAGCTGGTTAGGCCATTGCCGGCCATGACTTCGACCGCGGCCTCGGCAAAACTTTCAGATAAAAAGCGGGTATCATAACTGATGACCACCCCCCGGGACCCCAATCCTTCTTTCCGCAAATAATCGGCGATCGCCTGGCAGACCAGACGGGCATTGGCAAAGGTGAAATCTTCAGCCAGAAGTCCGCGCCAGCCCGAGGTTCCAAACTTAATTGCAGTCATGATTCCTCCCTTGCAAACCGGTCGATTATCTGATGGCGATGGCTTTAAAAATTTACACCCGAAAATTTAAGATCGAGGAAAAGACCTCTTCGCCGTTCAGCCACCGCGCTGTCAGGTTATCCAGATCCTCGTGGAGTAGGATATTAACAGCATGGGCCAGACCCATATAACCAGACTCCAGGCCCATCTCCTGGGTCCCCTGCAAGAGGCCGGTATGGATCGCCACCGATAATTTTTGGCGGTGAATATAACTGCCAATACCAGCCAATGGATCTCCGGTCTCCAGGCCGATCTTACATTGCTCCGCCCTTCGGGAACTCCAGGCCCGGCAGCCCATAGGCCTCACCTCATAAAGCGAGCAGCGGTTATTTTGTAAAAAAATGCATTCCAGCTGCGGGCGGCTGCGAACAATCGCTTCTAAATCTTTGCCTTCAAGGAGCTGCATGTTCTTTTTCACTTTGACTGCCAGCATCCGCCGATCTTGGTCGGTAAATTTTCTTCGCAGATAATCCCCGATCAGAAAGGCCTCCGGAGGAGAAATGAAAATCTGGTGATAACAACAGTAGCTGCAGCCTGCTTTACAGGCCACCGGCGGCAGAACTCCTCCCAGCTCTTTTTCTACCCGCGAGATAATCTGCCCGGCCAATCGATGCGCCTGGGGAGCCAACTCCAAAACCATAGTCCTGGGTTGGCCGTTTCTCATGATCTCCAATGTCTGCTTTTTTTCAAACTCTTGGAAATCAGCCTTAAGACTGATTTCCCCTAAGCAATCCCCAGACTCTCCGTCTTCAGGATCCGTCAATTTTGCTTCTCCTTGCCGGTTTCCCCAGGCCAGTGATTACAATATCTCAGGAAAAGGCACAGCTGGTGATCAGGTGCCCAGATCAAACGAGGACAGATATTTTTCCTGTTCCGGGGTCAGGGTGTCGATCTCAATACCCATGGCCGCCAGTTTCAGCCGGGCGATTTCCCGGTCGATCTCGACCGGCACCGAATAGACCTGCTTTTCAAGTTTTTGGTGATTCTTGAAGATGAATTCGGCCGACAGGGCCTGATTAGCAAAGCTCATATCCATCACGGTCGAGGGATGGCCCTCGGCAGCCGCCAGATTGACCAGACGGCCTTCACCCAGGACATTGACCCGCTTGCCGTTGGTCAGGGTATACTCATCGACAAAATCACGGATGCGGCGGACTTTGGTGGAGACGGCTTTGAGACCGCCCAGGTCCAGTTCCACATTAAAATGACCGGAATTACAGACAATGGCCCCATCCTTCATGGTCAGGTAATGTTCCTGGCGGATGACATTGAGATCCCCGGTCAGGGTGCAAAAGATATCACCCACCTGAGCGGCGGCGGCGACCGGCAACACCTGGTAGCCGTCCATCACCGCTTCCAGGGCCCGCAAAGGTTCGACTTCGGTGATGATCACCCGGGCCCCCATGCCTTGGGCCCGCATCGCTACCCCGCGGCCACACCAGCCATAGCCTGAGACCACAAAGACGCTCCCGGACATCAGCCGGTTGGTAGCCCGTAAGATGCCGTCTATGGTACTCTGGCCGGTGCCATAGCGGTTGTCAAACATGAATTTGCTCTGGGCATCATTGACCGCGATCATCGGGTAGGCCAGCACTCCCTGCTCAGCCATGGCCTTGAGGCGAATCACCCCGGTAGTAGTCTCTTCCGTACCTCCCAGGATATTCGGGATGAGTTCTTGACGCTTGCTGTGGGCGGTGAACACCAGGTCGGCGCCATCATCCATGGTGATCATTGGTTTGAGATCCAGGGTGGCATGAATGTGTTTATAATAGGTGTCACTGTCTTCGCCTTTGATGGCAAAAGTAGGCACTTCTTCGAATTTGGCCAAATAGGCAGCCACATCATCCTGGGTGCTTAAGGGGTTGGAAGCGCATAGATGTAACTGGGCGCCGCCGGCCTTCAGGGTCGACATTAGTATGGCAGTCTCGGTGGTGACATGTAAACAGGCAGCCAGACGCAGCCCCTGCAATGGTTTTTCCGCCTTAAAGCGCTCGGCAATCGCATTAAGCACCGGCATATCCTGTTGGGCCCATTCAACCCGCAGCTTGCCCTTCTCGGCCAGGGATAGGTCTTTGACATCATAATCCATCTTTATACCTCAATGTTCCATCAGATTTCATAAAAATGGCGGGGTATGCGGTCCTGCCCCGCCGGAATCAACCTTCTTGCCAAACTCACAGACCGGCTTTCTCTTTTAACAGTTCCACTCGGTTAGTCTGTTCCCAGGTAAAATCTTCATCGGAACGGCCAAAATGTCCATAACAGGCAGTTTTATTAAAAATCGGGCGCTGCATGTTCAGATAACTGATCATAGCCGCGGGTTTAAAATTAAAGGTGCTTTTAATAACTTCCAACAGGTGGGGTTCGGGGATGTTCCCCGTGCCATAGGTATAGACCATGATGGAAAGGGGATCGGGAAGGCCGATGGAATAAGCCACCTGCACTTCACAGCGTTTGGCCAACCCGGCGGCGACAATGTTTTTGGCCACATGGCGAAGCATATAAGAAGAAGTCCGGTCGACCTTGGAGGGGTCTTTGCCGGAAAAGGCACCGCCGCCATGATAGCCGGCCCCGCCATAGGTATCGACGATGATCTTGCGGCCGGTCATGCCACAATCTCCCAGGGGTCCGCCCACCACAAAACGGCCGGTGGTGTTGACCAAAAATTTGGTATTGGCTTCCAGCAGATGCGCCGGGACAGCCTTTTTGATAACCTCTTCTATCACCCCCTCTTCGACCTGCTTGCGGGTAACCTCAGGAGTATGCTGGGCCGCCACTACCACCGTGTGGATCGACTTAGGGGTACCGTTTTCATAACTGACCGTCACCTGGGTCTTGCCATCCGGCCGCAGAAAGGGTAGTATCCCCGATTTCCGCACATAGGCCAGACGTTCCGCCAGCCGATGGGCATACCAGATGGGCATCGGCATCAAGGCTTCAGTTTCATCACAGGCATATCCAAACATGAGGCCCTGGTCACCGGCACCTTGCTCCGGAAATAAACCGCGGCCATCAACACCCATGGCAATATCCGGGGATTGTTTGTCAATCGAAGTAATAACCGCGCAGGTTTCCCAATCAAATCCCATAGAGGAATCGTTATAGCCGATCTCTTTGATGGTTTCCCGGACAATACCGGGCATATCGACCACTGCTGTGGTAGTAATCTCGCCGGCGATAAAAACCATCCCGGTGGTAACCAAAGATTCCGCCGCCACTCGGGCATATTTATCTTGGGCAATAATCGCATCTAAAATCGCGTCGGAGATCTGATCGGCGACTTTGTCAGGATGTCCTTCGGCGACCGACTCCGAAGTAAAAAGAAAATCTGAAATTGTCATGCACTATGCTCCTTGTCTACAAAATAACCCTTAAACAATCGGGTTAAAAAATAAAATTTAACCAATATAACAAAAAAATCGTTAAAAAGACAAGGATTTTTTGGGGAAAGGCATTATGGGCTGATTATTCCCGTCTACCAAGACGATCAGGGGTTGGTATTGCTGCAATTCCGCCTCGGCATAAGAGGCATAGGTGGTGACAATAACCAGGTCTCCGGGGGCCCCTTTACGGGCCGCGGCGCCATTTAGGCAGATGACCCCGCTGGCGTCCCCCTCCAGGGCATAAGTTTGGAACCGTTCCCCATTGGAGATGTTATAGACATGGACCATTTCGTGAGGAAGGATATTGGCCAGTTGCATCAGACGGCGATCAATGGTCAGAGACCCCTCATAATGCAGGTCGGATTCGGTCACGGTAACCCGGTGTATTTTTGATTTGAGCATGGTGCGCATCATGGTTTAGATTCCTCAATTAAAAAATTGTCTATCAGACGGGTCCGGCCAACCCGCATAGCCAGGGCCAGACGAGCGGCGCCCTGGATAGCATCCACTTCCGCCAGGGTGGATGGATCTACCAGGGCAATATAATCAATTGCCGTCCCCGGACTGTGATTGAGTATCTGCCGCACGGCGGCTACCAGCCGGTCCCGCCTCACTTCCCCCTGGGCGGCCAGCTGCTGGGCGGCCCGACCGGCCCGATACAGGCAAAGCGCTGATTGGCGTTCCTCCGGCTTCAAGTAAAGGTTGCGGGAACTCATGGCCAAACCGTCTGGCTCCCGGACAATGGGGCGGCCCACTACGGTTAGAGGCAGATTGAGGTCTGCTACCATCCGTTGAATAGTGGCTAATTGCTGGTAGTCCTTCTCGCCAAAAACCGCGAGGTGGGGCTGGACCAGGTTGAATAACTTGACCACCACTGTGGTCACCCCCCGAAAATGCCTCGGCCGGGAGGCCCCGCACAGCCCTTGGGTGAGTTGTTCAACCGTCACATAAGTTTGATAGCCAGCAGGGTACATTGATTGCGGTTCTGGGGCAAAAATTACGTCCACCCCCACCTGCTCCGCCAATTCGCAATCCCGGGCCTCGTCCCGGGGATACTGCTCCAGATCCTCACTGGGCCCGAACTGGGTGGGATTGACAAACAGGCTGACCACCAGCCGGTCGCCCACTGTACGGCCATATTCCATCAGGCTCAGATGCCCCTGATGAAAATAGCCCATGGTCGGTACCAGCACAATCTGTTGTCCGGCGCCGCGCCACCGCAGGGCCTGGTCTTGCATCTTTTGAGGATCTCGGATGACTTCCACTATCTAACCTAAACCGGCAAAAAAAAACTCCAGACCGAGTCGCTGGAGTAAATACCCCACTAATTTCAGGCGAGTCTCGGTCCACTCACTGGGATCCAAGCTCCGTTATAGAGATTAGTATCTAAACTAACTATTTATAACATTAATCTACTCAAAAAGTCAAGAGACAGATTATTTTATTAATCGGATTTTTAAAGTTTGATTGGCTCAAATGCCTAGCTGGCTGGCCAGATTATCGTCCATTGGGTTGTGCTGACCCCCTAATTAAAAAAAATTTCCCAGTCCGCTTGCTTTTCCAAAAAAGGTGATTACCCTAACTAAACCTGATGCAAAGCAACCAAAATTTGAGAGGAGACCACCATGACTGAGAAAGGGAAACCCCATGCCGGAGAACTCGGCGGAAAAGGCAGATTCAGCGGTGAAGAAGGCACCAATATCTTTTTCTGCCCGGAATGCAATGCCGAGCACGCCTTCAAGGGGGAACCCGGCGAACCAATAATGTGCCCGGTGTGCGCCATTCCTATGAAATCAACATATGTCGTGGAAGACTAGTTGCTGGGATTAGACCCAACAACTATCCGGTTCTATCGACGCTAACCTTGGCCGGGGTCCCTAGCATAATATCCCTTCCCGAATCGGGACCCCACCTCCACAAATCATAGGGAAGCAATACAACCGAACCTCTCCCCTTCCGGAAACGGCGGTTTACCCCTATCTGGCCTGGCGTCGGTAAAAAGCCGATTTAAATCCTACCATACCAACTTCTAAAAGCTACCCCAGACCACCTTCTTTTTCACTGCTCGCTGCTCCAGCAATTCCACGGCGCTGGCCAGGATGCCCTCGGCATCAAGGCCATATTTGTGGCGCAGGATCTGGGGGCTGCCATGCTCCACAAAGGTATCGGGCAGGGCCAGCCGTTTGACCGGGATCCCATACAGGCCGTGGTCGGCGAACAGTTCCAGGACGGCGCTGCCAAACCCGCCCATGGCGACGTTTTCTTCCACGGTCAGCACCCGGCCGTGACGGGCGGCCAGGCTGAGCAACTGGGCCCGGTCCAGAGGTTTGACAAATCGGACATTGACCACAGTGGCGGAAAATTTCCGCTGCTCGAGTTCCTGGGCGGCCTTAAGGGCCGGGTAGACCGAAGCGCCCAGGGCCAGGATGAGCAGGTCCTCGCCCTCGACCAAGACCTCGGCCTGGCCGATAGGAATCTTTTTTAATGTCGGCGACAGGGGCACTCCCACCCCGCTGCCGCGCGGATAGCGCATGGCAATGGGCCCCTGATGGTGCAAGGCGGTATAGAGCAGATGGCGGAGCTCGTCTTCGTCCTTGGGAGCCATGACCACCATATTGGGCAGATGGCGAAGATAGGACAGATCAAACAGCCCCTGGTGGGTCTCGCCGTCTTCACCGACCACCCCGCCGCGATCCAGGGCAAAAACCACCGGCAGGTTCTGGATACAGACATCGTGGAGCAATTGGTCATAAGCCCGCTGCAGAAAAGTGGAATAAATCGCTACTACCGGCCGCATACCTTCGACGGCCAACCCGCCGGCAAAGGTTACCGCGTGCTGTTCGCAGATGCCGACGTCAAAAAAGCGGTCGGGATAATGGAGGCGGAAATCGACCAGACCGGTGCCATCCGGCATGGCGGCAGTAATGGCGACGATGCGCTTATCTTCGGCGGCCAGCTTCACCATAGTATCGCCAAAAACATCAGTATAGGACGGGACCTGGCTGACGCTCTTTTTGGTTTCGCCGGTCTGCAGATCAAAGCAGCCCAGGCCATGGAAGCTGGTCGGGTCACATTCGGCCGGGTCATAGCCCTTGCCTTTGGTGGTCAGCACATGGACCAGCACGGGGCCACTCAGGTTTTTGACATTATTAAGGGTTTCAATCAGATGGTCCAGCCGGTGGCCCTGAACCGGGCCCAGATAAGTGAATTTCAGCGCTTCAAAGAGCATCCCCGGGGTTAAAAAGGATTTGAGCGACTCTTCACTCTTGCGAGCCAGGGCCACCAGATCTTCACCAAAGCCAGGGATGGAACGCAGAAAGCCTTCCAGCTGCTTTTTCATGTAGACCATTATCTTGCCGGTCAGCTTGCGGCTCAGATAAGAGGACAAGGCCCCGACATTAGGTGAGATCGACATCTCATTGTCATTCAAGATGACAATCAGATTCTTATTGAGGTCGCCGGCATTGTTGAGTCCCTCGAAGGCAATCCCGGCGGTCATGGCGCCGTCGCCGATCACCGCCAACACCCGCCGCCGCTCCCGCTTCAAGCATTTGGCAGTGGCGACCCCCAGGGCGGCTGAGATAGAAGTGGAGCTGTGGCCGGTATCAAAGGTGTCGTAGGGGCTTTCGACCCGCTTGGGGAAGCCGCTGAGGCCGCCAAATTGGCGCAGGGTGTGAAACCTGTCTTGCCGGCCGGTGAGGAGTTTATGCGCATAGGCCTGGTGGCCGACGTCCCAGACAATTTTATCCCGCGGGGTATCAAAAACATAGTGCAGGGCAATAGTAAGTTCTATGACCCCCAGGTTGGGAGCCAGGTGGCCGCCGGTTTTAGATACAGTATCAATGATTTGCGCCCGCAGCTCCTCAGCCAGTTGGGGCAATTGCTCCAGAGAAAGCCTTTTAAGATCCTGAGGACTGCGGATGGTATCCAGAAGTCGCATTTTTGGGCCCCTCCCCCCCCTTGCAAATTTAGTCGACAGATCCTCGGTATTATCCATAATCTCTCCCCCTTAATTACGCCGGATCAGCAGATAGCGCACCAGTTCCCGGAGCGGCTCGGCCTGAGGACCAAAGGTAGACAGATCTATTTCCGCCTGTTCTATCAGCTCTCGGGCCTGGACCTTGGCGGTCTCCACCCCCAGGATGCCGGGATAAGTGGCTTTTTGCCGGAGCAGGTCCATCCCCGGAGCTTTCCCCATTTCGCTTGCCTGACCCTCCACATCCAGCAGGTCGTCAGTGATCTGAAAGATCAGACCGAATTTTTGGCCGTAGCGGGTGAGACGCTCGACTGCTTCCGGAGTACCGCCCCCCAACAAGGCTCCGGCCCGGACCGCGGCAGTGAGCAAGGCCCCGGTTTTGAGCCGGTGAATGGCCTCTACCTGGGGCAGCCCCAGCTTTTGGCCTTCGGCCAGCAGATCCGCCATCTGCCCTCCCACCATCCCCCGACAGCCAGCGGCCTGGGCGATCAGATTTATTACTTCCAAACATATGGCTTCACGGCCGACAAAGGTCTCGGGGATCCGGCTCATGGTCACAAAGGCTTCAGTGAGCAAACCATCCCCTGCCAAAACCGCGGTAGCCTCGTCAAACTGCTTGTGGCAGGTGGGCTGGCCCCGGCGGAGATCATCATCATCCATGGCCGGCAGATCATCGTGGATCAGAGAATAGGTATGGATCATCTCCAGGGCGCAAGCCACCGGCAATACATCCGCCGCCTGGCCGTCCACTGCTTCGGCGGCCGCCAGACACAGGATCGGTCTGAGCCGCTTGCCCCCGGCCATCAGGCTGTAGCGCATTGCCTGGACAACCCGGGCCCCATTCCCCTTAATCTCGGGCAGATAGGTTTCCAGAGCCTGATCGATCAGGCCCTTGCGCTCCGTCAGATAATTCTTTAGATTCATCCGCCCTCCGGGGCGCGGTCCAGATCTTCGGGTCCGGCAAATGGCCGGGTAATTAGTCCCCCTTTTTCATCCCGAACTAAAATTTCGACTTTTTTCTCCACTTCATCTAATTTATGGGTACAGAATCGAACCAGCCGCATGCCTTCTTCAAAGGTCTGAAGGGCCTGTTCTAAAGGCAAATCACTGCCCTCCAGTTGCTGAATCAGGTTTTCCAACCTTTTTAAGGCCTCTTCGAAGCTTTCGTTCTTTACATTTTTTCGGCTCTCAGCGCTCATCAGTTTAAGATATATTGATTTTCTGAATTTCGCATTCCATGCTGCCCCGGGCCACCCGCACCTGCAGGGCGGCTCCGGCCTCTACTTGCTGAACGTCGCGGACCACTTTATGAGCCGGCAAGGTTGTGGCCACCGCATAACCGCGCTCTAAAATGGCCTGGGGGTTTAAGGTCTGCAGCCGCGCCTGGCAGTGCTGCAGTTGCCGCCGCTGGTCGGTAAGCCGTTGCTGGACCAAGCGGCGCAGCTGGCCCTCATTGTGTTCCAGCAACTGCCGGCTAGCGTCGACAGCCCGCCGGGGACTCATCAACCGCAACCCGGCCTGGGCCAGTTGCAGCCGGTGCCTGTAGGCCTTAAGCTTGCCTTGCCACACCCGTTGCAGCTGCTCCAGCCGGTCATCGACTCGCAGACGCAGGTCCGCCAGCCGCCGCCGGGGATCAGGAAGCCGCTGGCTCAGGTGGAAAACCCGTTCCCGGCGGACCTCCACCAGGGCGTGAATCTGCCGCTTCAGGGTGGTGGCCAGGCGCTGCAAAGTGAGAGCCAGTTCTTCCCGGCGCTGCACCACCAGTTCGGCGGCCGCCGAGGGTGTGGGGGCGCGCAGGTCAGCGACGAAATCGGCGATGGTAAAATCAATTTCATGGCCAATGGCGGAAAGCACCGGAATGCGGGAGCGGAAGATGGCCCGGGCGACTGCCTCCTCGTTAAAGGGCCACAGATCTTCCAGCGACCCGCCTCCCCGGGCCAGCACCAGGACATCGATACCAGGCCAGGTATTTAGCTTATCGAGGGCCTGGACGATTTCGGCCGCGGCCCCCGGGCCCTGCACCTTGACCGGATAAATCAGCACCTCTATAGCCGGAAAGCGCCGGTCCAGAATCTGTAAAAAATCCCGGATGGCCGCACCGGTGGGTGAGGTGACCAGGGCCAGGCGCTGCGGCAAAAAAGGCAGAGGCTTCTTATGGACTGCATCGAACAACCCTTCTTGATCCAGGCGCAGCTTGAGTTCTTCAAAGGCCTGGGCCAGAGCTCCGACCCCTAAGGGCTCCAGATAATCTACCAATATCTGGTATTCGCCGCGGGGCTCATAAACACTGATCCGGCCCCGACAGACGACCTTAAGGCCGTCAACCGGTTTATGGCGCAAAAATTGATGGTTGCCACGAAATAAAATGGCCCGTAATTGGCTGGCCTCATCTTTTAGAGTAAAATAATAATGACCGGAAAAGGGGAGACGAAGATTAGAGATTTCGCCGCTGACCCAGACCAGAGGGAAGTCATTTTCCAGCCGGATTTTGATCTGTCTGGTCAGATCGCTCACCGAATAGATACGCGGATATTGTTCAGCCATAAGATTTTAGGAATACAATTATTTTAGTACCATACCATAGTTAGCAATTCTCGGCAATTAATTTTACGAATCGGTCGACCCCTCAGGGGAGGTGAACTTAAAACAGCGGGGGTTTTCAGCCGGAAATAACCTTGCGCTTTCGGCGCCGCTATGCTATTATTTATTAGAAGCAAAAAAAGGAGTTAGACCATGTTTGAAACAGGGGATCTTGCGGTTTACCCGGCACATGGGGTGGGGGTGATAGAATCAATCGAAGATAAAGAGATCTCAGGAAACAGTCAAAAATTTTATGTCATGCGGATCTTAGAAAACAATATGATCATCATGATCCCTACTCAAAATGCCAAAGCTGTCGGTTTAAGAGGTATAATCGATCCCCAAGCTGTAGCCCGCATCTATGAAATCCTCAGGGCTCGGAAACGGGTGGTGGAACATCAGACCTGGAATCGCCGTTATCGGGATTATATGGAAAAAATCAAAACCGGGTCCTTGTTTCAGGTTGCTGAGGTGCTCCGGGATCTGTCACTGCTTAAGTTTGACAAGGACCTGTCCTTTGGCGAACGCAAGATGTTGGATACTGCCAGGAACCTGCTGGTTAAGGAACTTTCCATTGCCAGGAACAGAGATGAAATTGAGATCGAAGCGGATATTCAGAAACTTCTCGATATTCCAGAAAGTTAATTTTTCTTAAACCTACTCCAAGCTGCGGCCAGGTGAAATTTTGTCGGTTTTGCAGGCCGGTTTCCTTCTCCAACAGTTGGCTAAGCACAGCCTTGATGAAAAATCCAGGTTGACCCTGGGGCCGGACGGCGCCGGGTTTAACAATAAATCTGTTGTTGTGTGAAGCTCCCCCCGCATAGTTAACCCGGGAGTGAGGTGGCTTAAAATTGGGTTACAAAATTATAGTCGGGGCGGTGTTGGGGACTATCTGTTCTGTCAGCGGTTATCTGATCGGCAGCCAGATACCTCAGTTTAGCCATCTGGGATGGACCGGCTGGGTCGGAGCCTTGGCCGGCCTCCTGATCGCCCTGCTCACCCTACAGTTAGAACAGGTAATCAAACGGGTGCCCCTAAAGATTATCCTGGGGGGCACTCTGGGCCTTTTCATTGGTTTGGGCATCGCCAAACTGGCCAGTTACCCTTTTGAAAAATACCTGGGACAATCCTTCCTGCATATTCCGATCTATATCTCCTTTTCAGCTATTTTTGGCTATATCGGGCTGGTGCTGGGAGGGAAGAAGATGGCCGAGGTCACTACCCCGCCCTTCTTAGAAGAGAGCAAAAATCTTCGCTACCAACCCAAAATTCTGGATACCAGTGTAATCATCGATGGGCGCATTGCGGACATTTGCGAGACCGGCTTTATTGAAGGCACTTTTATTGTCCCCAAATTCGTATTAGAGGAACTACAATATATTGCCGATTCCGCGGAAGACTTGAAGCGCAGCCGCGGCCGCCGGGGTCTGGATATCTTGAAACGTATCCAGAAGAACAGTCGGGTGCGGGTGGAGTTCACTGACGACGGGATCGCCAAGAACACCGTCGACTCCAAACTCATTGAATTGGCCCTCAAGATGCACGCCAAGATCTTGACCAACGATTTTAATCTGAATAAGGTGGCGGACCTACAAGGAATTGAAGTCTTGAATATCAACCAGTTGGCCAATGCCCTGAAGCCGGCGGTCTTGCCCGGAGAAATCTTACATGTTCATATCCTCCGGGAGGGCAAATCCCAGGGCCAGGGGGTGGCCTATATGGACGACGGTACCATGGTGGTGATCGAAAATGCCCGCCGCTATATAGGCAAGGACGTCGACGTTTCCGTCACCAGTGTGCTCCAGACCACTGCCGGCCGGATGATTTTTACCGAGATTAAAGATGGCCGTCCTCTTTCGGAAGCCTATCAGACTAGATGACCCTCATTGCCCTCACTGTCCAAGCTGCTGAGCAAGGGCTCCGATTGGATCAGGTTCTGACCCGCCACTTGGATAATATCTCCCGGGCCCGCATCCAGAAATGGATTAAGAGCGGCTTGGTCCAGGTTAATGAGGTCCCCCAGCCGGTTGATTACCGGGTGCGGCCGGGTGATCAGTTGATAGTGCAACCCCCAAAACCGGAAAAATCCTATCTTACGCCGGAACCCATCCCGCTGGCGGTAATATTTGAAGACCAGGACCTGATTGTTATCAATAAACCCCCCGGTTTAGTGGTTCATCCCGGGGCGGGACATCAAACCGGAACCCTGGTGCAGGCGCTGCTGCATCATTGCCCGCACCTGGCTGGGGTCGGCGATGTCCAACGGCCCGGACTGGTGCATCGCCTGGATAAGGAGACCAGCGGCATCCTGGTCGCAGCTAAGACCGATCTGGCCCATCAGTCACTGGTAAGCCAATTTAAACAACGCCGGGTGGCCAAGTCTTATCTGGCCCTGGTCTGGGGACACCTGAGCGCCGCCCGCGGCGAGATCGTGCAGTCGATCGGCCGCCATCCTCAAGAACGCCAAAAGATGTCGGTTCACCCCCGCCGGGGCCGGCAGGCTCATACCTCCTGGCGGCGGCGGCGGCAATACCCGGGGCCCCTGGCCCTGCTGGAATTGCAGTTGCATACCGGTCGGACCCATCAGATTCGGGTGCACCTGGCCGCCATCGGGCATCCGGTCCTGGGGGATCGGACCTACGGCGGCGGCGCCCGTCGGTTGGCGACGCTGCCGCCGATGCTCCAAAACCTAAAGCCTCTGGTGGTGCGGCAATTATTGCATGCCTGGAAATTAACTTTAAACCATCCCCGGACCGGAAATAGTTTAAGTTTAGAAGCTGAGTTGCCGACAGATTTTCAAGCGGTAGTGGATTTTCTGGAACAACGTTCGGAATGTTAAAAATAGCTCTGACCGGCGGCGCGGCCTCGGGCAAAAGCACGGTAGCCGAATTCCTCCGTGACTTGGGGGTACCGGTCATCGATGTGGACGAATTGGCCCGGGAGGCAGTGGCTCCCGGCCAACCGGCGGCCCAGGAAATTCGGGAGGCTTTTGGCGCTGAGTTCTTTCAGGCAGACGGCACTCTGGACCGGGAAAAACTGGCCCGGCAGGTGTTTGCCCATCCCGCTGATCGGCATCGGCTTAACGACCTGGTGCATCCCTGGATCCGGCAAGAGATAAACCGGCGGCTGCACCAGTTCGAGGCCCGGGGGGAACCTGTGGTGGTAGTGGAAGTTCCGCTGCTCTTTGAATTGGGGCTGGAGTCGGCCTATGATCTGGTGGCGGTCGTCTATACCGACCGCCAAACTCAGATCCAGCGCTTGCAGCATCGGGACCGGCGGGACCGGGCCCAGATTGAGGGCATGCTTGAAGCGCAAACCCCGCTGGAAGACAAAATCCGGCGAGCTGATTACCTGATCGATAATCGCGGCTCCATCCAGGAATTACACCAACAGGTTAAAAAGTTTTTAAACGAAATTAAACCGATTATACTTGACAAAAAAAACTAAAATGTTTAATTTCCGAATTAACCCCCTCTTTTCGGACAACTGAGTTTTAACCGAATGAAATAATTTATAATTGATCGAAGCCTATTCCCCGACAGTTTTCATGGCTTTGTCTGCTGAAGCAAGCGAATAGCCAGATTCAATCCCCCAATTTGCATGGCTCCAGTAGCGGTAAGTAAAGTTCGTTGACCATTAAAATATAAATCTTAATGTTATTGCCGTCCGGCGCCACTGGTTCCAATGGCGCGGACGCTACCTTCCAGAAAAAGAGCTTTATACCATATCCCTGACTAGACACAGGTAATATTTTTCATTCTAAAAAGTGAATAAAGGGTCAATGCAAAGTTTATCTGCGATCGGCGGCGATTTCAGCCGCAGATAGAGGAGATATCCTAAAGACCTCCAAACACCCCTAACCATAGTACTTCCAAGCAATAGTTGGGGAGAAGAGTTAGGTCGTTAACCACTACCTTATAGAAAAGAGGAGAAAATTGTTGCACAAAGAGGAAATTATGAATCTTGCGGCCTTAAAAAACAAAAAAATTGCGGAATTGGCCAGCCTGGCGCGGGAGTTCCACGTAGAAGGGGCGGCGGCCATGCGCAAGCAGGAACTGATCTTTGCCATTCTTCAGGCCCAGACAGAAAAGAACGGCTATATCTATGGCGAAGGAGTCCTGGAGATCTTACCGGATGGCTTCGGGTTTTTACGTTCACCCGGATATAACTATCTGCCCGGCCCCGACGATATCTATGTGTCTCCTTCCCAGATCCGGCGTTTCAATCTCTGCACCGGAGATACGGTGTCGGGCCAGGTCCGGCCTCCTAAGGACGGCGAGCGTTATTTTGCTCTCCTTAAAGTCGAGTCCGTCAATTTTGAAGATCCGGAAGCCTCCCGGGAAAAGATCCTGTTCGACAACCTGACTCCGCTCTACCCCAATAAACGTCTCAGATTGGAGACCGACCCGGACAACTATTCGGCCCGCATCATGGACCTGATGACCCCGATCGGCAAAGGTCAAAGAGGTCTGATCGTCGCTGCCCCGCGCACCGGCAAGACCATGTTGCTGCAAAACATCGCCAATAGTATTGTCCGCAACCATCCCAAGGTTATCCTGATTGTCCTGTTGATCGATGAACGGCCGGAAGAAGTGACCGATATGCAACGCTCGGTGAAGGCAGAAGTGGTCAGCTCTACCTTTGACGAACAGGCCCAGCGCCACGTCCAGGTGGCAGAGATGGTTTTAGAAAAGGCCAAGCGCTTGGTGGAGCATAAGCACCATGTGGTTATACTGCTCGATTCCATCACCCGGCTGGCCCGAGCCTACAATACCGTGGTCCCCCCCAGCGGTAAAATCCTTTCCGGTGGTGTGGATTCCAACGCCTTGCACAAGCCCAAACGCTTCTTTGGCGCCGCCCGGAATATTGAAGAAGGCGGCAGCTTGACCATTATTGCCACTGCCCTGATTGACACCGGCAGCCGCATGGACGAGGTGATCTTCGAAGAATTTAAGGGGACCGGCAACATGGAAATCCTGCTGGACCGCAAACTCACCGAAAAACGCATATTCCCCTCCATTGATATCAATCGCTCCGGAACCCGCAAAGAAGAACTGCTGGTGGCTGCAGATGATTTGAACCGCATCTGGATTTTGCGAAAGCTGTTGGCTCCCTTGAGTCCGGTCGACAGTATGGAATTTCTGCTCGAGAAGATGCGGGACACCAAGAGTAACGCTGAATTTTTAGCCTCCATGAGCCGTTAATCTGCCCTCCGAGCTTCGGCCTGAGTTGGGGCCGGGCCAGAGACGCGGTCACCAACCGGGTATTGATGGTTTAACATGAATAACCACTAACAAACTGACTCCGTAATAAAACCTTCTGATCCATTTAATCTTGTTCCGGCTTACCCTTCGTTTAATTATAGCTTGAGGGCCGAATTACTCTTATTTATTCCGATTAATTACAGACTGATCCGCCCTTCTTGCGGACTGCCCATCGGTTAATCCTTGACAACCAGCTTAGGAGCGAGTAGCCTGCTGTCAGCAAGATCAATTTGTCATTGCCAGGTTGGCAAAAGGAGGGGAAGCCATGGAAGTTCCGGAGCTTACTGCGGTTAAGATTGAGATCATTGTGGACAATTTCATCGATGTTTTCGAGGTGTCCCGCCCCGGCCAGGTCGAGCGGGTGATCCTGGGCCGCCTCAAGAAACCGGTCATGGCGGCCCATGGTCTTTCTCTTCTGATCACCTTACACCATAATGAGAAGCCGACCCGCATCTTGATGGACACTGCCAACTCTCCCCTGGTATTATTTAATAATCTGGAAGCCTTAGAGCGTTCGGTAGATGACCTCGATGCGGCCTTTCTAAGCCATGGCCATCCTGATCATTATGGCGGTCTGGTGGAACTGTTGAACCGGCGTCAGAAACCTTTGCCGGTCTATTTGCACCCGGACTGTTATTATCCCAAGCTGCTTATCACTCCCCGCGGCCGGATCGGCCCCTGGACCCTGGAGCGAGAGAAGCTGGAGGCCGCCGGCGCCGAGCTGCACGAAAACACCGAACCGACCCTGATTAACGGCCAGGCCCTGATCACTGGTGCGGTAGAGGCCAGCGTTCCCTATGAAACCCCTCTCCCCGGGGCCAAACGCATCATTGGCGGCCAGGAGGAACACGATACTTTTGTCGATGAGCAGGCCTTTGCGGTTAAGGTGGCCGGCAAGGGGCTGGTGGTGATCGGCGGCTGTTCCCATCCCGGTATCGTCAATATGGTCAAATATGCCCAGAAATTGACTGGCGTGGATCACGTTGCCGCAGTCATCGGCGGCTTTCATCTTACTGCCGGCGGTGACCAGCTGATCAATGATACTATCCAGGGCTTAAAGGAAATCAACCCCGACCTTATTTTTGCCGGGCATTGCACCGGTTTTCGCGCCTTAACGGCCTTAGCCACTGCCTTCCCGGAAAACTTTATGGTCAGCTGTGTGGGCACCAAGATAATGATCGGCTAACCGGCCTGGCAACCGGCAACCTCCGGGGCACTTCCTTGATGGCCCCGGCGATTTCGCGGTCCATCGCTAGCTGCCCCTAAGGAAGCTCGATCAATCCCGGGTGATTTGGTTGAGCTTTTGGATAACCTTGTTGAATTCTTCTACCTGTTCCAACACCTTGTTGAGAAAACCGTATTGGGGCTGGTCCGGGCTCAAGTCCATCAACATCAAGCTCACATAGCCCAGAATGATCTGCAACGGTTGATTGAGTTGATGAGTCAGGCTGCCGGCTATGGCCAGGCGTTCTCTATCAAAAGGTTTTTCCGAGGTCGGCGGCGGCAGAGGCAGGCCTCCCAGGATCAAGACTACTGCCGGAGTCCGGCTTGGGACGTCAGCCAGAGGAATACACCACAGGCAGGTGGCCTTGCCTTCTTGCGCATTGATAACGGTTTCCGAAGGCTGGCTGTGTTCCAAAGCCAGTTTGCAGTAATAATGGATTTTGCCGACTGCTTCCGGTTTTTTTGCTTTGAGGTAAGACCCTAATAACTCGTAGGAAATTTTGTCTGCTATCCCCAGGCCCGATGGCCCCAATAGCTCTCCGGCAGTATGATTCCAATATCTTATCCGTTCATCCTGGTCCACCTGAATGACGGCAAACGGCAGGCGGTCGAGAATCTCGGCCTCAACTGTCATTGCCACTCCTAATCAGACTTTTATGCTGACAGCTAGAATAACCTTTTCTGTCCAAGATTGCTTATCAAATTAGCATACCTATAGGTTAATGTAAAATTGTTTTGCTGCTGTGCACCGCTACATCAAACAGATTAGCAGCAAGTATAAGTAATCTCAAACTTTAGTACAAAAATAATAATTTCCATGCAATTTTTTTAATTTTCCGCCATTGCTGTTACTCTAAACCTCAAACGGTTGACTTGCTGGTATTTTTACAAAATTAATTACTTGAAATCGGCTGCGGCCGCCGCAAGAGATCAGCAGAACAAAAAAGGGGTATGGTTTAGCCATAACCCCTTGCTTTTCCTGGTAGGCACGACGAGATTTGAACTCGTGACCCCTACCGCGTCAAGGTAGTGCTCTCCCCCTGAGCTACGTGCCTGCTGATAATTTTTTTATATCGGTTTTGAACCTTGGCGTCAATAGATTTTCTCACTAAGGGTTGCCTCGTTCCCGGGCTTGCGTTACAATTGAAAGATTAATTAGGGGTTGCGGCCCGTCTTGAGGAGAGCAAATGCAGATTTTTATTTCCGGGTCCCTGGCCTATGACCGGATTATGGATTTCCCGGGCAAATTTGCCGACCATATCCTGCCGGACAAAATTCACATCCTCAATGTCTGCTTTATGGTCAACGGGCTGATCGAGAAATTTGGCGGCACCGCTGGCAATATCGCTTATAACCTGGCCCTGCTGGGCGAGCGGCCGGTGATCCTGGCCACTGCCGGCCATGACTGCGGCCGCTATGAGGAGCGGCTGCGCCGGCTAAAGCTGCCGCTGGTCGGGATCCGCGCCATTCCAGAGGAATTTACCGCCGGGGCTTATATTACCACCGATCAATCCGACAACCAGATCACCGGATTTAATCCGGG
Organism: Desulfobacteraceae bacterium; assembly: GCA_046538075.1. Classification (GTDB taxonomy): domain Bacteria; phylum Desulfobacterota; class Desulfobaccia; order Desulfobaccales; family Desulfobaccaceae; genus Desulfobacca_B. The sequence continues at coordinate 8,969 of JBKHJN010000011.1, read as the reverse complement.
AGCGATGAAATACCCTTCCCTGTTCCAGTTTGACGGGGTCAATCCTTCTAAAGCCCTGGCCATTGTAGCCCCCGGCAACCTGGAGGATATGCTCACTTACACCAGCATGTATAAAGAACGCCGGCTACGCTATATCTTTGATCCGGGGCAATCCCTGCCGCAGTGGTCCAAAGAACAGCTGACCGAAATGATCACCGGCTCCGGTCTGCTGATCTCCAACGATTATGAACTGGAAATGATCGTCAAGACCACCGGCATGGAGAAAGCTGAACTGCTCCAATACACGGGAGCGATCATCACCACCCAGGGTGAAAAGGGCTCCTTGGTGATCAGCCAGGCCGGGGAGGAGCAGGTTCCCGCGGCCAAGCCCGCCAAAGTAGTGGACCCTACCGGAGCCGGGGACTCTTACCGGGCCGGCCTGATCAAGGGGCTGGTGCTGGGGTACAGTCTGGCTGATGCCGCCCGCCTGGGAGCCACCTGCGCCAGTTACGCGGTGGAGCATCATGGCACCCAGGAGCACCACTTTACGGTAGATGATTTTTGGGCTCGTCATCGGGCCAATTTCAGGTAAGTTGGGGACTTATTACTCAGGTCATAAAATGAATGAATCGGGATTAAAAAAAACCGCTCTCGGGAGAGGGGGCCAGGGGGCTCTCGGTCCCCCCCTCAAATTAATCTTTTAAATGCTCGGAGTAATAAATGAAGGATGTTGTTACGCCCAATACAGGAAATGAGCAGCCTGCACCGGAGGATTCGCCGGCTCAGCTGTTCCGCCAGATTCAGAATCTGTTTCGCCGGTTGGGCATTTTCGGCCAGAAGCTGCCTCTGGAATTTGAGGGAGGCAAATATCTGATCTCCTGCGATGAGCGAGCCTTCCTGGTCTATCGGATCAACGAGCAGAGCGGGGTGCCGCCGGGCATCCCGGGCTGGCCGGTCTGTCTGGTCACGGCAGAAACCGTGGTGGATGAATGCAGCCCCTCGCCTCGGGAGTGCGACTATTTCAATACCGGCCTGGCCCTGGCTGACTGGCTGGAAATCATTGAACAATATTATCAGCGCGGCGCCGATGAGGGAACCGCACTGGGCTGAGCCTTGATCTTAGATGTCATCGGCAACTTTGGCCAAGTAAGGGGAAAATCCCCCATATATGTTTATCCCCTCCCTGATTGACCTTGCCCCTTCTTACTGTTCAGGTTATATCTTGACATACTACTAGCCCTCCCCTAATATTCCCCCCAGACTGAAATTAAGTTATAATAAATAGTTTAAACCTACTCCAGTCCAGTTCAGGGGAACCTGTAATGCCCAGACGCGACGATATCAAAAAGGTGATGATTATCGGTTCCGGGCCGATCGTCATCGGTCAGGCCTGCGAATTTGACTATTCCGGGACCCAAGCCTGCAAGGCCCTGAGGCAACTGGGTTATGAAATTGTGCTGGTTAATTCCAATCCGGCGACCATCATGACCGATCCGGGGATGGCCGACCGGACCTATATCGAGCCTCTTAACCTGCCCACCATGGTGGAAATCATCAAACAGGAAAGGCCGGATGCCATCCTGCCCAACCTGGGCGGCCAGTCAGCCCTTAATCTGTCCGCCGAGCTGTGGCGCGCCGGAGTCCTCGAGCAATACGGCGTCAAGGTCATTGGCGTCGAAGTCGATGCCATCCAGCGGGGCGAAGACCGCATCGCCTTCAAGGACACCATGAACCGCTTGGGCATTGACATGCCCCGCAGTCAGCCGGCGTTTAGCGTCGAAGAGGCGGAGCGGATCGCCGATGACCTGGGTTATCCGCTGGTCATCCGTCCCGCCTACACCCTGGGCGGCACCGGCGGCGGGCTGGTTTACAATCTGGAAGAACTGCGGGTCATCGCCGCCCGGGGCATTGCCTCCAGCCTGGTGGGCCAGATTCTGGTAGAGGAATCGGTCCTGGGCTGGGAGGAACTGGAACTGGAGGTGGTGCGCGACGCCAAAAATCAGATGATCACTGTCTGCTTTATTGAGAACGTTGATCCCATGGGGGTCCATACCGGGGATTCTTTCTGTACCGCGCCCATGCTCACCATCGCTCCGGAACTGCAGCAGCGCCTGCAACAACATTCCTATGATATTGTCGAAGCCATCAGGGTGATCGGCGGCACCAATATTCAGTTTGCCCACGATCCCCAGACCGGCCGGGTAGTGGTCATTGAGATCAATCCCCGCACTTCCCGCTCCTCCGCCCTGGCCTCCAAGGCTACCGGATTCCCCATTGCGCTGATCTCGGCCATGCTGGCCGGAGGCCTGACCCTGGACGAGATTCCTTATTGGCGGGCAGGCACCCTGGACAAGTATATCCCCTGGGGCGATTATGTGGTGGTCAAGTTTGCCCGTTGGGCCTTTGAAAAATTCGAGGGCGCCCAAGATAAGCTGGGGACCCAGATGCGTGCCGTCGGTGAAGTCATGAGTATCGGCAAAACTTATAAGGAGGCCTTGCAAAAGGCCATCCGCTCCTTGGAAATCGGCCGTTACGGGTTGGGTTTTGCTAAAGATTTTCATCGCCTGCCCCTGGAGGCGCTGCTGGAGCTTGTGGCCCAACCTACCAGTGAACGGCAGTTCATCATCTACGAAGCCCTGCGGCAAGGGGCCAGCATCGATACTCTGTATGACAAGACCCTGATCAAACCCTGGTTCATCCAACAGATGAAGGAATTGGTCGAGCTGGAGGAAATCATTCTCCAGCATAAAGGCCGGGATCTACCCGACGCCCTGCTCACGCAGGCCAAAAAAGACGGCTTTAGCGACCGCTATCTGGCCCAATTACTGGGGCTTCCCGAGCCTCGGATCAGAACCCAGCGCCAGTCCCTGGGCGTGGTCCAGGGGTGGGAGCCGGTGCCGGTCAGCGGGGTGGAAAACGCGGCTTACTATTTTTCCACTTATAATGCCCCGGATAAAGTTGAAGCTAGCTCCCGGCGCAAGATCATGGTGCTGGGCGGCGGCCCCAACCGCATCGGTCAGGGGATCGAATTCGATTACTGTTGCGTGCATGCGGCCTTTGCCATCCGGGATGAAGGTTTTGAGTCAATCATGGTCAACTGCAACCCGGAGACCGTATCCACTGATTACGATACCTCAGACAAGCTTTATTTTGAACCGCTCACGGTTGAGGATGTCTTAAGCATCTATGAGAAAGAGCAGCCCGAAGGGGTGATCGTCCAGTTCGGGGGCCAGACCCCGCTTAATATTGCCAATGAACTAGCGGCCGCCGGAGTCCGAATCATCGGCACCAGCCCCGACGTTATCGACCTGGCCGAGGATCGCGACCGTTTCCGGCAGATGATGCGCAAACTGGGCATCCCCCATCCCGAATCGGGAATGGCCCGCAACCTGGAAGAAGCTTTGCAAATAGCAAGAATCATCGGCTATCCCTTGATGGTCCGGCCCTCCTATGTCCTGGGCGGCCGGGCCATGGAAATCATCCACGACGAAGAAATGCTGCAACGCTATGTCAGCGCCGCAGTGGAGCTCAGCCCCGAGCGTCCCATCCTGATTGACCGGTTTCTGGAAAATGCCATTGAGGCCGAAGCCGACGCCATTGCCGATGGCAACGGTGCCTTTGTTCCTGCGGTCATGGAGCACATTGAACTGGCCGGGGTCCACTCCGGCGACTCGGCCTGCGTCATCCCTCCCATCAGCATCCCGGCCAAGCATCTGGAGACTATTTATGACTACACCCGCAGAATTGGGGTCGAATTAAACGTCATCGGGCTGATGAATATCCAGTATGCCATTGCCGAAGATACGGTATATATTCTCGAAGCCAATCCCCGGGCCTCGCGCACCGTACCCCTGGTCTCCAAGGTCTGCAACATTCCCATGGCCCGCATCGCCACCCAGCTGATGTTGAACCACAAGCTCGCCGACCTGGATATCCGGCCCAAATCCGTCCCCCACTACGGGGTCAAAGAGGCGGTGTTCCCTTTTAATATGTTTCCGGAAGTAGACCCCCTGCTGGGCCCGGAAATGCGCTCCACCGGAGAGGTCTTGGGACTGGCCGATTCCTTTGGCCTGGCCTTTTTTAAGGCCCAGGAAGCGGCTCAACCCCCCCTCCCCTTCCAAGGCACGGTATTAATTACCGTGTGCGAGACCGACCGGCCAGCAGTCCTGGAAGTTGCCCGGCAGTTTAGTCAGTTGGGGTTCAGGATCAAAGCCACCGAAGGGACCCACAAGTTTCTGGCCGGACAGGGGATCGAGTCCGAGCCTATCCTAAAAATCCATGAGGGCCGGCCGCATATTGTCGATGGCATCAAAAGCCAGGAAATTGATCTGATCATCAATACCCCCAGCGGCAAAATGAGTAAATATGATGACTCCTATATCCGCAAAAATGCCATCAGATATCGAATACCTTACATTACCACGCTGGCCGGAGCCCTGGCTGCGGCCCGAGGGATCTCAGCCTACCGCCAGGGACGCGGCCAGGTCCGGGCCCTGCAAAGCTATCACCAAGATATCAAATAATTTATTAGATAAAGGCTGTGCAACCTGAAGGCAGTTAAAATCAATGGTAATTTTTAGAAGGAAGCATCCATGAAGTCAGTACAGGACAATTGTGGGGTGTTTGGTTTGTACTCCGCTACCCCGTGTGTCCGTGAGATCTACCAGGGAATCGACCTGCTGCAACATCGTGGCCAGGAATACTGCGGCATCGCCACTTTTGAGGGCCGCATCTACCAGGTTACCCATTACGGCAAAGTGCTCAACACCATTACTGATCAGGATATCGATTATCTAAAAGGCAACCTCGGTATTGGCCACGTCAGCCTCAAAGAGCGGCAGCCGGTCAGATGGCAATGCCGCCTGGGAGAGATCGCTGTGGCCTTCAGCGGTAATATCATCAACGCCGCAGAACTGATCGAAGAAATGATGGCCCGGGGAAAAGCCTTTACCCAGGGCTATGATATTGAGATTATTTCTAAAATTATCTTGGAGGCCGGCGATCCGGTAGCTGGCATCTCAGCCCTGGCGGACAAGATCAAAGGGGCCTATTCCCTGTTGGTATTAACTGCCTCCGGGATCTATGCCGCCCGGGATATTTATGGCTTCCGGCCCCTGATCCTGGGGCAAGGCCCGGGAAAATACGCCGTCTGTTCCGAGTCCCGGGCCCTGCAAAACCTCGATCTGGAAGCAGTGCGTGATGTCCAACCCGGTGAAATCCTCCTGGTCAATGACCAGGGATTCACCACCCTGAAACAGCTTGCTTCCCCCCGCCGGGCCCATTGCGCCTTTGAGTGGGCTTATACAGCCAGCATCGACTCCATTATCGAGGGAATCTATGTTCAGGAAGCCCGGAACAATTTGGGCGCCCAACTGGCCCAGCGGGACGCCGAAGAAGGCGGCTTGGAAGCTGATCTGGTGGCCCCGGTGCCCATGTCCGGCGTCGGTCACGCCATTGGCTATCACCGGTACTCCAAGCTTAATTACCAGGAAGTATTCTTATATAACCGCTACGCCGACCGGAGTTATACCCAATCAACCCAGGTGGCTCGGGAAGAGATGGCCAAGCGCAAGCTATCCATCCTGCACCGTTCGGTCACCGGGCAGCGCATTGTCCTGTGCGATGATTCCATTGTCCGGGGCACCCAGATTTTTCATAAAGTTCGGGACTTAAAAAAAGCCGGTGCCAAAGCAGTGCATGTCCGGGTTTCCTGCCCGCCGTTAATGTATCCCTGCGATTTCGGCATTGCCACCCGCAGTTACGACGAACTCATGGCCCGGTGCTATCTCAAGCAAGGAGATATCAACTCGATGACCCAATTGCGGTCTTTGGAAACCTGGGTGGCGGCTCAGATCGGCGCGGACACGGTCAAATACAACAGCCTCGACGCCTTTGTGACAGCCTTAGGCCTCCCTCGAGAAGATCTGTGCCTGAAGTGTTTTAATGGTAACCGCCCTATGGAGGCCTAGCCCAAGTTTAAAATTTAAGTATGGAAGCATGAAGGGGTAGGCATGCCCCCGGCTCAGTAACTCTTTCGTGGGCAATATTAATCTTGGGAGTCGTAGCCCTTTGCCCCTCGCGGGAAAATCCATTGATTTTTCATTAATGATTTAATATATTGAATTAATATTGATATAGGCTAGTAAAATATACCTTGATGCGCGCCCATAGCTCAGCTGGACAGAGCAACGGACTACGAATCCGTGTGTCGGGAGTTCGAATCTCTCTGGGCGCGCCAGGAATATCAAGGGGTTAGCTGATAAGAGCTAACCCCTTTTGTTATCTTGGTCAACGTTTTGGTCAACACTTTGCAGTTGGCCATCCAGCCAGGCCGTGTACTTGGCCATGGCCTGGTGGAGGTCTCCTTCCGACGGCGCCATGTAATGGACGTCCATCCCTTTCAGGCTATGTCCTAAAATCAGATCCCGGTGAACATGGTCAACACCGGCGTTGACCATGTTGGTTTTCACCGTGCGTCGGATGTCATGGAAGATAATCCCACCCTCCACATCCCGGCCGCAGGTTAATCCCGCTTTCTGGCAGGCCGTCCGGAATGAGTTTTTTAACCCGCCTTCGCTTTTTATGGGCTCACCCTGGTAGTTAAACACATAATCATGGTGGAGGGCCCGGGGCAGTTCCTCCAGGACTCGCTTGATATGGTGATTTATGGGTACTATCTTGATTCGGCCCTCTTTCGTCAGGTCCGCCGGCAAGCGGATTAGCCCCGCCTCCCGATCAACATGCTGCCACTGCAAAGTCCGCAATTCCCCGAGCCTCATCCCAGTGTTATAGGCCACAGTGAGGATCGCCTTGAGGTGAGGTGGGGCCGATTCAAGGGCTCGACGCCGCCGCCCGCGCGGGCCAGGTCTTCTTCGCCTTCCCGATCCAGGATATCCATGGCGTCATCTACGGTGACCAGACCCAGCAGGCAGCCTTGACCGTCAATCACCGGCGCGGCCAGCGCATCCGTCCGCTGAATGAAGCGGGCGGCCCGCTCCCGGTCTTCCGTGGCGAGGATCGGCTCAACGCCCGGATCGATTAAGTCCTCCACACGCTGATCAGGATCAGACATGACCAGATCGCGCAGGTGCACAATGCCGAGGAAGCGACCGTGGTTAGCCACCACGGGCAAGACATAGACGGTTTCCACGGTTTTTCCCCGGTTGCGGACCTCGGCCAATGCCTCCCGCACCGTCTGGCCAGGCGTCAGGGCCAGAAACTCCGGGGTCATATAGCGGCCGGCTGATTCCGGCGGGTCCCCAGCAGTTCGGAAGTCATCCGCCTTTCAGCCGGGCTAAGCCCAGACAGGAGATTTCTCGCCAAGGGGGCCGGCATCTGCTCCAGCAGGCGGGCCCGATCGTCCGGGTCCAACGCCTCTGCCAGACGCAAGACTTGCTGCTGGCCTAACTGGTGCAAGACCTCCTCCTGGTAGACAGTGTCCATAAACTTGAACACTTGGGCAGCCTGCGCCTCCGGCAACTCCGCCAGCAATTCCGCCTGCTCTGCGGGTGGCAGTCTGGATAGCTTTGAGGCAACCTGGGAGAAATGTTCCTGATCTGCTTGTTGCTGCAACTCCTGGAATTCGCCTGATTTCTTCATCATTCCCGGCTTCAATCCCGAAAAGGTTTCTCTTTTTTGTTGACTCCGCCCTTTGCAAGCCAGTTTAGCACAAATTCCTATTGAAATATATTATGGGGTTATGCACTTGCCTCTCGTTACCACTACATATAGTATTCCTCTTCATGGAGGAATATCCACGGACCATTCAGGAAGTTGAGGAAAAGTTTTCATCAGAGCAGGCCTGCATTGACTATCTTTTCCGAATGAGATGGCCTGACGGTTTTCGTTGTCCCCGCTGGGGGCATGAGAAGTTTTGGGCTCTGAGCCAAGGTTTGTATCGGTGTATCCATTGTGATCTTCAGACCTCTATAACCGCAGGGACCATTTTTCAAGATACGAGGAAAGCTTTGAAGCTTTGGTTGCAAGCGATGTGGTATATAACCAATCAAAAGCATGGAGTTAGTGCCTTGGGACTGCAAAGGGTTTTGGGACTTGGGAGTTATCGCACCGCTTGGACATGGTTGCACATGCTGCGTTGTGCCATGGTGCGCCCAGGCCGTGACAACCTCGCCGGCACCATAGAGGTTGCTGAACCCTATATTGGCGGACCTAGACCGGGTAAACGCGGTAGTGGCGCCGCAGGAAAGGTTCTGGTAGCAGCCCAAGAGGACGGCAACCATATTGGTCGCATCCGCCTTCGTCGTATCTCCAATGCGTCGGCAGAGAGTTTGAGTAAGGCTATTCAAGAAATGGTGATGCCTGGCAGTATTGTTCGCACAGATGATTGGTCCGGATACCGTGGATTGGGTTTGCTTGGATATTTTCATGGCGTAATCCGCAAGGAGGTATCCATAGGTGATAACCTTCTGCCTCGGGTAACCCGTGTAGTGTCCTTGCTGAAACGCTGGCTTTTGGGTACTCAGCAAGGGGCTGTTCAAGCTTCACCTCTCGATTACTATCTGGATGAGTTTACCTTCAGTTTACCGTGAAAAACTTCGGGGAGGTGATTGGTACTGAGACCAAACCTCTCCTTTCCCCAGGCAGTCTGGCTTTGGGGCCTAAAGATTGGGGCTAGGGCTGCCGATCTTCTTCTCAGGCTATCACAGCTGGGCCGGGAGGTTTACTCGGCCAATAGCCGTATTTTTCTAAAGTTTTCAGCCAGCGTGGCGCGTTGCGATCTACGGTTAATTTCTCGTAATCCACACCAGGATCTTTGTAAGCCTCTTTTTTAGATAAGACTGCATAAATAACTGGCAGCAGTTTATGACCCACGGCCATAATGGCCCGCTTCTTCCCCCGTCTGATTACGAGCCCTTGGAAAAATCCTTTAAATTGACTGTTGGTCTTATTGGCGCTGTGAGCCGACGCACATAAACCGAGATTATGCGGCAACCTTGGCCGCGGCGGTCAAAAAACCGGTTTGGCGTCTG
>JBKHJN010000038.1:0-24511 GCA_046538075.1 Desulfobacteraceae bacterium | reverse complement strand
TTATAGCATAAGTTCTAATTAAAGTTAATCTATTTTTTGCACTGAGTAATATCTATGGCGGCCGGAACTGGGCCGCTTCTGCCGGATGGTTTACCGCAGCCGGGAGAGCCGCCTGCAAGTGGATGGGACCTGTGATGCCAGCCTCTGGGGATTGTTTGCCTTTGGTCTTTACGCTGCCCAGGACCACCGCCTGGTGGCAACCATGACCGCTTTGCAAGACAAATTATGGGTAAAGACTGACATCGGCGGCATGGCCCGCTACGAGGATGATCCATATCACCGGGTCAGCCCAAACCTGCCCGGCAATCCCTGGTTTATCTGCACCTTATGGCTGGCCGATTATCTGGTGGAAAAAAGCGATGATGCCGAAGGCCTCGATCAGGCCCTCCACCTCCTGTCTTGGGTTGCTGACCAGGCCTTGCCCTCGGGAGTATTGGCCGAACAGATCAACCCCCTGACCGGGGAGCCGCTTTCGGTCTCCCCCTTAACCTGGAGCCATGCCACTTATATCGCCACCATCCACCGCCTGCTGCGCCGTTTGCTCCAGGAACCGGGCTATCCCGAGGCCGGGGCGGTTTTTACCCCCTACGGCCGCCGGGAAGACTGGATAGAAAAACTATACGCCCAAACCTGCGATTCTATTCACGGCATCTGTAAGCTATAATTATTACTCCGAGCATTTAAAAGGTTAATTTAAAGGGAGGGCCGGAGTAGGATCAGCTGTCCCGAAGGGCCATAACTGTGTATGGGCCACACCCATCAGGCTAACTTCAAGACCGTGCTCTTCAAGTTGGCCAATCTTCCCTATGTCAAGCGCATTGATCAGGCTTTTTTTTGAATAACCCGGAAGCTATCCTTAAAACCCCAAAAACCAGAAAAGAAGCCAGCTATGTCTTATAGTCGAATCATCGTGATTGCTTCAGGCTTGCTCCTGGCCCTGGCTTTTCCTTTCCAGGGGGATTTAACCAAGGGGAAACCGGTGCAACTTCTCCAACCATGGCGCGGCTCGGTAGACGACCTTTTGCTCATGCAAGCGGCGACGGAGTTTATTCTTTCTGCCCACATCATCGGCAAATCATTTTAGCTATTCCCATCTTATGAAGAATACCTAACCTTACTTCCGGGTGAACACATCTCAACGGAAAAGAATGGGCGTGATTCAAGGGTTCAGACGCCAGAACTGCAGGTTCAGATATACTGCAAAGCTCACCCAGAGGAGGTAAGGGAGGAGCAGCATTCCGGCCGTCTGACGGTGCCTAAAGAAGGTGATGAAAGTGGCCAGGAGAGCCAGCCAGAGAGCGAAGAGGTCCAGGAGGGCCAGACCCGGATTCTTAATACCGAAGAAGAGGTAGGACCACAGGGCGTTCAACCCTAATTGTAGAAAAAATAAGCTGAGGGCCAGGATGACCCTGGCCTGGTGTCGCCGTTGCCACACCAGCCAGGCGGCTACCCCCATCATGGTATAAAGCAGCATCCACACCGGGCCGAATACCCAACTGGGCGGAGTCAGCGCCGGTTTATTCAGACGCTCGTACCATACCCCGGGCTGGAAGTGAGAGCCCGCCCAGGCTGCGGTAAAACTTACAATCAGCCAAAAAGCGAGTCCCATCCCATCGGCAAGTCCGGGACGGTGGGTTTTGGTCATGCTTGGTTCACCTTAATTGACTGCCCCAATCAATAACTCTAACGACCCCAGTGTTATGTTTCAGAAATAATTTTACAAAGTCTAGGTAATTCATGGAATATTAAATCTGCGGTGGCAGTCCACCTAAAGGGTTTGGATTCAGCATTGTAGTAGGCCACAAAGTTCTCGATCTTGGTAATTAATTCCTTGACGGTGCCGAAGGTCCGGCGGCGGATAGCCTGTGGGGTAATGATGTTGAACCAGCTCTCCACTTGGCTCCGCCCGGAGGAATAAGTGGAAGTGGAGTGCACCTGGTAGCGGGGCCGGGGGGGCCAGCCACCGCCGCACCCATAACCATGGCCTTGTCAGGGGGATTGACCACCCCGGGAGCTGCCGGAATGAGGACCTCTTCGCCTGAGGTGGGCGAACTAAAGGCAGTCAACTCTGGCCGGGGGTGAAACAGGTGGGTGAGCACTTCAGGGACATCCAGAAAACTGTAATTTTTAGAGGGGGTGGCAGCCATATTGGGGTATTCCTCATACAAATGGATATTGGACCTTCTTTTTAAATTTCCAACTTATCAGTGAAATGGGAAAAATTCCAGCGTAGATTGGTTCAGCACTAGGTCGGTTTTACCCCCTTAGAGAGGCCCAGCGGAGCCAGACAGACAAACGCCCTCTGTGGGGTAAGTTACTATTATGGTGCGGATAGCCAATATTTTTCACGGTTTCCTAAGTTTCTTAAAGAGCAGCGATCTTTAATTTCTCATTGATCGATTATAGATTTTCGGATTTAGATTATCTATAATTTTTTTATGGTGAGGCTTTGGTGCCATCCTGAGCTGGAAGATTCCTGGGTCCGGGATGATCGGGCAGTTTGTTTTCCTTGAAAAGAGTCAACACACGAATGGTAAGATTCGAGGGTATCTGATTAGCAAAAGGGTTAAGATATGAAGAGACTTCTGGCCTTTATATTGATTATTCTCTTTTTAGTCCTAGGAATGAGCTTTGCCGGCGCGCAGACGGCGAAAGAGCTGGACAACATCGGCCTGGAGCACTTTGGCAAGGCTTACTACGAACACACGCCGAAGCGGGAACACGGGAGAGCCGCCTCAGAATACCGCCAGGCGGAGAGAGCCTTCCAGGAAGCCATTCGGAGCCAGCCGGACTGGGTAGATCCTTATCTTCACCTGGGGCGGACCTACTTTGTCCAGAAGAAGTACTTTCTGGCGGCTGAGGTTTACCAAAAAGCCCTGGCGATGGCGCCGCAGCGGCATGAAATCTATCTGCAGTTGGCCTCAGCCCTGGAGATGGCGGGGGATTACCGGGGCGCTGTCGCGGTGTTGAAAGAGTTGCGAACCCGGGAAGTAGATCCTCGAACCTTACGTATTTTGGACGATTTCATCCAACGGCTGGCCCAACGCGCAGCAGAACAGGGCCAATAAGGTCAAAAAGGGAGCAAACGGCCATGATGATCGTCAGGCTTATCCCCCTCCTGTTGATTACCTTTGGGGTTTGGTGTCTCCCTTCCCTGTCATCCGCCCGGCAAGAAGCCTATTATCATCCGAATGCGGGTAGGCTCTTCTGGTTCATGATCATCTCGGACACCCATATCGGCGCCAGGGGCAACCAAGACACCGACAACCTCAAATGGGCCGTAAACGAGGTGCGGCAGGTGATTGCGCCGCTTTTTATCGTCAATGCCGGCGACCTGACCGATTCCACCAATGGGGGCATCATCCCCAACGGGCCTTACCAGGAAGAGTGGGATGCTTACTGGCAAATCCTGGAGGACGCCGGTTTGGAGGCTTCATTTTATTATGACATCCCGGGCAACCACGAGGGCTACAACGATGCCAAGCTGGCTTATTATCTGGCTAATTCCATGCAAGGCCGGGCGACCGGCACCACCCAGCCCTCCTGGGTGCAGCAATTCCCCTATGGGCGTTATCACTTCCTGGGCGTCTGCACCACAGGAAATGATGGTGCCCCCTTTAGCATCTGGCCTTGGGATAATTACGGGGATCACGCCGGATTAGATGCCAATGAACTGGCATTCATCCAAGAGGAAATGGCGCAGTACCCAGATGCGCAGCTTTCACTGATTTTTGGCCACCACCCTTTCGAGGCGGGTTATTCCACCTGGACCGACACGGGCCTGACCTATGGACTGGAAGCCTTCTTGAGACTGGTCAATAAATACGGCAGCTCCCTTTACGGGTTCGGTCACACCCACCACTATCGCGAAAACTTTTATTATAAGAACCTCTCGCCAGGGGTCTATTACATGAATTTGGCATCTTTGGGAAAGTCGGATAGTAATCATATTGCTGTGATGGCCATTGATGGCAACGGCCTGTCCATAATGCCGGTCCAAAATGATAGCTGGCCGGTGGTGCTGATCACGGCTCCCGCGGACCGGTGCCTGGGCGACTGCGCCAAATCCTTTGCCTATGAAGTGCCTCAGGACCGTGCTAACCCTATCCGGGCCCTCATTTTCGACCCCAATCCGGTGACCCTGGTCCAGTTTTGCATCGACGGCAGCGCTGCTTGGCAAGACATGCAGCAGATTGACGGGACGCCGATCTGGGAAGGTCACTGGAATGCCTCCACCGCCTCGCCGGGGTCTCACCTCATCGAGGTCCGGGCTCAGGGCTCCACGCTGGCCGCGGACCAAATTCTGACCTCTGTTAATCCGGGCCTGGCCGGGAAAAACTCCATGCCTTGGCTGGACCTACTGCTGCTTACAGATTGAAGTGCTTCATGGTCTTGAAGAACTCGTTGTCTCGGAGACATCGCCAAGTTGGGCCGCTGAAGGGGAAGCTCTGAAGTTGGAGTTCAAGCCTAAGGAGGATTTTCCAGATTTTTTTGTACTTAAACTTGGCGTAGCGGACGCCGAAGGCAGGCTTAAGGTGCTGGAAAGGTTTACCGAGCAGACGGTGGCCGATGATCAGCCCGGTGATTACATTGAAAGCCAGGTTAACGATGTCTCCCCGCTTATTCGGGTGGAGTTCCAGGACATTACCCTTTATCTAGTTGGAGTCAGCATCAGTCAGGATCTCAGTGGACAAGATTGGTTATTTTCCAAAGGGAGTGAAAAACCACCAAACTGCCTTGAGGCAGGCCATGCCGCGTTTTTATGGCGTTCACCTGGTGCCTTTTTTACAAGCCTTTGTCAACATGTCAATTTTTTCAAAGCTGTTTAACTCGCGCCATTGGGGGGCCTAATGACCGGCTTAGAGGGTATCGGGCTAAAGTTTGAGGAAACCATGTCGGGATGGCTCGGCATCGGCGCCACCGACTATGTCGAGGGCAGAATGGCCGGGGAACGGGATAACACCCCGATCAGTTTTAATGCCAAGATTATCATTGATGATTTGGACCGTTTCCTTAATCTCTCCGATCATCGGGCGCGTCTGGAAGGGACGGTTACCTTTAAACCTTTGGGCGGCACCTTGGCCATGGAAGATGGTTCGTTTGACCTGTTTTCGGTGGAGCCCACCTGGGGCATCCGGCTGATGACCTATGCCTTCCGGTTTACTGCCAGCAACGGGAAAAAATACTTTTTTGCCGGCCACAAAAGGATCAAAGACGGTCCCGGCTTTGACCTGATCGAGGACATGACCACTCTCTTTACTGAGCTCTATGAAGGCGAAGACGAAAATGCCCCCCGGTATGGCGCTGGGCAGGTGTTCTTTTACCTCAAGGATGCCCCGGCGCTGATCTATTCCATGCGGGTCACCGGCACCGCCAGACTGCCCAGAAAAATCCAGGCCTGGCTGGCGTTCATGTCCTTTGCCTGGGGGGTCATCCGGCAAGAATACTTCCGCCGGGGCAATCCGCTCTATGATACCGAATATGAGAACCTGGTGCTCTCCGGAAAGGTGGCCCAGAATGGCCAGACCCAAGATTTCTTCCTGGTCTCGGGCATTCATGACAAAGACTTTCCCTGGGGCGACGGCGAAATCTTTTGGGATGTGCTGCTGGTCATTGGCGAGCGCGCCACCGGCTACCAAAGATACGCCATCACTGATAGGGTGCTGAAAGGGCTGCAATTAAACGTTAAGAAAGGAATTTACCATTATCAGGGCCCGATCTATGAATTGACCGAAGGGTACGCTACCTCTTTTTCCCAGATCCGAAATAAAGCATCCTGTCTTACCCCCTGCCAGGCGGATTTTACCATCAACTTTAGGGGGCGGCCCTATGACGTCACACCCTTACCCTTTGCCATCGCCAACCATGTGCTGGCCAAAATGGCTTCCGGATTGAAGTGGGCCCTCAAAAGCATCCTGCCCTCGGAACACCTGCTGGGGATTTTTATTACTCCCCATACGGTCACGGTTAACGCTGGCACCCTAACGGTCCGCCAGGGGCAACAGGCCCGCGCCTACCACCTGGTGACCGGGGAAACTTTCGGCGAAGCAGAAAGATCCACCTTCCGCAACGTCAAAGAACCCACCCTGCTCTATGGTTACATCTGCGCCATCTGTCCGGCGGCCAAAAGAGCCCGGGTGCAGATTCAGGCCAATTCCCTGCACAATGACCGCCAACGGCTGGCCAAAGACCGGATTGATGCCCTGCTGGGGTCGGTGATTTCCCGGGTCGCCTCCAAGGAGATGCTCATGCAAGGCGGCAAACTGAGCGTCCAGGAGTTGGAGCGAGGGGCTGAAGCGCCGGGGAAGGGGGCCGCTCTATTCATCAAGCTGGGCCAGCCGGTGCTGGAGGTCAATAATGATCATTTCCCTACCGCAGTTTTGCAACGGCGCATCATCGCAGTCCAGGACCCCGCTGGCGATACTTGCCTGGCCCTGGAAGAAGACATGGACCTGATGTGCCGGGAAGCGGAAAACTCGGGCCGGGAAGTCACCGTGGCCGCGATCAGAGATCATGATAAAGTCAAAGCCCTGGATGCGGTCCTAAAAATCACCGGTTTCCTGGAGCTGGTCAACCAGAAATGGCAGGCCGCGGCAAAACCGCAGAATGACTTTGCCGTGGTCATCAAGCCCAACTTTATGTTTGCCTACAATAAGGACGATCACACTACCTATACCGACCCGGAATTGGTGCAGCATCTGGTCCAGGTGTTGAGAACCACCGGCTTTGCCAACCTGACCGTAGTCGAGGCCCAGAGCACCTACGGCGAATATTTTGATAACCGCCGCGTCCGGGAAGTCGCCCAATATCTGGGCTATAAAACGGATGGCAGCGCCGGCTACCAGTTGGTCGACCTTACCGAGGATCAATGGCAGGAGCAATACTTAGGTCCCCATCTGGGTCAACATCCAGTCCCATTAACCTGGAAAAATGCTGACTTCCGTATTTCCTTTGCCAAAAACAAGACCCACGCCTATGCCTACTATTCGTTGACCCTGAAGAACGTCTATGGGGCCCTGCCCTTGGCGGACAAGTTCTCCGAGTATCATGTCAGCCGCGACATCTATCACACCACCATGGAATATCTCAAGGCCTTCCCGGTGCATTATGGCCTGATTGACGCCTATCTCAGTGCTGACGGCCCCTTTGGGGTGTTCGCGGACTCCGAACCCAATGTTACCGAAACCATTATCGGCGGCGCCGATCTGGTGGCGGTGGACTGGGTGGGAGCCAGCAAAATGGGCCTGGAGCCGAAGATCAGCAAGTATATGGAACTGGCGGTCAAGGCCTTTGGCAAACCGGCAATCCGGCTGGTAGGGGATGCCAATCCCTATCGCCCCTGGCTCAATGTCCCGGCGGTATTGAGCATTTTTGCCCACTTCGGACTGGACGCCAACGACTATTTTGGCAATCTCATCTACATGGCCGGAGCCTACATGGACGAGAGCCAATTTACCCATAAATCCAAATCAGCCTTTATGCAGGCGGCCCGCAGGGCCCTGAACCCCATCCAGCAAGCCATCTTTCTGCAAGCCGGCGGTGAACGCACCCTGGCCAACCGACTGGTGGGCCGGTTCCTAACCTGGCTGGGGAGTCAGTAAAGAAATCGACCAATACTCGGAAGAAATTCCTATCGTTTCCCTGAGTATTCTCGGTTTGTCCGGTCAGCCTGATTTCGCCTCACTCCGCAATCTGGTTAAAACCACTCGATCCGCCTGTCTTTTCACTCTCGACTCCGGGGGAGGAAAATGCTTTGGCCTGATCTGCGGCTATGGCAAGGGGAGGGAAAGCAAAGAGATCTGAAACATCTTAGCATTCTAGGCCACCCATAGGCGGCCAAGAATCCACCTCGTTCGCCCTTTGACTCAGGGAAACACTATCTAATCAATGCCCTAAAAAAAAGCTCAGGGCTTTCAATGAAAGCTGAACTCTGAAACTAGCTTGCCCAAAAAGGCAACAGGGACACAAGGGGGACCGCCCCGACAATGGGGGTGGTTTAACTGTTTGAGCGCAACTCAGGATTAAAGAGATGATCCAGGATGAATGATTTGTTGAAATATGCCGTTGCCGAAGGCTATATCCCTCCCGATTGATTCCGAGCCCTTGCCCAAAAATATTTCCATAGTCGACTTTGACCACCGTTAAATGGCCCTTCCGGCCTATAGTTATACTCCACAGAAAGATTAAAATTAAATTGGGTCCCCAAGTGCAGGTTGGGCAGGAACCCGACTCAGAAGGAAAAAACATTAGTTATAGATTTCTTTTATGCCTTACGAACGCTGTAGAGACGTAGCTGAGAATTTCTGGCAGGAATTGCAGCAGGCTGATCCGGAGGAAGTGGTGGCGCGCACTGGGGCAGTTTATGAGCAGGGGCGCTATTTTCTGCCATTTTTTAATCGGACTCTGGTCATCGATCCGGCCCGAGCCCGCGGACAGATAAAGGGGGCCGAAGACGACCCCGGGTTTAGAGTCTGCCTGACCGCGCTCCTTTACCTGCTGCACCTCAACCCGGCCAGTCTGGGTTCGGCCACCAGCCCTTTGGAACTGACCGGCGGGGCAACTTTTTTCCGGGGCCACCATGGCATTCCTCATACCCCCTTGGAGGAGCGCTTCGGGAACGACCCCGAGGCTTTTCGAACTGCGGGGGCAAGTCTGGGGGGCGAGCCTTTGGCTGCCGGCGATGCTGCTCTGGCCTTTAGCGTGTTTCCAGGTCTGATAGTAGAAGTTATCCTCTGGTTGGCTGACGAAGAATTTCCCGCCCAGGTTTTATTTACCGTTCCCTCGCGCCTGGAGGAATTCTGGCATTTGGATGCAATCTGGGGATTATTGCAGGTGGTAGTGGAACAAATGTTAAAAAAGGTGTGATCAATAGGGCGCGTCTATAAAAATAATGGCCCTGCCTTGACTTTCACCTTGGTGGCGGCTCTATGGTCACCTTGTTGCCGACCTTAAGATCGCCGCCGAACAGCTCTAACACATCATTCCTTTAAGTCTTCACAGATCCGGACCTAAAATACTCGTTCATCCAGTTCCTATCGATCAACCATTAAATTGATGACTAATTGCCGGCTGGCGTTTGAGGCTTCCATAGGTCAATCCAGCGGGGCACCAAGATTCTGATTGCCGTCCCTTGATCGGGGGTCGATTCAATGTGGATTTCTCCCTGATGGTCGGAGATTATGCGGTGCACGGCGGTTAGCCCCATGCCGGTCCCCTGGGGTTTGGTTGAGAAAAAGGGATCGAAGATATACGGCTGGTCAGCGGAGTCAATGCCCATCCCGGTGTCCCGCAGGGTGATCTCCAGATGTTGGGGCGTGGGTTGCACCCCTACTTCCAAAACTCCGCCCGCGGCCATGGCCTCCCGGGCATTATCCAGTAAATGATGGAAGGCTAAACGCATAAGGCTGGCATCTACAAAGATGGGGGAGAGGTCGGGGGCAATCCGGCTCTCTACCTGAATCCCTTGTCTCGCCATAGCCGGGGCGCTCTCCTGCAAGACTTTCGCCATCAACTCACCCATATTGGTCGGTCTGAGGTTGGGCTCCGGCAAGTAGGCGAATTCTTCTATCTCCTTGACCATGCGGCTCAGCTTGTCCAATTGGGCCACAATGAACCGGCAAATTTCCTGGACCTTATCACCGGCGGGCGCCAGCTTCTGCAACCGACGGGTAAAGCCACCAATTATCATAACCGGATTGCGCACCTCGTGGGCCACGCCTTGGGAAATTTTGGCCAGGGCGGAAAGTCGCTCCGCCTGGATGAGCTTGTTTTGTGCAGTCTTTAATTCCTCCAGGGTCAACGCCAGCCGGTCATTGAGGCGCTGGTGAAGCCTGGCGTTATCCAAGGCAATGCCTATTTGATTCCCTAAAATGGTTAACAGCTCTAAATCGTTGGCCGCGAAAATTTCCCCGTCCTTCTTGTTGATCAATTCCAGGACGCCAATGAGTCGATCTTTGGCCTTGAGCGGGACGCACAGGATGGATCTGGTCTTGAAGCCAGATTGGACATCAAAGGTGTGGGAAAACCGAGGATCGGTTAACGTGTCAGTACAGATCAGGGGCTTTTCCGTCTGGGCCACCCAGCCCGCGATGCCCTCGCCGATTTTCAGCCGCAAGCCTCGGATTTGGGTGGCCATGGGACCCCGGGCCAGGCGGAAGTAAAGTTCGCCGGTGCTTTTATCCACCTCGAATATGGAGCTGACTTCGGCCCCCAGGAACTGCTCCACACAGTCCAAGGCGTTTTCCAAGACTTCTTGGATATTCAGGGAGGAATTGATCAGAGTGGAGAGCTGGACTAATAGCTCGATCTCATTTCTTGGCGAGTTACGGGACACTTCCATAAGGCCAGGAACTCCAGGAATTTTTGAGAGGCTGGAAACTCGGAATTCATGAGGTCAGGATGGTTAGACTTGAGTCGCCGCCACTCCCACGAAATGCCGCTTGTTTAACTTGTCCATAAACCAACTCAAAAGTCAACATTTCCAGACAAAAGATAATTAACTGGTGTCGGCTTACTGCGTGATATAGCTAGCTTGCCAAACCCATGACCTATATAAACTATCAATTTATGACCTCAAATATCAAAAGGCGGTGTACGGAAATTATAGCCTATTCTGCAGTACTCGCAGGCTGGTGGCCAATCATAATATCCCGCGCTTTGGGTCCGCAGTTGAAAACCAGATCAAAGGTAGAAAGGTGGGCCAGAAAATCCCCCCAAAGTTGGGGATAAATAGGCGCCCTGTACCTGAAGCAGCACAGCTCAATGCCACTTCTATGGAAAAGCTCTGGATCAAGATACTTATAGGCCTGACGCTGGACCAGAAAAGTCGAAGCCTCCATGGCTTTGCAGCTCTCCAGGAGAAGTTGGGGGCCTTTAGCTTTTACCTTCAAGTCAGAGAGGAGGACCAGTCTCGTGTCAATCTGAAGGCAGCTCAAGAGGTAGCTAATAATCGTCAGGTTTAAATCGACCAGCTTTTCCAAGCCGGAAGAAAAAATCTCTTTTATGAAGTTGAGGTGGTCCGCCAGGTAAGGGGCATTACCATAGGCAGCCTTGAGACTTTCCAGGTGCTTGTGGGGCCAGCGACCTTCATAGCAGATTCTGACCTGATTGATATTTTGCCGCCCCCAACCCTTCTTCCAAACCGGGATGGTCAGCCACAGGGGACCCTGATCATTTTTAAAGCGGTTTCTGCTGATCCATGTCGTACTTTGGGGGAACTGAACATCGTCCAGAATGACCAAGATGTCAGAAAGCAAGGCCTTGTAGAAGAAGCCGGGGAAAGGGCAAAAATATGGTTGATTGGCGGAGACAATCATATCGGCTAACCAACCTGCGGGGCCCCAGGACCCGGCCGTTCTTCGGAACCCAAACTACTTGCCTGCCGCCATGACCCCAAGCCGCAGGCAGATGTGACAGCGGCCCCGGCCCTGGGAGAGTTTTTCAACCAAAAGCCCGGGTAGCCCGCCATATTATAAAGCTGTTTTTCTAATCCCAATGTGTTTATTTAATGACCTGAGTAAGATAACCATTTTACTATATTATATTTTAACTAAAAAATATATAAGAACAATTTATGACCCAATCGAGTTAGGCCAGCAGACAGCCACGATTGGGTGCCAGGCAAGGCTGCGCAAGTACTACCATTCCCGGCCAGCTCGCTTCTAGGGCGGTATCGCCGCCGCGCCGGTCCGATAAAGAGTTGCAAATAATACCGCGGCCTCTGAGCTTCTGGATAAGGATGTAGGCCAACCAGGCAGCGTAAAGGATAATAACTAATTCCATCGGCCTTCCCTTTAAGGCCAATAAAAAAACTCCTGCTCTTACCGAGGTGAGCCCAGGAGTTATCAGCTCATGGCGGGGTTCGGTCGGTCGCAGCCGCCCAGACGAACTCCATTACGAAAAAAAATGTTAAAACCTCTGGTGAAAGAACGCCATAAATTTTTTTAAGGGTATATTGATTTTCCTATGGAATGGATTTATAAAACATATAAAAGTGATGAAAGCCGCCAAAACCGCCCCGTAATTTACCAAGACGGGGATGATGACTTCTGTCCAGGGGCAGAAGTCATTTTTTTTTCAGCCCAACTCATTCCTTAGAGGAGGGTCCGCCATGAAAATCTATTAGTAAATCACCGGCAAAAAGGACTACCCCAAGTAGGACAAACGGTGCACACCAAGCAATCCGGCACCTGAGGGCGCGTCATCGAGGTTGCGCCGGGTCGCCCCTGGAAAACTGGAAAGGGCAAGCGAAAGAACAGCCAGATGTGGGCAAGCTGGGCCATACCTGTACTCTTTATGACAACCACTTCGAAGTTAACCGGGAAATCTAACCTTAATCAAGCCCAGATATCACCAAAGATCACGGCAAGCAAATCAGGAGGCTGCTGATGTTGGAGACCGGGGTGAACTTCCAAAACAGAAAAGGCCAACCCCTGATCAGGGGATCAGGAAGGAGAGCTAACAATGGGAAAGGTTTTAGAGCTCCGCCTAACCAAGAAGGCCATTTATCGGGCAGCAGAAAAAGAAATGAGAAAGATGTACCAGCTTTCAGCCGGGGGCAGTGACCCGATCATCGACGACGAGTCCCGAGAATTGTTTGAGAGAGGCGAAATAGACGAAGTCAGATGGCATGATTGGACGACTTACTGCACGATGATTCTGAATAGAATCGGCACACAAGATTAACCGGGCGATCATTATTGAAAAATTCCACCTAGGCTGACCTGCAAAATCACCGTTGTGTAGTGATTGCTTGGGGGACAATCAGTTAAACTCAGTTATGTGAAACAAATCAAATTTTATTGGTACGGATAATATCTTGCTTCCCTTGGTATTTTTTTTGATACAGATCTTGATGATACAAAAATTTTAGAAAATCACCGGCCTGTCCGCCGACAGGGAGGCCCAGGAAGGATCTCTAAACCTCCGCGACTGGAAAAGGTGGCAGCGGTGACCACGTTAGGTCATGGATGCTGCTTAAGTGCAAACCTCCTACGGAAAAGGGGTTGAGACAAAGGGCTGTCGCCCGCCCCTGCCCGGGTGTTCCCCAGGAACCGGACGGAGGCGGCGACTAGGCCCATGGCACCCGGCCGGTTCTCTGGGCTATCATGCCGCCGACAATGATGGGCAGTGAGCAATCTATACCCCAAAGGGGTCTCTGCCTTTTCTGATTCTCGGTTTACCTCTGCTGCATCTCGCCTATGCCGATAAATGGCACCGGACCCCCACCGGTAACCTGTGGCATGATGCCATTCCATTTATCTATTGCCTTGAGATTGGCCTCTACCTTTCTAAGCTCTATAAGATCTGCGGAAATATTGGCTTTCTGTAGCCTCAAGGACTCGGCCTCTGCCCTGGCTGCAGTAATCTTCTGTTCCGCCTCTATTTTTACCCTCTCCAGGTCTCTTCTTGCCTTAAGTGCAAGTTGCTCGGCTGTTTGCTTTGACTCAATGGCTTCCATGAATATCTGGGAGAAGCTAAAACCGACGATAGAGAATGCATTAACGTTGATGTTGAAATCCTTGAGTCTTTCAGTGAGAGTTGCTTTCATGGCCTCGCTGACGGCTGGCCTCTTGGTGATAAGCTCTTCTGCTGTATACCTGGCGCTCACAGCCTTAACCATTTCCTGCACCGCAGGGTCGATGATTCGCTCTTTAAAGTGTATGCCGATGGTCTGATAGACAATATTTGCTTTATCTGGAATTATATGATAGTTAACCGCAACCTCTGAACTCACTTCCTGGAGGTCAGACGAGGAAGCGGCGGCACTGGTTATAGCTTTCTGAACCTTGACATCCATCACGGCGACCTTCTGCATTAAAGGCACCCGGAAGTGCAGCCCTTCTCCGAGCACATAATCCTGGACTGCACCAAAATTAAGGACAACACCTCTTTCACCTGCCCCCACTTGAACCCATGGATGCAAAACCAGGATACCAAATACAATTATTACAATAATCAGTCCCAGCCTTGCCGGTCCTTTCTTCAATACAGCCTGCATGGCCTCTTTCGTCACGTAAATATCTCTGTCCGCCATAATTCTTAATTCCTTTTAGTCTTGAGGCTACTGAGCAGCCTCTTGCCAAAGTGACTGGTTATTTCCGCCATTCCTTTTCTGTGTTGACCATCAGATACCGCTTGTTCTTCATGCGCAACAAGGGCATCAGGTGACAGGGGTCAGGCCATATCAATAGCCCGCGGCTATCCCCTAAATTCTTTAACGAACCATTTGGACTAAGAAAACCTTTAGATGAAGGTCTATGTCGGCACCCTCGCCTGCCTATGGATAGCCGGGGCGCGGCCTTTGCGTCATTGCCTTAAACGCGTTCTGGCTTCTTTGTGTCCGCAAGGAAAAGATCGTTTGTCTGAACAGGTGATCCCGAGTCTTCCCGACCATCTCCCCTGGAGCCGAAGATGCCGATAGGCTCATCTTCCTCCCGCCCAAAGGATAAACCCGGCATAGGGAGATCGTAGCTCTGTAGAAATCTAGTTAATAGTCCGCTTGATGTCTGGCTTGATTACCTCTAAGGGGGGTTTCCCTTTCAGTGTCAGTCCCAGGTATTTCTCTCAGAATGGTTCTATCACCTAGTTAGGGGCCGCCCCCGTTGTCCGCCAGCCAGGAGGTTGCAGCCACGGGACGGCCCCTCCAAATATTTTCCCGGGTACTGCAGGGACAGGGCACTAGGTTGAAAAATCCTCCAAACTACAATGTGGTCATTCTGAAAGAAGTGAAGAATCTAGTTATTTTGATAGGTTAAAATCCTTTGCTATGCTCAGGATGACCGAAAAAAGCGTTTATCAACAACCTGTTGGGGAGCATCGACCCCCGATATTGAGGATTGTATATCAGATAATTGTCCATAACTCCACAAAATTCGGCCCATAATCCATTTCCTCGATCCAGCCGCGCCACTTCATGGCTTCCACCACCGGCTTGTTGCCGCCACCTAGGCAGCCTGGCGGATATTGATCTTTAATTTTTTGGATGTCCTCGGTCTGGCTTTCGGCCTTTTTCTTTGGGGAGGCCTGATTATCAGCTTGGTGGACAACCTGCTTCGGCCGATCCTGATCAAGGGAGTTCAATCCACTTCGACTGTTCTTATCTTCCTCAGCATCCTGGGAGGTATTAGTTACTTCGGGATGGTCGGGTTTATCCTGGGTCCCCTGATCCTCTCCTTCCTCCTGTCTTTACTGCGCATTTACCAAAAGGCAGCTCTGGAAATCTTCCCGAGCAATGCCGACCGCCCCGCCATTGCAGAAAGTCAAGAAAAGTAAGGCTTTCCTTTTTCTGCAGCCTCAATCAGATGATATCGGCTTTGATAAAGTTGGTGACGCCGCGTTTGCCAAAAGGCGTTCCGGCAGTGATTACCACCTTTTCCCCCTTGGAAAGCCAGCCAACCTCTGTCGCTCTTTCTTCCACTACCTTGACCATGTGCTCGGTATCCCGGAGTTCAGAAGTCTCCAAAGGGAAAACTCCCCAGGTAAGAGAAAGCTGTCGCCAGGTAGCTTTGCGGGAGCTAACTCCGATAAGGGGGGTACGGGGCCGGAAGCGGCTGATCAGCCTGGCCGTGGCGCCAGAGTTGGTGCTGGTGATAATAGCCGCCGCCTCCAAGTCGTTTGCCAAAGCGCAGGCCGCGAAACTTATGGCGTCTTCGATGGTTGCCCGTGGTTCCGGGGCCCGAGCCTGCAACCACTCCTTGTAGGGGAATGATGCCTCTGCCGCCCGGGCAAGTTTGTCCAGAAATCTGACCGCCTCTTCGGGATAGCGGCCGATGGCTGTTTCTTCTGAGAGCATTACCGCATCGGTGCCATCCAGAATAGCGTTGGCCACATCGGTGGCTTCGGCGCGGCTGGGCCGAGGATTGTTAACCATGGAGAGCAGCATCTGGGTGGCCGTGATCACCGGCTTGCCGACGCGGTTGGCCTCCCTGATTATCTGCTTCTGAATCAACGGCACCTGTTCTAAGGGCACCTCTACTCCCAAGTCGCCCCGGGCTACCATCAGGCCGTCAGCCGCCTTGAGGATGTCGGACAGGTTGGATAATGATTCATGTTTTTCGATCTTGGCGATGACCGGAATATCGCTTCCCCAGGACCTGGCCAGCTCTTTGACTTGCAACACTTCGCGGGCCTGACGCACGTATGACAAAGCGATAAAGTCTACTCCCATTTCCGCTCCAAACTTTAGATCTTCCTGGTCTTTGGAAGTCAAAGCAGAAATGGATAGGGAATATTCTGGGAGATTCACTCCCACCCGGGACCGGAGATTTCCCCCTTCTACCACCCGACAATGCAGCGAATTCGTGGTCTTATTCTCCACCGCGAGGGTGATCAGGCCGTCCTGAAGAAAAATCTGCGCCCCCAGCGGGGCTTCGGAGACCAACTCCGGGGAACCAACGCTCACCTTTTCTTGATTACCCACCACCGCCGCACTGGTCAGGGTAAATTTTTGACCCTTTTGCAACTCCACCTGACCCTTTTCAAACCTGCCAATCCGAATCTTGGGGCCAGACAGATCCTGCATTATGGCCAGGGGATGGTTTTGCTCCTGGGCAAGTTGCCGAAGGGTTTTAATTAATCGCCCGTGCTCTTCTTGGCTGCCGTGCGAAAAGTTTAGCCGGGCCACGTCCATCCCTGCCTCTAATAATCTGGGCAGGGTTTCCCCACGGCTGGCCGGACCCAGCGTGCACACAATTTTGGTTTTACGTTTTTGCTGCAACCGCCACATGACTCCTCCTATCAATAACGAAATGGCAGAGCTTAAAAGACCAGGGTCTGGCTATTCAAAGGCCCAAGCCAAGGTTACCGAGGCGTCCCACACCAGGGCGAGTGATGGCATTATAGACGCCCCTCCTCAATCACTTGACGTAGTGGCAGGCCAGCCAACCGATGCCCTCGGCGCAAGGCTTTGATGGCTGCGACCGCTGCTTTCGGGTCCGGTGACCGAAACCCAGCCACCGGAACCAAAACTGCGACTGGGACCCCGTGTTTGGTGATGATAATCTCTTTTCCCCGTGCTACTTGTTCCAGTAATTGGGCGAGACATGTTTTCGCCTCATAAGCCCCTACTTGAGGCATATTTCCCTCCATAAAACTAGTTTTCAACTTATATGTAATAAGTCGTTGCCAGCATCAAGCAATTCTATCATCCCCACCTTTCTACCAACCTGCATAATGGCATGAAATGCATCCCGGCCCGGGCTTGCGGCCGCCAGTCCCAGGTTCACTGATCATAACAGTTTTTAAAAACTAAGGGTGGCTCTATTTGGGTTGCAGGTCTACCCATGGAGGGCGAAAGCCTTCTGTGCGAGTCGGTATGACCGACTTTAGAGTTCTCTGGGAAGCGTCGATCTCCAGTGCGAGGATGGACCACTGCGGGTGGGGAACCTACCGTAGGAGGCAAAACTCGTGGGCATGACCGGATCAGGCCGGTACTGCCGCGTGAGCCGCAACCCCTTCGCCATGAAGAAATAAATCATGGGCACGCATCAGGTTATTAGCTGGTGTAAAAGTGCGGAGCCTGAGGTATTTTTTCAGGTGATGCCTTCGACTTCAGTCGGGGGAGAATGTCACAAGTTATTAGTGCTGCGTTGGAATATTTTTGATTGAAAGTAACCCTTTACCAGAGGCCCGGGCGCGGGTGTATGGCGGATAAAAGCTGCGTAAAACAATAAGCCATAAAATTCAAGCTGTCATAGATGATATGATCCGAGCCTACGGCTCACTCTTGGCAAAATTCCAGGACCATTTTCCTGACCGGGAGCTGGATCCATATCCGCAGAAGAGATCCTTTCCTTTCTAACCAGCCTCAACTATACCTGTAAGCAGCTCACCAAACACACCCGCCACGCCTATCTCAAGGCCCTCTTCAACTTCATCCGTATTAATTTAGACGCTAAGCTCCAAAATCCCTGCGACACCCCATGCTGAGGAAACTTTTCCGACCGGGAAAGTTAACCCAATGGCAAATCCACGAAGCGGACCATCCAGACCAAGATCATGAAAGCTCGTTTCCCGGCCCTCAAGGCTCTCGAAGCATTCGATTTCTCTTTCCAGCCCGGCCTGAATGAAAAGGAGGTGCTTCGTCTTACTTCCCTAGAATTTATCGATAACCAAGCTAATCTGTTGTTTCTCGGGCCTCCCGGGGTGGGCAAGACTCATCTGGCCATTGCCTCTCGGGGATGGGCATCGATCAACTCGGGAAATACCGCGCCGTCCAGGATGTTGCCGGGGGGTGGTCTTGACCCCGACAATGAGCTCCGAGTCGGCGTCCTCGACAAGGTGCGCCTTATAACCGTAGAAGCCTTTTTTCTTGCTTTTCCGACCAAAACGAGCCTCCCGGTCCTGCAATTTGGCATCGAGCCATTCTGGCTGCACATCCTGCCTAAAGCCGAATTCTGGTCCTGCTGGACATCATTTGCTATCAGCTAAGACAGCATCCCTTCCTCTAAAAATATGCACCTGGAATGATTAATTTTTTCGGGTTATCGGTTGCACCAAGATCAGGCCGGTATTATGTTAAATTTTAAGTTGATTTTTATGACAAGACCTCTCTCCTCTGGTTCAAAAAAAATCCCTTAAAGAGGAATGACCTATGGAAGAAAAAATAGCCCCGACGACAATGGAAAGACCTTTTTGCCCCCGCATCGGCGAACCTGCCCCCGGGTTTGAGGCCGAAACCACTTTTGGCACTCTTCGGTTGGAGGATTTTTTAGGAAGTTGGCTGGTCTTTTTTTCTCATCCGGCTGATTTTACACCGGTCTGTACTACTGAGTTCATCGCTTTTGCCGAGATGCAGGCAGAATTACGGAAACACAATGTTGAATTGCTGGGCCTTAGCATTGACAGCGTGTTCTCTCACCTGGCCTGGGTGAGGAACATCGAGGCCAAATTCGGAGTCAGAATCCAGTTTCCGATCATCGCCGATTTGGATAAAAAAGTTGCCTCTCTTTATGGGATGATCATGTCCGAAGAGAGCCAGACTGAAACCTCTCGCTGTGTTTTTATCATTGACTCCCAGGGCATCCTGCGGGCCATGATTTATTATCCCCTGACCACCGGCCGCAATATAACCGAGATTCTGCGGCTGATTAAGGCCTTGCAGACCACTGATAAGCATGGCATAGCCACCCCGGCCAACTGGCAACCTGGCGATCCGGTGATTGTCCCCCCACCCCGGACCCAAGAGAGCTTGGAAGAACGCCTGCAGGCCGGTTTTGATTGCAAAGACTGGTATTTTTGTACGAAAAGTCTTTAATGGGCCAACCATGCCGTGTATCAGAGAGGATGGGACTCTGTCCCGCAGCGGGGAATTAATATTATTGGCTTGTCGGAATCCAGCCACTCCGGATAAGGTAGCCCGGGAGACCGGCCTCCCTCTGTTTCGTATAAGAAGTGCTATTCGGGAATTAACCGAAGTCGAATGTTTGGAACAACTCGAAGAGGGTTATCGAACCACCGAGAAAGGCATAAAACTGCTCGAAGGCATGGATTAATACTATAAAGATGGCCATGATGAAGGAGGATTAATGGGAAAACATCTGGTATTGGTCGGCGGCGGCCATGCCCATCTGACCTGTTTAAAAAATCTTAGAGATTTTGTTGATCGCGGCCACCGGGTGACCTTGATCAGCCTTTCTCCTTATCATTATTATTCTGGCATGGGACCAGGGATGCTGTCCGGAATATATCGGCCCGAGCAGATCCGGTTTAATGTCAGAAAAATGGCTGAAGCTGCCGGGGGGGTCTTTGTGGCTGGAGCCGTGGTCAGAATTAATCCAGAGAAACGTATCTTGTTACTCCAATCCGGGGAGGAGATGGGATATGAGGTGGTGTCTTTTAATACTGGCAGTTTCATTCCGGTGGAGAAGATAGATATTGAAAACCAGGATAAAATCTTTACAGTCAAGCCCATAGAGAAACTTTTAGACGCGCAACAGAAAATCCGGGAGCTTATCCAGAACCGCAAGCCGCGTCTTTTGATAGTGGGAGGTGGGCCTGCCGGTCTGGAGATAACCGGAAATACCTGGCGGCTGGTAAATGATCGCCGAAGACAGGCTCAAATAACCCTGCTGGCAGGCAATAAGTTGCTTTCCCGCTTCCCGGAAAAAGCGCGCTGCCTGGCTTTAGAATCCCTTCAAGCAAGGGGCGTTGAAGTTATCGAGGGGGTTCATTTGAGCCGTCTAGAGACCGAACAGGCCATCTTAACCGATGGCCGCCGGATAGCTTATGACTTCGCTTTTTTGGCGCTAGGGGTCAAGCCGTCCCCGCTATTTTTGGATTCGGGGCTGCCCGCTGGCCCCGAGGGAGGCTTGCTGGTCAATGACTATCTGCAATCCATTGCTTATCCGGATATTTTTGGGGGTGGAGATTGCATCAACCTGGTGAGTCGCCCTCTGGATAAAGTAGGGGTTTATGCAGTGCGCCAGAATCCCATACTATTTCATAATTTGATGGCAGCCTTGGAAGGAAGAAATCTCCAGCCCTTTGATCCAGGTGGTGATTATCTACTGATTTTCAATCTAGGCAATGGCCGAGCCATTTTTTGCCGAAAAAATTTGATACTGGATGGCCGGCTGGCTTTTTATCTCAAGGATTATATAGATCGCAAATTCATGCGTAAATATCAAGTATCGGGAGAGCTGGAAGAATAAAAGTCTGGGGTTAGCATCGAGTGCATAATATAGATTACTTTTGACATTAATTAGTGATATTAACAATACCCCTCAACCCCCCATTTAATAAGGGGGAACATAGACGGTTGCCTTTCCCCCTTTTCTATAAAAAGGGCCAGGGAAAATCTCTGGACTCTTAATAAGCAGAGGGTGGATCTTTGATTAATTCTCTTAAAATAAGTGAGGAAATCCGAGATGATAAAACTGAAAGAGCTGTTTACCGCTGTAGAGGGAATGGAGCCCGAGCAGGTCAAGGACTTTATGGCCTCCCGGCCAGAGGGGTCGTATACTCTTCTGGACGTCCGTCAGCCGGCGGAATATGAAGAGGCACATCTCCCGGGGGCCAAGTTCATCCCTTTAGCTAAACTGTATGATTCTTTGGAGGAGTTAGACCGGGGGAAGCCTATTATCACTTATTGTGCCATCGGCGGGCGCAGCCGGGTTGCCGCTCAGATGCTATCTGGGATGGGATTCGGAGAGGTTTATAATCTTAAAGGGGGGATCAAGGCCTGGCAGGGACAAAAGGCGACCGGACCTCAGGAATTAAATCTGGATCTGGTGCGCGGTGATGAAAGCCCGACTGAGATCATCGAGTTGGCCTTTGGTCTGGAAGTCGGATTACAAAAATTTTATACTGTCATGCAGGACAAAGCTCAGGACCAGGAATTGGCCGCTCTGTTCCGACAACTGGGCAAAGTGGAGGAGCAGCACAAAAAGAAGCTGTTTGACCTCCGGAATCAACTTGAATCCCAGGAAAAGGATTTGGCTGGCTTCGAAGCAGCCCTGGAGCCCAAAATTATGGAAGGCGGCTTTGATATGGAGGAATTTATCAAGAAAAACGAACCTTATATGCAATCGGTCTCCGAGGCCCTGGAGACGGCTATGATTCTGGAGACCCAAGCCCTCGATCTTTATCTCCGCTTCCCCGATAAAACCGACAATCCCCAAACTAAAGAAGTGTTATTTCAGCTGGCCCAGGAAGAAAAAGGACACTTGGCTTCCCTGGGTCGCCTCTTCGATGAAAAATCCAAACCCTGAAAACACGGGAGGGTTGCGTTTCGGTTAGATATCATTCCCTGA
Organism: Desulfobacteraceae bacterium; assembly: GCA_046538075.1. Classification (GTDB taxonomy): domain Bacteria; phylum Desulfobacterota; class Desulfobaccia; order Desulfobaccales; family Desulfobaccaceae; genus Desulfobacca_B. The sequence goes on along the minus strand of JBKHJN010000038.1, from coordinate 2,759 downwards.
TGATGTATATTGGCCATGGCCCAGGTTTCGGGGATGTATTCCTATCCATAGAGCTTGAGGGGTGCATTATTATCGACCCCCGCCTCCCTCATCTTTTCCTTTAGAAGTTTGTGGAATTATTTTACCCAATGATTAAATTCTAACCAGTCTTCATAGGCGATTGTCGCCGGGACCTTGTGATGGAGAACTATTCTATTAACCCAGGGGGTTAGATTGGAACGAGGCTAGATTCGCCTAAAGACTGAACTGGGCGACCAGAGACAGTGTTACCTCAAGAATTGAGGCAATGGGGAATCAGGGTCTTCGAGATAAGGAAAGCCGCATGGAATCCTCTAGGAATAAGGACGACTTTCCCAGAATTCAGAATCCCGGTATCCAGGCGGAGCCCGGGAGTGAAGGGGGCAAGCCGTGGGGCTTGTGGCGGCCGATCCTGTTGCTCACGGTGATCGTCGCCTTGCTGGTCCTGGCCCGGCTCTTCGGCCTGGGAGATAAGCTGGGTGCCCTCCGGGATTGGATCCGCAGTTTGGGAGCCTGGGGACCGCTGGTTTTTATGCTGCTCTACATCGCGGCCGCGGTGGCGGCCATTCCCGGTTCTGCCATGACGGTGGCTGGCGGGGCCCTTTTCGGCTCCTTCTGGGGAGTCATCCTGACCCTGAATGCCGCCACTATTGGGGCCAGCCTGGCTTTTCTGATTTCCCGCTATTTCGCCCGGGAGGCCATGGTACGCTGGCTCGGGCACAACGAGAAATTTCAGCGTCTGGACCGGCTCACCGAGGAGCACGGGGCCATTATCATAGCCTTGATGCGGCTCGTCCCCCTATTCCCCTTCAACCTGCTCAACTATGGCTTCGGCCTGACCAAGGTTTCCTTCTGGACCTATGTTTTCTGGTCCTGGCTGTGCATGCTGCCGGGAACCGTCCTCTATGTGGTGGGAGCCGATGCCTTTACCAAGGGATTAGTTCAGAGGCAGATGCCTTGGGTTTTGATCGCAATTCTAGCTGGAATGGCAGTAGTCCTGACTTTTTTGGTGCGATCCGCGCGGCGAAAGCTGCAGCTCAAAGAAATGGCAGCCGGGGCTGGAAACCCGGCCGTCAACACAACCTTCGAGGCTCTCCAAGTGAGCCCTCGGGATCAATACAATAAGTCCTTAATCACCAATGTCCGCCCCCCGGATTGGCAGAACCCGGAGCCGGCGCCCCGTTACAACCTGGTGGTGATCGGCGGCGGAACCGCTGGTTTGGTTACCGCAGCCGGCGCTGCCGGTTTGGGGGCCAAGGTGGCCCTGGTGGAACGGCACCTCTTGGGAGGAGATTGTCTGAATTACGGCTGCGTGCCCTCCAAGGCCATCATTCGCTCCTCTCGGGTGGTGGCCGAGGTCCGGGAAGCTGAGCGTTTTGGGGTGAAAGTGCTCGAAGCCGAAGTGGACTTCCCCGCGGTGATGGCGCGCATGCGACGGCTGCGGGCCGGCATCAGCCACCATGATTCGGCCAGGCGTTTTCAGGACTTGGGGGTGGATGTGTTCCTGGGAGCAGCCCGCTTTGTCGGCCCCGACGCCGTAGAGGTGGAGGGGAGAACTCTGCCCTTCAAGAAGGCGGTCATTGCCACCGGCGGCAGAGCGGTGCATTCCAACATCGCAGGATTGGCGGAGGCCGGTTTTCTCACCAATGAGACGGTTTTTTCTATTACAGAGCGGCCGGCGCGCCTGTTGGTCCTGGGCGGCGGCCCCATCGGTTGTGAATTTGCCCAGGCCTTCCAGCGTCTGGGTTGCCGGGTGACTATGCTGCACAAACATGACCGGATCATGAACCGGGAAGACTCGGAGGCGGCTGAGCTGATCCAAAAAAGATTCTTGAGGGAGGGTATTCATCTCATCCTCAACGCCAAGCCGCGGCGGGTGACCAGGACGGCCACTGGGAAGGTGGTGCATTACGAAAGGAATGGCCAAATCACCGAAATTGAGGTGGACGAGATTCTGGTGGGCGCCGGCCGGGCTCCCAACGTGGAGGGCCTCAATCTGGAAGCCGCCGGGGTGAAATATGAGGCCGGCAGAGGCCGGGGGGTCTTTGTCAATGATAAACTCCAGACCACCAATCCCCATATCTACGCGGCCGGGGACATCTGTCTACCTTATCAATTCACCCATCTGGCCGACGCCGCGGCCCGCATCGTCATTCAAAACGCCCTGTTCTTCGGGCGCAAGAAGTTCTCCGCCCTGACTATTCCCTGGTGCACCTATACCGACCCGGAAGTGGCCCATGTGGGCCTGTCCGAGGGCGAGGCGGAAAAACAGGGGATCGCCGTTCAGACCTTCATGAAGCCTCTAAGTGAGGTGGACCGGGCGATTCTGGACGGAGAAGAAGAGGGGTTTGTCAAAATCCTGGTCAAGGCCGGGAGCGACAAGATCCTGGGAGCCACCATCGTGGCCCGGCATGCGGGGGAGATGATCAGCGAGGTATCCGTAGCCATGGTGGGCAAACTGGGGCTAGGGACTCTGGCCGGAGTCATCCATCCCTATCCCACCCAGGCGGAGGCCATCCGGCAGGCAGGGGACTTATACAACCGTACCCGGTTAACGCCGACTCTCAAGCGCCTGTTCACCCGCTACCTGGCGTGGCGCCGATAAAATAACCTGCAAGGAGTAAAGATGACTTTCCAAAAAGATCTCTGGACCAGATTTGAGTTCAAGGGGACTCCCGTTTATGTAAGGGGGGATAAACCCGATTGGTTTGTCCCCAACGAGGCCGGCGATAAAATCCTGC
>JBKHJN010000078.1:0-5858 GCA_046538075.1 Desulfobacteraceae bacterium | reverse complement strand
TGGCGGATATCTCCGTTGCAAAGTGTGCTTGGTGACATACGCCGCGGCGCTGGCTCCGGCGCACTGGGCCTTCAGGTGGCGAATGGCCAGCCAGCGGATGAGGGGGCGCAAAGGATGCTGGATGCTTCCGGCCTGGAGAGAGTCCGCCGGGTCGCCCACCACTTCCACGGCGTAAGGCAACCTGGGGTGGCGAATTTCCCTGCAGGTCAGGGTTCCCAAAAAACTGGGCACGCGCAGAAAATAGGCGTCAGCTTTCTTAATCGCCTCTTGCAGCTTGCGACGAATTTTCACCAGGGATTTAGTCAAATCCGCAATTCCCGAGAAGACCGGCATATCCACGAAAAACAAGCCGGGGCCGGTGCTTGCTTGGGGACAGGCAGGCTCCCCCTTTAATGGTCCCACCCGGGCGGCCACCAGAACTTCTTCAAAGATCTCCAGGTAACGGCTGAAAAATCGATCATAGGTCAGGGCCGGGTTCTGCGGAAATACCCGCCCGTCCGCCCCCCGGTCAAACCGGGCACTCAGGGTCACCAAGGCTTTCATAAAGCTCACGCAGATTTTTGATCGCAGCTTCCAGGGAGAATTTCGCTTCCACCCTCCGACAGCCCGCTTCTCCCATGTTACGGCGCTTTTCTGGAGTAGAGAGTAGTTCCAGGAGCCGATGGGCCAAGCCTTCCTCATCATTTACTGGTACAAGGTACCCGCTTTCCCCTTCCTGAACAGTTTCTTGCAACCCTGGTAGGTCAGAAGCTACTATTGGCAATTTTGCTGCCATTGCTTCCAAAACCGCTCTAGGAAGGCCCTCCCACTTAGATGGCAAGAAAAAAATTGCCGAGAAACCCAATATATCCTCCACATCCTGGCGAAGGCCTAAGAATGAAAAATTCTTAGCTATGCTTTTATTATTGGTCATTTGTTCAATTTGTTTCCTTAAGATACCATCACCCACAAGTACAAAGTGGGCTCGAGGTTCTTGGGCTATCACCTTTTCGGCCACACGAACCAGGCCCTCATGGTTTTTCTGGGGCGCAAAGCGACCTACATGGGTGATCAGCAGTTTCTCCGGATCCAAGCCTATGGCATCCCTAAAAGCCCTTTTCTCTTTCTCAGATTTATGAGGAAAGACTTCCACACCATAATAGAGAACGCGCTCTTTACTCTTTGGGAATGAATACCCCTCCCTTAGGTAGTGTAGGATTCCCATGGCATTAACACTGACCAATTCACTATGGCGCAAGGCGTAGCCGATGCTGAGGCGACCGTAAAGGTGCCGGAGTTTGTGTAAGAGGGAGATGTTCGGTAAGCTCTGGGCAGGAAAGGCAGTATTGTGAAAGCCGGTGATTACTGGAACACCGCACCTCTTAGCTGCATAAACACCGACCCCGGCGTAAATTTGCAGATGGTTGTGGACAATTTGATAGCTACCGTGGCGAATGATCTTGGACAAGCCTTGCATAAAACCTAAGTGAGTAGGCTTTAGAGGGCAGTGATATACTTTAGCCCCCAGAGCCTCCGCTTGCGAGGTTAGAATTCCAGTGGTAGGGCCCTTGCAACAGAAATCCATGGCCACTCGCTCTCTATCAATCTCGCGGAGCATGGAGATCAACCAACGCTCAATGCCACCGGGATTAAGCCAGGTGACAAGGTGCAAAATTTTTATGGGTTCAGGCATAATTATCTACTCACCCTTCCGGGCGATTTTCATTCAATCGGCGGGAGCAAACGAGCACTAATAGAAAAACCATAAGGCCGCCTTTAAAGGCTCCAAAAACCAGATTATCCAAGTCAGCCGTAGGAATGCCCATGGTCAGGCTAATGACTATGGGCATCAGGAGCCAGCGGGCGTCGTGCCGGGGCAGGGTATACAGCTTGCGGCGCACCCAGCCCATGATCAGCCCATACAAGAGCCAAACCGGGGCCACCCCCCAGAAGCCGAAATTCAGCATGGCCTCCCCCGACAAGCCATAGACTCGGCTGGATTTGGGATAAAAACCTGGCTGCTTAACTCTGCCACTATTTAATTCTGCAAAGGCAAAAGCTTTATTCCAGCGTTCCTTAAAAGAGAGGTCTCCGATTACTATTTTCCAAATGGAATAAGGAATTAGCTGGGAAAGGGCCTTTAGATAAGTCCGCCCCAGGCGCCACCGGTACTCATTCTCACCGGTCGCTATTTCCTGGGAGATGCGGGCCTGTACATCGGCCCGGGCCAGGTCGCCCAGGACCATGCCCGGAAAGGTGCGGCCGGTTTGTTGTTCCAGACGTTGGCGTTCCTTGGGGGATTCAAAGGCCTTGACTGCCTCTGATCCCGCCCCTTTGTAGAAGCCATAATAATACATGAAAGGCAGAAGTAACGCCAGCGCCATAAGAAGGTGAATCACCTGTAGGCGCCGCCACCAGAAGTGGATCAGGCAAGTGGAGAAAAACATAACACCTACAAAGGCGCTGCGGCTTCCCCGAAGGCCAGACCAGAAAAACTGAAGGGTTGCCAAGGCTAACAAAATCATCCCCACTAAAATCCACGTGCGCCGGCGCTGGGGGCTGGGAGTGGAGGCGATAATCCCTAATGCCAAAAGTGTTGGTAGGCTGTCGCCCAGCATCAACAACCAACCAGTGCCGCGCATGGTCTCATCCAGTCTCAGGGCCGCGAAATACTTCTGATAAAAAACCGCCTGCGCGATCAGACCCACTATAATGGCAATGATGAGAAAAATGAAGAGCCGTCCGGAAATCAACTTCCAAGAAGTGGAGACTTCCGCAGTTCGCCGGAAGGCCCAGCGTTGACTGACCTTATAACAGACGATACCACCCAAATTAACCAGAGCCGCAACCCCTAACCAGGTTCGGGGATCCAGGGATAGGTTGAGGTCGTACCCATATTGGCCCCAATATACATGGAGGAGAGGGGCCAGGAACCACCCATGGAACAGAATGAGGCCCACCAGACCCTTGGGGTCGAAGGGGTCGATCTCCCCCCGCAGCCAACGGACCAGATCTGCCCCCGTCAACAATCCGCAGGCCGTGGCTGGCAGCATGAACCAGTGGAGCGTGGCAGGCCGGGCCGACACAAATATGAAGGAAATGAGCAGAACCAGCAGACCTGCCAGGGAATAATTAACCAACAGCTTGTTGGAACTTTCCCTAAACTCCAGGGGATGAAGTGCCAAGTTTTCAGAGGGGATGTTTGATGCCAAAGTTTTTGCCGTGCTAATTAAGTACCAAAAGGCACCTAAATCAGTTCTAAATTATGCTTTTTTTGAATTCCATGAGTTACTATGATGTCGTTTCCGGCATAGACCTGCTCCAGGGACTTGACGCCTGATAATATATTGAACGGACTTTGCTCCACCATGGCCAAAGCTTGCTCTTTTGTAATGGAATGAGAGGAATGCCTGGCCTCCAGGACAGCCTCGGCCCAGACAGAGGGAGGCTGCCCCAGGGACAATCGCTGCACCAGAGTCTTCACAACTTCTGCTTCCCTGGGAACGACATCTGAAATAATGCAGGGCAACCCCGAGGCCTGGGCTTCCACCAAAACCAGCCCCAATCCCTCAAAAAGGGACGGAAAGAGAAAGACATCCATGGCCCTGCGCATCAGAAAAGGCACATCGGCCCTGGCCCCTGCGAAGATGGTCTTGGCGGCAAGTCCCGCTTGAGCAAATTTTTCTTCAATGGGTGGTCGCAAAGGACCATCCCCTACCAAGAGGAAATAGCAAGTGGGCTCTCTTTTGGCGATCTCTAAGGCGATATCCACCAGAAAAGCATGGTTTTTGGGTTCAAAAAACCTACCTACATGTCCTATAACAAAAGCATTCCGTGGAATTCCTAACTCTGACCGAAGATTGGTGGTATTTAATTTGATAAAAAAAGGGTTAAGATCAATTCCATTGTGTAATACTTGCCAGCGACCATCGTTTTGCCAATCTGAACCAAACAAAGCTGCGGCTGCTGGTCGGGAGCATGCTAACCCCGCTGTGGCATAAGTGTTAAGCCACTTTTTCATCAAGGCAAGGTACAATCGACGGGGTAACCCCGCCTTGGCCTGTAATTTCTTTGTATCGCTATGGCTATGGGCAATCCGGACAGGTACCCCGACCTGGTGGGCTAGACGCAAAGTAAAGCCACTATAAAAATGGACATGGCTGTGGACGATATCATAGGGGCCGTGCAAGCGAAGCAGCCGTTTAAATTCCCGGGCATAACTCAAGGGCCGGTGTGTGAAGGGGCAGGGAATAATCCTGCTCCCCGAGGAGCGGATATCCTCATCGTAGGCACAAGTTTGATTCGTGTGCACCAGAAAATCGTGATGATAACAAGAAGAATCAGAATGACGGAGGACATGCAGCAGCCAGGTCTCTACCCCGCCCCGGTTCATGCCGCCGACTATGTGGAGAATACGCTTAGGCATTAGGAACTTCCGGAGATTTCAGGATACGTCCCGCTCGCTGTAATCCATACCAAACTGTGATGGCAGTCAAACCTAATTGGACCAACGCTGCGACTAGCAGGGCTTGAGCTGCACCCTTCAGCCCATTGTCAGGAAGCAAAAGGAAGCATAAGAAGGCCGTGGTCCCACTGACCAGAGTGAACAGAGGAATCTGTATTCTAAAATAGCGTAAGGCCGTCATCCCATAGCCCAGGAATGACGCCATATAATTGACTGCCGCAACCAGCATCAGCCAAAAGAGAACATCAACCTGTTCAGCGTATTCGGGGCGATACACTATGGTCAAAATCTCTTTGCCTGCGGCCAAGACCACTATTAGCCCACCTAATCCCAAAAAGCATCCCAACCCCAAAAGTTTCCACATCAAAGTGCGAAAAGCCGACGCGCTGCCGACTCCCGCGTGCTTGGCAAGCCGGGGACTGGCCGATTGGCCCAAGGCGCCCACCACCATACCCCCGGCCACCATCAGGTAAGCCATGGCGGCAAAGAGACCCAGCTCCCTTTCTCCCAAATAGTGATGGATAAAGTATCGGGGAATATTGGTGTTCAGGGTGATCATCATCATGGACAGCCCCAGGGGGAGACTAAGCCAGACAAGGCTGCTGAGACGTCTGTGGTCCCAAATGGGCTGCAGCTTAAAGTGACCCGTTTTTACCGAGGATAGGCCCAGAACTAGGGCGGCGCTGCGAATGTCATAACTAGTCAGGATTATCGCCCAGGCCAGCGCCAGACCCAAGGCCCCCCAAAAAACGCTACCCGTTAACCAAACGCCCACTCCCAGCATTACCACGGAAAAGGGGCCTTTTATCATCATGGAGATAGCGATACGATCCATGCGTTCGTGTTGTTGAAGTAATCCAAAACAAACATCGCTGACAGATTGGAAGACCTTTGCCAGTCCCACCGCCAAGATAACCATAGTTGTTTCCCAATGGTATTTAGAAAAAAAAGTGATCACGGTAATAAGCACAAAGGCAAAAATAGTGGTGATGAGGCGCAATCCCAGGTAATGGCCGAAGAGATATTCCCGCCGGGCATCGGTGGCCTGGACGGCCCTGAGTTGGAGATTGCTGAACATGAAAATCGGCGCAGTGATTGCCAGCCCCAGGGCGAACTGGCCCACCATCTCCGGCGTCCCCAGTTTGGCCAGGACCACCAGCATGCCCCACTGGCAGCCGGCATAGACCACGTTGCCGGCAAGGGTCCAAGAGAAGTTCTTTTTCAGGGACAAGCCCTGGGGGATGGTGGGAGGTGTTTCCGCTGCAACCTCCAAGGATGGAGAGATCGGTTTCCACCGTGTCACTTAAAACGCCTTGTTGAAAACTCTACCTCAGTTGCCACCTCAACTTCCCCGGGAGGATGAATAGGCTGGTAATTAGGCACCAGGGCGGCAAATTTCGCCAACAGTTCCGCA
>JBKHJN010000010.1:0-76019 GCA_046538075.1 Desulfobacteraceae bacterium | reverse complement strand
CGATAGCCATGCTGTTTGATGATCTTCTGTAACGCGGCGGCAATGCCCAACCGCTGACCCCGCCGCCCTCAAAGACGAGATTCCGAAATTGTGACATGGCGTTGACCCTCCTCGTTAAGGTGTTGATTGAAGATTACTCTTCTTACAATGGTTAGAATTTTGCGAAGATCATGAGCGTCCTTTATGTATAGGCGCCACAAAGAAAACTGGGTAACGGCTGTAGTGAACCGGTTCGGCAATAGTTTCCCCCATCAGGCTGCTTTAACCGGTTGGCGATAGCCACCTTTATTTGGCCCAGGACAGTGATCAACTCTTCCTGATGAAAGATGCAGTTCGAGTTGTTTCCACGTAGCCATGACTGTGATATTTGAACATAACCTGTGAACTGGGCCCCGGAAAGCAACAATATTCTGATCAGCCAGTCTAACGAATTTGCCCAGAGTTGCCCAAACTCTATACGCTACTCCAGTTTACAGGGCGAGGCGGCATGTTCCACCTTATCCCTTTTTATTACTTTAGCAACTTACTAGAAGGCTTCAAAGTTGACCTGGCAGACATGAATTTGTTCAGCAGGTCGAACCAGAACGGGGCCCCCAGAGAGATAGCCATTGCCGTTAACAACCAGCCGAGAATTTTAATTGCCCACCCTGCGCCTTTTGGTATTGATCTTTCATCGCCGCATCTCCAGCCTATCGGCAAACCATATTTCTGAATCTCTTCCAGGTTCTTATTCACTCTGGCTTCAGGCGTCATCGCTAGGGATCCGACGGTTTGGGGAGTTTTAGCATACTCCTGTGACGCGGCCACCAATGAATTGCGCATTGACATATCATATGAAAGGCTTCGGGCAATGGTGATGGTGTCAGCGTTGACCGCTATCGCCACTACAAGCCCCAGGGCAAGGATAATCTTCTGGCTCCGCCGCTTGTACCAGCCACTTATCCGTTCCATGGCACTGTCGTACCAAAGCTCGATATTTTCCCGCGCCTTGCTGACGTCATCCCCTGCCGCATCTACCAGGGTAATCAATGCTTGTCTGACTTTCGGATTTTGGATCGAGCTGATAGCATCCCGCAATGGCTGTAATGGAGAGGTGGGCATCCCACCGCCAAGAGGGGCTGGAGAACCGGCAGAAGAAGGAGCAACCGCCTCAGCCGCCCCGGAATCCGTATTTTTGTCAGCATGCAATAAAATGTCCATCAATGCCAGGGCAAAGTTGCGTGAGGGTATGTACGAAGGAAGATTCGAGACTTTTCGGGGATCATAATTTCCTTTAAACAGTCCAAACACCAAGAGGTGCTCATAGATGGATTTCGCCAGACCGGTACCCTCCGGATCCTGAAGAAGTTCTCGGATCCCCTCCTCCAAGTTAGCGGCACGCCTCTTCAGGAAGACCTCGATCATCTCATTGATTGCAGAACATATCAGGCTCAACAACAGGAAAATAAAAACTAACCCAATCGCCACATCCAGAATCCCTGAATTGAACATGTAAAATCTCCTTACTAAATGAGGATGCAAGACAATACACTAAACCGACCCCATGATGGCAGGAGCTTGGGAGCCCGGGCAAGTATGAAGATGCGTGTAACTAACTGGCCGGTTTGTCATGGAGCTTTAACATAACCAATATTAGTGTCCCTTGGAGGCATAGCCATCCTACCTTATTATGAGATTATACAGCAGACTAGACCAACCTACCAAAATCCGTTCAAGAATTCATTCCTCAGGGGTAATAATGCAAGTTTTCTTCTATTTGATACTCAAATTTGAAAGGTTTTCAAAGTTCGATTTTGAGCATCCAAGGCCGAATACCGCTACGGCCGGTTGGCAGGGTGGTTCCGGAGGTCCTCGTACCAGCGGAGGTAGGCTTCGGTGCAATCCCGTCCGGACTTAAGCAGGTCGGTCTTCCGCTCTTCACTCAGTTCAAAATCGGTGGTCTTTACTCCCAAGGTGTCGCTCTGGATGCTGACTTTAACCAGGCCCCAGTACCGGGCCTTTTTGAGACCATAGCGTTGATTGCCCTCGGCAAATTTTCTCTCGATTTTGGGCCGTTCCCGGCGGGAGTGGCGGGGCCGTCCCGGCCGTCGGCGCCGCCGGATGATCCCCGAAGCTACCCCCAAGGCCTCCAGATGGGCATGGTTAGCGGAACTGTCATAGCCTTTATCCCCGGTGGCCTCCCGAAAGGCCGACTACTGGCTTCCAACCGGGCAGTCCTGGAAGGCATCCTCTGGATGCTGCGCACCGGAGCCCCATGGAAAGATTTACCCCAAGGATATCCCAGTGCCTCTACCTGCTGGCGTTGGCTCAAGCGCTGGACCGAAGAAGATGTTTGGTTGCAGATATGGCGAACATTCCTTCCCCAGCTGGACGCCGAGGGAGCGCTGGATTGGCAGGAAGCCTTTATTGACGCCAGCTTCGCGCCGGCGAAAAAGGGGGCTCCGGAGTCGGAAAAACCAAAAGGGGGAAAGGCTCGCAGTGGCTGGTGGTGGTCGACGGCCAGGGTATTCCTCTGGGGGTCACCGTTACCTCGGCATCGCCGGCGGAAGTAACCCTGGTAGCTGAGGCCCTCGAGATGATTAAAGTCCCTCGCCCCGGCCGAGGTCGCCCCCGGACCCGACCCAAAAAGCTGGTTGGTGATAAAGCTTATGATTCGGACAAGTTGCGTCAAATCCTGGCGGTGAGAGGCATAAGCCTGCTTGTCCCTTTCAGAAGGAACCGAAAAAACAAGCGGAAACAGTCTGAGCGTGTTTGGGAGAGCTACCAACGCCGCTGGAAAGTCGAGGCACCTTTGCTTGGCTGGGCAATTTCCGCCGCCTGGTCGTGCGCTAGGAAGGCTTGCTGACAGTTTATCAAGGCTTTTTCCATCTTGCCTGTATCATCATTGCCTTAAGGCAGTTTTGAAATGAGTTCTAGTCAGGTCGTGGCGGCCATGAAGCCCTATCAACGGCAATGGCAATTATTATAGATCATTCCGGGGATAGATCAGATGGGTGCCGCAATGTTGCTGGCCGAGATTGGCATTGACATGGGACGTTTTGGCAGTAAAGAAGGTCTCTGTTCCTGGGCTGGAATGTGCCCTGGAAACAATGAGTCAGCAGGAAAAAAAAGAGCGGCAAGACCCCGCCGGGCAACCGGTATGTTCGCCAGTTATTATGTGAGTCGGCCCACAGCGCCAATAAGACCAACAGTCAATTCAAAGGATTTTTCCAAGGGCTCGTAATCAGACGGGGAAAGAAGCGAGCCATTATGGCCGTGGGTCATAAACTGCTGCAAGTTATTTATGTGGTCTTAACCAAAAAGGAGGCTTACCGCGACCCGGGCGTGGATTACGAGAAACTAACGGTAGCTCGCAATGCGCCGCGCTGGCTTAAGGCTTTAGAAAAATACGGCTATTGGCCGAGTAAGCCTCGCAGCCAAGCTGCTCTAGCCTAAGAAGAATATAGGCAGCCATAGCCACAACCCCTAGGCCCTAAAGACAAACTGCCTGGGGTAGGGTAAGGTTTTGCCTCAACGCAAACCAACTGCCCCACAAGTTTTTCACGGTAAAATATGTGCCGTCACCAGAGGATATTGATAAGGTGATTGCTCTTGCCGACCGAGAAGTCCAAGATTACCGGTTAACCATCCGGGATACCATGGCTAGGATGGGTGAGGTCAATCGCCTCACCTGGAAGGATGTCAACTTGGGGCAGCGGTTTGTGGTTCTCTATACTCGCAAGAAAAAGGGCGGGTATTTGACTCCAAGAAAAGTGCCCATGGCACAGAGATTTTAGGAGGTTTTGGCCCGTAGATACAAAGAACGGGATGAGAACAATCCCTGGGTGTTTTGGCATACCTTCAGAAACAAACTAGGTGAGAAAATAACCGGGCCTTATAAAGAACAAAATAAGATCATGAGAAGCTTATGCCAAAAGGCTGGAGTCAAATACTTCCGATTCCATGCCCTTAGACATGCGAGTGCGTCAGTTCTAGATCAGCAAGGGCCTCGACTCGGTGATATTCAGAGAATCCTGGGCCATGAAAACCGCAGAACTACCGAAATTTATCTCCATAGCATCGGTGATGATCAACGTGAAGCTATAGCAACCTTGGAACAACCTACTCTGGAAAATTCTCACACGAGTCTCACACAGAAAAACAAAGAGGGTTAGGCCGATTGACCTAACCCCCTGATATTTTTGGCGGGGACGACGAGACTTGAACTCGCGACCTCCGGCGTGACAGGCCGGCGTTCTATCCAATCTGAACTACGCCCCCTTAAGTTGGCAACCGCTCAGCACCTCCATGCCGTTCTTGGTAGGCGGAACAGGATTCGAACCTGTGACCCCCGGCTTGTAAGGCCGATGCTCTCCCAGCTGAGCTATCCGCCCCTGATCTCCGGTTAAGGATTTGGAATTTACCAGAAATTTTCACCCTCTGTCAAGGGAAATTCCACCTCAATGAGCCCGAATCTCATGGTCAGCCGGAACTTCGCCAACGGGCAGGAAGACCGGCTTGTCGGCCAAGGCAGAAGGTTGAACATGAAATAGACTATCGGGGTCCTCCAGTACCAGAGCCTTTTTCAGCACTTCATCCATATGTTCGACGGTAACCAGTTCCACTGCTTTCAGGATACGCGCCGGAATCTCTTTGATGTCCTTCTCGTTGTCCTTGGAGATTAGTACGGTTTTGATCTGCCCGCGGTGCGCAGCAATGATCTTTTCCTTCAGACCGCCAATGGGCAAGACCCGGCCTCGGAGGGTGATCTCCCCGGTCATGGCCACATCCCGCCGCACCGGGACCTTGAGCAGGGCCGAGACAATGCTGGTAGCAATGGTAATTCCGGCTGACGGCCCATCTTTAGGGATGGCCCCTTCGGGGACGTGCACATGGATATCAATCCTGCGGTAAAATTCCCGAGCCAGTCCCAGATGTCCAGCCCGGGAGCGGACATAACTCAGGGCGGCCTGGGCGGACTCCTGCATCACTTCTCCCAGTTTGCCGGTGATGATTAATTTGCCGCGGCCGGGCAGAATCACTGCCTCGGTCTGGAGCAGTTCGCCCCCGAATTCCGTCCAGGCCAGACCGGTGGTAAGCCCGATTTCATCACGTTCCTCCGTGCGGCCGAAGCGAAACTTGGGCACCCCCAGATACTTGGAGATGGTCTGGCTGGAGACCTTGACCTTGTGTTCTTTGCCCTCCTTGGCCACTTCCCGGGCCACTTTTCGGCAGACGGAGGCGATCTCCCGCTCCAGGTTCCGGACCCCGGCTTCTCGAGTATATTGGCGGATTATAGTCAAGATGGCATTTTCCGAGAATTCAATGTTATCCACTTCCAAGCCATTTGCCAGCCGCTGTTTGGGTATCAGAAACTGCTGGGCGATCTGCAGCTTTTCAACCTCGGTGTAGCCCGGCAGGCGGATTATTTCCATCCGGTCCTGCAGCGGCAGCGGGATGGAATAGAGGTTGTTGGCCGTGGTGATAAACATCACCTCGGAGAGGTCATAGTCAACATCCAGATAGTGATCATTAAAGGCAAAATTCTGCTCTGGATCCAGCACCTCCAGCAGCGCCGCGGAAGGATCACCACGGAAATCGGTACTCATCTTGTCCACTTCGTCCAGGCAAAAGACCGGGTTGTTGGTCTTGGCCTTGCGCAGCGATTGGACAATCTTGCCCGGCAGGGCCCCGATATAAGTGCGGCGGTGTCCACGGATTTCCGCTTCATCCCGCACCCCACCCAGGGACAAGCGGATAAAATTGCGTCCCATGGCCCGAGCCACCGACTTGGCCAGGGAGGTTTTCCCCACGCCGGGAGGCCCCACTAGGCAGAGGATCGGTCCTTTCATTTTTTTGACCAAAGTCTGAACCGCCAGATGTTCCAGGATGCGTTCCTTGGGCTTTTCCAGACCGTAATGGTCTTCTTCCAGGATCCCTTCGGCGACGACAATGTCAAGCTTGTCTTTGGTGCGCTCATGCCAGGGCAAAGAGATCAGCCAATCGATGTAGTTGCGCACCACGGTGGCTTCGGCCGACATGGGGCTCATGAGCTTGAGTTTTTTCAATTCCTGGCGGGCCTTGGTCATGGCCTCGGCGCTCATACGCTTCTTTTTGATCTTTTTCTCAAGGGCCTGGATTTCACTCCGGAAATCGTCTTTTTCACCCATTTCCTTCTGAATGGCGCGCATCTGCTCATTCAGGTAGTACTCCTTTTGGGTCTTCTCCATCTGTTTTTTGACCCGGTTCTTTATCCGCCCTTCGATCTGCAAGACCTTGATTTCCCGTTGTATCAAGGTCAGAACCTTGTCGAGCCGTTTGACCGGGGTGATGATTTCCAAGAGCTGCTGTTTTTCATCAATTTTGATGGTCAGATGGGCAGCCAGATTATCGGCCAACCGGCCGGGCTCTTCTATGGAGCCGACTGCCTGCAGGACTTCCTGAGGAATTTTCTTATTTAATTTAGCATACTTCTCAAAGGCGTCGATCGAAGTCCGAACCAGTGCCTCGGCTTCCACCGAGTGTTCGTGGGGCTCGATAATTTCTTCAATTTCCACGATAAAGAAGTTGGGGTTGGCCAGGTATTGCTTGATGGTTGCCCGTCCTTTGCCTTCGATCAAGGCCTTGACGGTCCCATCCGGCAATCGCAGCAGTTGTAGTACCTGCCCAAGGGCGCCGAAGCGATAGATATCTGCTTCACCAGGATCGTCCTTGCTGGCGTCTTTTTGGGTAACCAAAAGAACCGGGCTTTCCTGGCTCATGGCATTCTCAAGAGCCAGAATCGAACGTTCCCGACCAATAAACAGCGGTACCACCATATGTGGAAAGACCACGATATCTCTTAGGGGCAGCAAAGGGACGGTACTTAAGATCGTGCCTTTGCCATCGGAGGCTGATTTCGGTCGGTTTAGCTTAAATATCATAATTTTCCTAATCCTCTTGAATTATTAAGCAATCTCGGCCTGGGGTTCAAAAATTAAAATTGGCGATTCGTGTTTCAAGATAACGTCTTCGTTAACCACGCACTCCCGCACATTTTTGAGGGTGGGAATTTCGTACATCACATCGAGCATGGCCTGTTCCAGGATGGACCGCAGCCCCCGAGCCCCGGATTTCCGCTTCAGGGCCTCCCGGGCTACCGCGGCCAAGGCACCCTCGGTAAACCGCACTGTCACATGCTCCATCTCCAGCAGTTTCTGGTATTGTTTGACTAAGGCATTGCGAGGTTCCTTCAGGATGCGCATTAAAGCCTCTTCGTCCAATTCTTCCAGGCTGGCAATAACCGGTAACCGGCCGACGAATTCCGGAATCAGACCAAACTTCAACAAATCATAAGGCTGCACCTTAGCCAGGGTCTGACCGAGTTTGCGATTGATTTGACTCTCTACCGGGGCCACAAAACCCATGCTTTTGCGGCCGATGCGGGCGTTGATGATATCTTCCAGGCCATTAAACGCCCCGCCACAGATGAACAGGATATTGGTAGTATCGATTTTGACAAATTCCTGCTGGGGGTGTTTCCGGCCGCCTTTGGGCGGCACCGAAGCCATGGTCCCCTCGATGATCTTGAGCAGGGCCTGCTGCACCCCTTCCCCGGAGACATCCCGGGTAATGGAGGGGCTGTCGGTTTTACGGGCGATCTTGTCGATTTCATCAATATAGACAATGCCCCGGCAGGCTTTTTCGACATCGTAATCGGCCACCTGCAGGAGGTTGAGGATGATGTTTTCGACATCCTCACCGACGTAGCCCGCTTCCGTTAAGGTAGTGGCGTCAGCAATGGTAAACGGCACGTTCAGAATTTTGGCCAAGGTCTGGGCTAACAGGGTTTTCCCCGAACCAGTGGGGCCAATCAACAGGATATTGCTCTTCTGGAGTTCAACCCCGTCCATCTCGACCCGGGAGTTGATCCGTTTATAATGGTTATAAACTGCTACTGACAGAATCTTTTTAGCCCGTTCCTGACCAATGACATATTCGTCGATTTCTTTTTTGATCTGTGCTGGTTCCGGTATGGACAGACGGGCGCTTTTGGCCTCTTCTTTTTCATATTCTTCGGCAATGATGTCATTGCACAATTCGATGCATTCATCACAGATATAAACGCTGGGGCCGGCGATTAGCTTCTTTACCTCACTTTGACTTTTCCCACAGAAAGAACAGAAAAGATCAGAGGATTTATCGGTACCGCGTTTACTCATCACATTTACCTCCCCGAACCGCCTTGCGGTAGCTTCGGTGCATTATGTTTATTAACATCGGCCCGAAGGAAATTTCCCCCTCGGGCTGGTTGATTATATCCTGAGCTTATCCATATATCGGTTTTTTCCCCTTTTTCTTAAGGGGTTATTGATCAGGCTGCCTGGGTGGCCAGTTCGATCTGGCGTGAACTGATCACTTCGTCCACCAGGCCATATTCTTTGGCCTGCAGTCCCGACATATAGAAATCCCGCTCGGTGTCACGGTTGATATTTTCCAGGGGCTGGCCGGTGTGCTGAGCCAGAATCTCGTTGAGTTCCTGCCGCAAGCGCAGGATCTCCCGGGCCTGAATATCGACATCCGTGGCTTGACCCTGGAACCCACCCAGAGGCTGGTGGATCAGAATGCGGGCATGGGGCAGGGAAAAACGTTTTCCCGACGCCCCAGCGGCCAACAACAGGGCTGCCATGCTGGATGCCTGACCCATGCACAGGGTGGACACCTGCGGTTTGATGTACAGCATGGTGTCATACAGGGCCAGGCCCGAAGTCACCAAGCCTCCCGGTGAATTGATGTAAAAGTGGATATCTTTGTCAGGGTCCTCCGATTCTAAAAATAACAATTGGGCGATGATCAGATTGGCGATGTCATCATTAATCGTTGAACCCAGAAAAATTATGCGATCTTTCAGCAGTCGGGAGTAAATGTCGTAGGCTCTTTCCCCCCGGCTGCTCTGCTCTACCACAATGGGTATTAACGGCATTTCAAGTCCCCTCCTGGGATGTTTCGGTGGCGGCCAGAGGACTGACAATTTCTGCCTGCTCGATCAACAACTGCAATGCCTTTTCTTCCCGCAAGTGGCTCCTGAACTCTTCGACCCTCTGGTTTTGCTGATAAAATTCCCTGATGCGCGCCGGCTCTTCACCCAACCGATCAGCCAGTTGCTGGTAGCCCAGTTCCAACTCGGCGTTGTTGACGGTAATTCCTTCCTGCTCAGCAACTTTTTCCAGAATCAGGTGGGAGCGGGTCCGACGCTCGGCCAGATCCCGCAGCTTTTCTAACATTTTTTCCTTATCTAGTCCTGCAAGGTTTATGCCGCGCCCCTGGAGGGCTTCCAATTGCTCCCGCAGGATGTATTCTTGTTCCTGGCGGACTAGAAAGGGTGGCACCTCAAACTCAGTTTGGCGGACAAGATGGTCCAGCACTTGGTCCCGCAACTTGGTCTGGCGCTGCTTTTCCATCTTTTTAATAATATCTTTTTTGATTGATTCCCGCAAGTCATCCAGGGTTTGGAAGCCTAAACCCTTGGCAAAGTCATCATCCAACTGGGGTAACTCTTTCTCCTTGATCTCATGAATTTTGACCTTGAAATCTATGGTCTTGCCGGCTAAGGCAGGATTGAAAAAGTCTTCCGATAAATCAACCCGAATATCCGCCTGATCACCTTGATTCAGGCCGATTAAGCGCTGTTCAAAATCGACGTTAAATCTCCTGCTGCCGATCTCCAGATGGTAGTTTTGGCTGCTGCCGCCGGATATAGGCTCGCCATCCTGAAAGGCTTCGTAATCTAGCAAGACAAAATCATCAGCTTGGATCGGCCGGGCTTCGGAGACCGGCTTGACCCAGGCGTTGAGCTCTTGAATCTCTGCTAAACGCTGGTCTACCATGGCCGGGGTGACTTCCACCGGTTGGGCTTCCAGTTTGAGGCCCAGATAATTTTCTACCCTAAACTCCGGAGTGATTTCTAATTCTACGCTGTATTTGAAGTTGTCGCCCTGAATTATACTTGGCAGTTGCTGGGGCATCTGCAGCATTAAAGGATGTAGATCGACCTCTTTTAAGGCTTCATCCAGAGAATTACGCAACAAGTCCTGAATGACCTCCTCTTCCACCTGTTTCTTGAAGAGCCGCTCCAATATAGAGCGGGGCGCTTTGCCAGGCCGGAAGCCTTTCACCCGGGCTTTTTTCTTCAGATTGCGATAGGCCCGATCTAGATTCTTATCGACTTCCTCGGAAGGCACTTCGATCCACAGTTTTCGCTGCACCGGGTTAATTTTTTCCACTTCAACTTTCATAGAACAATCCATCTTCCCATGAGGTATATCATCCTTATCGCCGCCGACCTAAGACCCTAGCACTCAGATTTGCATCCCGATGACTCTACTCCTGCCGATCTTGGTGCGAGAGGGGGGACTCGAACCCCCACGGTTGCCCTCTGGATCCTAAGTCCAGCGCGTCTGCCAAATTCCGCCACTCTCGCCCGCCTGGTTCAAGTTAAATCGTTGCTACTTGGTTGTCAACCTGAATAACGCTGCCAGAGCTAAATTAAATCTATATCTTTTCCATGCTTAAGTCAAGGCAGAGCGGTTGCTGGACGCCAACCGCCGGGATGGCCGGAGCCGGGTTCCGCCACAGGAAATACCCTGACTTGTCTTGGTTCGGGTTTCATGATATCTTCCAGTGTCAAAGTTTCAAGTAGTATGGAGTTAAGTCTGGATAATTCTTGAATTTGCCCCGATTAACGCTTAATTTAAAGGCGGGCCCGGCTCATCTAAGTTTTACCGGGCCAGTCCGGAACAGCCCTGACCAGGTTGCCTTTCAGATGATAGCCCGCAAATTTTAGCCGGTCAAGATATAACTAATTGATTCTTTGGGTAATTGAAAAATCATCAACCGACCGCCGGTTGCCAAAAACTCAACCTAGGTTGGTCTGAATATCCTCAGGCTGTCGACTAGGGCTTATGTGCTAAGTTAGCAAGGAGAAGATCGAATGAAAAACCCCACCAAAGATGAAATTCAACAGCTCCGTGACCGACTGGCGGTGAAGCCCAGTTTGGTATGGGATCGGGTCGCTGCCATTGAACGGCCGCCAATCCTGGCTTATGCCGAGCGCTACAAGAACTTTTTAGATGTGGCCAAGACCGAGCGCCAGGCGGTTGTGGAAATCCAGCGCCAGGCCCAGGAACGGGGATTTGTCAACCTGGCCGACGGTCAATCAGGCTCCAAATTTTATCTTAATTATCGGGGCAAAAGCATTGCCTTGATGGTCCTGGGAACGCGGCCCTTACGGCAGGGATTGCGCATCATTGCCGCTCACATTGATTCCCCCCGCCTTGATCTCAAGCAATATCCTATCTATGAAGAGGCTGATCTGACTTTTTTAAAGACCCACTATTATGGCGGCATCAAAAAATACCAGTGGCTGGCCCGCCCCCTGGCCCTGCACGGGGTAATCTTAAAAGAGAATGGCGAAACCGTGACGCTGCGGGTCGGCGAGGAGGATTCCGACCCGGTGTTTACCATCTGCGATCTGCTGCCCCACCTGGCCCGCAAGGTTCAGATGGATAAAAAGGTGGATGAGGCCTTTATAGGAGAAAAGCTCAATGTTTTAGCCGGTTCTCTTCCCTATGGCAATGATGACACCAAAGAACGGTTTAAGCTCCATCTGTTGCATCTGCTTTCCGAAAATTACGGCCTGCAGGAAGAAGATTTGGTGAGTGCAGAGTTGGAAGTAGTGCCGGCCGGCCGGGCCCGGGACCTGGGCTGGGATCGGAGTCTGATCGGCGGCTACGGCCAGGACGACCGGGCCTGTGCCTATGCCACGCTGGAGGCCATCTTCGCAGTCCAAGACCCGGCCTTCACCTGTCTAGCCCTGTTTGTGGATAAGGAAGAGATTGGCAGCGATGGCAACACTTCAGCCAAAAGCTGCCTGCTGGCTGAATTGGTGACCCAAATGTTGCAGCGCCAGGGGGAGGGGCGGGAGGCCCGGCAGCCGGCGCTGATGGCCTCGCGGGCGATCTCGGCTGATGTGAACGGCGCCTTGGACCCCGACTGGCCCGAGGTTTATGAAAAGCATAATGTGGCCCGGATGGGCTACGGCGTCTGCCTGACCAAATTCACCGGCCACGGCGGCAAGTATATGGCCAATGATGCTCATGCCGAATACGTTGGGTGGATCAGGCGCATTTTCAACCGCGGGGGCGTGGTCTGGCAGGCCGGAGAACTGGGAAAAGTCGATGAAGGCGGGGGCGGTACCATTGCCAAGTTTTTGGCTATCCACGGCATGGATATCATTGACTGCGGCACCCCGTTGTTGTCCATGCACTCGCCCTTTGAAGTGGCTTCCAAAGGCGATCTTTATATGACCTATAAGGCTTATTGGTGCTTTTTTGCTGCCGGGGAAGAATAGGCGGTTTTGCTTCGGAAATTACATTTTTTCCTTTTCGGCCAGAGGCGAGCAGTTTTGCGGCTAGACCCGCATCTCGGCCCGATCAGCATCCTGCCCTGAATTACCGATAAACCCAAGATGAGGTCAAAAATAATTGCAATTCCTGGTCATAAACCTTAATATATTATGAAGGAGTTAATTAAGCAGGGATTATTATGGGAAAATTCTTTTCTAGGGTGAGCACCAAGGGAGAAGCGCCGCAGATCGGTTCGTTCTCTAATATGATGAATTTCTACAGCCTGCTACTGTTTCTAATTGCCATCCCTTTTATTCTGATCGTGGCCCTGGTCTGGCTAACCGGAATTTTGGGCTTCAGCACCTGGATTATCGCTGGCCTGGCCGTGCTCATGGCATTGGGCTTCTGGCGCCTCTACCGCAAATGGGGCCAGATCAAGGCCAAGATG
The DNA here is from genome assembly GCA_046538075.1 of Desulfobacteraceae bacterium. GTDB lineage: Bacteria > Desulfobacterota > Desulfobaccia > Desulfobaccales > Desulfobaccaceae > Desulfobacca_B. Next base: position 63,209 of record JBKHJN010000010.1, on the reverse strand, counting down.
GCGGCCCAAGGGTCTGAGTTTAAAGATATTGTTGCCGAGGCAGCCAAGGACGGCAAAGATGTAGAGGTCTCGCTGTTAAATGGGCTGCTTACCTTCCGGTATCATGGCAATCGCTACCCCACCCCGGTGGCCCTGCCTTACCGGAGTTCCGAGCCCTTGGCCCTGGAGGCGCCGTCGTCGGTGGCTATTGACGCTTCAACCCTGCCCGATGATGGTGCTGCTTTGGCATTGGGTCAACTGCGGCGGGAATTGGAGGGGTATATCCGTTTGCGCGACTCCGGCGTCATCAGCTGCGAAGAGTTTGACCAGATACGCAACCGGCTGATGGATAGTTTGAATGATAATTCCGCTTCCGCCAAAGCCACCGAGGTCTGAGCGCCCGGTTGTTATTCCACCGGATTTAATTGTTCCGGCAGTTGTGATTCGGAGATTTTTTCACTTCCAATAGCAAACGCCGGGCCGCGGCACAGGCCGGCTCCTTCCCAGAAATCCTGCCGGTAACGGTAAAAATAGTGGAGCCGTTCCAATCCCTGGGCCAGGCGGGTCAGGTGTTCTTCGCTCAGGTTGTCGATACAGAATTGCAGCAGACCCAAAACACTGGCCGGAAGAAAGTAATTTTCCTTGCCGATCACCCCGTGAAAATCCAGCCGGTAGTTACTGCCTCCCAGGGCAAAAAACTTTGCTTCATAAAGGCGCTCGACCGGTTGCTTAAGAGATTGTCCCAATTTTAATTTCCCCAAGGGAATCTGGAAGCGCCGCTCAGGGCCGCCTAGACTCATGAGCCGCCGGGCAATACGGGTGACAAAATCTATCAGTTCCCGAGCAACGCGGTTTTCATTAAGTTCAGCCAGTTCGTAGAGAATCCGGGCATAATAATGAATTACCAGACAGACTGTGTCGCTCCCCGCATCTCGGCTAGTTTTCCATTGAATCTGGGGCACCATCAGATCCGAGGACAGAAAAAATACCTTGAGTATGCCCTTGAGGTTCTCCCGATCCCTGCGTAAGAACCTAAACAGTCTTCTCATGGTCTAGTGTCCCTGGCTTGTGGCCGTTAGCAATAAGGGCGGTCTGGAGGAGAATTTATACCCCGCCTCAGTTCCATCGTTTAAATACTGCACTAGATCAATCCCTTCTGCCGCCGCTTTGATGACTTCAAAACCCTGCTGAAGCCAGGGAGGCCAACCTTGGCCTTTTACCCTGGTGTGCTCTGCAACTGACTGAATGGAATTTGTCTGGCAGTACATGCAGGTGATAGTCATAATTATGCTGCTGGCAGTTTAAAGTTCGTTAAATGGAAGGTAATTCTAGATTATAGCATGCTGCTTATAAAGTCAATTGTTTCATAAGAAGATAAGTTGGGATTTAACGATCCAGCCAGAGGCAAGGATAAAGGGCCTTCCCCATTTCCTAACAGGTTTAACCTTGATCCTCAATCTTCCCACCGGATTGCGAGGGGTCCAGGAATTTAATAGTGGAAGGCCAGGGGCGCCGGGCGCTATTTAGACCGCGGTCCGATTAATTCTAACTTCCATGGCCCGGGCCGGACAGACCGGACAGCATAATTCGCAGGCGCTGCATTTTTCCGGATCAAACACCACCTCCATGCCGGGCCGGAGGATGGACAGGGCTCCGGTGGGGCAGACCGCGGTGCAGACCCCACATTGATAGCAACGCTCTTCGTTGCGGCGCACTTCGCTGGCCACGCGATGGACTTCTACTCCGGAAGTTTTTAGATATCTCACTCCCTTGCGGAAGTTCTCCGGGTGGCCCCGGAGCTCCATGACGATAACCCCTTCTTTGCGGGGATAAATGGTGGCCTTGAGCAGGTTAAACTCCAAATCATAATCTTTCACTAACCGATAGATGATCGGTTGATCTACCACTGCTCGAGAAAAACGCAAAACCAGCATTTCGGCATGCATAACAATTTAGCTCCACAGATCCAATGGCTTAGAGTAGGGGCACCTGCCGGGACGCCCCGACGCCGGTAGCCCCCAAAATTTCAGATTAATCCCCCAAAGCGCCTCTGCCAACTGGCTTTCAGATCAAAAACGGAGGCCTGAATGAGTAATTCGTCCTGGCGCCGGACCACAAACCGGTCATCGGCCCGGACCTGCCCCAGCAAAGTCAGGGGCTGGGCTTGCATCAGGCCCTCAAAGCGGGTCCGGTCGGCCGGGGCGACGCTGACCAGCAAGCGGCCGGCCGATTCCGAATACAGGGCGACAGCATGGCTTTTTCCCTGGGCCACCGGGGTCAGGTCGACCTCTAGTCCCAACTCGGCGGCCATGGCCGGGAGCGCCAGATGGACGGCCAGTCCGCCCCGGTAAATGCCATGCATAGAGGCCGGTATGCCCTCGTTTATCGCCTGGGCTAGCGCCTGATAGACAGCCAGGAACTCAGCCGGATGCACTTGAGGCACCTGCAGTCCGACGTATCCCATCAGTTCATAATACTCTGAGCCCCCCAGTTCATCCCTGGTCTCCCCCACCAGGTAGATCAGGTCGCCGGGGGCTTTCAGGTCCAGGGTCAGGCAGTGCCGGACATCCGGGACTAGGCTGACCGCAGTGAACAACAGCGTCGGCAATCCCGATACTTTGTGGCTTTCGCCAAACGCCCCGGCCAGGTGGCCATCGATATACATGCTGTCTTTGCCGGACAACAAGGGAATGCCGTAGGCCAGACACAGGTCGCGCAGGGCCCAGTTGGCCCGCACCAGTTGGGCGGCCTTAAATTTGCCGTCCGGATTTTTGACCGGATCGTACTGAATATTAGGCCAACAGAAATTATCCACTCCGGAGATCTGCTCCAGACCACCCCCCACCGCCAGGACTCGGCGCACTGCCTCATCAATAGTAGCTGCGGTCATATGATAGGCGTCAATCCGGGCATAGGCCGGAATAAGGGCCTGACTCAGGGCCAAGCCGAGCCAGGATTCCAGCCGGGGGCGCACTACCACCGCGTCACTGAGGACATCGGCCTGCTTGCCGACCAGAGGTTTGATGACGCTGCCGCCCTGGACTTCATGATCGTATTGCCGGGCAATCCACTCCCGGGAACAGAGATTGGGTCGATCCAGCATAGTATGGAGCAGGGCGGTGTGGTCCTGAGCCTCTCCCAGCACCGGTTCGGTCAACCCGCGGGCCGCGGGCGGGATCCACTCGGCCTGGAACTGCCACTGTGGAAAATCAGCCTGGAGAAAATCGAGGTCAATGCAGGCGCAGGTCTGATCCTGGTAGCGCAGATGCACCGCCCTGGAGTCGGTATAGCGGCCAATCACCGTGGCTTCGACCGCATGTTGGGCGGCCAGGGTCAGAAACTTGGCCTCATGTTCAGGGCGCACTGCCACCACCATACGCTCCTGTGATTCGGAAACCCAGATTTCCCACTGATCCAGGCCCTCATATTTTAGCGGCACCCGGTCCAACCAGACCTCACAGCCGTTAGACCAGCGGGCCGATTCACCCACCGCCGAGGACAGGCCGCCGCCGCCGCAGTCGGTAATGAAGGCAATATAGCCCTGGTCACGGGCTTCGAGGAGGAAATCATGCATCTTTTTCTGAGTATACGGGTCGCCGATCTGCACATGCCCGGCCGGGGTATGAGCGCCGTAGACCTCGGAGGAAGCGGTCACTCCGTGGATGCCATCTTTGCCCACCCGGCCGCCGCACATGATAATCAAATCATCCGGCGAAGTGGTTTTTCGGGCTGCATCCGCCCCCTGGATTTTATGGGGCATCAATCCCAGGGCGGCGACGAACACCAGACACTTGCCCAGGTAGCTGGGATCAAAATAGAGCACTCCCAGCGGGGTGGGAATGCCGCTTTTATTGCCGCCGTCTTTGACCCCTTCAATGACCCCGTCCAGCAGCCGCCGGGGGTGCAGATGGGGCTGCAAAGGGCCCTGATATTCCCGGGGGCCGACGCAATAGCCGTAAAGGCCGGCAATCAGCTTGGAGCCTTTGCCGGTGCCCAGCGGATCCCGATAGACCCCGACGATGCCGGTCAGCGCGCCGCCGTAAGCCTCCATATTAGAGGGCGAATTGTGGGTTTCACCGGTAATCACATAACTGTAGTCGTCGTCAAAGCGGCCGACCCCGGCATTATCCCAGAGCACCGAGACCACCCAAGGCTTTTGCTGGGCCAGCTTTAGGGTGGGTTCTTCGATGCAGGTCTTGAACAGGCTGTTAACCGCAATCTGCTCGCCCGTGGCCCGGTCGTGATAATGAAACATCCCCCGGAAGGTGTTGTGATTGCAGTGATCGCTGCGGGCCTGGGCGATATATTCCAGTTCAACGTCGGTGGGCAGGCCGAGCCCCAGGGCGGCGCGGCGGGCCTGAACTTCCGGTCGCAGATAATAGGCCCGGATCACCGGGATATCCTGCTCCTGCAGGGCCAACTGGCGGGCCTCGCTAAGATTTTTCAAAGTGGCGTCGCTGTCGATATTGAAGGTGGTGACCGTGGGCTGATGATCGAGCCGCACCTGGGGGATGATCAACCCGATGCCGCGCTGCGGGTCCCAGTCGTTCTGAGAATACACCCGAAATTCCTGGATAATATCGTTGGCCAGCATTTCCTGAGCCACCCGGGCAACATCCCCGGAAGAAATGCCGGCCCCTTCAAAGAGGTATAATTTGGAGGTATAGACTGCCGCCCCTGATTCCAGCGGCCGGCCCCGGAAGGCTTCGATGGCCTCCATGGCCGTGGCCCCCGGGTTGTCTCGCACCCCGGGCCGCAGCCCTACCCAGACGGCCCAATCAAACCGGTCGGCCAGCGGTTGATAACTGGAAATCTGGGTCACCGGATTGGTAAAGATCTGGGTGCGGATGGCCTCCAGTTCGCCCTCCGACAAATCAGCATCGATGGTCAGGATGTGGATGACCCGCACCCGGGAGAATTCCAGGCCAAAATATTCGCGGGCTTTGCGCCGGATGCCTTGGCCTTCGGCATCCACCAGTTCCGGCCGCCAGGTGATTTCTAATCGCGCTACCATTGCTTTCCTTCTATAATCCCGATAGAGCCTCTGGTAAAATTATTCTGATTCCCAAGCTTCAGATTACAATTTATTATTCACTCCCCCAGAAAGCCGATGCGGCGGCGTTTGGGCGCCGGCGGGGTCATGAGTTGATGGATAGCCTCAAAGACGATCTGGAACTGGGCATCGTATTTTTTTTCCAGGGCCGCCAGTTTTTGGGCCAGCTCTTTATGGGCGGCCAGCATCCGACGCAGCCGAATAAAGGTGCGGATGATTTCGATATTGACCTGGATCGCCCTAGGGCTGTTGAGCACGCTGGAGAGCATCGCCACCCCTTGTTCGGTAAAGGCATAAGGCGGATAACGGCGGCCGCCCCACTGCCTTGAGCTCACAGATTGTGATCTCAAGAGGTCAAATTCCTCTTTGGTAAGTTGAAACATGAAATCGTTGGGAAAGCGGTCCCGGTGGCGTTTAACGGCCTGGACCAAAACACGGGTTTCAACCTCATAAAGCCTGGCCAAATCGGCATCCAGGATAACTTTTTCGCCGCGGATCAATATGATGGACTGTTCAATCCGTTTGGCCGGCACCAGCGAAGGCTTAATTTCCATATCCTGGATACCCATAGTTAAGTAGCGAATATTTTATTAAGTTGCTCGTTCCAGGCTATTTTGATAAGTTTAGGAACATGTGGTTCTTCTAATAGCCTCATCATCTCTTTATTAAACAATGCCCTTCCAGCTTTGCCAATGGTAGCCAGCAACATTAAAATCCAATTTTTGATTTCGACGAAATTTACTTCATGACCCTGGGCGAAATATTGTCGAGCCTGCTCCATGGTTTCCGAGGAGGGAGGAGGAGTTTTTAAACAGAACAGATAATCCTCAATTCCGGCAGGGGCGATTTTTGTATTAAAGGTTGCCACAACTCGCGATCTGTCCACTGGGCGTTCGGTTACTTCAACCGCCATAAGCGTCTGCCCCTGGCTGGTAATGGTTATATCACCACCCGCGCCCGAGGCAACATCAGCGACATTAATTTCTTGCGAATTTATTGTCCAATTTTGCAAGCCAAAGAAATGCTTAATGGTAAAAAAGGTAGCTACTACTAAGATCAAGGGAAATCTACCGCCGCTGGGAGTATTAAGCAGACCGGAAATCAAGGTGTCGTATTGGTCCAGGCTAAGCCTTTGTGGCTTAAAAAGCGTTATTTCAGCGTCTTCCCGCAATTTAACAAAATTGTATAATAGGTATTGCAAAAAATTTCCGAGTTCAGCATCAGCTGAATTTGATTCTAAGTAATTTAAAAGACTAAGGAAAGCATCATAACCTTTTTTATCTCTTAAGCCATCCCGTGTACTCAGATCAAAGCGGACCAAGCGTCGGAATACACTTAGATAGGGGCCATGAGTTGATGGAATACGCTTTTCATGTAAAAAGGGATTTATAACCTTTTCATCGAGGCTGCGACCACTGAAGGCGTTTGGCCCCAGATCTGTGTATGGTTGGCGGATATTAATAGATTTATCCAATATTCTGGCTAAAGTACAACCTAACAGGACTTCACGATAGGCCTGGGTTTTAGATCGGAACAGAGTCTGTAAAGCAGTCTGGATGTCGTCCCTTACGGGTAGGGCAACCCCTTGGAGAACGGCTTTTTCAGCTGCAAGTATGGATTTTTCCAGCAAATCTCGAGCCAGATGATAATCAATTGCAGGCATGCTAATCAGGTTCCTTCAATAATTCATCCACAAAGCCTCTTGGCGCAACTTTTTTATAGAGTGACAATGCTTAGGAGGCGCGTCAAAGCGGCGCCAACCTTCATAAAGCTTATCCAAAATATCGCAACGATAACCAGAAACTGCTACTTTACCCTGGCAGTTGACCAATACTGTGGCTAGTTGTCGGTGCTCCAATTCATCCATCTCAAAGCCATAGGCTTTGCTATCTCCCCGGGTATCATGCAGGTAAGGGGGGTCGCAATAGAATAGCGTTCCTGCCCCATCATATAATTTGATCAGTTCAATTGCTGGACGATTTTCGATTTGCACTCGAAGCAAACGTAAAGCAAGGTCAGGGAGATCTTCGACACTGCCGAGCCAGCGCGACACTACTCCAGACATCCCGGCTCGGCTAGTGTTCTTGCAATTTGCCCATCTTCCCAGGGTTGCGGTTTGGGCTAAGCCGGTTCTAGCCTGACGGGCGCGGACAAAAAACCGGCGGGCACGTTCGACATCAGATAGGGAGCCGATATCGCAGTTTATAGCCAAGAAGAATTCTTCCCGAGAAAATGGCGTCAATGCGATAGCCTGAATCAGCTCGTCTTTTTTGTCGCGCAAGATACGAAAGAAATTAACTACTTCTCCATCTATATCGTTATAAGTCTCAACCGGTGATGGTTCACGATTAAGAAGTACCGCCGCTGACCCTCCGAAAGGCTCGCAGTAGTGATGGCATTTAGGTAAAAGGGGTAAAAGCCAATCAAGATGGTTAAACTTCCCGCCGTACCATCCGAATACTATTCGCCGTTTACGATTACGGGGGCGAATGAGTTTGTTATTTTTAACGTTTTTATCCTCTATATCCAGAAAAATTGGTGACAGCGATTTCTGCACAACTTTCTCTCTTCCTAATCTTCGTCCCTGGATTTCAAAGCTAATATGGCTGCCAATTGCTCGACAATATCCTGGGTGAACGCCTGCTGTGCGGCCGGAGATGAGGAGCGGTCCGATGCCAGATTTACCTGCGGCGCAAGCAGTTGCGGGTGATTCTGGAATTGTGGCTGGGGCACTACCTCGAACTCCGGCGGGAAGCTGTCATCAAAATACATCTGCTGAAAGCTCATAAACTTGAGAGCATGGGCGGTGGCGTCCAGCACGGCTTCTTCGTCCCGACGGATCAATCCCTGCCGCAAGGCGGCCCGCAATCCGGCCAGGGATTCGCCCCCCTGGGTGCAGGCAATATGGCCGTTTTGGTTGGCTAGCAGCATGGAGTCCATGATCTCCTGTTCAGTGACCTGTACCACCGCAAAGCTGCCCTGGCCGGCCCGGCGCAGATACTCCTCCACCCGGCGGATGACCCGCGGCATGGACACCGGCCGGCCGATCATCGCCGCCTGGGCGACGCTGGCCTGCACAGTAACCGGGACAAATAGGCGCCGGCTCGGATCAAGCTCCTGGTAATAGCGGAACACCGGGTCGGCATGGTGAGATTGCACCCCCAGGACCCGCGGCAGGGTGTCGATAATGCCCAGATCATGGAAGCGCAGCAAGCCCTCCAACACCGCGGTGATGTTTCCAGCATTGCCGATGGGCACCACGATTACCTTGTTTTCCAGATGGAAATCGTACCACTGGGCGATTTCGTAGGCATAGGACTCCTGGCCCCGGATGCGCCAGCTATTTTTGGAGTTGAGCAGCGCCACGTGGTATTTTTCCGATAAAGCCTCCACCACCCGCATGCAATCATCAAAGACGCCGGGAATCTCAAACACCCGGGCACCGCTGCCCAGGGGTTGGGAAAGCTGCTGGGCGGTGACTTTACCCTGCGGCAGCAGCACTGCCGAAGCAATTTTATCCCCCAGATAGGAGGCGTACAGGGCCGCGGCCGCCGAAGTGTCGCCGGTGGAGGCGCAGACCGCCAACACACCTTGCAGGTGGCGGGTCCTGATCAGAAAGTTAAGATAGCTTAAGGCCGCGGCCATGCCCCGGTCCTTGAACGAAGCACTGGGGTTCTGGCCGTCGTTCTTGTAGCACAAGGCCAGGCCGATTTCGTTCTGCAGACGGCTGTTGGCCGCTACCTGAGGGGTGTGGCCTTCACCCAGAAAGACGATATCCTCCGGAGGGATTACCGGGGCAATCAGCTCATGATAGAGAAAAATGCCTTTGACCGCCGGAATATTTAACATCTTCCGGTATTTGAACAGCCGCCGCCAGAAACTGGCGGGCTGTTGCCGCAGGCGGTCGGCGGCCTTATCCTCCAGCAAAAACAGGCCCTGGCAGCGGGGACAGGTATATAACAGCTCGTCAATCCCATATTCGGCCCCGCACTCCAGACAGCGATAGACCATCTCGCCGCTGGGGGAAGGGATGAGATAAGGTTGCAAATCTTCAGGAAAATCTTTGAGTTCCACCATCTCTCCTAAGCCTATCTAAACATTCAGATGATATTTCTTCAATTTATATTGCAACAGGCTTTTGGTAATCCCCAGCAGCTCGGCGGCCCTAACCTGGACCTGGCCGGAATGCTCCAAGGCCCGCCGGATCATCAGTTCTTCAATGCGCTCCAGGGCCTTGGGCAAGGGAGTGTTGAGGGGGACCAGGCGGTTAATGTCAAACTCGCTGTCGGGCCGGGTGGTGGCCAGATTGGGGGGCAAATCAGCCGTAGTGATGACGTTGCCGCTGCGCAGGATTACCGCCCGTTCGATGACGTTTTCCAGTTCCCGGACATTGCCCGGCCAGGAGTGCCGGGACAGGATTCTCATAGTCTCCGGATCAACCCGGATGTCGCCCTGCTCATTTGCCTGAGAAAATTTTTGAATAAAATGAGCCACCAGCAGTGGAATATCATCAGGCCGTTGGCGCAGCGGGGGGATTTCCAGGTGGATGACATTAAGCCGGTAAAACAGGTCTTCCCGAAAATTCCCGGCCTCCACTTCGCCTTTTAGATCTTTATTAGAGGCGGCCACCAGGCGCACGTCCACCCGGATGGTACGGGTCCCGCCGACCCGCTCAAACTCCATTTCCTGCAGGACGCGCAACAGCTTGACTTGTAAGGCCGGAGACATTTCGGTCACTTCATCCAGAAACAGGGTGCCGCCGTCGGCCAGTTCAAACCGGCCTTTGCGCAAGGCCACGGCATGGGTAAAGGCCCCCTTCTCATGGCCGAAAAGCTCGCTTTCCAGCAGGGTCTCGGTCAAGGCCCCGCAATTTACCGAGATAAAGGGCCTCTGGCTGCGGGGACTGCGTTGATGGATGGCCCGGGCAATGAGCTCCTTGCCGGTGCCGCTCTCTCCGGCGATCAGGACGGTAGCCCGGCTCTGGGCCACTTTTTCCACCAGGGCGAAGATCTCCTGCATGGCCCGGCTGTTGCCGACTATATTTTCGAACCGGTACTTCTGGGCCAGATCTTGCCGGAGTCGGCGATTCTCGTTCAAAAGATGCCTTAATTCCAAGGCCTTGGCGATAGTGACGAGAATCTCCTCGTTTTTGAAAGGCTTCATGATGTAATCGAAGGCCCCTTTTTTCATTGCCTCCACTGCCTTTTCCACCGTGCCGAAGGCAGTCATGATGATTACCGGCAAGTCGGGGTTGAGCTGTTTGATTTCTTCCATCAACTCGATGCCGCTGACCTTGGGCATCTTCATGTCGGTGATGATCAGATCCAAATCATTATTTCGGACAATCTTCTGGGCTTCGGCCGCGCCTTCGGCGGTCAGCACTTCGTATCCGGCGCCGGAAAGCAAGGCCTCCATGACCAGCAGATAATTTTTTTCATCATCAACAACCAGGATGGTATCCATAACTTACCTGGAAATTTTAGTTTGAGAATTAATTATAGGTGAAAATTATTATTGCTCTGAATTCAAGGTGACCGTCACCACCAATTAACCCATCTTAATAGTTAACTCTAAAGCCAACTTGGCCATTTTGACCTAACCATGACTTTATCGCCTCCAGTAACACGATATTAGTTGGCTTTTACTATTTTACCAGGATCTCTGGAGTTGGGCCGGCTTCTCCCGTATCAATTACTGTTCAACCAGAATGATATTTTCTAATATAGGCTTTAACATCGAATTTTGCTTTACAGCCATTATAACTCATGTAGCGGATTTTGCCAAATACCGGGCGCTCACCCCAGGCCCGGTCATGCACCCCGCCCAGGCTCCAGGCAATCCCGGTATAGCCGTTAGGGTCACGGCCATCCAGTTCGAAGCGGTCATTAAGATAGATGGCGATTTCATGAGCCCGGTCAACCGATTCGCTCCACTCCAGGAGCTTTTTGGCCCAGTACATCCTCATATAACCATGCATCTTGCCGGTCTTAACCATCTCCTGTTGGGCCGCGTTCCATAAATCATCATGGGTCTGGCCAGCTTCGAATTCTGCCAGGCTGTAAAGATGCTCCCGGGCATCATATTGATGGTCCTTAAGAGTCTTCTGAGCCCATTGTGGAAATCCGGCAAAAGAATCATAATGGGCATTATAAAGACAGAAGTTATCCGAAAGTTCCCGCCGGACAATGAGTTCTTCCCAAAAGGCTTCCTTGGATTTCTCATCCAGGTCCGCCGGTTGCGCTTCCAAGGCAATCCGCTGGGCCGAGATCTGGCCGAAATGGAGGTAGGGCGACAGGTTTGACTGCGCCGCCTGGTTGGGGTCGTTGCGGTGCCGATGGTAGTCCGGCAGGCGATGGTGCCAAAAATCATACCATACCTGTTGGGCTGCGTTCTCCCCGGGGGTAAGCCAGTCAACCGCTGGGACCTGCCGGTCAAGGTCTAAGCGGTCCATTAGCTGTTGCCAATCGACTTCCGGGCAGTCTTGGGCTCCTGTCGGGGGGTGCTCGGTCAGGGGTGGAAAATCTTCCAAAAATTCCGGCAAGGCGCGGTGAATTTTGGGCCGCAAAGTATAGGCCGCATACTCTTGCTTAGGAGAGGCAATCCAGGCCGGGATAATATTATGGGCGTCGACTTCCAGGAAGCTAATATCAATGGCTTCGGCTACCGCGGCTTTCCACTGGTGTTTGAGGCGGAGCGGATCAAAATCGGTGACCACCAACCCGGCCTGATATTTGCGGAGAAATTTGGGAATTTCGGTCGGCGGCGCTCCGGTAATCAAAAAGAAAGGGATATTATATTCCTTGAGGTTCTGTTGCAGTTCCTGAAGCCCCTGGAGCATAAAGGAGTACTGTCTTAAGGTGGCATTTAAGAAATGCGGCACCAGGCAAAAAACCACCCAGAGCGGGGCGCGGCGTTTTAAGGCCTGTTCCTGAGCCAAGAGCAGGGCCCAATTGTCATGGAGACGCTGATCCCGGCTCATCCAGTAGATTACCGGGCCGCGTTTAATTTCAGCCGCTTTCAGAACTCTTACTCGCCGGGGATTCATAAAGGAACAGGAACTGCTGAGTGGTCGGAGGACAAGACCAGGACAGCCAGCTGGCGGGGATTCTTTGGTCTAATCCACATCGGGCAGCATGATGCTGACAGTGGTTCCCTGGCCCGGGGTACTGTCAATGTTAATGGTGCCGCGGTGGCTTTCGATGATGCTTTTTACTATCGACAGACCCAAACCGCTGCCCATATCCTTGGTAGTAAAAAAAGGATTGAAGATCTTTTTGAGGGTTTCTTCCTCAATGCCTTCGCCAGTATCCTGCACCTGGATCAGGGCCCCATGGTTATCGGGTCCCAATCTGGTCGAAACAGTGATTTTACCCCCCTCGGGCAGGGCCTGAATGGCGTTGATCAGAATATTTAAAAAGGCCCGGTAAAGCAGGTCAGGGTCCGCAGTTACCGGGTAGCCGTCCAGACTATACTGCCGGTCTACCGCAATGTGGTATTTGTCAATCTCGGGCTGGAGAAGTTCTAGATTGCGTTCCAGGATGTCTTCCGGGTTGCAGGGCCGCAGGTTGGGCTCGCGGGGACGGGCGAAATCGAGGAATTCATTAACGGTCTGATTGAGTCGATTCGATTCCTCGACAATGATCTGGGCCAGTCGGTCCTGGGGTTCATATTTGGCCAGACGCTGCCGCAAAAGTTCCGCAGTGGAACTGATAATTCCTAAAGGATTGCGAATTTCGTGGGCCACCCCGGCGATCATTTCCCCCAGGGCAGCCAGTTTTTCCGCCTGATTGAGCTGGGCTAAGAGGGCCTTCTGCTCTTCGTGACGGCGCTCCAGGATAATCTCGGCCTTTTTGACGATCTGCCGCAGGATCAGAAATAGCAGGCCCATGATTACCACCAGAGTGATAATGACAAAGAGCTGAAACCAGCCGATTTCTGCCAGTTCTTGAGAAATATCCTGGGTTATTTCAAACACCCCAATCACCGGCCCCAGTTCCGGTGTTAACTTTCTTTCTAATCGGAAGGGGATGTAAGTCTTGAGATTTTGAGACGCGGTCAATTGGAAGAGCAGCAGGTCCAGGAGGCTGTTCGGAGCAATCAGACTGGATTGGCCTAATAAGGCTTTTTTGACCTCAGGAACATCATAGCAATCCTCCCCCAAGGGGATGTCATCGGTACTGTATGAAAGGGTACCGACCTGATCATAAATGTTTACCTGCTTGATATTGAAGCCATGAATGGTATGGCGCACCACCGCATCCAGCCGTTCAAACTGTTCCGGATCTTTGATCTGAATTTTTCCCTGATAGCGGATGGCTACCGGCAAGAGGAATTGCTGAAAAACCTGGTGGTTTAGGTTAGCCGCCACCAGCATGGCGTAGTCTTCGCTTTTTTTCAGGGCCAGCTTCTGAGCCCGATAGACCAGCAAAAAAGTGAGCAGCAGGGTAAAAATCAGGATTACCATGAAGCCGGTAAAGGAGAAAAACTTTACCAGTCGAAAGGTTTCCACATCCTGGCGGTCAGGCCGCCAGACGAATTTTAGCCGCTCAAACATTGCCATCAGGGTAAGTCGTCAAGTGATCTGGTATTGTTCCTGGAAGGGTAGGGCATCCTCCAGTTGCTGTCGATACTGTTCATATCCCGGCCGCCCCATCAGACCGTAGGTAGTATGCTTGCCCCCTTCGACACCGGGCTGGTCTAAAGGATTAACCCCCAACAATCCCCCTAAGCTTACGGTCATCACTTCAAACAACATGAGCAGTTGTCCGATGGTAAAGGCATTGACCTCAGGGAGCCGTATAGTCAGGTTGGGGCGTCCATTGCGCATGAGATTGAAAGCGGTGGCGGTTTTCTCAGCTTTGATTAATTCATTCAAGGAATGTCCGCCCAGATAACTCAGGCCTTCAAGGTCCGGGAAGGGGGAGGGAAGCGCCACCTGATGTTGAAAGTTGTCCACTTCCAGGAAGGTTATCAACTTGTCGAAGGGACCTTCAATATAGAGCTGCAGTTGCGAATGCTGGTCCGTGGCTCCCACGGCCCGCACCGGGGTAGGGCCGACGTTGACTACCTGGCCTTGCAGGTCATATTTTTTCCCTAAACTTTCGGCCCAGAGCTGGCAGAACCATTCCGCCATTCCGGCTAATGACGAGGCGTAGGGCATGAGTACCTGGATCGGCCGATTCTTGCGAGTATAAAAGAGATAATAGATAGCTGCCAGGCGATAAGCCAGGTTGTTTTGGAATTCTCCCTCTTTGAGGCGCACATCCATAAACCGGGCCCCGGCCATTAATTCATCTAGATCAATCCCCACCATGGCGGCCGGGAACAGGCCCACCGCGGTAAAGATTGAAAACCGCCCTCCGACCTCGGGAGGAATAGACAGGCTTCTAAATCCTTCCGATTGTGCCAGACGGCGCAGGTTGCCCTGCTCTGGGTCAGTGGTCACCACTATCCGGTCCCGGGCGCGCTCGGCCCCTAGCCGACCTTTTAACATCCCGTAAACAAACAGGAACTGGCTCAGGGTTTCAGCCGTGCTGCCTGATTTAGATATAACATTAAACACCGTGCGACGCAAATCCACCGCGTCCAAGAGGCCGTAAAAGCCGTCCGGATCGATATTATCGGCCACCATCAACCGCGGTTTATGTTGCCGCCGGGCCAGGGGCAGCAGATTAAATTGTGGGTGGCACAGGGCCTGATGCAGGGCCCGGGCCCCCAGGGCTGAGCCCCCGATCCCCAGGACAATAAAATCCCAGAACCACTCCAATAGGGGCTTGGCCAGGCTGTTGACCTCGGTGATGGTCTCCTGCCGGTAAGGCAGCTCATAAAAGGCCAGCTCCCCCTGTTGGCGGCGGCTTTTTAAATCCTGGTCCAGTTCTTGAATGCGCGGGGTCAATTCCTCCAGTTCCTCGGCTCGCAAGCCATTGGCTGCTCCCACAAGGTCGGCCATGGCATAATTATAATCCAGCGACAAGGCCATGGCGCGGGTCCATTTTGCATTTTGATAACGCTTCATAGTTTCTCCCAGTAGAATCCGCTTCGGTTCGATGTTCTGCTAAATTTAAAGTTAATAGGCAGGTCGCTTATTTTTGGGATAAGTTAATTTAGCCCAGAATAATTCTTGATTCAAGGGAAATATATGGCAATCAGGGTGGGGCCCTGTCTCCAGAATAGCAGGTAAATCCGCTTAAAGCAAAGGAGGGTGAAAATTAATTGCTCAATTTACCGGTTTGTTTGTATAGTAGAGGAACACCTTGTTGAGAAAATCGAGATATGGAAAACATCTGCCCGGTATTGCGGCAAAAAATCTGGCTGATCGGACTGGTACTCTGGTTGGGGGCTGCTTGTGCCCCGCAGATGGTGCCAGCCCCGCTTACCTGGCCCAGCGTGGTCATCACTGAGGATGGCGTGGCCTATTATGTGCGCTATCTGAGGCTTCCGGGGACCCGCCAGGAACTCCGGGTGAAAAAGGGAAAGGCCAATACCTGGATGCCCTTGGCCCTGATGCAAAGCCTGGAGTTCACCGGCCCGATTCAGGATGATTACCGCCCGGCTAAAATCGTCTTGACCTCGGGGGAAGCCCTTCACGTGGAGGTGGCAACCAATTGTGTGCTGGAAGGCAACACCGATCTGGGCTACTGGAATATGCTGCTGGCCAAGGTAACCAGGATTGAATTCGGGACCGAGTAACCTGGGCCGGCGGTTGCCGACCCGGTCGGGACTAGCCTGATGGTCGGTTATATTCTGGCTGTTCTGGTGGGACTGGCCCTGGGAAGTTTCCTTAATGTAGTAATCACCCGGCTGCCCCAGGGGGAACCGGTGTTGGCTGGACGGTCCCGCTGTCCACAATGCCGCCACCCTATACCCTGGTATGACAACCTGCCGATTATCAGTTTTTTCTGGCTGAAGGGCAGATGCCGATTCTGTCAGGCTAAAATTCCCGGGCGTTATCCCGCCGTAGAACTGGCCGGTGGACTGCTGGCCCTGGGGCTGTGGGCCCGGTTTCCGGCTGACCCGGTGCTAATCGCCTATGGGCCGTTTGCTGCTGCCCTGGTGGCCCTGACCGGCTTGGATGTAGAACATCGGTGGCTCCCCGATATCATCACTCTGCCCGGCATTGTTCTGGGGCTGATCGGGGCCCTGATCCTGCCCCACCTTTCCTTTAGCCAGGCGTTGGCCGGGGCGGCCTTAGGCGCCATCTTCTTCCAAACCATCCGATGGGTTTATGAGAAAGCCACCGGCCGCCAAGGCTTGGGCGGCGGGGACGTCAAACTGCTGGCCCTGATCGGGGCCTTCTTGGGGCCGAAATCGCTGCCGGTAGTGCTTTTGGTCAGCGCTGGACTGGGGAGTCTGTACGGGTTGCGGTTGGCCCGGGAGAGCGGCCAGGGGCGCTTAACGCCGATCCCCTTCGGCCCTTTCCTGGGGTCAGCGGCTTTGTTTTACCTCCTCGCCGGTCCGCTACTCTCGAGGCTGCTGCCCTACTAGCCCCGGGGTCCGGGTCTTGCCCTCCTTATGCACCGCCTAAAGTTCAGGGTAGCCAGAACCTTTGGTTACGCTGGTACATATAGTTCTGGCCTAAAGGGCGGCCAAAGGTCCAGGCGGCGGGCTCCCGCACCAGTCCGCGGGCCGCCTGACCGGTACTGCCGGAAGGCAGGGTGAAGGGTAGGGTAGCTACCAGGGTGGCACATCCGACCGCAGTAGCTGCCACCCCCAGCGGCCGTCCCACTAAGCCATCAAAGAACATAACCTCCGGGCTGGGTCGGCTCTGCGAGTAACTTTGCGCCGCGGCAATGCCGCTGCTTACCGTCATTACTACTATCAGCATAACTACTACCAATATTCGGCTCATGGGTGCTTCTCCTGGTGGGGCGGGTTACCGATAATTTTTAAATAACAATTTTTTCATCCGTTTTCAATGCCAAAACCTATGGCGCTTTGATTAATCAGCGCCCTTATCATTATCTTTGTGGTCAACAATGGCCTCCCACTATCTCATTGCGGACCCGGGTAGGTAGGAGGTTGGGCTTCCTTCTGCCATTCCGGCCTTAATTCTTCCAGAGTAATACGGTCCTTAACCTCATTAGTGATACGGGCCCCGTCTTCCAGGCTGGAGACGATGTGGGGGGTGATCAGCACCAGGAGCTCGGTCTTTTCTCTTTTTACCCCTTCATTGCCAAACAATGCCCCTAACAAGGGGATCTTGCGCAGGCCCGGGACGCCGGCGGCGGTCCGGGTCACATCCTCTCGGATTAAGCCGCCCAGGACGATGGTCTGGTTGTCCCCAGTAATCAGCGAAGTCTTGGCGGTCCGGATGGTAAAGGTAGGACTGTCTTCCACCCCGGTGGTCGTGGGCACCGCGGCGCTCACCTCCTGGGTGATATCCAGGGTCACCAGGCCCTTGGCATTGATCTGGGGTTTTACCAGCATGATAATGCCGGTACTGCGGTATTCCACCGTCTGGGTCTCGAGCGACGTTGTCTGGCTGACCAGGGGGACCGATTGGGATGTCAAAATGGGAACATCCTGGCCGATCTGAATGCGGGCTTCCTGGTTGTTGGCCGCCATGATATGCGGCGAGGCCAGGATGTTGACTTTACCCTCGGTGGCCAGCATATTGATCAGGCCCCGGAATTCGTTGGCGGCATCTCGAACTGCAAAGGTAAAGCCACCCAGGGCCTGGGAAAAGGCGGCGGAAGGCCCTTCCAAGATATTTAGAGTGGACTTAGCCTCTCCGCCTTCTTCGTCTCCAGAAGTGACCATCTGGGAGTTCAAAAACCACTCCACGCCGTACTTGAGGTCCCCGGTAAGCCGCACTTCGGCGATCAGGATCTCGTTCAGCACCTGGCGCGGCATCAGATCCAGGCGCTGCAAGAGTTGGGAGATAACCCGCCATTCATGGGGCGGAGCCACGATTACCAGGAGGTTGTTTTCTTCGTCGGGGATGATGCGGATGCCTTCCTTAGGAGAAACCTCCGCGGCCTCGGCCAGGGGAACGGCTCTTTCCTTCTGTTCTTCCGGCAGGCTTTCGCCTAAGCCGCGCATTCCTCCGGTACCGCTGAGGCCGCTGCCTGACTGCCCCACACCTGAAGTCCTGGTGCCGCCCATGATGGTGGTTCCGAGACCTCCTTCCCCGGCAGTCCCAGGCCCCCCCAAAAAACTGGGGCGGGCGCTCTCAGGTTCGACCTCTTCTACCTCCGGGGCTAAGGGCTTGCCGCCATATACCTGGGTTAGGAGGTTGGCCAGGTTTCGGGCCTTATAATTCTCTACATGGTAAACATGGATGTCGGCCAACATGTCGGTTTTCAGATCCAACTGACGGATCCAATACAGGGCCCGATCCATCAAGGTCTGGGAGCCGGCCAGGACCAGGATGGAATTAAGCCGGGGCACCGGCAGGAAGCCCACGCCAAATTTCTCCTTGGGGGCTAAGGCTCCATAAGCGGAAAAGATAACTTCCAACTCGCTAATCAGATCCTTGGGGGAAGTATTATCCACCCTGGCAATTTGAATCTGGGTTTGGGCCAGACTGCGGGTATCGATCAGGTGGATCAGATTCAGCAGCTTTTCCAGGTTGGCAGGGTAATCGACCAGTACCAGGGAATTGTTGGCGGCTTCAGAGATGGCTCCGCCCGGAGACATTAACGGCTTCAAGACCGGCATCATCTCTTTGGCCGCGGTCTGCTCGAGAAAAACCACCTGGACCGCCATCCCAGTCGGCGGAATCCCCCGGGTATAGACCGGCAAGGCCTGGGTCCCCACCTTGTCTGCCGGCACGATCTTATAAACCTTGGCGTCTTTGATCAACGCCGCCCCATTCACTATCAGCAGGGTTTCCATGATGGACAACAGTTCGCTCTGACTCAGCTTACCAGTGGCTCTAACGCTGGCTTTGCCTTTGACCCGGGGATCAATTAAATAGTTGATTCCCAGGGTATCCGCCAATACCCCGATTGTTTCCACCAGATCAGCGTTTTTGAGATTGAGGTCAATCGGAAAGATCTTCTCGTCTTTGCGTGGCGGACGCTGAATCGGTTGAATTTGCTTGAGGGCTCGGGCATAGTCCTGCAGAAATTGCTCATCCCGGAGCGAAGCTGGCGGTTCGCTGGGTTCGGAGTCCGGGGCCGCAGAGGGAGGGGGTGCCGCGCCGGAGGATACCCGCACCGGCACCTGTCTGGGAAAGATGCCCGGAGAAGGAGTCGGCTCTGGTGATGCGGCGCATCCGGCCAGACCC
Source organism: Desulfobacteraceae bacterium (assembly GCA_046538075.1). Lineage (GTDB taxonomy): Bacteria > Desulfobacterota > Desulfobaccia > Desulfobaccales > Desulfobaccaceae > Desulfobacca_B. The sequence continues at coordinate 43,947 of JBKHJN010000010.1, read as the reverse complement.
AAGAGCAACAAGCCGATCAGTATCCGAATAGGCCAAGCAACCATTTTATCAACTTTTATTTCTGGATAGATCAACCTCTAAAACAACGGTTATCAGAGTTCGACAATTAAGGTTAAATCGATTCCTCGATCACTTCTTCCTCGTACATTTCTTCTGGAGGTATTTCCTCCTGATAAGTTTCTTCTTCCACCATGTCCTCGGGGGGGACCTCCGGTTCCACTGCCTCCTCCGGGGCCATTTCCGATCCCTGCATCTCTTGGTCAGTATCTCCTCTCAGGGCCGAAACCGGGGGCTGGTTCAGCGGGGTGGGGAAGGTTAGGGTTTTGCTAATCCCTTTGCCCTGAAAGAGGACCGCTTCCTGGCAAATCTCCACCACTTTGAAGCCTCGCCATTCCTCACCCTGATGCAGCACTTGCACCTGGGGTTGCCCCCCCGAAGCCGGCTGGCTGATGATCGCCGCCTTTTCCTGGCCGATGATGATAATCCCCTGGAGCTTGCCGCCTTCCAGGGTGTCCTGGCCCTGGCTGGGATCGGGGGAGAGCTGGAACGCCAGGCGTTGGGGACTGAACAGATCTTTGGTTTGGACGATCTGAAAAGCAGCTAGCGGCTGCTTGTCGGCCAAAATTGGAACCTGGGGGACCGCCAGTCCGGCCTTGGCCTTGACCTTGGCCGGCACGGTGGCTTCACCGCCCCAGACGCCGATGATGGCAACCAGCAACAGGGCATTGGCCCCTAATAGCAGAATATCCCAGATGCGACCCTGGCGCCAGATCATACTTGGGACTCCCGTTTGATAACCCCGGCGATTTCCATGCTGACTCGCAAAACCCCGGGCCGCTGAGATTGGACATGGCTGCGGGCCGCATTGATCTCTAATTGAGTGAGATACAACAGTTTTTGGTGATGCTCCAGATAATAGAGGAATTTCAATAATTGCTCAATGTTGGCGGAAAGTTGCACCTGGACCGGAATCTCTAAATAAGGCCCGGCCTCTCGAGAGGCCAATACATTGATGCTGGTCAACTTGAGGTCCTGGTCGCTGGTCAGAGTTTTGAGAATTTCCTGAAGATCGGCGGCCGCCATGGCAGGGTTGCCCCCGGAAAGAAATTTGGCTTCGGCCTGGGTCAAGGCAGCTTTCAGGGCCTGATGGGTCTGGGCGACCTTGCTCTGTTCCGCCAGCAAGTCCTGGTAATGCCGCAGCATCAGCTGTTTTCTCTCCAGCTCTTGGGCCCATTTGTTTTTCATATCGATCAGGGGGAAGATGATCCCAAAGACCACCACCAAAAACAGCACCAGTCCGCCCAGCCCCCAGGCCAGGCGGCGCTGCTGTTCTGACAGTTTATCAAGATCACATCCCCAGGACCTTAATTTCTGCTTTAATTTTAAAATGCTCGCGTCCATTGGCATCGGTGACAATCGGAGAAGCAAATTCGGTTTTGGTAAACCACCCGGATTGCTCCAGCAGGGGGATCAGGTCAGCCGCCGACCGGGAGACCCCCCCCATTTCCAGTTGCCGGTCGTTACATTTTAGATAAAAAAGCCAGGTGTTTTCAGGAACTAAACCGGTCAGCTCCTTCAGCAAGTTAAGTTTGGAAGGGTATTGATCCAACCGTTGTTTAAGGCCCTCCAGGGTCTTGGCCATTTCCTGGCTTTCGCTCAGCTGCCGGGCGACCTGGCGGGTCTCAGGACCCAGATGGGCCAGGAGGCGATCGGTTTGATACAGGTGGACCCGTTTATGAAGCAGCAGGCTCCCAGCCCAGATGCAGCTCAAACCGGCCAGGATTATCAGCAGGAGCTTGGTAAGAAAGATTCCCCGGACCTTTATCTTGGACCTCTCGGTTTCCGGGAGCAAGTTGGTTGACACCGGCACCTTTTTCAGACCCCGGAGGGCGGCCCCCACAGCCGCTAAGGCCCCACCCAGGTCCCGGGCTTCCGGCAAACCTTTAACCTGGAGCTGGTCCGGGTCAACAATAGAGAATTCGTACTGCTTGGCCAGGGAAGTGAGGTCAGCTGCCGGCGTTTTCGAATCAGACACGCATAAAGCTTGGGGGTTTGCCCCTTCTTCTCGCCAGCGGTCGATTTCAGCGGCAAGCTGAGGGATGCCTTCTTCTGCCGAACCTAGCCGCACCTGACGATAGGCTCGGATTCGGCGCCCTTCGATATGAACGACCTCAAAGCCCTCCGTCTCGGTATGCCACAGGAGCCAGGAAGGGGGCAATCGTTTAACCAAAGCGGCAAAGGCATTTACGGTGGCGGTGGTCTCCGGCTCCACTGACACCGGTTTCAACCCGGCCTGATCCAGGACCTTTAAGCAGGCCTCCACCGGCTCCCGGGGCTGGGCCATCAGCAGCAGGTGGACCTCGGTGTCAGTTTCTTTTAAAACCTGAAAATCAAAGTAAAGGGAGTCGGCGGGTAACGGGAAAAACCGGTCCAGCTCATATTGCACCACCTGGGGGAGGTTTTCGGCTACCGCCCGGGGCAGCACGACCTGCCGCAGAAAACCCATCTCCCGGCTGATCGCCAGGCTCACCGGGCACGATTGCAGGCCCCAGGGGGAGACCACGGCCTGGAGATTAATTGACGGGGGCTCCGGTCCCTGGAGTGACAGGGGCACGCAGACCAAATGGCGCAGTTCCAATCCTGAGAGCCCCTTTTCTAGATGGGCCAAGGTAAGACCGGAGCGGTCCAGCAAGACCCCCAGGCTTTGGGCGCCGCTCAGCAGCTCAGAGGCAATGGTCTGCCACCAATGGGGTTTGATCCAAGCCATATTCGATCGATCCGATTTAACATCGGTCAGGCCGGATAGTCGTCGGCCCAGTAAACAATGGCCCAGGGAACCGGCTGACCTATATCAATGCTCACCACAGCTTTGATAGTATGCCAGGATTTATGGTTTTTTACCATACCCTTAGCTAAAATTGTAAAAAAAATCGAGGTCTCAAAGCCGATCAGACTTTCCAGGCGTTGAAATGCCACCGCTCCAGCCACGGCCGCCACCTCATTGGGGAGGCGAAAGGGTTTTTCCTGCCGGGCCATGATTATCCGGGTGGCCTGGGAACGGGAAAAACCAACGGCCTGCAGCACCTCAAGGGGGGCAGTATTGATATTGATTTCCGGACCATCTTTGTTAACCGTAAACCAATCGGCTAGCCGAGGCAGGAGCCGGCGCTGCCCCAGGCCTTTTACCCAGCCTAATTCTTCTACCACATCAAATCCGGTGTTTTTAGCGGGGTAGGGCGGATTCAGGCGCTGATAATAAGGGCTTTCCGCCCCTCCCGGCCGGGTCAGAGCATCTGCATCCCGCCAATCCAGGATAGCAGCCACCAGGGTCTGGGCAGTTTCTTCTTTATAGCCCAAGGCTTTGAAGAAATTCGATAAAATTTTCCGATCGGCCAGATTGAGGTTGATCTTGCCGCCTTCATCGCCCACCCGCACTTCTACCCGGCCTCCGGGGATTTCCAGAATATGAGGGGTCTGATCCCCCCGCCAGGTAGCCCGGGGCATAAAGTTGGTGGGCGAATCCATGGCCGCGGCCTCGGCCAGTTTTATCTCCACTATCTTTTCCAAGGCATAATGCACTCCGGCTTCGGCCAGGCTGCGGCATTGGCAGGACTCTTGGAAATTGGCGGTTAACTTGATTTCAGTGCGCCACTCATATGCCCCGGTCAGGATCACTACGCTGATCAGGCCCAGAATCCAGACCACCAGCAGCAGCACCACCCCTTGTTCGGAAGCTGGGGCCCGGCGCCGGTCAACGCTATTCCGGTTTTGGCTGCAATTCAGCAACATGAATGGGAATCGTCCAGGTTCTGGTCTCCTGATCCGACCGGGCCAGATGCATTAGCACCCGGTCCGGCAAGCGTCCATCGCGTAAGGCGTTCCAGGTGCTGTAATCTTTTGAACCAAGTCCATAAGTAAACCGCAGGGCCTTCACCTGGCTGATCAGAATCTGTCTGACTTCAACTCCTTGGCGGTCCTGCCGCCAGTTGACGACTTTAGCTTGCTCAATGGCCAGACAGCCTTGGCCGGAGTCATCCCGGCCGGCAAAAACCCGCATATGATAAAGTCCGCCCAGATTGTGGGCTTCCAGGGACATGGTGGTAAGAAATTTTATCTCTTGGGGTTCCCCCTCAAAATAATATCGGTTCCTGGTGTGCAAGGCTTTAGGGGCGGTGGAGGACAGGGTGCGTTCCAAGTAACGCAAACCCACCCGCAGTTCCTGTAAGGCCTCGACCTTCACCTGGGCATGACGGGTGGCCTTCAAACTTAAGTTCAAGGCTGCAAAGGCCACCAGGCTTAACAGGCTCACCAGGACCAGGGAAGCCAAGAGTTCCAGCAGGGTGAACCCAGAATCTCCCAGCAACGGTTGTGGATCAGCCCTAATCATGACTTTTTGCGGCGGCACTTGGATCTCAGGGTCTCCAGCGTCACCGACTTGGCCTGGCCCCGCTCCTCCCAAAAGACGCGGACCCGCAGATGATAGCAAATCACTTCGTAATCCCAGATCTGGTGGGAGACCTGGTATTGGGGCTTTATCTGGACCTGATAGGTGCAAGGCCCCTCCTGGCCCTGATGACTGCCGCGGCTTAGGTATTCCGGGGCCCCATATTGCCGCAGCACCTTGTTGGCGACCAGCAGGGCATAAGTCCGGCGTTGGACCGCGTCCTGGGCTTGGAGCCCGGCGCTCAGCACCTGCAGTATGGCTACCATCACCAGGGCCATCAGGGCGGTGGCGACCATCACTTCCAGGAGGCTGAAGCCTACCTCTCCATGCTGGGCCCGGCCTTTTGCGGAGCGCGGCAGGGGATGGCAGTTGTCGATATTGACCATATCCGTTTGAGCCCTACCAGGGGATGATTCTTAGGAATCGAATCTGACCCGTCCGGTGATCACCTTGACATCGAGGCGATAGTGCTGGCCGTCCGGGTCAAAAAGTTCCAGCCGGCCGCCGCTGGAACTGCCGTCGCCATAAAAGGCAATATATCCCTGCCGCGCCTCAGGATTTTGCCAGACCAGATGGGCGTCGCCAACCTGCAATCGGGGCGGCCAGGACCCTTGGCGAGGGATATTTTCCACCCAATAACGCCCGGCCTGCAGATCAAAAAACACCCGGATGCGCTGCCGCTCGGTAGCCGCGGTGCTGCGCGCCGCCCGCAGCGTGGCCGCCAACTCCCGCAGGCTGCCCCGGGTCTTCTCCTTTTCCCAGCTCCGTCTCAGCCCGGGCAGGACCAGCCCCATGATCAGCACCATCAGGGCCAGGACGACCATCAGTTCCAGTAAGGAAAAGCCGTTGGCGGCTCTGGCCATTTGGCGCTGGTCTGGGCTATCCGGATTCAGCCTGCCAATTGGTAATATCCTGGTTATCACCTTCTCCCCCCGGGGAACCATCGGCTCCCAAAGATATCAGGTCGTACGGACCATGCTCGCCCGGAGATTTATAGATATAATCATTGCCCCAGGGATCTTTGGGGACCGCTTTGTTCAGATAAGGGCCGGACCATTGGGACAGATTGGCCGGACGCTGGTAGAGGGCCTGCAAGCCTTCTTCCTCAGTAGGGTAGCGGCCGATGTCCAGATAGAACAGGTCCAGGGCGGTGGCCAGAAGCTGCATCTGGGTCGAAGCGGCCTTGACCTTGGCTTTCCCCACCCGGCCCATCAAGCGGGGAGCCACCAGAGCCGCCAACAGGCCCAGAATAAAGAGCACAATCATGAGCTCGATCAAGGTAAAACCAGATTGCCGACGATTTTTTTGGGTCAAAATGCCAATCCCTCCTTAGAATGAGACCTCGTAAAGGTTTAAAATAGGTAACAGCAGCGACACGATGATAAACGCCACCAACAGAGCCATGGTCAGGATCAGGACTGGCTCCAGCAGGGCTAATAAACGCCGCACCCCGGCCCGGGCTTCGGTCTCCAGTGAGTCCGCCGCCGAGAGCAGCATCTCGGATAAATGGCCGGTCTCCTCGCCAATGGCAATCATCTGCAAGAACAGTTCCGGGAAGACATCGGTCTTTTTTAATAGTCCGGAAAGCGGCTGCCCTTTTTTGACCTCCTCCAGGACCCCAGAGAAGGATTGGGCCAGATAGCGGTTGGTCACCGTATCGATCACCACCTGAAGAGCGGCTACCAGCGGCACTCCGTTATTCAGCAGGGTGCCCAGGGTCTTGGCGAAAAAAGCCGCGGTCACCTGCCGGGTGAGACTGCCCACCAGCGGGGCTTGGAGCTTGAGCCGGTCCAGCCCCAACCGGCCGCGCGGGGTGCGGCTTAAGCGGATCGCCACCAACCCGGCCAGGGCGATAAGCAGGCCTCCCAGCCACCAGTAGGCCCGAAAGGCCTGGCTGCACCATAACAATACCCGGGTGGTCCAAAAGAGGCTTTGCCCCATTTCCTGGAAAAAGAGTTCGAAACGGGGCACGACATAGACCAGCATGACCACCACCGACAGGCTGCCGACCAGGGCCAGGATGACCGGATAAATGAGGGCCGAAAACAGGTAGCCTCGCAGTTCGGAGACCGTCTTCAGGTAATCCGTCAAGCGTGATAAGGACACCTCCAGGAAGCCGCCGGTCTCTCCGGCCCGGACGACGCTGAGGTATAGAGGTGAAAAGACCTTATGGCGGCTGAGGGCCTCTGACAACGACTTGCCGGCTTGCAAGTCCTGGAGCAGCTGACTGAGGATGGTTTGCATCGCCGGCCGCCGGGTAACGGTCCGCAAGGCCTTTAAACTCCGGTCCAGCGGCAGGCCAGCTTTCAGAAGTGCAGCCAGTTCCTGGGTGAAGTGGAGCACCTGGTTAAGGGAGAGGCGCCGGCGGGCCAGCGGCAGACGCTTCGGCCAGGCCTGGGTGTCCAATTCTCCGGTAATGCGCAAGGGGATCAAGCCCCCCTGCTGCAAATGCTGCACTACCAGGCGCTCTTCCCGGGCTTCCAGGCTGCCCTGGATGATATTACCGGTGGGATCAGTGGCCCGGTAATAGAAAATGGGCATGCCTTACTCCTGAGTGACCCGCAGCACTTCCTGGCTGGTGGTGAGGCCCGCCGCCACTTTGGTCCAACCATCGCCGGACAGGGTTTGCATTCCCTGCTGTTTGGCCGCCTGATACAGGGTGGCGGCATCCGACTGTTGCAGAATCAGTTGGCGGATGGGCTCAGTTACCTCAAGCAGTTCATAGATCCCGGTCCGGCCCTGGTAGCCGGTATGGGCGCAGTTCGGGCACCCCTGCCCCATGTACAGGCACTCTGGTTGCTGACCGGAATTATCCAATAGAAGCTGCTCCAGTCCGGCGTCCACGGGCAAGGCAGTCTTACAGTGGGGGCAGATCAGGCGGACCAGGCGCTGGGCCAGGATGCCGATGACGGCCGAGGCCAACAGATAATCTTCCGTGCCCATTTCCAGCATGCGGGTAATAGCCCCGGCCGCGTCATTGGTGTGCAGGGTGCTGAATACCAGATGGCCGGTGAGGGCGGCGTGAATGGCAATCTCGGCGGTCTCCTGGTCCCGGATTTCCCCCACCAGGATAATATCCGGGTCCTGGCGCACCAGGTGCCGCAGGCCTCGGGCAAAGGTGAGGCCAATGGTCGGTTTGACCTGAACCTGGTTGATGCCCGGCAGGCGATATTCCACCGGGTCTTCGATGGTGATGATCTTTTTTTCAGGAGAATTTATCCGTTCCAGGGCGGCGTATAAAGTAGTGGTTTTACCACTGCCGGTGGGCCCGGTAACCAGAATCATGCCATGCGGTTTATGGATCATCCGGTCAAAGCGGTTGAATATCGGAAGTGGAAATCCCAGCCGGTTGAGGTCCAAAATAACCCGCTCCCGGTCCAGGATGCGGATCACCATGCTCTCCCCCCAGAAAGTGGGGATGGTGGAGACCCGGGCATCAATCTCCTGGCCTTTGACTTTCAGACCGAAGCGGCCGTCCTGGGGCAGGCGCCGTTCGGCAATGTCCATGCGGGCCATTATCTTCAGACGGGAAATAACCGCGGCCTGTAAACCCTTGGGGGGCGATTCCGCTTCATAAAGGATACCGTCCCGACGGTAACGCACCCGGAAAATGTTCTCAAACGGCTCCAGATGGATGTCGCTGGCCCCCATCTCCACGGCCCGCAATAAGATAAAGTTGACCAGCTGGATTATCGGGGCTTCCCGAGCCTTATCCCGCAGATGGCCGATCTCGGCGCTCTCTTCCTGAGCCTCCTCCACTACCTCGGTGTCCATATCGCCCACCAGACGGGACATGGGACTGCCGGGCTGATAGATCGCTTCGATGGTCTCCAAAATCTCGGCTTCGGGAGCCGAGACCGGGGTCACCGGTGCCCCCAGCGCTACCTCCAGGGCCATCACTGTCTCCTGGTCGCTGGGATCAGCCATGGCCAGTAGGATGCCATCGTCCTTCCTTCTGATCGGCAGGCTTCGGGCTTCCTTTAGAAAACGCACTGAGAGCCCGGGAAATTGTTCCACCGGGCCCCATTCTTTAAGACCGGCGGGCGGGGCGGTCAAAGTTTTATCGCTGTTTAACGGGACAGTCAAAGCTAAAACCTCATTCTAAGCAGGATGGGAGGAAAATTGTCATCATATGATTTTCAAGTGCCCTTAACTGCATGCTGATTGTAAATATTACCGCTTATCAAACGCCCCCAGGGCTCCACAGAGATTGCTGCAGCTTTTCATAATGCAGATAAAGCCCGATTACCCGGGTGACGAAGTCTCTGGTCTCCTTGATATCGGGCACCCGATAACCGGCAGTGACAACCCGCGGATAGCCAGCATTGTAGGCGGCCAGGGCCAAAGGCAGGGACTGATGGAAGTAGTTTAGCAGGAGCCTGAGATAAAGACACCCGGCCAAAACATTTTCCCGGGGGCAGAAGGGGTCTTTAACACCTAAAGAATTGGCGGTAGCCGGCATGAGTTGCATTAGCCCCTGGGCCCCCTGGGGCGATATGGCGCCGGGGACGAAGTCCGACTCTACCTTGATCACGGCGTGGATCAGAGGGACCGGGAGATAGTAGCGCCGGGCCGCTTCCTGAACCATTGGATGGAAAACCGGCGGACACTGGGTGTAGGATGGCATCAAACCCCGTGGGGCAAAGTTTAATATTGAGGGTAAGACATTGCTAACCCGCAGAATGCCTCGCCGATCCAGGCCAATTCTAATCTGGGAGACAGATTTAACAATGGTTTCTGGAAGTTGCCGCATCATCTGTGCCAGGGCCAGGGTCGGAGTCAGCTCGGATTGGGGATCAACGGCAGGAAACCCGGTGGCAATGGTATAGTGGCAACCATTGCTCTCCAGCGGCGGCACTGATGTCTTGACCACGGCTTTAGGCAGCGAATTGGAGATATGCAATACCCCCTGATCGTCCTGGCGGCAATGAATAAGCCCTTGAGGAACGGATAAGCCTGCGCCAGCCTTGGCCCCTACCGCAGCGGTGGGCATGGGGGAGACTGCCCTTAAAGGCGCGGCCGCTAATTTTTGCACAGGGCCAACCGGTTTCGGTGGCTGCCCGGCGGCGGTGGTGGTTCTTCTGGTCCGGTTGGTAATGCGAATTACCCCGCTCTTATCGACATGTTTAATGATTTTAGGGCTGGCCGCCTCCTTGGGATGGGGATTGGATGGCCCCAACCGGTTAGGGTCAACAAAAGCCGATGATCTCATTATTGGCAGGTTCGGCGGATGATTTGCCGCGGTCGTCTCCGCCGGTTCGGACCCGCCGACATTGGTAATATGGACCACGCCCTGGCTGTCGGTATAGCGGTAAATTTGATTGGCCGCCGGCGTAACACTGAATAAAACCACTACCAGAGCAGCCGTCAAGCGTTCCCCGCAACCAATCCGTCTGGCGGTTCTGTCGCCGGTTCTAGGCATCGGCTTCTGCCCCCATCAGGACTGCGGATTTGCAGATATCCACCCCAATCTTACCTTAACACCGGTTTAACTGCAAATTGTTAAAGTAGCGCTGACCCTTGCCCAGTTGTGCGACGATTGCACTTAATGGAGATTAACACAAGATCTACACAGAAACAAGATTAATGTAAGGTATTTAAGTGATTAAGATAGTACTTATTACTTCGAGCAATTAAAAGGTTAATTTGAGGAAAGGGCAAGAGACCGCCGGCTCCCCACCCTCCCCTCAAGCTCCCCTCCCAACCCCCCTTGAGGGGTTGGGGGGAGTGGGGTGGGGAGCAGTTTATGCTAACCCCAATTCGTTTATTTTGTGACCTGAGTAGTAACTGAGGTGATAAAGGCCCAGATCCAGCAAGCCCCTATGGAGATGGCCCAATTCTCCCTTATAATCCAGAAAGTGGGCCGGACAGCGGCAGTCGCTGGCCCCCAGACCAGGCCGCGGCACGGAGGTTTCCGGTTGGGCCAACATGGTCCGGGCGAGATCGCATTCCGGCAGTGAATCGGAGACCCAGACTTCAAGTATCTGAAATTCTGGCCGGCAGAGCAGATAGTCCAGGTGCCAACGGCACTTTTTAGACCGGCGGTAATGGCGAACGATCCGGGCCTTTAACCCCCGCCGGGCTGATCCGACGTAGAGATAGTACCCCGGTGGCAGCGACACCCAGCCCACGGCCCCGACCTGAACCACGGCCGGTTGCCGGGCCTCAATAATCAACAGATAAGTTGCCATGGGTGGACTCTAAGGGCTTGCTTTGCCGCCAGGGGTCTTAAATTTCAGGCTTTGGGCTGTTTCCATATCCAGTTCCTGAATCAGGGCCACCAATAACGCCACCGTGGCTTCGAAGTCGCCCCGGTAGATAATCCCGGCCGGGCTGTGGGCATAACGCACCGGCACCCCCAGAATCAGGGTGGGAATGCCGCCTTGAGCCAGGTGGAGGACGCGGGCATCAGTGGCCCCCCCGCGCCTCACTGCCAATTGATATGGGATTTGGCGGCGCTCGGCCACGGCCACGACCCACTCTGCCAGGGAGTGAGGGATGATGATCGAGGGATCGAACAGCCGGATTTGGCAGCCGCCCCGCAAGCATCCTTGCGGGCTATCGGCCGCCAGCCCGGGGTAGTCATCCGCCGGGGTTCCTTCCAGGACAATGGCCAGATCCGGTCGGACGAGTTCGACCGCGGCCGCGGCGCCCCGGCTGCCCACTTCTTCCTGCACCGTGGCCGCAGCTATCACCGTGTTGGGGTGGGGCAAATCTTTAAGCTGGAGCAGGGCGGCGATCATAGCGCCTACCCCGGCCCGGTCATCCCATGCTTTATTCAGGTAATAAGCTTGATTGAGAACAGCAAAATCCCCCTTGGGGACCAGCAGATGGCCCAGGTTTATTCCCAGGCTTCGGACTTCCGGAGCCGAAGCCGCCCCGATGTCCACATAGAGTTCTTCGATTTTGACGTCTTTTTGATCCCCTCTGACAAAATGAGGTGGGATGGTGGCCACCAACCCCTCCACCAATCCCTGGGAGCCCTGAATCATCAGCCGTTGTCCCGGAATCAGGCCGGGTATCCAGCTCCCCAGGGCCTGGAGGCGCAAATAACCCTGGGCCGTAATATTTTGCACCATAAACCCGACTTCATCCATATGGGCGGCCAGCATGAGACGGGGCCGGTCCACATCGCCGGATTTTTCGGCCAGTACTGACCCCAGGCCATCACGGGAAAGTTGGCAAAAGGGGGCCAGATATGCCATCACCAATTGGGCCACAGGCTCCTCGCCTCCCGGCGGGCCAAAGGCTTCTGATAAGCCGCGTAACAGTTCTTTTGTATCTACCATTGAAGTTATAGTTAACCTTTTCCGATCTTAAAACAAGAAAATATTCTTGAAAAAACCCCAAGAATTATTGATATTAGAGAAATAATTTTATGGCCCTAAGATTTTAGCTGTCGGAATTTCTGCCTTCTTTCGTAATGAGGATTAGTATCAATGATCCGGATATATGTTTTGCTCCTGATTTTGGTTGATGTGATGTTCAATGTTAGCGGCCAGTTGCTGCTGAAGCACGGCATGAGCCGGGTCGGTAATTTTGACCTGTCGCTCTCTACCATTTACCCGGTTTTTTTTAAGGCCGCCACCAGCCGTTTTGTCCTCATGGGACTGTTCTGTTATGGGATAGGCTTTATGATCTGGCTCATTGTCCTGGCCAAGGCCGAGGTCAGCTATGCTTATCCTCTGATCAGCCTGGGTTATATATTTACTGCCATTTTGGCCTGGAGCCTGTTTGGCGAAGCGGTGACCCTGGCCCGGATGGCGGGTATTGTGGTGACCTGCATCGGAGTATTTTTGATTGCCACCAGCTGAGGCCCTATCTGGACTTTGCGCTTTTCTTTTAAAATCTTCCATTTAATCCGTTAGCAATCCGCCACCGAACCCAAGAGGTGCCGGATCAAATACTCGAAGGAATGAGCCGGTAGACCTCAATCAGCGGCAAGTGGTGTTTCTGCGCTAATTGGCGGCAGGCCTCGTATTCGGGCAGGATGCGGCGTTGTCCCCCAATTTCGGTCACCTTAACGGGCAGGGGGCCGTACGGGGTTTCAATGGTATCGGTCCAGCGCTGGGCAACCACCCGTTCCACCTCCATAACCCGCACTCCCAGGGTGGTGGACTCCAGAAACAGGGACTCGAGCACCGCTTCCCGGCTGGACAGGGGCGCCACCACGGTCAGCCGGATGCCCGGCCGGTTTTTCTTCATCTGCAGGGGGGCGTAAGCCACATCGAGAGCGCCGGCGGCAAACAGGGCGGCCATCAGGTGTTCATATAATTCCGGTGGCAGATCATCGATATGGGTCTCCAGCACCAGTACCCGTTCGCTGTGCCCCAAAGCCGGAGCCCCAGCCGGCTGCCCCACCAGAAGACGCAGCAGGTTGGCCTGCGAGGCCAAGTCCCTGGTGCCAGCCCCATAGCCCACGCCTTCGACGGTCATGGCTGGACAGGGGCCAAACCGGGCTGAGGCTCCTTTTAAAATGGCAGCCCCGGTAGGAGTGACCAGTTCGGCGTTAATTTCCGTGCCATACACCGGCACGCCGGTCAGCAGCAGCGCGGTAGCCGGGGCTGGATTGGGCAAGAGTCCATGAGCGCAGGGGATCAGCCCTTGGCCCAGAGGCAAAGCCGAGGCGTAGATCTGGCTCAGACCCAACCTCCAGAAGCCATAGGCCGCTCCGACCACATCCAGAATCGAGTCTACGGCTCCGACTTCGTGAAAATGGACCTGCTCCAGGGGTTGCTGATGCACCTGGGCCTCGGCTTCGGCCAGGGAGCGAAAGATTGCCTGGCTTAATTCCCGCACCGGCGGCGGCAAGGGGGCCGCAGCAATCCGGCTGACAATGTCGAAATAGCTCCGGTGAGGCTGCGGAGTAGTCAACCGGATGTCCACTTTGGTTCCGGTCAGATGGTGTTTGGTCACTCGGTCAGCAGTAATCGTGTATCCGCTCAGTCCCAGCTCGGCCAGCGCCTCCGACAACTCTTCAAGATCAAGGCCGACCTCAATCAGCGCCCCCAAGGTCATGTCCCCGCTCAGCCCGGAAAAGCAGTCAAAATAGGCCAGCCGTTCAGGGCGCGGTTGTTGGTCTGACATGGATTTCGACCTCCTTGATGGCTCGCACTGTCGCGCTGCGGATGATAAAGGTCAGATTCTGAAATTGCAAGCGGTCGCCGGAGCGGGGAATATCACCCAATTGATGGATTAAGAAGCCGCCTAAAGTTTCATAGTTGCCTAATGGTAATTCAAGCCCCAGGGCTTCGTTCAAGGCCTGAATCTCCATCCGGGCGTTGACCAGATAGATGCCTTCCCAGAGCTTTTGGAACGGCGGCATTTCCTGATCAAACTCGTCGGCTATTTCGCCAACGATTTCTTCCAGCAGATCCTCGATGGTGACGATCCCCACGGCGCCGCCGTATTCATCTACCACTACCGCCAGATGCAGACCCATCCGTTGCATTTCGCCCAGCAAATAGTCCACCCGTTTGATTTCCGGGACATACTCTACCCCCCGGACCAGGGGTTTGATGGCTCGCGATGAGGGCTCTTCGCCCAGCAGGTCAAAGCTATGCAACACCCCGATAATATTATCAATGCGTTGACGATAGACCGGCAGGCGGGAGAAGTGGGTCCGCTGGAGCTCGGCCAGGGCCTGGGAAACCAGAAAGGTCTCGGGAATGGCTGCCACTTCAATCAAGGGTACCATGACCTCTTTGACGGTGGTTTGACTGAAGTGCAGAATGCGATGAATGATAGCCCGTTCTTCGCCTTTCAAAGCCACCTCAGGGCGGCTGACTTTGACCACCATTTGGAGTTCCTCCCGGGTGACAAAGGGGACCTGACTGGTCTGGGGAGCGCCGGTCAGGACCAGGACGAACCGGCTGAGGGCGGCAAAGATCATGGTAATCGGATAAATCAGCCAGGAGACTATCCAGAGGATCGGGCTCAGATGCCGGGCCAGGCGATTGGGGCGCTGGCGGGCAATGGATTTGGGGGTGATCTCGGCCAGCAGCAGAACCAGGGGAGGCAAGGCCAGCATTGCCACTATTTCCCCCTTCCAGCCCAGGTATTCAATCAACAGGGCGGTGACCAGCACCGTATTGCAGATTTCGGCCAGATTAGCCCCTACCAGGGTAGTGGCAAAGAGTCGTTCAGGCTTGCTCAACAGTTTCAGGGCTAATGCCGCTCGGCGCTGGCCTTTATCGGCCAGGTGCTGCAATCGCCGGCGGTTGGCCGCGACCAGCGCTATCTCGGAACTGGAGAAAAAGGCTTCCAGAATCAACAACGGCACAAATATCAACAAGACGGTCCAAATGATCATGGTTTTTCCACCGACACCAGTACTTCGATAATCCTGGTGCCTTTCATGCGCAGGATTTCGAATTCCAAACCATCATAAGCAATGGTATCCCCTTCCCGGGGTAATTCCCCGAACAGGTTGAAAACAAATCCTCCCATGGTGTCAGATGGTTCCAGCGGCAATTCCAGGCCGGTGAGGTTATTGAATTCGGCCACCGGCAACCGACTTCGGACCAGGAATACTCCGGGGGCCAGCTGATCCAAAAGTTTGCCGCTGCGCTGGAACTCGTCTTCAATTTCGCCGAACAGCTCTTCCAGTAGATCTTCGACCGTCACCAGCCCGGCTAAACTGCCATATTCATCGACCACCAGACAGAGGCGCAGTTTTTGAACCTGCAGTTCGCTTAACAGATCAAAGGCCCGCTTGTTTTCTGGAACATAATAAGGGGGGCGTAACAATTTTTTGATACAAGGCCGGTCACAGGTTTGCCCTGGGGATAAGGCCAACAGATCTTTGGCGTGCAGGATGCCCAGAATATCCTCAGGATTCTCGCCGTATATCGGTACCCGGGAAAAGCGTGAGCGTTTAATAGCCTGGATCAAATCGGCGGCTGCCAGATTGATCGACAAGGAGAAGATATCGGTGCGGGGCACCATGATTTTCCCGACGGTAATATCGCCGAAGGCCATTAGATTCAGGATAAACTCACGCTCCAGGGGGGCGATCAATCCAGCTTCATGACTCTCTTCGACCATGCGCAAGAAATCATCCTCTTGGACCAGGGTGATCTGGGTTTCGGGGCGGCATCCCAGGACGGTCATCAGGCCGCGGCTCAGCCACAACAGCACCACCCGAAAGGGGGTTAACAGCGGCATAATCACTGACAGCGGCAAGGCGACCAGACGGGCCAGGCGTTCCGGGTAGGTAAGGGCAATGGATTTCGGGATGATCTCCCCGAGCAACAGCATGGCCGGGACTATTACCAGCAAGGCCAGCCACTTGCCCTGGGGGCCCCAGAGATTCAGGGCCAGGGAGGTGGCTAGCACCGAGGCCAGGATGTTTACGGTTTCATTGCCAATGATGATGGAGGTCAGCAACCGCTGGGGCCGGGACAACAAGGACTCAATCACCTGGCCGCTGCGTCTGCCTTTTTCTTTGATTTTGAGCCGGGCCAGCGGGGATAAGGAGAACAGCGAAGTTTCGGAGGTGGCAAAGAAACCATAAAACCCCAATAAGATACCCAGAGCAACCCATTTAAACCAGAGACCCAGTTCCAAGGGAACTCCTTAATCCACGGTTAAGAAGGCGCCGCTCCGGGACGGCGTGGCTTTGGACGGGCGGCAGGAGCCATTCGCTTGTATTCCTTGCTGAAGGGGGAGCAAGCCAGGGCCTCCTGAAGCACTTGGTCCATGTTGTCGACCAGAATGAATTTCAGACGCCGTTTAATGTTTTTGGGGATTTCCACCAGGTCTTTTTTATTGGCCGCCGGGATAATTATTTTCTTGATCTGGGCCCGCAGCGCCGCCAGGGCTTTTTCTTTTAAGCCGCCAATGGGGAGGACTTTGCCCCGCAGAGTGATCTCGCCGGTCATGGCCACATCCTTCCTGACCGGGATGCGGGTCAAAGCCGAGATCAGCGCCGTGGCCATGGTGACCCCGGCGGAAGGACCGTCTTTGGGAATCGCCCCGGCCGGGACGTGGATATGGAGGTCCAGTTTTTCGTAGAAATCCTCCTCCAGATTGAAGACCTCAGAGCGAGCCCGGGCGTAACTGAGCGCGGCCTGGGCCGACTCCTTCATCACCTCCCCCAGGTGGCCGGTCAGGGTCAATTGCCCTTTGCCCTTCATCAGACTGGCTTCAATATAGAGGGTCTCACCTCCGAATTCAGTCCAGGCCAAGCCGGTAGCCACCCCCACCTCATCTTTTTCCCGCTCCTCTTCAGGAAGATATTGGGGCGGCCCCAGGTAGCGGTGGATGCTGGCCTTGGTGATGGCAAAAGGCCCCGGCTCGCCTTCGGCAATCCGCCGGGCCACCTTCCGGCACAGGCTGCCAACCTCCCGCTCCAGGTTACGCAGACCAGCTTCCCGGGTGTAACGGTTGATCAATTCCACCAGCACCGCGGGGGAAACCTCCAGGTCGCCGGGATTAAGGCCATTTTCCTTTAACTGGCGGGGCAATAGATATTTTTTGGCGATTTCCAGTTTTTCCTCTTCGGTATAGCCGGACAGCCGCAGGATTTCCATCCGGTCCAACAGGGCGGAAGGGATCGGGTCCACCTGGTTGGCGGTGGTGATGAACATTACCTTGGACAGATCAAAGGGCAGATTGAGATAGTGGTCGCTGAAGGCGCGGTTCTGTTCCGGATCCAATACTTCCAGCAGCGCCGAGGCCGGATCGCCCCGAAAATCCTGGCCGATTTTATCAATCTCGTCCATCATGAACACCGGGTTGTTGTAGCCCGTGGTCTTCAGCCCTTGAATAATCCGGCCCGGCAGGGCGCCGATATAAGTCCGCCGGTGTCCCCGGATTTCGGCTTCATCCCGAATCCCGCCCAGGGAAATGCGGGTAAATTTACGGCCCAGGGCGCGGGCGATGGACTGCCCCAAGGAGGTCTTACCGACCCCGGGCGGGCCGACAAAACACAGGATCGGCCCTTTCATCCTTTTATTCAGCTTGCGCACACTTAAGTATTCTAAGATGCGGTCCTTAATTTTCTCCAGATCGTAGTGGTCGGCATCTAGAATAGCCTTGGCCTCTTTGAGATCCAGCTTGTCGCGGGTGCTTTTGTTCCAGGGCAGTTCCACCAGCCAATCCAGGTAGGTGCGCACCATGGAGGCCTCGGCCGCATCCGGATGCATCTGCTCCAACCGGGAAAGCTGCTTTAAGGTTTCCTCTTCCGCCTCCCGGGGCATCCGGGCCCGGACAATCTTTTGGCGATATTGCTCCAGTTCTTCGGCCCGTTCATCGATTTCGCCCAGCTCTTTTTTGATGGCCCGGAGCTGTTCCCGGAGAAAATATTCTCGTTGGGTGCGGTCGATTTCCTCTTTGGCCTCCGATTGGATCTTGGCCTGCATGGTAGAGACTTCCAGCTCCCGCCGCAGGTAGTCGTTGACTTTAATCAACCGGCGAATGGCATCCCCCTCCTCGAGGATGGCCTGGGATTCGGCGGTCTTCAAATGGAGGTTGGAGGCTACCAGGTCCGCCAGGCGGCCGGGGTCTTCGATGGAGTCCAGCACCGATATCAGTTCAGGGGACAGGATTTCTTTCAGAGACAGAATTTTCTCGCTCATTTCCCGGGCATTGCGCATCAAAGCTTCGGCTTCAATGGAAATTTCCGTTACCGGGGTCTCCGTGAGCAGATCAATGGCTACTTCATAAAAGGGTTCTTCTTTTAAAAACGAGCGGATGCGCGCCTTGTTCAGACCCTGAACCAAGATCTTGAGGCGGCCGTCGGGGAGCTTCAATACCCGCATGATCAGGCTGACCGTTCCCACCGGATAGATTTCCTCGGGGCTCGGCTGGTCAACCGTAGAATCATGTTGGGTGGCTAAAAAGATGAAGCGTTCTTTGGCCAGGGCCGACTCGATGGCCAGAATCGAGTTTTCCCGCCCGACAAAGAGAGGCAGAATCATATGGGGAAAGACTACCACATCCCGGATCGCCAACAGCGGCATCTCCGGGGGAATGGCGGCCGGGGATGATTTATCGTCTTCAGCATAAGTCCAAATCTTTTTTGGTTCAGACATTTTTTCTCCTGGGCCAACAATTCTTTATGACAGCATGGTTCCAGGGGTAGCACAAAAACCGCCCTGACGTCAAGAATGAACTTTGTCCCCCTGACGACGGGGGTCAAGCCCACCCCGACCAGAGCGAGGAAACTGCACCCGTCGCCCTGGAATCCATACTACCCTTTGTATAAGATAGTTAATTAAATTATAATAATTTTATGCGATTTGGCAATCTAGGACTCGACCAGCAGCAGCAAATGGCTCGGCTTGATAAAAGAAATTTTCTGACTATAATGATTCCCAATGGACCTTGTCACCGCACTTTTGGATCCCCAGGCCTACCTCGAGCCGACCCAACGGGTGGACCTGATCCAAACTCATATTTCCCTGGTCTTTCTAACCGATTGCCATGCTTACAAAGTAAAAAAGGCCGTGGACCTGGGTTTTCTCAATTTTACCACCCTGAAGCGGCGCCATTATTTTCTTCAGCAGGAATTAATCCTGAATCGACGCCTAGCCCCGGAAATCTATCTGGAGGTCCTGCCGGTGGTGGCCCAGGGTCAAGGGGTGCAAATGGGGGGCGGAGGAGAACCCTTAGAATATGCTCTGAAGATGCGGCGCATGCCCCAGGAGCAGATGATGGATGAGGTCGCCGACCGCGGCGAGCTGACTTCTGAGATCATGGACCGCATTATTAACCGACTGGTGCCCTTTTACCAGCAGGCGGAAACCGGGCCGCGGATCAACAAATTCGGTGAATTAACCTTGATTGCCTATAATCATGAAGAAAACTTCGCGCGGACGGAAAAATATGTCGGCTCGGTCCTGTCCCGGGAGGCATTCCGCGACATCGTCGCCTATGCCTGGAGTTTCATGACCTCCCAGGAAGGGATTTTTGCCGAGCGCATCCGGGAGGGCCGTATCCGCGATTGCCATGGCGATTTGCACATGAGAAATATCTGCTTGGCCAATGACATTTACATCTTTGATTGCATCGAATTTAACCCTCGCTTCCGCTATGGAGATGTAGTGGCCGACATCGGTTTTTTGGCGATGGACCTGGATTTTCATGGTTTTCAAGATTTGAGTGATTATTTTGTTCAGAACTTTGCCCGGGCCGCGGATGACCCCGGCACCCTGCAGATGGTCAACTTTTATAAATGTTACCGGGCCTGCGTCCGGGGGAAGATCAACGCCTTTGCAGCCGACCAGCAAGAGCAGGAGGCGGGGGGGCGCCAGGCCGCTCTCGAGCAGGCCCGGGCCTATTTTAATCTGGCCTGGAAATATGCCCGGAGAGGTTAGGGGGAATCTTTGATAGTAGTTGTTTTTGGACTGATCGCTACCGGCAAGACCACTCTGGCCCAGGTTTTGGGCCGCAACCACGGGTGGCCGGTGATTCATAGCGATACGGTCCGCAAAACCCTGGCCGGGCTGGAGCCAACTACTCGGGTCCCCGAAGATTTCGGCGCCGGCATCTACTCTGCCGAGTTTTCCCGGCGCACCTATGAGGAAATGTTGCGCCAGGCCCGACAACAACTGGAAGCGGGTTCCCCGGTGATCCTGGACGGCTCTTTTAAACGGGCCGGTGATCGTTTGCAGGTCAGGCAGCTGGCCCAGGAATTGGGGACTAAGGTAGGTTTTATCTATTGTACCTGTGCTCCGGGCGAAGTCCAGCGCCGCCTGGCCCAGCGGCGGCAAAATGTTCAGGCCGTTTCGGACGGCCGGCCAGAAATTCTAGTCGCCCAACAGCAGGATTTTGATATACTGGATGATCTGAAGGGTTGGCCGCTGCTTAAGTTGGATACCGGGCAACCATTTGAGACGGTGGTGAACGAGGCCGAGAAATTTTTGGAAAAGCTTCAGCAATAGAAAGGAGGCAGCAATGGAGCGGGAAGAAATCATTGCTAGAGTTAAAAAACGGGCCCGGGATAATTTCAAGACCGGGTTGAATTGTGCTGAATGTGTCTTCGAGGCAGTAATAGGTGAACTCTTTCCCGACTTACCCCCTGAAACCCTCTCGATAGTAACCGGCTTCGGCGGCGGCTGCGGCCTATATGGCGATACCTGCGGAGCGTTGTTGGGCGCGGTGGCGGCGGTGGGCCTGGCTTACGGCCGGCAGGGGAAGCCGGCCGGTGATCTGGCCCAGGCCAAGGCCGAACTATACGGCAAGCCAGGGCTGTACCGGATATTTAACCGCCTGCCCAATGAATTGAAGCGGCGCTACGGCTCCACCATGTGCCGGGAATTGACTCAGAAATGGCAGAAAGAATGGCTCTGCCGGGAGCACGCCCTCCAGGTCAGGGAAATTATTGGCGAAATGGCGGAATTGGCCGCCGAAATGATTGTCCCCAAGGACCTGGAGCACTGGGGCTCCCAACCTTTAGGGGAAAACGTCGAAGGCATAAAAGAATAATAAATAATTTTGGTTTAATCGATGGCAAAGAAACGCATTCTAAGCGGTATGCGGCCCACCGGCAAGCTCCATCTGGGCAATCTGCACGGAGCCCTGGATAACTGGGTCAAGCTCCAGGACGAATATCAGTGCTTCTATTTTGTCGCTGATTGGCATGCGCTGACCACGGATTATGAGCAGACCGAAGGCATTCGGGAAAATGTCTGGGAGATGGTCATCGATTGGCTGAGCGTCGGATTGGACCACCAGAAATCGACGCTGTTTATCCAATCGGCTATCAAAGAACATGCCGAACTCTTCGTCCTGTTCTGCATGATTACGCCGATCACCTGGCTGGAGCGCAACCCCACATATAAAGAGCAGCTGCAGGAAATGTCCCAAAAGGACCTGCGGATGTTCGGCTTCCTGGGTTACCCGGTGCTGCAGGCGGCTGACATTCTGATGTATAAGGCGCATGGGGTGCCGGTGGGGGTTGATCAGTTGCCGCATGTGGAGTTGACCCGGGAGATCGCCCGCCGGTTCAATCATTTGTATGGCCAGGTGTTTCCGGAGCCGGAGACCATTCTTACTGAGATTCCCAAACTATTGGGCATTGATGGCCGCAAAATGAGCAAAAGTTATCACAACTGTATCTACCTTAGCGATCCGCCGGAAGTGATCCGCGCCAAGGTCAGCATGATGGTCACTGACACCCTGCGCCCCCGCAAAAAAGATCCAGGCGAACCGGACCGTTGCCTGGCCTTTCCCTATCACCGGATGTATTTGCCCCCGGAGATTTTGAGTCGAATCGCGGCGGAGTGCCGGGCTGCTGCCTTAGGCTGCGTGGAATGCAAAAAAATGCTGGCAGAAGCCCTGGTCGAGCGCTTGGCCCCGATCCAGGAGCGGCGGCGCTATTATCTGGAGCGGCCGGACGAGGTCCATGCCATTATCGAGGAGGGCAACAGCCGGGCCCGGGCTCAGGCCCAGCAAACCATGGTCCAGGTCCGGGAGGCGGTGCGGATTTAGTTTCGAGTTTTTAGAAAATACCACTGACTCGAAACTCGAAACTCGAAACTAAAAACTATGAAGGAACGCCTGCAGAAATTTCTCTCCCGGGCCGGCCTGGTGTCCCGGCGAGAAGGAGAACAGCTGATCCGAACCGGGCGAGTAAGCGTTAATGGCCAGGTAGTGACCACCTTAGGCACCAGAATCGAAACCGAGACCGATGAAGTCCGGGTAGATGGCCAGCCCGTGTCAGTTCCGGGGCGATTGCGCACCATAATGCTCAACAAACCTGAAGGCTATGTTAGTACCTTAAAAGATCCCCAAGGGCGTCGCCAGGTAAGCGACCTGCTTAACGGAGTGCAGGAACGGCTCTATCCCATCGGTCGGCTGGATTATGACGCCGCCGGTCTGCTGCTGCTCACCAATGACGGAGAACTGGCGCACCGCTTGATGCACCCCCGGTTTAAAGTGGCCAAGACCTACCGGGTGACGGTGGCCGGGGCGCTGTCAGAAGCTGCGGTGCAACAGCTGGAGTCCGGGGTCGAGGTGGCCGGGCGGAGCACGGCCCCGGCTCTGGTCCGGCTGCTTAAGGTGCTGGCGGAGCGCACCGTGCTGGAGCTGACCATCCGGGAGGGGCGCTACCACCAGGTCAAGCGCATGTGCGCCCAAGTGGGGCATCCGGTCCTGAAGCTGAAACGGATCGCTTACGGCCCCCTGAAGTTGGGGCGGCTGCCCATCGGCGCCTATCGGGAGCTCAAGACCCACGAAGTGGCCCAACTGCGGAAAGCCAGCGGTCTGCCTGAGCGGGATCAGTTGAAATAATATGAATGACAGACTACCGTTACCCTATCCGGGCGGGCCGCCTTCCTGGGGTCCAAAACCGGGTCCGGAATCAGTCCGGCAGCCAGAGTCCACTCCACCGCGGATTCCCCGGATTCATATCATATTATTCCTGGCCACGGTACTGACCACCCTGGTGGCCGGGGCCATGCAACAGGGGATCAACCCCCTTGAGACTCCCTGGCTGCTTTACAAAGGCATCCCCTTCTCCTTTGCACTGTTGCTGATTTTATTTACCCATGAGATGGGCCATTATCTGGCCTCCCGCTGGCACCATCTGGATGTCACCTTACCCTATTTTATCCCGGCCCCGCCGATTCCTTTCATCATCGGCACCCTGGGTGCCTATATCAGGATAAGGTCTCCGATAAAGGACAAACGGGCCCTCATGGACGTCGGCGCTTCCGGTCCGTTGGTGGGGCTGCTGGTAGCGATCCCCATTCTGGCGATCGGCCTGGAATTTTCCGAAGTATATCTGATTTCCCCTGGAGTGGAAGAACCGGGTGGCTTTGTTCTGGGCGAGTGCCTCTTGTTTAAACTGATCAGTTGGCTGGTTGTGGGGCCGCTACCCCAAAACCAACATATCGTGCTTCATCCCATGGCCTTTGCGGGGTGGCTGGGGCTGTTTGTCACCAACCTCAACCTCATCCCCATCGGACAGTTGGATGGCGGCCACGTCTCTTATGCCTTATTCGGCCCTTTATCCCACTGGATCTCCAAGATTTTTTTCGGCTTTCTGCTGATCTGCGGTCTGCTCGGCTGGGCCGGGTGGCTGATATGGGCGGTTTTACTTTATTTTATGGGATTTTTTCATCCGCAGCCACTGCATGATTGGATCCCCCTGGATCAGCAGCGCCGCTGGATTGGCATCGTCACCATCGTGGTCTTCATAATGACCTTTACGCCGGTGCCCATAAAAGGGTTCTGATAGTGCCCCAACCGCTTCCCTATAAACCTTTATATCTAAATGGCACCTTGACGAGGGCCCGGAGCCTGTGGCAATATATTCCTCACTTGCTGGGCTTAGCTGAACCAGGGGGGCGGGGCTTGCCAGCCTCAGGGATGGAGCAGTTACCAATATGACCTATCGGGAAGAGTTATATAAATTCTGCCCCCAATGCGGCGGCCCCTTGGTCAAGAAGCAGCTTAAACCCCAAGAGCCGCCGCGCCTGGTATGCTCTCGCTGCGGGTTTATCTTCTACCTGGACCCCAAACTGGCAGCCATTGCCATCATTCCGATGAACGAGGGGGTGGTGCTGCTGCGCCGGGCCATTGAACCCGGCTACGGTTTGTGGGTGGTGCCAGGAGGATTCGTGGATTTAGGGGAGCGGGTGGAAGAAACCGCAGTGCGCGAAGTGCAGGAAGAAGTGCTGCTCAAGGTCCGCGTCACCCGCCTGCTCAATGTTTACTCCTATATCGGGCGGACTACTGTGGTAGTGGCCTATGTCACCGAAGTACTGGGGGGAACGCTGGGCGCCGGAGATGAAACCCTGGAAGTGGCAATTTTTTCTCCCCAGGAAATACCCTGGGAGCTGCTGGCTTTTTCCAGCAGCCGGGACGCGCTGGCCGATTATTTCAACATGACAGGGTTAAGGAGTGGTACTGGCCCGGCCCAAGGGGCCTGATAGATTGATACTTAAAAATAAGGTGAGGTCTATCAAATGCGGCAACGTAAAGACCGACGGGCCCGACGTTATCCAGTGCGGGTGGAACTCAAGGAAATCAACGGCAAACCGGGCGCGGGCAACTTTTTGCTGGATCTTAGCGCCATGGGGGCCAAGCTGGAAACCGGCACCGCCTTTGTTCCAGGGACCCCGGTAGAAATTTCTTTTATTTTCCCCGAGGGAGAAGAGGAAGTCCGTCTGGCCGGCCGGGTGGTGTGGTCCCGTCCCGTTATCGGCCAGCTGTCTCGCTACACCCTGGGTATAAAATTATTTCAATCCTTATGGGAGCTGGAATTTTTGGCCCGCCGTTGGCAAAATCTACAAACCAAATAATTCAAGGTTGGGATAAGCTCCCTTTTGCTGGCCGCGGTAAGGTTAGGCCGGAGTCTCGGGTCTGAGCCCCGTCCGCTTACTGCCCCTGCCTTCCGGTGCTTTTGCCTGGACCTTGTCCCCCTTTAGCCCCTCATTGATATTATTACTAGGAGCATGAAATAGCTTAACTTTTCACCCTCACCCTAACCCTCTCCCTCAAGGGAGAGGGGATTTAATGAAGATTTAGCATTAATCAATTTTTCGCTCTGAGTAATAACATCCCAGTTAATATACAAAATAAGTGCCGCAGGCGCGGTCCAGGTTTTCTTTCGAGAGGCTGGGCGGGACATTGTAAAAGCGGGAATGGTCTAAAATATGTTCTACCAGGTCGCGGGGGTGGCAGGCATCCATCCGGCGCTGCTGGTCGGCATAATAATTGTTGAGCAAATAATCCACCGCCTCCGGGTCAAATTCGACCTGATAATGGCGGCACACCAGACGGAAGATTTCAATAAACTGCTCCCGGCTTACTGGTGTCAGTTTCACTTTGGAACGGATGCGCCGCAGAAAGGCGTCATCAATCAGGCTGGTAGGCTCCAGGTTGGTGGCGAATACCATAAACACATCAAAGGGAATGGTAAATTTTTGGCCGGTATGCAGTCGGAGCAGATCCTGGTGGTTCTCCATGGGGATGATCCAGCGGTTGAGCAATTCATGGGGGTGAATGCTCTGGCGGCCGAAATCATCCACGATCAATAAGCCGTTATTAGCCTTTAATTGCAAAGGGGCTTCATAAAATTTCAGAGTCGGACTGAAAGCCAGATCAAGCATGTCCAGGGTTAATTCGCCCCCGACAATTACCGCCGGGCGGGAGGTCCGGACCCAACGGCGGTCGATTAATTCCGGCTCTGTGGCCGGAGCCGGCACCGGCCGGTGAATCATCTCGTCAAAGACGCGGATGATTTGCCCTTCGATATAGATGGCATAAGGGATCAGGATTACATCTTCCCACATCTCGCCCAATCTCAAGGCAATAGTGGTTTTGCCGTTGCCCGGCGGGCCATAGAGAAATAGGGGTTTGCCGCTAACTATAGCGGGCCCCAACTTCTTTAATAAATCCGGGGCAATCACCAATCCCTGGAGCACTTCCTGCAGACGCTCCGGACTGACTTTGGTGATCTGAATACTCTGGCTATTAGCTTGTTCCCAATAGTCATTCAGGGTGACCGGGGCTGGACCAATATAGGCATCATAATTCAAGATATGGTCTGCCCGCTTTTTCCCCTCATTGGTCAGAGCATAGCGCAGACTTAAGTCGGTGGTGGTCAACAGTTGTCGGTAGGGATCGCTCCCGAGGATCTCCACATATTTTTGTCGAACCAGATAATCCAACAGCTCCATAATGATCGGCACGGATAACTTGAGGCGCTCCTCTAAATCGGTTAGTTTGAAGGCTTCCAGGTAAAAACAATGTTTGAGGGTAAGATTGGCCAGAAAAATTTCCGGGATCTTGGTATCCTCGATAGACTGCGGCAGGGGACGGTAGGGCAACCCCTGTTGGGAATGTTCCTCAACTGGTATGGCTTTTTGCATGGCTTTTTTCCTAAAATGATTGAAAATAATGTCTGTACTAAGAATCGGCAGGCGGCACCAAAACTTTACAGATTTTTAAAGGCGCAGCAATGGCATTGATGATCAGATCGGATG
The DNA here is from genome assembly GCA_046538075.1 of Desulfobacteraceae bacterium. Taxonomy (GTDB): domain Bacteria; phylum Desulfobacterota; class Desulfobaccia; order Desulfobaccales; family Desulfobaccaceae; genus Desulfobacca_B. The sequence continues at coordinate 17,565 of JBKHJN010000010.1, read as the reverse complement.
GGTATGCTCGCCGCCCCCGGAGAAATTATTATATTAGATATTAAAACAAGATAGACCTTTTGACAACCATAAATATTTCAGCTTGAAGAAATCTGGGACTTGCCAATCTAAGCTTAACTCTTTACTGCAGATTAAGGCTCGGAGTAATAATAAGCCGAAAAGGCAGGACCAAAGACTTTAAATCTGGACAGCAGAAAGCAAGGAATGCCATTAATCTGACCGGCTATCCCCTTGCCTAATTTATCTTCTTTGCTTATAATAAAGGGCAATTCATCCTGGTTGGACCTGCCGGCAGGGGAGACAAATTGGAATTGGCAGATGGGCTGACCGTTGTCCTGGCCGGGTCCTCATTCTTGCTTCGATTAAGATCATTTATTTGTAAAGTGGACCGGGAGGTCTGACTATCAGCTTGGAATTTGATAAATTTAGTTAAGTTTTGAGGAGAGTGTATGAAAATAACAGAAGATTCTTTTGTCAATCTGGAATACCAGCTCCGGATCGGCGAAAAGGTCCATCCTCCTGGCGGCCAGCCCGAAGAAATATCGATCTGCATGGGTTATGGGGGGATGCCCCTGGGTCTGGAAAAGGCCTTGCTGGGTATGGAGGTGGATGAGATCAAAGTGATCAACCTGAGCCCCCAGGAGGCTTTTGGGGAAGTGGACGAACAGCTGATTCATGAGGTTTCCCGCGATGAATTTGATCCGAGCGTGGAGCTGCGGCCAGGGCTGATTTTTGAAGCCACTGACGACCGCGGCCGTCCATCCAAGTTCTTTATTCGTGAACTACGGCCGGAAACCGTATTGATCGACTTCAATCACCCCCTGGCCGGCAAGGATCTGGAGGTGATGATCAACGTCCGTCAGGTTAGGGAAGCCTGCCAGGAAGATATTGTTCGACTTTACGGTCCCCGGGCCGCAGAAACAATGCCAGCCACCGAGCATGAATAAACAATCTACAGCGGAGGAAAGGCAATGCTGCTGGCAGCGGTTTTATGATCCCGGGGTGCCGGCCGAGATTGACATTCCCCGTCTTACCCTCTCCCAAGCCTTGGAACAATCGGCCCGGGATTTTCCCCAAGCCGTGGCCCTTCGCTTCCTGGGGCGGAAAATCACTTACCGGCAATTAATAGAGCAGATCGGCCGTCTGAAAACCGGGTTATATCATTTGGGGCTGCGGCCCAGGCAGCGGCTGGCCCTGCTGCTCCCCAACTGCCCCCAAGCAGTGCTGGGATATTATGCTGCCCTGCAATTGGGGGCCATAGTAGTAATGTTGAACCCCCTCTCCTCTCCCGGGGAGCTGGCTTATCAGCTGAAAGATTCCGGGGCTCGGATTCTGATCGGGTTGGATCACCTGATCCCCAAGTTGGCCGGCCTGAACCGGGAGGTTGATCTGGAGCACCTGGTGGTCACTGGCCTGGCCGAATATATGCCGTTTCCGCTCAACTGGCTCTATCCTTTTAAGGCCCGCCGCCAGGGGTTAAACACCAGGGTTCAGTCTGATAAGGGTCAGATCAGCTTTACCCGAGTGCTCAAAACGCCGTTGCCGCCCCCCCTCCCAGGAACGCAAGATAGCCAGGCCATTGCGGTATTACAATATACCGGCGGCACCACCGGGGTGCCCAAGGCGGCCATCCTGACCCATCAGAACCTGATGACAAATGTGGCCCAGATCAACGCCTGGCTGCCGCACCTGAACCGCGGCGGCGAACGGGTGTTGGCGGTGCTCCCTTTTTTCCATGCCTTCGGCATGACCGCGGCCATGAACTGGCCTTTGTCGCTGGGAGGCTCGCTGATCATTCTGCCCCGGTTTGATGTCAATCAAGTCCTTAAAACCATTCAAAAATATCGTCCTACTGTCTTCCCCGCGGTTCCTACCATTTTTGTGGCCCTGATCAATCACCCCAAGATCAGCCGCTATGATCTATCTTCCATCTGGGGGTGTATCAGCGGTTCCGCCCCCTTGCCCCGGGAAGTGCAGGAGCGCTTTGAAAGTTTGACCCAGGGGCGTATCCTGGAAGGTTATGGTCTGACTGAGGCCGCGCCGGTGACCCATCTCAACCCCATCCAAGGGGTGCGCAAGTCCGGCAGCATCGGCCTGCCTTTTCCCAGCACCGAGGCCCGGATCGTCGATGGCGAATCTGGCACCCAAGAACTGGCCCCGGGGGAAGTGGGGGAACTGATCATCCGCGGCCCCCAGGTGATGAGTGGCTATTGGCAAAACCCGGCCGAGACTGCCCTGGTCCTAAGGGATGGCTGGCTCTACACCGGCGATCTGGCCACCAGGGACGATGAGGGCTATTTTTATATTGTAGACCGGAAAAAAGACGTCATCATTGCCGGAGGCTATAAAATCTATCCCCGGGAAGTGGAAGAGGTGCTTTATCAACATCCCCTTATTTTAGATGCGGTAGTCATTGGGGTTCCCGATCCCTACCGGGGGGAGACGGTAAAAGGTTTTGTGGTCCTTAAACCCGGGGTCCAGATTACCGGGGAAGAGATCCAAGAATTTTGCAAAACCCAATTAGCCTCCTACAAGGTACCCAAGATCTTGGAATTTAGGTCTGAGTTACCCAAAACCATGGTGGGCAAGGTCCTGCGCCGGGCTTTAAAGGAAGAGTCACCGGCTCCGGCAGATTTGCAAATAGGGTAGTCAAAAATTGCATGATGAAACTTGAGGCAGCCTCAGATCATTATTGCCGGCTGGTGACCGACCATGCGCTGGCGCCGTAGAATACGTTTTCTCTACCTGCGTTTCCGGCGGCTGCGGGGGGACCCGCGGCGATTGGCTTGGAGTATGGCTTTGGGAGTATTTATTGGGGCAACCCCGACCATACCCTTTCACATGCTTATCGCCCTGGCCTTGGCCTCTGTTTTCCGGCTCTCTCGGGTCATGGCCATTATGGGCTGCTGGATCAGCAATCCTTTAACCATCCCGGTCTTCTATTATTTTGGCTTTAAGATAGGGGAATGGCTTCTGTTTCCAGGTCAGGGTGTTGCACTGCCAGCAACTTTTAATCTTCTGGAAATCTTGCGCCTGGGCTGGCGGGTTAACCTGGCCCTGCAAATGGGCGGCGTGATCATTGCCCTGCCCATCGCGGTTGTCGCTTTTTTCTTAACTTACTGGGGAATTTTGCGCTACCGGGCGCGCATCTCCAGAAAGCCGAAAAGTGCCCTTCGTCTCACCCAAAGTCCTGTGCCGCCGTCTGGGACTGAGGCCTAAAAAATCTCTGGGCCAGCATTTCTTGCTCCATCCGGATCAGGCACGGCGCATTGTTGCGGCCCTGGAACTGCAAGGCCCAGAAACGGTGGTCGAAATCGGTGCCGGACTGGGGGCCCTGACCGTTCTTCTGGCCGACGCCGCGGCCCAGGTGATGGCCCTGGAAATGGATGCCCGCCTGGCTCAGGGGTTAAGCTCGGAAGTGCTGGCCGATGTCGCCAATGTCAAGGTAATAACCCAGGATGTGCTGCATTTTAACTTTTTGGAGCTGAGCCAAACCATCAATCGACCTCTCCCTGTTATTGGCAACCTCCCTTATCAGATCACCTCGCCGCTGCTGTTCAAATTAATCGCCGAGAAGCCCGCCCTTGATACCATGGTCTTCATGGTCCAGCAGGAAGTGGGCCAGCGTCTGCTTGCTCAGCCTGGCACCAAAGATTACGGCATCCTCTCTGTCTTGCTCCAGTATCATACCCGGATAGAGCGGCTCTTTGCCCTCGGTCCGAATAACTTTTATCCACCCCCGAAGGTGGATTCGCTGGTTATCCGGTTGCGCCCGGATGGGGGAACTGTTACTGCCAATGACGAGGTCCTGTTTGCCCAAGTGGTTAAAATCGCCTTCAGCCAACGGCGCAAGACCCTGAAAAACACCCTGGCAGCCCAGGCCGCTGAGCTGCGGTCCACTCCGGAGCAGGTATTGGCTGTTCTTGAGCAATTAGTCATTGATCCTAAACGGCGGGCGGAAACCCTGAGGGTGGCCGATTTTGTCCGCCTCAGCAATGCCATTCATCGCCTCTCGGAGTCAGGTTAACATGGGAGAGCACCTCTGGATCATCTATGCTTTAGGCTCAGCCTTGGGCCTGGCCAGCGCCGATGCCCTGACCAAGCGTTATTTTGCCGGGTTGTCTCCCTATGGCATGATCCTGGTCCGCTTGCTTTTTGCTGCCCCCTTTCTGGGGATCGGTTGGTTGTGCATTTCCATTCCGCCCCTGGGGCGAACCTTTTTTTATGCAGTAGCCGCCGCCCTGCCGCTGGAAATCGTGGCTCAACTTTTATATATGCGGGCTTTGAAGGTTTCTCCCATCTCCTTGTGTACCCCGATGCTGGCCTTTACCCCGGTGCTGCTGATTCTCACCGGCCAGGTATTGTTGGGCGAGGCATTGAACATCTGGGGCATCGGCGGCATCTTCCTGGTGGGTTTAGGGAGTTATATCCTCAATCTGGACCGGCGGCGCTATGGCGTCCTGGCTCCTTTAACCGCCCTGTGGCAGGAACAGGGTCCCCGTCTGATGCTGCTGGTGGCGGCCATCTTTGCCTGCACTTCGGCCCTGGGCAAACTGGCGGTGCTTAATTCGGCCCCGGCTTTTTTCGGATTATTTTACCCCAGCGTATTTACCATGTTGATGTTGTCCGGCTACCCCGGGAGCCGTTCCCGGCCGGGGAAGGGATTATGGGCCCGGCCCGGTTGGGGATTGCTGCTGGGGTTTTGTGCCGCCGCCAGCATCCTTTGCCATATGCACGGCATTCAGATCGCCCCGGCCGCTTACCTGATCGCGGTGAAACGGACCAGTCTGGTGATCAGCGTCCTTTATGGCGGTTTGTGGCTTAAAGAAACCCAACTTTCCTCCCGGCTGGCGGGGGCCATGCTGATGGCTGCCGGGGTGGTGGTCATTGCCGCTAAAGGAAGCTGAGCCATGGCAAAAAGCCCACCGACGAAAAAACCAACGATAAATGTGGTGGTCATTGCCGCTAAAGGAAGCTGAGCCATGGAGTCCCAGGAACGGACCTACCGCACCCGCATGGCCCGGGGTCAGCTGGCGGCCTTTCGGGTGGTGGTGAAGGAGACCGATCTGCTGGTGCTGGCCAGCCAGGATCTGAGCCGCCGCACCCGGGAACTGGTCTGCCAGACGCGTTATCAACTGGAGCGTTATATCGGCGCCCATCCTGATTTCCTGCATACCTTGTCCCCCTGGCCGCCGGACCCTTTTGCCCCGGCCATAGTCAAAGAGATGATTGCCGCAGCGGCCTTGGTGGGGGTGGGGCCGATGGCCGCGGTAGCCGGGGCGGTGGCCGAACAGGTCGGCCAGGCCTTAAAGGCGCACAGCCCCGAGGTGATCGTCGAAAACGGCGGCGATATCTTTTTAGCGGTGCAAGGCCGGGCCACGGTCGCCGTTTACGCCGGCAACTCCCCGCTGAGCCAGCGGATCGGCATCCAGGTCGAGGCGGCCCAAAGCCCGCTGGGCATTTGCACCTCCTCCGGCACTGTAGGACACTCCTACAGCCGGGGCCGGGCCGATGCCGCCTGTGTGCTGGCCCCTTCGGTGGCCTTGGCGGATGCGGCCGCCACTGCCCTGGGCAACCGGATCACTGACGCCCAGGCCATCCCTGCCGTCCTGGACTGGGCGGCCCAAGTACCAGGACTGTTAGGGGCCGTGGTCATCGTCGGAGATAAGTTGGGGGCCTGGGGAGCAGTGGAGTTAGTGCCGCTCAGACCTTGAGATTATCTATCATTAATAGCCGAGACTTGAACTAGAAAATAAAACATCGATGGCTGAACGATTCAGCTAAGGTTGACTGACTGGCAAATTTACTATTCTTTCAGAAAGAACATCTTCCGCCAGCGATGATCCCCTGCCAAGGCATGCAGGGCAACCGCGGCGACGTGCCCGCCCAGGAAGATGGGGACCAGCGATTCCCCGAATTCGTGGAGTTCCTTAACGAGATGCACGAGGGTTCCGGCTTTCTGGCCTGGAGTGAGAAAGAGGAACATGCAGAATCCGGTAGCCGCCATCCAGGTGAAAACCGCCAGTCCAAAGGATAGAAAAATCGGCGGGCGGCCAAAAAATTTTTTATGGCTTGAGAAATTTTAATTGGATAATGAGATAAATGGCAGATCCCCAAAATATAATAACAGCAAAAATGGCAAAATGCTTAAGGCCCGGCAGAGTTGGGACAAGAGCATGATCTTAAAGCCCAGAGCCGGGGTAAAGATCCCCAGGTAGTGAGGGAGTTGGTGGCGCAAGGCCCGTATCGGGCTGGAAAGGATGGTTCCGACCAGCAGGGTCAGAAGTATGGCGGGGGGGCTCAGGGCCTGGGCCTCCAGGAAAGCGCCGGCCGCGGCAAACCCGGCGGTGGTCTCGGCGGCCAACGCCAGGGCGATAATGCTCAAGGATTCCACCGGAATCGAGGCGGTGGGCAAATTGCGGGCCAGCCCAGCTTTCAGCCACTCAAAAAAGCCCCCTTCCTGGGCCAGAAAGACCAGCAGAAACACCGGGACGGTGACCAGCAGCACCTGCCGGAAGCGGCTCGTGAATTTAGGCCAACTCTGCCGCCAGACCGCCGGCCAATCAGGCCGGGGAAAACTGGCACATTCCGGACAGACCGGCGGCGGGGGCAGCTTCAGGCGGCTGTAAGTCAAAAAGGCCACAGTCCGGAGCAGCGCCGCGGCCAGCAGCACCGCCAGGTAATAGACCCCGATGCGCCCGACTAAGGGCGTAATAATGAAGAAAGTGGTCGGCAGGTGGAGGAAAAAGGTGGGCAGGGTGAGCACCAGCGAGGACAGGATTAACTCTTGGCGGCTGATCGCCTGCTCCTGGTAAGAATTCATCAACATGGTATTGGCAGTCACAGAGGAAAAAAACGCGGTGGTAAAGGCCACTGCGGATTGCTCCCGCAGATGGCCCCAGCGCACCAGGGGCATGGCCAGCCGCCCCAGCCGGCCGGTAAGCCCGCTGCCTTCGATGAGGTTGCCGAGCAGCAGCCCGATGCCGATGGCCAGGATTAGCCGGAATAGGGGTTTGAGCAGGCGGCGGTAGATCTGCATCCCGGTGGGCAGGGCCGCGGTGAGGCCGGCAGCCCCCCACAACGGCTCCGTCCCGACCCCCAGCAAGACCAACAGCAAAACCATCCAGCCAATTCTCGAAGGCATATGGTGGGCGTAAAGTTTAAGCCTGCAACAGAAAAAATTCTTCACTTAGAATAATACCTTATGGTTAATCCGGATCTGGTGTTTTTGGCAAAATCCGGCCGGGACTTCCAAGACCTGGTCGGCCGGGGCCGGGGAGGAAAATGTGCGGTTATCCTGCGGGGAAAGATTTGGGGCCAGGCCGATGACCCGGCCTTTGGCAATCCAGATGATGTCGATGGGAAATAGCATCCCCCGCATGCAAAAATGCTGGTACTCCAGAGATGGCATGACAAACAGCATGCCGCGGCCTTCCGGCAAGGCTTCCCGGCCGCTGAGCCCCTGATAGATTTTCTCTGGCGTCTCCGCTATTTCGACCTTGATTGGCACCTCATTTATAAAGAGCTGCTTAATGGGATTTTCGGCTGCCATGAGGCCGGCAAGGCCCAAAATAATTAAAAACACCATTAATAAGGAACTCAGGGAACCACGAACCTTCATAATCAGTCTTTCTTGCTAATCAATACCCTGAATCGGATCACATCTAAACGGTTTTGGTTGTTGTGGCAATCCGGGTTATGGCTTATTATTATATTTTTATCGCTTTTGACAAGGGGCGGCTGGTATTTTAAAACACTGATTGGTGGCAAACATTTGGGAATAGCATTGGTTGAGACCCTGCCCCTGTTTTGTTGTTGACCATAAATTCAGCAGTAAAGGTTTTGAGTTTCCCGGAGTGGAAGGTTATAATCGGTATATCTTTGCATACCTTGACAGACATAAAAACTGCAGATCTGCAATTATTAATGGACAGCGGCTTAAGTCCAGGATAAAAAATACAGGTCAAGATGGCATTCATCTGTTTGCCTCCGCCAGCGGTCCCCAATAAATGTGGAAGGCATGCCCCAGTCGATGATAAGATTATCGATCGCTGCACCTACGGAGTAGAAATATGTCGCGCTGGAAACGATGGTTAATTTTATTGATCTTAAGCCTGATGGCTTTTGGCGTCTTGTTTGTGGTCCTGGCTCTGGTCTTTACCGATTTTATTGTGGACTTATGGTGGTTCCAGTCTTTAGGATATGGCCAATATTTCTGGCTGCGGTTTATGTATCGGTATTTGATTTTTGGCACATTTACCCTCCTGTTTTTCCTGGTCTTTTTCCTCAACTTCTGGGTGGCCTCAAGATTACTGGGAGCTTCAACTCCCGTTGAGCTGAAGACCAGTCCCAGGGAACTCCTCAATTATAAAGAGCTGGCCAAATATTTTCGCTCCGGTTCTCTCAAGGTTTATACGCCTTTTTCTCTTATTTTAGCCATAGTTCTGGCACTGCCGCTGTTCCAACATTGGGAATCGACCCTGCTGTACATCTTTGGCCCGGCCGCCGGGGTTCAGGACTTGGTGTTTGGCAAAGACCTCAGCTATTATCTCTTTTCATTGCCGGTTTATCTATTGGTGGTGGATGAATTGCTGATTGTCTTTGGTTTACTCTTGCTGGGTTTATTGCTGCTTTATTGGCTGGAAAGACGCTACCTGTTCGAGCAGGATCAGAGGCTGCACGGCGTCGCCAAAACCCATCTCTGTGTTTTAGTGCTGGTATTGTTCGCTCTGGCGATTTGGAAATTTGTCCTGCAGCGCCATCAACTGCTTTATTCCAAGGCCCATGAGGGTATCTTTTTCGGCCCTGGATTTGTCGAAATTTATGTGATTCTGCCGCTAATCTGGTTATGCATCGGACTTTTGCTGGTAACCGGACTGGCCCTGGTTTTTTACATTCAAACCCGCCGAGGCCTCAAGCTCCTGATCACCGGCACGCTGCTGTTGGCTTTGGCATTGGTGGGGCGCTATTCCTCTTTAATCCCTGACCAGTTCCAACATTACATCGTCAACCCTAATGAAAGTACCGTAGAAGCGCCGTTTATAAAGAAAAATATCCAGGCTACTTTAGCCGCCTTTGACTTGGAAAAAGTGGAGACCCGGGAATTTAACCTGGAAGAAATCCCTTTGGATCAAAAGTCTCCGGAAGTGCGGCAAAGCCTGGTCAATATTCCGGTCTGGGATCGCGAAGTGTTGCAGGATGTCTATGTTCAACTTCAGGAGCTCCGCACCTACTATGATTTCAAGTCGATTGATGTGGATCGCTATGAGGTTAATGGAATTCTTCAGCAGGTTTTCCTCTCCCCGCGAGAATTAAATCTCGAAAGACTGCCTCCGGGGGTGCAGAATTGGTTTAATAAACGTTTAAAGTATACTCACGGCGTTGGGGTAGTGATGACCCCGGCAGCTCAGGCTGGAGAAGAAACCATGACCTTTTTCATTAAGGACATTCCTCCCACCTCGGACAGTGGGTTTGAGATCCAGGAACCGGCCATCTATTACGGCGAAGAAAAATATGAACCCATCATTGTCCCCAATAAAAGCCGGGAAATGGGCTATCCTACCTCCACTGGTCATTTACTAACGGATTACCAGGGACGCGGCGGGGTGGACGTTGCCTCCTTATGGAGCAAGCTGATTTTTTCCGTCTATTTTAAAGAAACTGATATCTTGTTCACCACCAAAACTACGCCCCAAAGCAAGATATTGTTCCGGCGCAATATTGTCGACCGGATCAAAGCCTTGACCCCCTTTTTTATTCTGGACGAAGACCCATATGTCGTTGTGACTGCCAAGAAAATTTATTGGATTCAGGATGCTTATACTTTTTCAAATCACTATCCTTACTCCCAACCGTACTATGATAAATTAAATTATATCCGTAACGCGGTGAAGATTGTAGTAGACGCCTATGACGGGACGGTCCATTATTATCTGGCCGACCCCGGGGATCCGATCATCAAGGCCTATAGTCGCATGTACCCTGGTCTGATAAAGAATATGGACCAGTTGCCGGCCGAACTTAAATCTCATTTACGCTACCCCAAAGATCTGTTTGACATTCAGATGGAAATCTATGCCATATATCACCAGACCGATCCGGAGGTGTTTTACAAGCAGGAGGATATCTGGGAATTCCCGGAAATCCAACATGGTGATCAGACCTCAAGGATGAAACCTTATTATCTGACCCTCAACTTAATAGAAAAAGACAGGCCCGAGTTTATCCTCATCTCTCCGATGAACCCTATGGCTCGAGATAACCTCCGGGCCCTGTGTGTAGTGGGCTGCGACGGCCCCAATTACGGCAGAAGGCTGGTCTATAGCTTCCCCAAAGGCAGTCTGGTCTATGGGCCTTCACAGGTTGATGCCTTTATCAACCAGGATACGGTGATCTCCGAGCAGTTCAGTCTGTGGAGTTTGGCTGGCTCCAACGTGGAGCGGGGTAAGATGATTGTTTTACCCCTCCCTGGGGCAATTTACTATATCCAGCCGGTTTACCTCACGGCCATAACCCGTTTTAAGATCCCCCAACTGAAAAGGCTGATTGTTAGCCGAGAAGGGCTGGTGCTGATGGAACCCAACCTGGAAGAAGCCTTTGAGAAGCTAGATCTTCGTTTAAAAGTCCAAGACGAAAGAATAGAACAACGCCTGCAACCGCCCGGTCCCGCCGAATAACCTCCTGACCCCGATGTTCCAGGCGACTATAAACCATAAGTAAAATGTTGCGGATGGGGATTGATACCGGCGGCACCTTTACCGATTTTGTGCTCCTGACGGACCATGGCTGGCAAATCCACAAAGTTCCTTCCCTTCCCGATAATCCGGCCCGCGCCATCCTGACCGGCCTCGAAACAATCATGGGGAGAGGACCGCTGCCTCCACTGGAAATAGTCCACGGCACTACCGTGGGGACCAATGCCTTTCTGGAGCGCCAAGGCGCCTGGGTGGTGCTGCTGACCACCCAGGGATTCGAAGATGTGCTGTTTATCGGCCGCCAGACCCGACCACAACTGTTTAACCTGGCCGGGAGCAAACCCCCGCCCCTGCTGCCCCGGCACCGGTGCCTGGGAGTGGCGGAGCGGCTCCAGGCCGATGGCCGCATCCGGCGTCCTTTGGGGGCTAGCGCGGTGGAGCGGCTCAAAGCCCAAATTCGCCGTCTGGCTCCGGAAGCCGTGGCCATTTGTCTGCTTCATGCCTATGCCAACCCGGTGCATGAGGAGCGCCTGGCCGCAGGGCTGGCCGAACTGGAGCTGCCGCTGTCCCTTTCCAGCCAGATATTGCCGGAATTCCGGGAATTTGAACGCACCTCCACCACGGTCATTAATGCCTATTTAGGCCCTCTATTGAATCGTTATCTGCGCTACTTACAGGACCATTTGCCGAAAGTGGCCCTGTTCATCCAACAATCCAACGGTGGGTTCATGCCAGTGCATCGGGCCGGAGCCCAGGCCATCCATACCATCCTGTCGGGTCCGGCTGGCGGGGTCAATGCCGCCTGGCATCTGGGCCAGACCCTGGGCGAATCCAATCTCTTGACTTTTGATATGGGCGGCACCTCCACAGATGTGGCGCTGGTCGCCGGCGCCATTCCTTTCACCCAGGAATATCAACTGGAGGGCTATCCAATCAGCATCCCGGTGATTGATATCCATACGGTAGGGGCCGGGGGTGGGTCGATTGCCTATCAGGATCAGGGCGGGGCGCTGCGGGTTGGACCTGGCAGCGCCGGTGCCGACCCCGGTCCGGTCTGTTATGGGCGAGGAGAGCAGATCACCGTCACCGATGCCAACCTGTGGCTGGGGCGGCTGTGGCCCGATTTTTTCCTGGGCGGCCGCCTGCGGCTGCAATTGCAACCGACCCAGGATGCAATGGAGCGGTTGGCGGCTAGTTTCGGAGTACCAGCAGCAGAACTGGCCCTGGGAATCGTCCGGGTCGCCAACAGCCACATGGCCAAAGCCTTGCGGGCCGTCAGCTTGGAGCGGGGCTATGATCCCCGGGATTTTGTTTTGTGTTGTTTCGGCGGCGCCGGGGGCTTGCATGTCTGTGAACTGGCCCAGGAACTTGATATCCGCCGGATCATCGTCCCGGCGCATGCCGGGGTGTTTTCCGCCTTGGGAATGGCCCTGGCCCGGCCCAGCCGGGAGTTTTCCAGGACCATTCTGTGGACCGGAGAGCAGTTGCAGGACGAGCCGATCAGCGGCGAATTTAAAAAATTGCAGGGCCGGGCACTGGCTGAACTGGCCCGGGACGGCCTGACCAGCGACCAGGTGGAGACCGGGTGCTACCTTGAAGTCCGCTACCAAGGCCAGAGTTACACCTTGGAGGTCCCCTGGGGTTCTGATTTTAGGGAAGCCTTCCACCAGCGCCACCAACAGTCCTTTGGGCACTTTTTCCCGGAACGGCCTCTGGAGATTACCACCCTGAGACTACGCTGCCAGGCCCAAACCAGCCTGGCCTCCTGGCCGCTGCTGCAATCGCGGCCCGAATCTTCACCATCACCCCTGCCCTCGGCAACCGAGGTCTGGCTTCCCCAAGGCCGGGCCAGAGTGCCGGTCTATTACCGGCCCCACCTGCCGGTCGGCTTTGACTTCGGCGGCCCGGCCCTGATCGTAGAGGACTTCGCTACCTTGCTGGTGCTGCCCCGGTTTTGTGGCCGGGTGGACGCCTGGGGGCACATTCAGCTCACCCGCTGATCTGCTTGGGCGAAAAAATTTGGCCTTCACCGGTTAATGGATAAATTTTTTAAACCAAATAATTATTTAATAATCAAATATATAACTTGAGAAGCCAAAGATGCCCGGCTTTCCGTTCAAAAATTTATACGGATAACTTATCCGGATTTAAACAGAAAAATTCTAAGATGCTGAAAATAAATATTAAAAATAAATAAGTTTCGCTGGCACAGAAAATGCACTGAAAATAATTGAACTTGATAAGGTAACCACATCCCCCCCTTAATCAAAGTTCATATTCTATTTTCTCCTTTCACCCCACTGACCGGATGCCTCCCCCATCCGGTCAGTTTTTTTTGGATTATGGCTTATCTTTATGCTTGCTGCGCGTCTCAGCGCCCGCCTCCGGTTTATCCTTGGTAAGGGCCGGGGTCAGGAGGGTTTCGGGTGGTGCTGGAGCTCCTTGAGCCGGTGATAGCATTCCTCGGCATCCAGCCGTTGTTCCAGAAATTGAGTCAGGGTCAACAGGGCTGGATGTTCGGCAAAGAGGGCCTGCATCCCGACCCGGTCTCCCAAGTCGGGGAAATCCACGTCAATCTGGAAGTTTTCTAGAATTTGCCGATAAAGCTCATATTGTTCAAGTTCAGCCTGACGCATCTGGGCTTCGACCTGGAATAAGAGCCGGCGCATCCGGGCGAGATAATCCTCCCGCTCCTGGAATTCCCGGCGTTTGTGCTCCAACAGGTGGAGTTGCTGCTGCCGGGCCAGCTGGCTGAATTCAATAACTTTGTTCATCGTGGTCCTCAAATCATTTTTTGTATTTAAAAATTACCATGGCGGGTTGCGAATTCAAGCCAAAAGGAGTATTTTTTCTGGGAATAAGTAGCCCATCGGTCAGAAAGGATAAAACGGTGTTGGATTTCAGCAAACTCAATGGCCTTATTCCAGCTATTGTGCAGGATTATCAGACCGGCGAGGTCTTGATGTTGGGGTTTATGAATGCCGAAGCCTGGGAACTTACCCGGGCTACCGGGCGGGCCCATTATTACAGCCGCACCCGCCAGAAGATCTGGGTCAAGGGAGAGACCTCAGGCCATCTGCAGTTGGTCAAGGAAATCTATCTGGACTGTGATCAGGATTCGGTGCTGCTCAAGGTGGACCAGGTGGGTGGGGCGGCTTGCCACCTGGGATATCGCAGCTGCTTTCATAACCTGGTGGAAGGCCAGGGCTACCGTCCGGTGGGAACCAGAGTGTTTGACCCCAAGGAGGTTTATAAATGAATAACCTGAAATTGGGCGTTCCCAAGGGTAGTCTGGAAAGGGCCACCCTGGAACTTTTTAATAGATCCGGTTGGAAGATCACTGTCAATGGCCGCAGCTATTTTCCCGATATTGACGATCCGGAGATCAGTTGTTCGATGTGCCGGGCCCAGGAAATGTCCCGCTACGTGGAAAACGGCACCCTGGATTGCGGCCTCACCGGCCGGGACTGGATCATGGAGAACGACTCCCAGGTGGTGGTGGTCAGCGATCTGATCTATTCCAAAACCAGCCAGAAGCCGGCCCGCTGGGTGCTGGCGGTCCCGGCGGATGCTCCTTATCAGACTTTAGAAGACCTGGCCGGCAAGAAGATCGCCACTGAACTGGTCAATTTCACCCGGCGCTATTTTGCTGAGCGCCAGATTCCGATCAAAGTTGAGTTTTCCTGGGGAGCCACCGAGGCCAAGGTGGCAGCCGGACTGGTGGACGCGGTGGTCGAGGTCACCGAAACCGGCAGCACCATCCGGGCCCACGGCCTCAAAATCATCCATGAACTATTTCAGTCCAACCCGCAGCTAATTGCCAACGCATCCATTTGGGAACAGGATGCCTGGAAGCGGGAGAAGATCGAGCATATCGCCCTGCTGCTGAAAGGGGCCTTGCAGGCCGAAAAAATGGTAGGCTTAAAAATGAATGTCCCGGAGGATAATCTGTCTCAAGTGGTGGCCATCCTCCCTTGCCTCCAGGCCCCAACCATTGCCTCGCTGTATCAAACGGATTGGTTCTCAGTTGAAGTAGTAGTACATCAGGCCGAGGTGCGCAGCCTGATTCCGCAATTGATCAAGCATGGCTGTACCGGAATCATCGAATACCCGCTGCACAAAGTTATCTGATATTTCTTCCTTTTTGGTAGGATTGACCCGGCTGGCCAACTGCCAGATTTCCCGGCAAATGCCCTTAAATGAGAAGCTATAATTGGGATAGTTCTAGGGGGCCTATTTACAGGGGTTAGGTTAACTATCTAACCCCTTGATTTTCCTGGTGGGCGATGGGTGACTCGAACACCCGGCCTTTGGTTCTGTAGACCAAAATACATATTTTACCACGATTTACCCTGCCCATTTAAGACATACTAATTTCTGAGCAAAATCCTATTTACTTTTTTATTGGCTTACTCATTTTTACCATAATATAATTAATTTAGGTTGGAAATAGGGTTGGAAATAGAGACCTTTGGTTTACGAGGCTATTCCTGAATAACAGGTTCGAAACGAGGTTGGAAAAATTAAAAGGCACAAAACCAGCTATCCGGGCGTATTCTACCGGGAAGCCCACAGAGTAGGTGGCAGCGGGACTGAGCGCATTTATTACATTGTATTTAAGAAGGATGGCAAGGTCTTTGAGGAAAAAGTTGGCCGTCAATTTGCCGATGATATAACCCCGGCGCGGGCGGCGCGGATCCGGGCGGAGCGGATTGAGAACAAGCGGCAATCCCGAAAGGAAATCCGGGAAGCCCAGACCGTAGCTAAAGAAGCTGAGGCAAATAAATGGACTATTGACCGCCTGTGGGGGGAATATATCAAGACGAAAGAACTTAAGGGCATAGCCCAGGACCGGAGCAGGTTTGAGAATTATATTAGACCTATGTTTGGCGACCGGGAACCTGAAACTATCACCCCGATTGAAATGGACCGCTGCCGGCTGCGGACCTTAAAGGGAAAATCACCGCAAACCGGTCAAACTGACCCTTTCCCTTCTGCGGCGCATTATCAGCTTTGGGGTGCGGCGGCAATTATGCAAGCCCCTATCTTTTCCCCTGGAAATGCCAAAGGTGAATAACTGCGTAACAGAGGACCTGAACCCCGGCCAGCTGTCCCGGCTGTTAGAAGTTATTGAGCAAGAATTCTATTTCAATCCGGCGGCCCAAATTATGAAGTTGGCCCTTGTTACCGGATTGAGAAAAGGCGAGCTTTTCCGGCTACAATGGTAGGACATTGACCTTGGCCGGGGCTTTATCCATATTCGACGACCTAAAGGAGGGGTTGACCAGACCATACCCCTAAGCTCCGGAGCCAGGGAAGTTTTAGAGGCTATCCCCAGGACTGATTCCCCTTATGTTTTTCCAGGTCGTGGAGGGGGGGCAGCGCACAGAAGCCCGGCGGAGCGCAAACCGGATTAAGGAACGGGCTGGCCTACCCAAAGGCTTCCGGCCCTTGCATGGCCTGCGGCATGTATATGCCAGTATGCTGGCATCGAGCGGCCAGGTGGACCTTTACACCCTGCAAAAGTTATTAACCCACAAAAGTTCGGCCATGACTCAAAGATATGCGCACCTGCGGGATGAGGCGCTGCGGCGGGCGTCCGAGTTAGCCGGGGATTTGGTAAATCAGGCGATAAATAACGGTAAATTGCCCCAGGCGGCTACCCAGGGGCGAGAATAGGAGCTTAAATTATGAACGAAATAGAGCAACTGTGCGCCAAGGTAAGGGCCATTGCGCAAGGCCCGGATGCCGATCTGCTTAAGAAGTTTATCGACCTACTGTATCAAGAACACTTGCCGGAGTATTTCTCCCCAGAAGACCTGGCAGCCATTGAAGAAGGCAAAGCCCAGATAGACCGGGGGGAATATGTAACCTTGGAAGAACTGAAAACCGAGCTTGGATTATGAATTACCTGGTTCACATTTCTCACGAAGCCAGGAAAAGTTTAAAGAAGCTGGACCGAACCCTTTCCGGGCGGCTCGTGAAGCGCCTGGAAGAACTGGCCCAGGACCCCCTTGACCAGCGTTTTTCAAAACAGATGGAGACTAAGAAAAACCAGCGCTATTCCCAGGTGGGGGACTGGCGTATCATTTATCAGATTCGTGAAGCGGAAAAGACCCTACAAATTGTAGCTATCAGACCCAGAAGCCGCGCATATGAATAGCAACCATTAAGGGGGTTTGTTTTAATAGCCTCCGGGGATAGGGAGGCCTTTTGACAATATGGTGTTCCGGGACTGCCTTCCCCGGATGAACTTCTGAACCCATAACAGGAGACAGCGATTAAAATGAAATTATCCCAACGCCAAAAAGGGGCACCAATTACCGCCAATGGTTCTATTTCGTTATGGAGCAAGCGGCAAAAAGGCTCTAAACTGCCATTTTCCTCCCAAACTCTTAATCTAAAAATCGTGGCATCCGAACAGGATTGGTCAACCTTCTTTAAACTGCCCTGACTGACCCGGCGTACTTGGGTAATTTACTCCTACACCATGTTGCCCGGCCAGTTCATGAAAGATTCTTACAGCGTTTGGATTATCCTCCTCCTCGAGGAATACACAAGGGGGATGAAGATGCTGATAATCCTTATGCCGCCGCAGCCCGTGAGCAATTCATGTGGGAAGTTCGAAATTACGCGTCAGCAGCTTATGTCGTGCTTACCTATTGGAGCAAGAAATCGGCAGATGAATGGCCGCAACATTTAAAACTGCTGATCGCGGAAGCTGAAGCAGAAATTGGTCCCGAGGTTGTTCGGCCACCTGATAGAAAATCAATTAGTGTAATTGATGTTGTAATTTATCTGGTCAACAGGCAATATTGGTCTGGTCGGCAAAGAAGCACAACGTTTTTCGGCCCGGCGGAAGGTGGAAATC
>JBKHJN010000077.1:0-6246 GCA_046538075.1 Desulfobacteraceae bacterium | reverse complement strand
CAGGCGCAGGAAGTCCAGGGCCAGCATCGGGTCCGGGGTGCGAGCCGCCACACTGACCCCCAGGCTCAGCCCCCGCTTTTTTATTTCAGCCAGCATGGCCCGAGAGGCAATTTTGCTCACCAGAAGCGCGGAAACCAACCCAAAGGCCAGAACCAACGCGGTGATTCCCAAAATTATTTTGCTGCGAAACGATAGTCTAGTTAAGAACCTCATGGTCCACCCTCTAAAATTCGGGGCCTGCACCCTGCTCTGGTAAGCACGCCAAATTTCAAGGCATTGCTCCGGATTCCACGATCTTAGCCAGTTGCCGCACCGGATCAAAGTCCTTATCTTCGGCGGAGATGACGGCAATGAAGCCAGCCATTTCCAGGATGGCCTTGTGTTCAGGGTTATCAGAATTCAGCGCCAACAGAGCCTTTTTGATCTTGGCCACGATGTCCGGGTCCAGTCCGCTCTTGGCGGCATATACCCAGCCTGGATACCAAGGGGAGTACGCCAGGACCCGAATCTGTTTAAGGTCAATTTTATCAGCCAGGATTTTGAGGGTACCCTCACGGATCATGCCCACATCATACTTCCCGGAATATACCGCCATGACCACTTTTTCCTGCTTGCCGCCAGGGCCGGGCGCGAAGGTGATTTCGGCAAAGTCCTCTTTGCGCAGGCCGTTCTCCAAAACCCAGCTCCACGGATAGAGAAAACCTCCCGCAGACGTAGGGTCCACGGCAATAAGGCGCTTGCCTTTCAAGTCTGCCAGAGTTTTGATGTCGGGATTATCAGCGCGGCAGATAATTTGGCCCCGAAAATTTTCCTGGCCCTGTTCTTCCACAATCCGGGCAAAGGCCCGGGCCCCGTAACGGTCGGCGATCTTCACATAAATGAACGGATTGCTGAAGGTAAGATCGATGAGACCCCGGCCCACCATGTGCATGTGTTCGTCAAAGGTATCCGGAAAGACCTGACGGATGGTCAGCCCTGTAGTTTGAGCCAAATATTCTATCACCAGGTGATGCCTTTGGTAGGAGACCGTATGGGTGTATTGAGGAAGATAAGCATAAGTAATGGCATTCTCGGGCTTGTATAATATTACCTCCTGCCGCTCTGACAGATCGATCTTCTTAACCGGTTCTTCCTCACCGCAGCCGCCCAGAACGAAGCAGGCCACCAGCAGGAGAGCCACCATACGCCAGCTTACCATGGTATGTTTACTCCTCACGGACAATTTCGGCTTCAACTATTCCCTCCTCAGGAGGAAGATAAGATCTCATCCACTTCGAGATTGAGATTTTTCAACCATTTCCACAGGGTCACCCGGCTGACCCCCAGCAGACGGGCGGCTTCGCCCTTTTTGCCGCCGGCTCTCCTGATGGCCTCCACGATCACTTCCTGGTGATCGGCCCCGCTGGGGGCTGCAGCCCGCGCATTCGCCGGGGCAGGCTCCGGGATTTTCCGGTTGAGTTGCCGCGGCAGATGCTCCGGCCGGATGGCGCCCTCCTGGCAAAGCACAAAGGCATATTCCACGGTGTTGATTAATTCCCGGACGTTCCCGGGCCAGGTGTGCTCCAGGAGGATGTCCAGGGCATCCTTGCTGATGCGGGTGATGGGCTTGCGATTTTTCAGGTAAGCCCGCTCAATGAACGCGTCCACCAGGAGGGGGATGTCCTCCCGCCGCTCTCTTAGAGGCGGGAGGTGGATGGGTATGACATTGATGCGGTAATACAGGTCTTCCCGGAAAAGACCTGCGGCCATAAGCCGCGGCAGGTCCTGGTTGGTGGCGCTGATCACCCGTACATCCACGGCGATGGGCCGATGATCCCCTACTTTCTCGATAACCTTTTCCTGCAACACCCGCAGGAGCTTGGCCTGGGTGGACAAGGGTAAATCACCCACTTCGTCCAGAAAGATGTCCCCCTGGTGCGCGGCCTCAAACCGTCCCAGCCGGGTGCGGTCCGCGCCGGTAAAGGCCCCTCTCACGTGGCCGAACAACTCGCTTTCCAGGAGCGCTTCGTTCAGCGCGGCGCTGTTTACCTTGATAAACGGCCCCTGGCTGCGGGGGCTGAGGCGGTGGATGGCCCCGGCCACCAATTCCTTGCCGGTGCCGCTTTCGCCATAAATGATCACCGGCGCCTCCGAAGCCGCGGCGCTGGAAATCAGGGAGAATAATTGCAGCATCACCGGGCTTTTTCCCAGAATGCCCTGGAAGCCGTCTTCCAGGCTCAACTCCCGCCGCAGCCGGGTAATGACCCGCTCTTTGGCCATCATTTCGCTGATATCCGTGAAGGTTTCTATGCCCCCCAAAACCTCCCCGCCATGGTCCTTTAACAGCGCGGCGTTTTTGACGACATGGGCCAGACTGCCGTCCTTGCGGGCCAACGAGCAGCGGCAGTGCCTGATGGAGCCGTTATTGAAAAGCTCGCAATGCTTTCCTGGCTTCAGTGCGTCAAAACAGGCATCGGATTTGATCAGCGCGCAGGGTTTACCGATAAGTTCCTGCTGGCGGTACCCGGTAATCTCCTCCATGGCCTGATTTGCCGAGAGGATGATACCCCGGGGATCAATCACTACCACCCCCTCCACGATAGTATTCATCACCTCTTCCCAGAACTTCTCGTATCCTTCGGGCAGCATATATTCTTTCCCGGCCGGAACGCGGTCATGCGGCGTAAATGTTAATTTAATGTTTATGTTTATGTTAATAGCATAAACATGATTAATTAACAATTCCCCTCAATTAATAAAAAATAACCCTTTATTCTACTAATAATTTCAATAGCTTATAATTTTGGGAGCAAAACTATTCCGGCATGTATTTTGCACAAATGGGAATAACCATATTCCGTGGTAAACCCAAAGAATTGCAAACCCATTTTTAAGACCTATACATATAAACAGTTGGCTAAGAGAAGCAGCGGTACGCGCCGGCAGACTCAACCATTATTATCTTTAAAGCGCGTTTCCGGCAAAAGCTGTCCAGCTTGAGGAACCGCACTCATACCAGTTCTTAAGACTTTAATATCGTTTATATTTTTCAAGGAGGTTTACATGGGGAAAAAGATTTTGGTAATCATGGGCGCCATGGTGGTCCTGGCCGTGGCCGCTACCCTCTTGTCAGTGGAACCCTCCCTGGCCCAGAAGGTAGAACAAGCCATTGCCCAGACTCCTACCGGCGTGGGTCCAGGTCAACTGAACCCTGAAGCCCCCAAAGGGTTGTTGGGCATTCCCGGCGCCCCCCAACCCTTCTGGCTCTGGTGCATCCTGTGGGGGATCTGGGTAGGCTGGATCTTCTCCACGGTGGGCGCTTTCGGCGGCATCATGGCCGGGGTAGGCCACATCACCGTCTTCGGCCTGCGAGCCTATGGAGCTCAGTTCAAGGACACCAGTCCGGTAATGAACAAGTTAATGACCGATACCATCCGGGTTTCCAACCAATACCTGGTAGGTCTGTCAGCCCTGATTTCTTCTATTAACTATTATCGCATGGGCCGGTTGGTGCTGCCTCTAGGAGTCTCCCTGGCCATCGGCAGCATTTTGGGAGCTTTCATTATTCCCTGGCTGACGGCCGGCAAGATCCAACTGAGCTCTTATATCGGCTATTTTGGCTTGGCGGTGTTTGTTATTGCCTTTGTGCTCTTCTATGACACCACGGAAAGGGGCCAGGCCAGCAAGAAGGAAGCCAAGGCTGCGGCCAAGGCTTTTGAAGAGTCGGTGAGGGGGAAAAAGACCGGGGCTGAAACCGCGGAAATGGGCGCCAAGGTCACCCAGTTCAGCCTGACCCGGGTCAGGTTCACCTTTTACGGGGTGGAATTTACTTTCAATCCCCTGTTGCCTATGCTGGGCGGCTTTGTCATCGCCGCCATCTCGGCCTTCATCGGGGTCGGCGGCGGCTTCCTTTACGTGCCCTACATCACGTCGGTGGTGGGGCTGCCCATGTACCTGGTGGCCGGCACCTCCGCCTTGGCGGTGCTCATCAGCATGATCACTTCCATCTTTTCCTACATGGTGGTGAAACAAATCCCGGTGGATTTCCTCATGGTGGGCTCGGAACTTATCGGCATTTTCGTCGGCTCCATCATCGGCCCTTATACCTCCAAATATATCCCCGACATCTGGTTGAAGAGGCTGTTCGTCCTGCTGGCCGTTTATGTGGGCCTGCGCTACGTCAGCAAGGGGTTTTTCGGCTACTCCATCGTGCCGCCCTTCGGTTAATCGGTAAGCTTAAGGCGGGGCCACCAGCTTATGCCCCGCCCCGAAAATTCTGGTAAAATTATGGAAATGCCTTCGTTCTTGCTGGCTCTGGATCCCTATTTGATCTGGTGGTACCGCCTGCCTGACAACGCGTATGCCGGGTTTTTCCTGGGTACCTTTGTCCTGGCGCTGTTTTGCCTTATTTTAGGCGAAATCACCCTTTCATTGGGCTACCGTCTGGTGGGAAAACGTCTGGAAGACTTGACCGCAGAAAGCCTGAAATACCAGGATTTATCCATCGAAGCCGCCAAGGCCGGGGACAAGGCGTCTTATAAGGCCGCCAATCGCATGGCCAACGAGGTCTTTGGTATGTCCTTTTTCTCTCAGATGGCCCTGTCCATGGCGCGTCTCTGGCCCATCCCCTTCGCCCTGGCCTGGATGCAGCTGCGATTTCTGGAGGTGGAATTTTTTATTCCCCCTACCAATTTCTCAGTAGGTTTCATTGCAGTTTTCATGGCCCTGTATCTGGCAGCTTATTTCCTGTTCAAGCGGGTAAAAAGAAACCTGTCTATTTTCACTCCGGCAAGGAATTCTGTATGCGTTCCATCCGCCAAGTAAATTAAAAACCCGGCGCTCCTGCTGCCAGCAGTTGTACTATAAAAAAAACTTTAAGGAGAATAAGAATGGGATTAAAGGAATCCATGACCGAAATTGCCCAAAAGGGCAAAGACCAGCTGACTTATACGGATATCACGGATACCTATATTTACTATATCCGGCTTGATTTTGACCCGGTGGGGATCAAATTCTGCGCTAATGAAGATGAGGTCTCCAAATGTAAGGTCAATGCCAAGGCCAAGGCCAAGTTAACCTATTGCCAGCAGCTGGCCATGGCCCGGGGCGGGCATCAGGCCATGTACATGCCGGCTGATAGGCTGCTGTGTGAAAACGCCGAACCTGTTTTCGGCTACCGGGAGTTGGACCAGGAAAAAGACACCAAAAGGCATATGAAATATCTGCGCGACGAGGAACTGGCCTGGCAAGCGCCCCGGGGAAAGGCCAAGCTCCCCAAGGGGAGTTGCTGCGGCATCTATACCGCGCCCCTGGCCTTGTTTGACGAATCGGGGGTCGATCCGGATGTCGTTTTTTTCATGCTGTTGCCCTTCCAGGCTTATCACGTACTCAATGACTATATGGCTGCGACCCACCGCAGCAATCTGACCTTTAACCACACCCCTAATTCCGCGGTATGCTCCGCGTCGGTGTGGTCCTTTACCAACAATACGGCCAACCTGACCACCATGTGCGCGGGCAGCAAAACCTCGGGCAAAACTGATATGTCCATGATGAATCTCTTTGTCCCGGGAAGCCAAATCAAGGCCAGCGCCGCGCAACTGCTGAAGCGGGTCACTGAAATGGGCGGTCCCTCGGTTCTGGGTAAAGGCGGCCAACCGTGGCCGGGTCTCGATGTCTGCAAGGGGTGCCCGCTGTTCAAGTACGACCCGGTATAAACTCAAAGAAGCCAAAAACCAGGAATAAAAAAGGGGTGATGTGGGGGAGCCGACATCACCCCAATAGTTTTTGGCCCCCGGCATGAGCCGTCTTCTAAACGGATAAGGAGGGATCAAGAAAGGAAATTCTCAGCCGCATCCTGTGAAACCCTTCCTCTCCTCAAAAATTCCTCCGTGGCATCACATCCCATCCCCGCCGGTCAGCGCTGATTTTTCATTACCAGTAACGGGAATTGCTGTATTGGCGGCCCTTTTTACCGGTAATAGCCGCGTCCGTTTGCTTGGGAATATCCCCATCCTGGCTGAGGCCCGCGCCAAGTCCGATTATTCCAGCGGCTGGGGTAATTATTGTTTGTCCAACGATGGTAGGGATTGTGGCCCCATGTGGACGGCCGATAATGCCGCGCCCGATGGTAATTCCGGGGGCCCCATTTCATCTGCTGGTAATGACGGGCTTGATGGTAAGGGCGATGCCCCCAGGTGGTCGGCCGGTGGTGCCGCGCCCGGTGGTAACTGCGATTTCCCGAATAATTCCGGGATCCCCATTTCA
>JBKHJN010000076.1:0-6268 GCA_046538075.1 Desulfobacteraceae bacterium | reverse complement strand
TCCCCTAAATCCAGATAAAAAAGAAATCTGCTTTTCGCAACGGTCTCATAATATGCAATCCTTGAGGGGCAAAGGTTTCGCAGGTTGGCACTTGAGGAGGTCCCGCCAGACCCCCTATAGGCTCGAGGGTTTGGTCATTTGGTATACAGACGAGTGTCAAACATCTGTTTCAGTAAATAAACTCAGCAGACGAAAAGCCATTCATACAGACGGAGAATCCCGCTACGCTCCATTCCCCCGGTGATAAAAGGATTAGGCGGATAAACCTAACTCGCTCCCTGAGTAGTCCAAGGTGCGATGTAAGCGCAAGCTATTGACTGTGAGATTTGCCCACTAATGCTTTAACAACCATCCGAGCCGAGACAGGCTGGTCCATGCCGAACTGGGAGCGCCAGGGTTGCATTGGATTGAAGCTCGTCAACATCCCTGCAGGTTCAGAGGACTATGCAGCAGCTCCAGCCACTAGGGGAAAAAAATGGGGTGGGGACTGTTGTGAGGAAAAAGATATTGGTAATACTTTCAAGGGAGTAAAACAATGAATCAGCCGCTGTGCTTTGTCCTCATGCCTTTTGGGAAAAAGTCCAACATTGCCGGAGGGATAATTGACTTTGACGCAGTTTATAAAGAGCTTATTGCGCCTGCTATCGAGGAGGCCGGTTTGCAACCGCTACGCGCCGACGAGGAGATGACCGGGGGCATCATTCATAAACCCATGTTTGAACGCCTGATCATGTGCGAATACGCCGTGGCCGACCTGACCACCGCCAACGCCAATGTCTTTTACGAATTGGGGGTCCGCCATGCGGTCCGGCCTTGGAGCACCGTGCTCCTGTTCGGGGCGGGCGGCAGCCAATTACCCTTTGACGTGGCCCCACTCAGAGCCTTGCCTTATAACTTGACTCCTGAAGGCACCCCGGCCGAGGTGGAAGCGGACAAGGAAGCGTTAGTCCAGCGCCTGCTTGAAGCCCAGAATGCGGCGACGGATAGTCCCCTTTTCCAACTTATAGACGGCTACCCCCAGATCGACCATACCAAAACTGATGTGTTCCGCGAACGGGTCCATTACTCTGCGGAGATCTAGGCCCGGTTGGCCCAAGCCCGGCAACTGGGCCGCACTCAAGGCCTGGACCAACGGCTTCAGGCCCTGCGCGCCCTGGAGCAGGAACTCGGCGATATCCGCCAGGTGGAATCAGGTGTGATCATTGACCTTTTTCTTTCCTACCGAGACGTAAAGGCTTGGCCGGATATGATTGCCTTGGTCCAGAAAATGCCCCCGCCTTTGGGGGCCACCGTCATGGTCCAGGAACAACTGGCCTTGGCGCTGAATAGAAACAAACAAGGGGAAGAGGCTGAGAGGGTGCTCCTGGATTTGTTGGAGCGACGGGGGCCCAGTGGTGAGACCTATGGCATCCTCGGCCGGGTATACAAAGACCGTTGGGTGGCTGCTTTGCAGGCAGGACAGGATTTTCTGGCCCGGGGGCTTTTAGATAAAGCCGTTGATGCCTACCTGAAAGGCTTTGAGGCGGATTGGCGAGATGCCTACCCGGGGATCAATACGGTGACTCTCATGGAAATCAGGAATCCTCCCGACCCCGGGCGCGAGCAATTACTTCCGGTGGTGGAATATGCGGTGAATCGCCGCATCGCCGCTGGGAAACCGGACTATTGGGACTATGCCACCCTTTTGGAGCTGGCGGTCCTGAAAAAAGACGAGGACAAGGCTCTGGCAGCCCTAAGCAACGGCCTGGCCGTGGTGCGTTGGTTCACCTTCGCTCTCAGCCTGATGGTGGCTATCAGCCTGGCGGTGGAAGAATTTTTGCGCTTCGGCGAGCGTTGGCGCCATTACCGCCGCATGGTGGAATCCTTGAAAAACGACGGCGGGCAGTTTTTCAACTAAGCGGCCCCTACCAGTCCCATTCTAGCCACCTGGAGGCCTATCCGGCGTTTGCGGCCCGGGTGGAAGAGATCCTCCAAGGTGAAGTTGAAGTTTATATCACTCAGGTGATGCAGGAAAGGAAGGCCAAAGAGGAAGAGTAGAAGTCAATCACCCAAAAATGACCACCTCTTGCTGAGAAAGGTTGAAATAATGAAAATCCAGCGGGTCTTGGTCAGCTCGGTGATGAAAGACTTCGGGTCCCGGCGGGAGGCCGCCCGGCAGGCCCTCGAGGAGATGGGGATCGAAGCGGTCCTGGCCGAGAACCTGGGGGCCCAGGCCGGCGCGCCCCGTACGGTCATCCTGGAGGAAATCATCCCAGCCTGTGATGCCGTGATCGGCATCTATGGCAGCCGCTACGGCTGGACCGGGGCCCGGGGCGGTCTGTCCCCCAGTGAAGAGGAATACGATAAGGCCCGGGAGCTGTTTAAACCGGTTTATGCCTTCATCGATCGGCTGGACACCCGTCCCCCGGAGCCGAGACAGCAGCAGTTTTTGGAAAAGGTCCAGAACTGGGACCAGGGCTTGACCAGAAATGAGTTCTTTTCTCTGAAGGAGCTGAAGCAAAAGATCAAAGCGGCCCTGCGCGGCCGGGATTTATCCCCCCGCTACCGCAAATTCCTGGAAAACCTCAGGCAGGAGGCCGGGTCGATGACCGGCTCGATGAAATTCCGGGAAACCTCCCAGGCTTGGCAGCCGGCCTTTGACTTGGTGCTGCATGCGCCAGGCTCGCAGTTCACCGCCGGGGTGGAAAGCCTCCTCGCCGTCGTGGATGGCGACTGCTACGACCGCAACCAGATTTCCCAGGCCGTGGCCGGCTGGCGGGAGGCCCTGCAGCAGCTCTTTCAGACAGGCTTTTTAAAGGCCAAGAACGTCACTGCCACGGTAATTATTGTTGTGCAGAAAAATCCCTTTGCTTTGGTCCCGGATATGCTGGAGGAAAACAAAGCCTTTTTCGGAGCCTGTAACACCGTGGAGGTGTTGGTGGACCTGGCCGGGGGCACGGTGTCCAGAAAACCCCGCTCCTGGTGGACCAAGCCCTGGTATGACCCCCTGGCCAAGATGCTCGAAGGTGCGCTGGGAAATAAGATGTGAGCCGACTGATAATAACCTGGAGTTTTTAGTGAGGCTTAATGTAGGCCAGCTGACAAGGTATATCTGAGGTAAGAGATTCGTGTCCCTTATTCTTCCGGCCCCGGCAGGTTCGGGCAGGTTTTGCGGTACGGCCGGTCGCCCATATATCTTTCCCATTCCTTCCGAATCAGGTTGCGATTGGCTATGTGGCAGGCCCATTTGAGCCAGGACTGTATATCCACATCCCAAAGCCGCACGGTAGCGTCCTCACTGCCTGAGGCCAGCAATTTGCCGTCAGGACTGAAGGCCAAAGTTCGCACTGGACCCCGATGTCCTTTCAGGGGCGGAATCTTTGCCCGGCGGGTTTTTACATCCCACAGGCTGATAGTCTTATCCTCACTTCCCGAGGCCAAGGTGACGCCGTCAGGGCTGAAGGCCAAACTTGCTATGCTCACGTCATCTTCTGGCAGCGGGTTCAGGCTATGCAAGAAAATAGAAGAGATCATCTGACGCTTTTGGTTTATCAGGTCAAAAAGGATAGTCTGTTTATATTGGCCAGCAGAGGCAATGAACTGCCCATCAGGACCAAAGGCCATGATGGGGAAAAAATCCTTTACCTTGAAGGGATGACCCAGTAGTTGCCTGCTTTTCAAATTCCAAAGGCTGAGATCTTCATTATCAAATGAGGCCAGAGTGTGGCCGTCAGGTCCGAACACTCCGCTGTAAATTAAATTTGGAGCTACTTTCAGGGGCTGTCCCAGGGGTTTCCGGGTCTTCAGGTCCCAGAGGATAAAAGACCTATCCTCACTTCCCGAGGCCAAGGTAGTCCCATCACGGCTGAAAGATATGTTCATGATTGATTTTTTATGTCCTTTCAAGGGGGGAGCCAAAGGTTTTCGGTTTTTTAGGTCCCAGAAGATGATGGTTTTATCCTCGCTCCCCGAAGCCAGGATCTTGCCGTCGGGGCTGAAAGCCACAGTGTGGACAAAGGCTATAAGTCCTTTGTGTCCTCTCAAGACCTTCAATGGCTTTTGAGTTTCTGCGTTCCAAATAATGACCGTGTTATCCCGACTTCCCGAGGCCAGGAGCTGCCCGTCCGGGCTGAAGGCCACGCTTTCAATCATACCTCGATGCTTTTTCAAGAGTGGTCCTATGGGCCTGTGGGTTTTAATATCCCAGAATTTGATAGTGCCATCGGTAGCTCCTGCAACCACGGTTTGGTCGTCGGGGCTGATGGCCACACAGCTGAAAAAACCTTTATCGCCATGCAGCATGCCCTTAATCTGGGGCTCTTTCTCCAGGGCGGTGAAGATGGCATTTTGAGCCTCCACCGTAGCTGCCGTCCGGCAGGCTTCCACACTCAAGAGCAAAGCCAGGTCCAATTGAACGTCGAGCAAATTTTGAGATTGTACGGCCAGCTGCCGGGACAGGGCAATTTTCCCCCGGCGGTCGGCTTCTTTAAACTGCCGGTCAGCTTCACGATATTGAAATAAGGCAATAATAAACGCCAGCACCAAGGCTACGGTCAAAGTTAGGAGGGCGATCACGGCCGACCACTGTATTCTCTTGGTTCGCCGGTGCTGGCGCACGTCCTCACCGGTGATCTCATCCTTGGGTCGCCCGTGGAGCGTGGCCGCCAGATCGGCAATGGCGTCATGAAATTTTGGTTAGTGGAAAGATAGGTCTTCCTCTTGCTTGGCCCAGCGCAGGTCCAGATACAGGGGTTCTTGCGCAAAGGCCTTTTTCAGATTCTCAGGCAAAGCGGTGGGTCGGCCCCAATCGAAATCGCCGGCTGCATTGTCCCAAACAATTTCCCCCTCGGTCAGGACGATCAAAATCCGGTCGGCGGTTTTATACTTCAGCCAATAGTCAACCTCTTGCTTAACCCAATGGGAGGCCGCGGCCTCAGGGGACGCCATCAGGATAAAGTATTCGGATTCGCTGAGGGCTTTTTCAATGGCGGGCCAGAGAGCCGGAGTGATGGACAGGCTGGTTTGGTCGCGAAAGACATCAATAGCCCGCCGGCGGTAATAGGGCTTGGCAAAACGATGCAAGGCGGATTGGAGGGCGGTCGCCAGTTTGCCATCGGCGGCGTGACTATAGGAGATAAAAGCCCGGTAAGGCATCTCTAACTCCAATTGGTGCCGGTGGGTTTGGGTGGAAGTAAATAAGCCAACCGCAATCTTGGAAGAATTTTATGACCATTTTTTACGCCTTGCTTTTGACTGTGTCAAGAAAATAAGATAACGTGTATCTTGCCACTAGCAACACATTGTAATTCTTTACGATATTAACTGCATATCAAAATTCTCCTTCTCATTTGTGGAGTTTCGTGGTGGCAGATTGAATTAATAAAATTCGATCCTTCCGGAATTAGCGTGGGTACTATGAAAAGGAAACTTACATCCTTGAGCCCGAGGCAAAAAGGCCATCCTCTCGCCCTCGGCCTACTTTTAGGCCAGCATGCCCTAATAGGAGATGTCAAGGTCGCGAAGCGCTGTAAGGGAAACCTTGACATCTCCTCGGGGCATGCTATATGGCCTTGGCCGAGGGGAGATCGGGATTTTTCCTTCTAACTTTTGTCTGAACCACACACACAAACTCCGTAGGTTTTTGATTGTTACCCACGGAAAAGTCGGAAGGACCTCTTTTTTAACGCAACCAAGCTTGGCTTTCGTTCTCCTCGCTCGACACCTCCTATATAAGTTCTGTCGAGTCCTGCTGCATCAGCAAGATCTTCTTGAGACATTTTTTCGCGAAGACGAGCTTCTCGCACAGCATTGCCAAACACTTTTTTTGTATGACGATCATCGTTCATAAATTTTATTTTCCTTGAGGTGATGACAATAAGTCTACAGACGATGAGTATCTTTTCTTATTATGAAGGATTCAAGAAACTTATTTTTAACTAGAATGAATTAATAATTCGTATTTTCCATTCAACATCGATGTCCAATTCCATTCCCAGGGTCTTTTCAGTATTTCCTCCCATTCCCGGACCCCTGAAATTCCAGGCTATACCCTTGGTGGAATTTGTTTTCTTCCAGATTCTTTATTCTTTTAAAATTTAGTCAGCAATTGCTTCCGCGATGTCCCAGATCAGATTGACAGATAAAACTATAATCTGCTAAGAGAAAGAATAAAGGAGGGGAAAATGGACGCGGGGGAACTACTTAGACTTTCAGTCGAATGCTACAAAAGCTTGTGGCTGAAATATCCCGCCAGGGTAAGGTGGACCCCGGAGTTTGAGGCTTGGCAAAG
>JBKHJN010000075.1:0-6273 GCA_046538075.1 Desulfobacteraceae bacterium | reverse complement strand
CCCCCGCCCTCCCCTCAAGCTCCCCTCCCAACCCCCCTTAAGCCCTTTCGGGCGCAATGAATTGCGCCCCTACGGTCAAGGGGAAATGTCTTTGGAAACCGTCCTGGCATTGATGTAAATTCGGTCTGACCCCGGCCTCAAAGGTGCAACTCCACGATGTCGCCGTCGTGGAGGATATAGTCCCGCTGAACCCGCTGGCCTTCAAAGGTTTTCTCACCCCAGACCCGGGCATATTTGAATGACTGAGTAAAATCCTTATGGATGCGGGAGGCCAATTCCTGAACGGTAGTGTTGACTGGGACTACAAAGGGGGCATCGAAGTTAGCGGCCCGACCCGGCGCCCGGGTATAAACCCGCACTAATTGAAGAGTGGCAAAAACCGCGGCCTTCAGTTCGGCCAGCCCCCGGCGATCCTTAGCCGACACCACCAGGGTAACAAACCGTTCCTGTAAAATCTCTTGGGCCAGCGCCACTTCTTCGGGGTCCAGGGCCAGATCAGCTTGGTTGAGGGCCACCAGGGTGGGTTTGCGCCTGAGTTCAGGGTTCGGGTTCAACTCTTCGCTGTTCCCCTGCAGCCCCAACTTATAGGGGGCCAGAATGGCTTCCGCCTGCTCCACCTGGTCCAGCACATCCCCCTCGGCCGGGCTGGTCACCAACAGCCAGGCATCGGCCCGGCGCAGCAGGTCAGGATACCAGGATTCTAAATAATCCTGACTTAAAGGGGGAGTATCGATTAATTGAATCTGGACGTTTTCGTAGATCATCATCCCGGCCAACGGGATGCGGGTGCTAAAAGGATAATCGGCAATCACCGGTTGGGCGTTAGTCAGGGCGGCCAGCAGAGAGGATTTGCCGGTATTGGGCGGTCCGATCAACGCCACCTGGCCCGCCCCCTCCTTGTCCAGGAGGTAGACCGGGGGGCGGCGGCCGGGGCCTTTACGGGCCTGACCCATGTCCTTGAGCTTGGAAATGCGCCGCCGCAAGTCAGCCCGGAGTTTATCCGTGCCCTTGTGCTTGGGCATAATGGTCAACATTTCTTCCAAGCACTTGAGCTTGTCGCTGCTACTCTTGGCCTCCCGGTAGCGCTTTTCCGCCTCAAAATACTGCGGGGGTAAATTGGCCGGCATCAGTTCACTCCCTAATTAATTCTTGGCAAATTAGTGAGTTTGTACTCTGAGCACCGGATGCCAAGCGCAGGGTAATCCAGCCTAGAGATGTTTGTCAAAAACCAAAAATAAATTGTTTTACTGCTGGGGATTATTCATTTTTCGGGCAGCGCCTTCAAGGGTTCAGTGGCAATCACCTTCCCGGCGGCAATTTCCCTTAACGCCATGACGATCTCTTTGTTGTTCCGCCCTTTGATCAACAGCGGCGCTCCATGATAAAGCTGCCGCACCCGTTGCGCCCCAATATGCACCAGGGCAAAGCGATTGGGAAGTTTATTCAAGCAATCTTCGATAGTTACTCTAGCCACCGGCTGTCTCCTTTGATTTTACAGTTTATGTCAACTCTTTTGGCATAGATGATCAATTCAAGAATCTATCCGGCATTTGGGAGCCGCCTCCGCGGAAACGGCAAGCTTTCTCCGGCTCCCTTTTTGTTTCATCAGTTGCCGAATCTCCTGGGGTGAATATTCGTGGCCGCACACCTGGCAGCGCACCTCCAGGCCGCCCTGTCAGAGGGTTCGGACCGTAACTTCGTCGGCGCCGCAGTGCACACATTTCATAACTTCCCCCCTCTAAAAATAACGCGACAGCCGCGGCAAGCTGGGTTCCACCTGCCGGGCCTGGCGTATCAGGGCATTGATATAGAGCCAGGCAAAGCTCAACAAAAATTCCGGAGGGTATTTGATGGCCCCGCGGTCGTCGAAGGCCACCTGGATGTCAGGAAGTTCGACCAGCAGCCGCAGGCTCAGGTCCTGCAGTACCGGCCAGGTGACCGCCCATCCCTCCGGGGTGGCGATGCAAGTACCGCGGTCCAGACGCAACACTGCCACCGCCGCCACCGCCGCGGAGATCAGCGGCACCACCTTCAGCCGCGGCCCCAAGGAAAAGTCCTTGAGCGAGGCACCGGCCCGGGCCTCGATGTCTTCAAACCGAACCCATCCGGACCCGGGGCCGGCAGAGTCGGGAGTAAAAGTCCCCCGGCCATAACGGGCCAGCAAGCCCAGGAAATCCCAGGCAAACACAAAGGCGTCCTCAGTCGGTACTGACAGGCTTTTGCGGGCGTAAAAAATCCGCAGATCAGTCCCGAACTCCAGGTCCTGGTCATATTGAAAATACAGCTCCAGGGGTCGGAACGGGCAGAGGCGGATGATCCATTGGACGCTGGCATAAGGCTGCTCGGGCAAGACTTCAGCCCCCAGACTTCGAGCCAAAGGCCTAGGGTCGAGACGGCTCAGGCCTTCCAAGTCCTGACGGTACTTTTTGCGGATCAGGCCCCGGAGTTGGGCATCCCAGCCCCACCCGGTTTCAAAATCCCGCAAGGTCACCAGATCATAAGGAAAGTCTTTGGTCATCAGCCTGGTTGACTGGCCGCCGCCTTATCGGCAATCTTCTGCTGGAATTTATCGGCGTTGATAATGAAGCGTTCGTGGACCGCTTCGCCGATTTTTTCCTGTTCGTCAAAGGCCTCCAGCTTGAAGGTCAATTTACGGCCCTCCACCTGAGTGATCTCGGTTACTACCCGGACCTCCATGCCTAAGGGAGTCGGGGCCAAGTGCTTCAGGTTCATGGAGATCCCTACTGACTGCTCCCCCGCTTTCAAGTGTTTGGCCATCAATTCGGCGCTGACCCCTTCCATCAGCCCCACCAGATAAGGGGTGGCAAAAGCATCGGGCAATTGGGGAAAGAATTTTCGGGCCGAGTGGCCCGGTCCGGTTTTGAGCCGCATCTCATTGGTCATGCCCACAGTAAAGGGAGATTCCATCAACGTCCTCCTTAGGTAAATTCCATCCCGAAATCATTAGACGGCCAGGGGGAAGAGCTTGACCGGTCCTACCGGCTCTCCCTGGCCTAATCGCCGGCCCAAGTCTTCCGATTCCACCAATACCTCTGGTTTTTGCCGAATAGCGCCCTTTTCGTCCACCCCTCGCACCAAAATTTCAGCTGCATAAACCACATTGATGGCGTCAAAAAAATACCGCGCCGTGAGCCGGCAGCCGACAAAGACATGTTTCCCCTGGGTGGCGCCGGTGCATAACAAAACCCCCTGGCGATTTTCTCCTGGAAAGTCTTGCTTGAGAACATAGCGCCGGGCCCACAAGGCCTGGGTCCGATCAACCAGGGCTTTGGCCTGAGCAGACAAGCCGTAAAAAAAGACCGGGGAGGCCAGCGCCACCACGTCCGCATCCAACAGCTTGGGATAAAGATCGAGCATATCATCCTTGATCGGACAGGTGCCGTCTTTGGTACAATGGTAAATTTCCATACAGGGGGAGATCTTGAGTTTGTTCAGGGCCACCTTTTCGACTTCCGCTCCCCCCTGGGCCGCACCTTTTAGAAAAGCATCCAGTAGAATTTCCGTATTACCGCCGCGTCGTGGACTGCCCCAGATTCCCAAAACTTTCATGCGCGCTTTCTCCTCAGAGGCTAGGCTGCAATCCAATTGTCAATATATTGAGGAATTTTAAATGATTAGTCAGGGATTGTCAAGTTCCCCAACGGCTGAGGACCGGCTTACTGGCTGCTGATCTGAAGAAAATTACCGAGAATTTATTACTCAGACGGCAAATTTTATTACCTTTGTGCCATGCTGACCATAAGTAAAAAAAATTGTGCCGGGCTGCCATCCGGTCTTAAGGCACAGGCAGAATGCCTACCTGTGCCCCAGACCCACTTATTAATTATGGTGGGCGTGGTACCGGGCTTCAACTGCTTTCCAGTCCAGGTTCTGGAAGAAGGCTTCCAGGTAATCAGCTTTTTTCAGTCCATAGTCGGTCATAAAGGCGTGCTCGAAGACATCCATCACCAGCAGGGCCACAGCGCCGGCCAGGTTGCCCTGGTTATGTTCATTGATCCAGACGTTCATCAATCGACCGGTCTTTAAGTCCTCGTACAAAACTACCCAGCCGATACCCCGCATACCGCCCATGGCCTTGAAATCGGCCAGCCACCGGTCATAACTGCCGAAATTTTCTTCCAGGCTTTTATAAAGCTTGCCCTCCTTGTTGATCTGGCCGTTGCCGCCCAGATTGCCGAAATAGAGTTCATGCAACCGCATGCCGTTGAATTCCCAACTGAAGCGGCGCTTCAGTTCCGCGTATTGGGGGGTGGTCATCTGATTCTGTTGGGCCATCTGCGCCATCTGATTTAGCACCAAATTGGTATTTTTGACATAGCCTTCGTAAAGGGTAAAATGTTGCTGCAATAACTGATCGCTGAATCCCTTCATCCCTTTCAGACTGCTGAAGTCCTGGGCTTCATAAGGCTTGATCTCAGCCCCCCAGGCACTGGCGCTGACCATCGCAAAAAGCAGAAAAAACCCCATTAGCCCAATCAGGTTGATACACTTCATGGTTATCCTCCTTTTTTAGAAATTTACACTACTTAAAGAAGAGGGGCAGTCATTCTTAGTATCCTGATGGCAATCCGCCCCAGGCCGCGGAATCCCACCCCGGTAAGGCGGGAACTGAAAAATGAGGTTGTCAGTAATATATATCTTTTATTACTAGGAGCATGAAATAGCTTAACTTTTCACCCTCACCCTAACCCTCTCCCTCAAGGGAGAGGGGATTTAATGAAGATTTAGCATTAATCAATTTTTCGCTCTGAGTAATAATATTCATTGTAAAGAATATTTCTCTCTTAGACGAGAAGATAATTCCTGTAGCCAGGCATAGGCCTTGGCGACCGTCTTTTCACGGTCCGGATTGATCAGGCAACAAGTCGCCGGACTCAGCAAACTCTGAGCCAACAACTGCTGCCGATCGATCCCGGCCTGGTACAGAGTAGCCCAGATCTCTTCCAGAGTAGTTATCAGGTGGTCCTGGGATTCCCGGTCAAAGGCCTCAAAGCCGGTGGGGACTATACCCCAACTGAGGATTGCGCCCCGCTCCACAAAACGTTTGATATCCGGCCCATAACTGCGGAAAATCTCGGCGTTGGTATAGATATCCATAGACAAAATATCGAGGTCGCGTTTCAGGAGGAATTCCCAATCAGGGTTGCCGCACAGGTGGATGCCCCGGGGATGGTCGATCTGAGCCAGGAAGCGGTCCAAATCCTCCCGGGCCCGGAGGTCAGTATAGCCGGAAACCGAGCTAAAGACAAACTGCAGGCCGGGTTCGTCGATAAACATAAAGGCCCGGGGATGCTTGGCCTGGAGGCGGTGCAGTTGCACCTGCACCCGCCGGGCCATGAAATCCATCAGTACCGACCGGACTTCGTCGTTAAAGATCAACGGGCGGTCGTTTTCATCCAAGATCTTCATGCCAAAACTGACCGGCCCCTCCAGCTGCCCCCGGATGGCAATGTAGCCGCTCAAATCCAGGCTCAGGAAGCGATGATAGACTACCGAATAGGTGGGGGAGATGTCAAAGTATTCCGGCTCCTGCCAGTGGGCCAGCATCTCCGGCAACTCTTCATAGAACTTGGCGGTATCAAAACGGATGCTGTTGATTTCGGGCAGCAGGATGATGCCGGGGAAGTGCTCGGCCGCCTGGACATACATATCTTCATAGTAGCTGACGTGGGGAAGTTGCGGCCAGAAGGGAATGTCCAGCGACAGGGCCACCTCCAGGGCCTCATCGACATCATCATGGGGCAAAATGGCCATGGCGGTAGTATGCAAATTGCCGGGAATGGAAGGAGGCGAAAGATCATCCATAATTTTAAGGGATCCTGGCTTCGCTCAGGGTGACCACCAGGTAAGTCCTTCCAACTATGAGCTATTGGCAACACTCTGTTGGAAAAAATATTCTAAGCGGAACGTTAATGAATTAAAAGCAATGATTATTTATTAATCATCGCTTACCAGTTTGACAAGAGGGAGATTCCCAGGTAGAGGGGCCAGCGATGATCGGCGGCCAGTCCCGCTCCTGGAACCCACGGTTTGCCGGTGCCCGGATCGAATGGCTCACTCGGTGTTATTATTACTTTGAGCATATAATTAGATCAATATCAGGGGAGAAGGGACCGCCGGCCTTCCCTTCAAGCTCCTCTCCCACCCCCATGGGAAAGGCCTCCCCTGGCAGGCTGCAGCCAATTACCACGGGGATCAAGGGCTTCTTTTTCATATAACTTTAGAGTTCCTTGCTTATCTCTTTAGCTTTGG
>JBKHJN010000074.1:0-6397 GCA_046538075.1 Desulfobacteraceae bacterium | reverse complement strand
TTTTTAACGGGAGGGCTGGAAAGAGCCGGTTTGGGCCACCAGGTCGAGGCGTCCTCCATGGCTCATAAGTTTCAGATGGACCCTCATTGGCCGGCCCGGCGGCCGGTCTCTTGGGCAGCCCGTGAGATGAAAATTGCCGTCAAATCCAAACAGTGCACAACTGAAAGCCCCGCTCCCAAAAGGCTGCATCTCCTGTCATGGCTTTTCTTCCGGACCGTCTTTATTTTGGTGATTTAATGAAAATTGCTGTTCGTCAAAGCCGCCATGTGTATTGCTTCCGGTGGTTGATGAATTACCATCGTCCTGAACAGGCGTAATAACCTATTCGATCCCAGGCAACGGTAAAGTAAAATTCCAAACTCGAGTAACAACTAAATGAGCATCAACAGTCACTCCGCCAATCTGCAGAATTTATTCAAGCTCTACACCCGTCATTACCAGTTAACCTGGGAAATGATCAAGCGCGATATTACGGACCGCTACGCCGGCCAGATGTTCGGCTCGGCCTGGGCCATCGGGCACCCCCTCTTTTTGATGGCCATTTATACCGTGGTCTTCAGCTTTATTTTTTCCCTGCGCCTGCAAGGCCTCTCCGATTTTTCCCTGGATTACACCACCTACCTTTTAAGCGGCCTCATCCCCTGGATGGCCTTTCAGGAGTCCATGAACCGGGGCACCACCGCCATCCTGGCCAACGCCGACCTGGTGAAACAGGTGGTTTTCCCCCTGGAGATCCTCCCGGTCAAAGGCATTTTCTCCTCGTTCCTGACCCAGATCGTGGGCACCCTGTTCCTGATGACCTACGTGCTGATCAAATTTTCCTTTGTGCCCTGGACTTACAGCCTGTTGCCCCTCCTGTTTTTGTTTCAGCTCATGGCCATGACCGGGGTTTCTTTCATGCTGGCCGCGGTGGGCGCCTATTTCCGGGATCTCAAGGAAGTGGTCCAGGTTGCTACGATTGCCGGATTATATGTTGTCCCCATTTTTTACCTGCCCGAGTGGCTGCCGAACTGGTGCCAGCCCATACTCTATCTCAATCCCTTCAGCCACATGGTCTGGTGTTACCAGGACGTCTGTTATTTCGGCCGCCTGGCCCACCCGTGGTCCTGGGTCATATTTTTTTCCCTTAGTTTCCTGACCCTTTACGTCGGTCACCGCATCTTTTACCGGCTGAA
Source organism: Desulfobacteraceae bacterium (assembly GCA_046538075.1). Classification (GTDB taxonomy): domain Bacteria; phylum Desulfobacterota; class Desulfobaccia; order Desulfobaccales; family Desulfobaccaceae; genus Desulfobacca_B. The sequence goes on along the minus strand of JBKHJN010000074.1, from coordinate 5,222 downwards.
AACCATGTTCGGGAATTTCCTTTGAGCCCAGATATCGCCATTCGGTTGGAGGGTCTGTCCAAAGTGTTCCGGATCTATTCCCGGCCTTTGGATTTCCTCAAAGAGATCGTGCTGCGCCGCCCCACCCACCGGGAGCATTGGGCCTTGAAAGACGTCTCCTTCGAGGTCCGGCGGGGGGAGATGATCGGCCTCATCGGCAGGAACGGCTCGGGCAAGAGCACCCTGCTCAAAATCCTCACCGGCGTCCTGGACAAGACCGACGGTGAGGTCATGGTCAAGGGGAAGATATCTTCCATCCTGGAGCTGGGCACCGGCTTCCATCCCGACTACACCGGCCGCCAAAATATCTATATGGGCGGCATGTGTCTGGGCATGTCCCGGCAGGATATCGACAGCAGGCTGGATTGGATCATTGACTTCAGCGAGCTGCAGGAATTCGTCGATCAGCCCATCCGCACCTATTCCACCGGCATGAAGGCCCGCCTGGCCTTTTCCACGGCCATCAGCCTGGACCCCGATGCCTTTTTCATTGACGAAGCCCTGTCGGTGGGAGACGTGAAATTTCAACGCAAATGTTTTGACATGATCAGTCAGCTCCGGGCCGAAGGCAAAACCATCATTTTGGTGTCCCACGATTTGAATACCCTGAGCTCCTTCTGTGACAAGGCCATCCTCCTGGAGGAAGGCCGCGTCCTCAGCTACGACGAACCCCGGGCAGTGGCCAAAGACTATTACCACTTGCTGTACTGTGAAATGGAAAAACCGCCTGAAGCGGACGCGGCCGACGCCGCCGCGCCCGAAAACGGCGAGCGGCACGACCTGCGGCAACGGGCCCGGCAGCGGCTGCAGTTGTCGGCCGAGTCCTCCGAGGCCCCTTATGAATTGCGGGTCGGCGGCCGCAAAGAAGCGGAGGTCATCGACTTCGGCATTCTGGATCAGCACGGGAACCGGGTCACCTACTTGAATTCCGGGGAAAGATATAAGTTTTTTCTCTACGCCCTGTTCCACGAAGACATCGAGGACCCCACCTTCGGGTTCCTGATCCGCGATCCCAAAGGGACGATCGTGTTCGGCATCGACGCCCGGTCCGCGGACTTCCATATCCGGCCCCACAAAAAAGGGGAAATGCTGGAGGGCATCATCGATGTGACCATGTGGTTGACCAACGGCGAGTACTTTCTCAGTGCCGGCATCGGCAAACGCACCGCCATCAAGATCATCGACCTGCGCCACGACGGCCTGTTGTTTTCGGTGCCCCGCCATCCCCTGCTGCTGCCCAACTCCTTCATCGATCTTCAGCCCGTCCTCTCCTACGAGACTTTTGCCGCTGAAGAACCCTACGAGAAGGAAAGTTACAAGGTGATTTGACCCCGAAACACTGCGTGCTCCGACTAGAGGGACATATATTTTGACCACGGCTGCACCAAAAACCTCTGCAGGCAAAAAAGAGCCGGAAACCATCCTCCTGGTCAACCCGCCCCATTTTGAGAAACAGAAGGCCGGCGAAGGGGAATACGTTTCCCCCGGTATTGTTCTCATCGGCACGGTGTTAAAGAACGCCGGCTACGAGGTCAAGCTGATCGACGGCTCCCTGGACGCCGACTATCAGGATGATTTTTTTGACATTTTAAAAGACCGCACCCCGAAGGTAATCGGTTTTTCGGTCATGACTTCCCAGGTGACCCGGGCCTATGAGCTGACCCAGAAGGCCAAGGCCATGGATCCGGATATTAACATCGTCTGGGGCGGGTTTCATCCCACCATCTTTCCCGAACAGACCATAGCCGATCCCCATATTGACTATGTCGTGGTCGGCGAAGGCATTAATGTTATTGTTCCCCTGGTGCAATACATCCTGGGAGAACATAAGAATATTGCCGATGTGCCCGGAATTTACTACCGGGACAGTAATAATACCATCCAGCACAACGACAAGCCCCCTTTGGCGCAATTTGACCAGATTCCGGACATCGACTGGGATCTGTACGATCAGGCGTGCCTGGAACGGGCCCTGGGAAAAAACCTCCTGCGGGAACCGGCCCGGGTGTTGCCCATCGTGGCGGGCCTGGGGTGCAATTTCAGATGTACGTTTTGCTTCAACGCCATCTTTAAGATTCCCCATCGCCGCATGTCCGCGGAGCGCATTTATGCCAACATGAAGCGTATGAAAGAGCAATATGGCTTAAATGAAATTATTTTTTACGATGAAAATTTTTTTGCGGACCAGGACAGGATACTCCGCTTGATAGAACTTCTGGAGCAGGAGCCCCTCGACTTGAAGTTCTTTTCCACCATGCGGGCCTCGGATGTTAGAAGGAAATATTATCAAGGGGATTTTCTCCAACGATTCCGCAAAGTAGGGGGCTATAATATCGGTATCGGCGCGGAGAGCGGCAACCAGGGTACCCTGGACAGACTCAAGAAAGGTATCAAGGTTCAGGATATTATTGAAATGGCCAAGGTGGGCCGAGATAATAACATAATCATGACCTTTTCTTTTATGGCCGGACTTCCCGGAGAGCAGATCGAGGAGGTATTCGACACTTTTGATCTCATCCGGAAAATCAAAGCCATTGATCCATGTCATTTTATCATCGGTCCCCAGATATTTCGGCCCTATCCCGGGTCTAAACTTTTTGATGAAGCAGTGAAAAAGGGCCTACAAATTCCAGACACCCTCAAAGGGTGGACCGACAACAGAATGATCACTTATCTGACAGTAGTGGATAAAAATTATCTACCCTGGATCAGTAATATCGACACCTTTGAACGCATCATGCGGAGTTACAATATAGGGTACCTGGCGCGACTTGATGTTTTGCAACAATACTTTTATTATGAATATATCAAGAACGAACGGCTCAGAAAAATATCTGATAAATTTATTGAGTTTGTGGTCAAACTCACCAAGTGGCGCCTGGAGAAGCGCCACATGAAGCACATGATCGAAGCGCCCATATCCAGGTATTTGGAATCAGCCTATTTTTCCTAAAAACTATTATACGAAGTTGCCGCCAAACAAGTAATTTTTAATGTTGGGGCACGGCTTGCCCTCCCAGGTAGGGGCACGGCTTGCCGTGCCCAAGGCGCAGGCTAAAGCTAGCGGCTGGAAGAATTCGCCCCTGCTCGAAGCCCCAGAGGATTCACCCATGTCTCGGGAAAGCAAAACTTTTGAAGAGCATTATGCCAGAATAATAGAAGTATTTACCGCGATGGGTTACCCTCTGAGGCTCATTGAGCAATGGACCCTGCCCCGGAACGACTCCCAGACTATTGTCAAACTCATCCAGGATCAGCAACCCCTTAACATTTTGGAAGTGGGCACCTTTATCGGCCTGAGCACCCTGCTCATGGCCCTGGTAAGCGCGCCTGACACCCACATCCACACCATTGACCCCAATTTTCCCCTCCAGGTGGAAATGGACTCCATGCGCTCTAAATTCTATGACAGTGATAAATCTGTCAGGACCCATGATCTGGCCCGGCAGGCGGCCGAGAAATTGGGGGTGCAAGACAAAATAACCTTTCATTCCGGCGGTTTTTCCACCGCCAATACCTTTGCTTCCTACAACAGCTCGCCCGAGAGTCGGGTTCATATCGTCGGCCCCGAAGTCTGCGACCAACACGGCCCCTTTGATTTTATTTTTATTGACGGCCTCCATTATGAAGCAGATGTTTTTGCCGACGTAAACCTGGCCGCCCGCCATGTCAAGCCCGACGGCCTGATCGCGCTCCATGACGTGCTGGGGCCCTGGGGCTCCAACGTCCGCCGCGCGGTGTTTCGGTTTTTGGAGACCCGGGACGACTTCATTTTCAGCCATGATAAATTCTCCCGGGCCCATGACATCATCGGCTTGCTGAAACCCTCTGTTGACCAGGCGGTCCCGACAAAATCCGCGGCCGCCGAAGAGCTGAAAAAGGGGGGCCTGGTTCAGGAAAAAATATTTTCCAATCTGAGTGCCGTCCTCATCAATATGTTGGCCCCCGCCAGCATCATTCAACTGGGGGGTGATATTACTTTGCTGGAACAGATGAAGAATATGGGCGTCTCGGAAGTATTGGCCTATGTTCCTGATAAGCAAACCATTCCTTCCAGCTCCGTCCCCGTAAAAAAGCTCAGCCTCCAGAAAAAAACCGGCTTCAAGAAAAAATATGACCTGTGTCTCCTCCTGGAGACCCTGGATCTCCTGGATTCCAGGTCAGCGGAGCGGGTGCTGCAAACTGCGGTAAGTGCCAGCGATACCATTATTTTCGCCTGCTCGCCGCCCGGGGAGATGGGTCTCTTGCCCCAACACAACCGGCCCCTCAGTTACTGGGTCGATAAATTTTATGACCAGGGTTATATTTTCCTGGACACCATCCGCCCGGTCCTGGAGCCCATTAATTTTTCCGATACCCTGATCCCGGATTATAATTATGCTTCTTCCTTTTTGATGAACCTGTACCTGGTGCAAAAACAGAAAAAAATAACCTCAATCAAATCAGCCAAAGAGTTTTTTGTACGGAAAGAGTCCAGAATAGAAGATCTGGAACTGCAAAACTTGCATCATAAGTGTATCGTCCAGCAAAAGCAGCAGGAATATCATAACCTGTCGGATGAATATCATTATTTATCCAACCAGTACGAGAAACTCTCCAGGGAAAATCACGATCTGCACCAAAAAATCGGCTCCTTGTATGTCTTGGACCGCCAGGTGATCCTGAATACCTTGGGAAGAATCAAACAAACATTATTATCCTTTATTCAATCGGATAAAAAGTAACACATCTGGCAGAAACAACTTCATGTGCGGTATTTGCGGCCTAGTTTATAAAGATCCCGAACGGCGGGTGGACCCAGGTTTGCTAACGAACATGACCCGGGTCCTGGCCCATCGCGGTCCCGACGATCAGGGGATCTGGCACCGCCAGAATGTGGGCCTGGGCCATGTCCGCCTGTCCATCATCGATCTGTCCCCCCAGGGCCATCAGCCCATGACCAACGAGGACGAGACCGTCTGGATCACCTACAACGGCGAAATCTATAATTTTCCCGAACTCAGGGAGGAGCTCCGGCAAAAAGGCCACCAATTCCACTCCCGCACCGATACCGAAGTAATCGTGCATCTCTGGGAGGAGGAGGGGGTCCGCTGCGTGGAGCGCCTCCGGGGCATGTTCGCCTTTGCCATCTGGGATGAGCGGCAAAAGGTGCTGTTTCTGGCCCGGGACCGCCTGGGCAAAAA
>JBKHJN010000037.1:0-28179 GCA_046538075.1 Desulfobacteraceae bacterium | reverse complement strand
TTTATAGCATAAGTTCTAATTAAAGTTAATCTATTTTTTGCACTGAGTAATATCTTCCCCAGCCTTTCCCATATATTTACCATACTCTATTTCAAACCCTAGTCTTTTGCCCAAGGATACTACTAAATCTTGAAAAGCACGATTATAAGGGTCATGGGCTCCAGAACTTTTGTTTATACATTCATCTAGCCATTTTTTTAGTTGTTCAGTCTCCCATTTATCTTGCCCAACAAAATGCCTAAACCTTTCAGCAGATTCACCAGGTTTCAATTCTTGGCCTAAGAGATTCAATACATCTTTTATTTCAAGCATTAAAATTACCTTTTACAAAGCATTTATTACTGGTTAATGTCCTTATACTGTTATCTTCTTTCCAGCAAGGCCTGAATCTTTAGACGCAGGGCGTTCAGCCGGATAAAGCCGGTGGCGTCGGCCTGCTGGTATTCTTCGCCTTCTTCAAAGGTGGCTAGCTCCGGGCGATACAGCGATTTTTCCGCCTTGCGCCCCACCACCATGACGTTGCCTTTGTATAGCTTCAGGCGGGCGGTGCCGCTGACCTCTGCCTGGGTTTCGTCGATCAGCTTCTGCAACACCCGCATCTCCGGCGAAAACCAGTAACCATAATAGACCAGTTCGGCATAGCGGGGGATGAGGCTGTCCCTAAGATGCATGACCTCCCGGTCCAGGGTGAGCGATTCCACCGCCTGGTGCGCGGCCCGTAAAATGGTGCCCCCCGGGGTTTCATAGACGCCCCGCGACTTCATGCCGACATAGCGATTCTCCACCAGATCCACCCGCCCGATGCCGTGTTGGCCGCCCCGGCGGTTCAGGTGGGCCAGGAGCGGGGCCGGAGAAAGGCGCATCCCATCCACTGCCACCGGGTTGCCGGCCTCGAAGTCAATCTCCAGATATTGCGGCCGATCCACCGCCTCCTCCGGGGCTGTGGTTAAGATAAACATATCAGCCGGGGGCTCGGTCCAGGGGTCTTCCAGGACCCCGCCTTCGTAACTGGTATGGAGCAGATTCTGATCAATGGAATAGGGCTTTTCCGGAGTGACCGGCACCGCGATGCCATGGCGGCGGGCGTATTCGACCAAATCAGAACGGGACCGGAAAGGCCACAGCCGCCAGGGAGCGATGATTTTCAGCTCCGGCGCCAAAGCCTGGTAGGTCAGTTCAAACCGCACCTGATCGTTGCCCTTGCCGGTGGCGCCATGGCTGACCGCCCCGGCCTCCTCCAGCCGGGCGATCTCCACCTGGCGCTTGGCAATCAGGGGCCGGGCCAGCGAGGTCCCCAGCAGATAATGGCTCTCATAAATGGCGTTGGCCCGCAACGCCGGGAGCACGAAGTCGTTGACGAATTCCTCGACCAGATCTTCCAGATAGAACTTGGCAGCCCCGGTTTGCAGGGCCTTGTCTTCGATCTCGTCGAGATTTTCCTCCTGGCCCAGATTGGCAGCAAAGGCAATTACCGGGCACTGGTAGGTTTCCTGCAGCCACCTTAAAATTACCGAGGTGTCCAGACCCCCGGAATAGGCCAGGACGATCTTGTTGATGTCAGTCATAAGGTAGTTTTTCCCTTGGTATGATTTGCACCCGAGGCTTTATAGAGCTGATCTTCTAGCGGTAAACATCGCGTCGATGGCCGACATTAAGACCCGAAACCGCCTGTGCAAAAGGAATAGCCTCATCCCCGGAAGCCTTGGCCGCGTCATAGGCCCGGATCGATTCCAACCCTTCCAATTCCTCTAAGAGCTTGTGATAATCTGAAATATCCAGGACCACTCCCACCCGCTTCCCGGTATCGTCGACAATGAAATGTTCTTTAAATTCACTTATAGTTGATAACTCCTAATAGCTATCCCAGCAGCCACTCCAACAGTGCCTTCTGGAAATGCAAGCGGTTTTCGGCCTGGTCCCAGGCAGCCGACTGCGGGCCATCGAGCACCGCTCCGGTAATCTCTTCGCCGCGGTGGGCGGGCAGACAATGAAGGACAATGGCCTTGGGCTTGGCCTGTTGCAGCCGTTGGGTATTAACCTGGAAGCGGGCAAATTGCTGCCGCCGCTCCGGAGCTTCGCTCTCCTGGCCCATCGAGGCCCAGACATCGGTATTGATTACTTCGGCATCCTGGACCGCCCGGTCAGGGTCATCCGATAGATATACCGGACGGCCCTTGGCATGGGCCTGAGCCAGCAGCTTCGCATCCGGCTCATAACCGCGGGGACAGGCTAGATACAGGGCAAAATCCAGGCGCAGGGCCGCAGTAATCCAGGAATTGGCCATGTTGTTGCCGTCTCCCAGCCAGGCCACCTTGAGGTCGGTGACCCGTCCGAAGCGCTCCTGAAGAGTCAACAGATCGCTTAACACCTGACAGGGATGGTGCGTATCGGTGAGGCCGTTAATCACCGGAATAGACGCCTGGCGGGCCATTTCCTCTATCATCTGCTGTTTATAGGTGCGGATTACCACCCCATCGACGTAGCGGGACAAGACCCGGGCAGTGTCGGCGATCGGCTCCTGGCGGGCCAACTGGGTGTCGGCGCGGCTCAGGTAAATGGTGCTGCCCCCTAGCTGAGCCATCCCGGCTTCAAAGGACACCCGGGTGCGGGTGGAGGGTTTGTCAAAGATCATCGCCAGGGTTTTGCCAATCAGGGGCATATGATTCTGCCCCTGTCGGTGTCCCTCCTTCAATTCCAGGGCTCGCCGGATCAGATTTAAGATCTCGGCTTTATCCAAATCCAGAATAGTTAGCAGATCCCGCTTCATCCTACAACCCCTTTAAGGCCTCGGTCAGAATTTCCAATAATCGATCGATCTCGGCCCGGCTGACGACCAGAGGCGGCAGAAACCGTAAGATATTGCTCTGAGTACAATTAATCAAGGCCCCGCGCTCCCGGCAGGCGGCCACCACCGGTCCACCGTCCCGGTCCAATTCCAGGGCCAGCATCAGCCCCAGCCCGCGCACTTCTTTGATCAGGTTAGATCGGGCCTGAAGTTGTTGCAGGCGGTCTTTAAAATATTCGCCGTTTTCCCGGACTTCGGCCAAAAAGGTCGGCTGCGAGATGATGTCGAGCACGGTCCGGGCCGCGGCAGTGACTACCGGGCCGCCGCCAAAGGTGCTGGCATGGCTGCCGGGGCCAAAGGCTTGAGCCACCTGGTCGGTGGCCAGTAAAGCGCCAATGGGCAAACCATTGGCCAGGGCCTTGGCCAGGGTCATGACATCCGGGGCAATGCCGAAGTGCTCATAGCCAAAGAGCTTGCCGGTGCGGCCCATGCCGGTCTGCACTTCGTCGAACACCAACAATAGTTCATGGCGGTCACAGAGCTGCCGCAACCCGGCCAGATACTGGGGGCCTGGCATTTGCACTCCGCCCTCGCCCTGGATCGGCTCCACCAGGACGGCCGCGGTGCTGGAATCAATGGCCTGTTCCACCGCCTTAAGATCATTGAAGGGTACGAATTTAAACCCTGGGAGCAACGGGGCAAAGCCCTGCCAGAATTTTTCCTGGCCGGTGGCCGACAGGGTAGCCAGAGTGCGGCCATGAAAAGAATTGCGCATGCAAATGATCTGGTAGCGCTCCGGCCCGAAGCGCTCAAAGGCATAGCGGCGACAGAGCTTGATGGCCCCTTCGTTGGCCTCGGCGCCGCTGTTGCAGAAAAAGGCGCGGTCGGCAAAACTCAGGCCAGTTAAGCGCTCGGCCAACTCGATCTGGGGGGGGATGTGATAAAGATTGGAGACATGGACCAGTTCCTGGGACTGGCGGTTGATCGCCGCAATCACCTGGGGGTGCACATGCCCCAGATTGCAGACGGAGATGCCGGCGATGAAGTCCAGATATTCCTGGCCCTCGACATCCCACACCCGTACCCCCTGGCCCCGCACCAGCACCAGGGGCTGCCGGGCGTAAGTGGGGATCAATACCTGCTGGCCCCGCTCTATCCAGGATTGGCTTGACAGGTTCATGCGGTCTTCCTGAGGTTCTAATTTTGGGTGTAATTTAACCATAAGCACTGTCTTACTTTTATAAAAATTATTAAATTAAGGTCAACAATTCTCAAATAATCGTGGGGCTTGCCACTTCAGGCGGCATTCGTTAATCCTTCTGGCGGCCAGCCGGACATATTGTTCTTCCAGTTCATAACCGACATAGCTGCGCCCGGCTTTGAGCGCGGCAATGGCGGTTTGACCACTGCCCATGAAGGGATCCAGCACTACCTCGCCTTTGAAGGTGTATAGTTGGATTAAGCGATAGGGCAACTCCACCGGAAAGGGGGCGGGGTGGCCTACCTTCCGGGCCGGCTCGGCCGGAAAGGTCCAGATACTTTTGGTGAATTCCAGAAAATCGTCTTTGGTGATGGTGCTTTCCCGCTTCAAGGGATTTTTGCGGGAAAAGTTCCCCTTGGAGAATACCAGAATATATTCGTGGACGTCCCGCAGCGTCGGATTGGCCGCCGACCGCCAGCTGCCCCAGGCGGTGGAGGGACTGGCACTGGCCGCCTTGTTCCAGATGATCTCCCCCCGCATCAGCAAACCCAGGTCCTGCATATCTTCAGCAATATAGGCATGCAGGGGCACATAAGGCTTGCGGCCCAGGTTGGCGACGTTGATGCAGGCCCGGCCGCCGGGCACCAGGACCCGGGCCACCTCCTGCCACACCCGTTTCAGGAACTGTCGGTAGCCGTCCAGAGTCAGGTCCTCATCATATTCTTTGCCAACGTTGTAGGGCGGCGAGGTCACCATCAGGTGGATGCTGACGTCAGGTAATTTTTCCATTAGTTCTGAAGTCTTACAAAATATTTTATTCAAGCATAGTTCCGGGAGCGGATTCTCGAAATATTCCAGCCTTTGTTCCTGGGGCAAGCCTTCATATAATTTACTGGCATAAAAACGACTGGAATTATGGCCAATGCGGCCCGGCGAACCGAAGGCACTGGTCTGGGTTCCTGATCGGCTGGTTCTGGTCCTCATCGGCAAGCCCTTTTACGCCACAATTTCCGTGCCGATGCCCTGGTCGGTAAAAATCTCCAGCAGGACGGCATGCAGCACCCGTCCATCAATAATATGCGCCTTGGCCACCCCGGCGGCGATGGCCTCCAGACAGCAATTAACTTTGGGAATCATGCCGCCCTGGATGACTCCCTGGGAGATGCCCTCCAGGGCCAGTTCCCGGGTCAGGGTAGAAATCAACTGCCTGTTTTCATCCAGCACCCCGGGCACATCAGTGAGCAAAATGAGTTTGGTGGCTTTCAGGGCCGCGGCAATCTGGCTGGCCACCAGGTCGGCGTTGATATTATAAGTTTCCCCCTGCTCACCCACCCCCACCGGGGCGATGATGGGGATGAAATTGTGGCTTTGCAGGGTCTCGATCACCGCAGTGTTGATGCCGGTCACCTGGCCAACCATGCCGATGTCGATGATCTCCGGCGGCTCCTCCTGGCCCCGGGGGCGGTACAGGTGCATCTTTTGGGCCTGGATCAACTGCCCGTCTTTGCCGGTTAAGCCCACCGCCCGGCCGCCAGCGGCATTGATCAGGTTGACAATTTCTTTGTTGACCTTGCCCCCCAGGACCATCTCCACCACGTCCATAGTCTCACCATCGGTGACTCGCAGTCCCTCGACGAATTGAGACTGAATGCCCATGCGCTGCAGCGTCTGGCTGATCTGAGGGCCGCCGCCGTGCACCACCACCGGGTTGAGGCCCAGGTATTTCAGTAAAGTAATATCCTGGGCAAAGCCCTGCTTCAGACCCTCGTCTTTCATGGCATGGCCCCCGTACTTGATGACCAGGGTATGCCCCAGAAAGCGCCGCATATAGGGCAGGGCCTCGATGAGAATCTGGGCTTTATTAATCCACTCTTGCATTTTTAGTTTCGAGTTTCGAGTTTTTAGTTTCCAGTTAATAACGATTTTTTTATTGGCCAGCTAAGTGTTTGAGTAGCCCCTTGATCATCCTGGTCAATTCATCGCTGGGTGATAATAATTTTTCTAGGGCTTCCTCGGACATATAAGCAACTGCCTGGGCGATGGTTAATTGGGTTTCTAGTTCCGCTATGGAACCAAGGCTTATATTAAGGAAGTATTGAAATTCTTTACGAGAACTATGGGCCTGACCTTCGGCGATATTCGAAGCTATCGAAACCGCGCCCCGGCGCAGTTGATTGCTTAGGCCATAAATCTCTCGACTTGGAAATTTATCCGTTAGCTCATAAATTACTTTTGCCAAAAGGATAGCCTTTTGCCAGACCTCCAGGTCACGATACGAAGTTGATTTTTTACTAGGCAACCCTTCTTTCGAAACTCAAAACTTGAAACTCAAAACTCAGAGAATATACCGGCTCAAATCTTCGTCGGCAATCAACGCCTGCAGCCGTTCCTGGACATAGGCGGCGGAAATGCTGATCTGGGATCTGTCCAGATCCGGGGCATTGAAGGAGATGTCTTCGACCAGCTTTTCCATCACCGTATGCAGCCGGCGAGCCCCGATGTTTTCGGTGCGTTCATTGACCTGGGTGGCCAGGGCGGCAATCTCTTTGACGGCGTTCGTTTCAAACTCCAGGTCAACACCCTCCGTGGCCATCAGGGCCTGATATTGCTTGACCAGGGCGTTTTCCGGTTCGGTGAGGATGCGTTCAAACTCCTCCTGCCCCAAGCCGTGCAACTCTACCCGGATGGGAAAGCGGCCCTGCATCTCCGGGATCAGGTCGGAGGGCTTGGAAGTATGAAAGGCCCCGGAGGCAATAAACAGAATATGGTCGGTGCGCACCATGCCGTGCTTGGTAGTGACGGTGGAGCCTTCGACGATGGGCAACAGATCGCGCTGCACCCCTTCCCGGGAGACATCCGGCCCGCGGGTCTGGTCGCGGCCGACGATCTTGTCAATTTCATCGAGAAAGATGATGCCGCTCTGTTCCACCTTGCGGCGGGCCTCTTCTACCACCCGGTCCATGTCAATGAGGCGTTGGGCTTCTTCCTGGATCAAGATCTCCCGGGCCTCAGAGATTTTGACTTTGCGCTTTTTGGTTTGGGCCGGAAACATATTGCCGAACATCTCCTTAAAATTGATGTCCATTTCCTCCAGCCCGGCACTGGAAAAGATTTCCACCATGGGCATGGTCCGCTGCGTGACCTCAAGGTCGACATAACGGTCATCCAGCCGCCCTTCTCTAAGCAACCGCCGGATCTTCTCCCGGGTCTGGTCTTTATCCTCGGGTTTGGGAGCCGGGGTTGGTTCGCCTTCGGAGCGCCGCGGGGTGGGAGGCAGCAATTGGTCCAGCAGGCGTTCTTCCGCCACTTCCTGGGCCTTGGCTCTGACCTTCTCGCGTTCCTCGGCTTTGACCATATTGACCGCCAGTTCCGTCAGGTCGCGGATCATGGACTCGACATCGCGGCCCACATAGCCGACCTCAGTAAACTTGCTGGCCTCAATCTTCAGAAACGGTGATTGCGCCAGCTTGGCCAGGCGCCGGGCGATCTCGGTCTTGCCCACCCCGGTGGGGCCGATCATGATGATATTTTTGGGGGCCACCTCATCCCGCAAGCCCTCGGGAATCTGCTGCCGCCGCCAGCGGTTGCGCAGGGCAATGGCCACCGAGCGCTTGGCCTCGGCCTGACCGATGACATATTTATCCAGCTCTGACACGATTTCCCGCGGCGTCAGATGGTCGCCGCGCATCGGTATTGATCTCACTAATTCCATAATGATATTTTTAATGGCGAATAATCGCTAATTCCTTTCTGATTTAGGGTACAATTAATTTATGCTTCAAGTCCTTCTGGTTTGGGTCAGATTTTAAAGCTCTTCGATCACGATCTCTTTGTTGGTATAAATGCAGCAGGAGGCGGCAATGGCCATAGCCTCGGCGCAGATCTCCTTGGGCTGCAGTTCGGTATATTTTAGCATGGCCCGGGCCGCGGCCAGGGCATAAGGGCCGCCGGAGCCGATGGCCATCAGGCCGTCGTCCGGTTCAATGACATCGCCATTGCCGGAGATCAGAAAAGTATTGTCGGCGTCGACGACCAGCAGCAGGGCCTCTAAGCGGCGCAGCACCCGGTCAGTGCGCCAGTCTTTGGCCAGTTCCACCACCGCCCGGGTCATATTGCCCTGGTGTTTATCCAATTTGCTCTCAAAGCGCTCAAACAGACTGAGGGCATCGGCAGTGGCCCCAGCAAAGCCGACGATAATCTTGCCGTGATAGATTTTCCGCACTTTTCTGGCCCGATGTTTCATCACCATCTCGCCCAAGGTCACCTGGCCGTCACCGCCGACCGCCACCTGGCCGCCCCGCCGCACTGCTAAGATCGTCGTTCCCTGCAAGGGCTTATTTGCTTCGGGGATGGGCACGATCATACACCTCCATCAGATGATCCAGATTGATATGGAGATACCTCTGGGTACTGGAAAGCTGGGCATGGCCCAGCAGTTCCTGAACCGCCCGCAGATCGGCCTTGCCTTCCAACAGGTGGGTGGCAAAGGTGTGGCGCAACCCGTGCGGGGTCAGGGACTGCAGCAGCCCTGCCTGGCGGGCCCATTTTTCCACCAACCGGGCCACACTGCGGGTGGTCAGCCGTCCGCCTCGATAATTCAAAAATACCGCCTCCGGCCGGCATTCCTGGGGCTGCTTGACCACCAGTTCGGCCCGCCGCTCCAGATAGGCGGCCAGCGCCCGCCGGGCTGGATCGCCCAGCACGGCCAGCCGTTCCTTGCCGCCTTTGCCCTGGACCCGGACCAGCCGATGTTCCAAATCGACATCGGCCAGATCTAGGTTGACCAGTTCTGAGACCCGCAAACCGCTGGAATAAAACACTTCTAGGATGGCCCGGTCCCTAAGTTCCAGGACCGTGGCCGCCGATACCTGCTGCAGCAGATGGAACACCTCATCTATGGTCAAAAACCTGGGCAGATGCCGATCCAGCTTGGGTCCGGGGGCCAGGGCGGCCAGGTTCTGGGTCAAAACCCCTTGCCGTACCAAATACTTGCAGAAAGTCCGCAGCGTGGCCAGCTTCCGGGCGACCGAAACCTTTTGGTTGAGCCGATGGCGATGGGCCAAAAAGGCCCGCAAATCCCGATAAGTCAGGTCGGCCAGTCCCCGGGGCGGCTCCCTGCCCTCCAGAAACTGCAGGAATTGCTTCAGGTCGCTCTGGTAATTGCGGACGGTATGGGGCGACAGGTGACGCTCAATCTTTAGATGACGGATAAAGTCTTCGAACCAGGCCCACATAACTCCAGCCGAGGCCTCCTGGCAACCGAATTGAAAGCTTTTATAATATATTATCATACTTAAAAAATCAAATTTTTGAAAGACCTGGAGTCCTAAGGGGCTTGATAAATCAAGCCCCTGCAAAAATCTCGCTTTGGTGGCAATTTAGTATTTAGACTTTAGGGCTCGGCATTTCCCAAAAAAACAGGCGACTCAAGGTCGCCTGGCAGGGAATTCCATAATAGGGCGGCAAGCTAATAAGTAAAAATGCGAATTTTAGTAGGGGCTTCCAGATACTTGTCTAATTCACTCTGGAGCTTTTGGCGCTCCGGGTTATGGTACCAGGCTTCCCAGTCAGAGGGGTTCTCCCAGCTACTGATAACCAGATAATAATTGGGGTCATCTAAGGCATGCAGGGTCTCCCCGGAGATATAACCGGGCTGTTGCATGGCCTTGACCCGCAGCATCCGTAATAACCTGACTATCTCGCTGACATTTTTGCCTTTAATGATTCTTTCCATAAACACTTTAATCATCAGCTTCCCTTTCCCTGGTAGATGATTTAAACCTGGTGAGGGTATCCTGAGTCAAGCATACGGACTGGAACCGCCGCCGTCAAGGAAAATCTCCGGGCTCCGGGAAACATCTTGTTGGTCCCCGCCTAGCTATGGTAAAATGTCTTTGGTGATTTTTATGACCAATTTGCAGGAATTACGCACTGAGTTAGATCGACAGGAAGACGCCTGGCTATCTCCCTATGCTACCCGGAGCCGCCAGGCCATCCGGCGGCAGTATGAAGAGCGGATCGATCACGGACACCGTCAGAATTTTGCCGTGGATACCGATCGTATCCTCCACTCCCGGGCTTACACCCGTTATATTGACAAAACCCAGGTGTTTTACCTGATCCATCATGATCAGATCAGCCACCGGGTCTTGCATGTGCAGCTGGTGTCCAAAATCGCCCGAACCATTGGACGGTTTTTGCGCCTCAACGAGGACCTGTTGGAGGCCATTGCCTTGGGCCATGATATCGGCCATCCGCCCTTCGGCCATGACGGGGAGGATATTCTCAGCTGTTTGTGCCAGGCGCAAGACATTGGCCATTTTGTCCACAGTGTTCAAGGGGTGCGCTTTTTGGACCAGGTAGAAAAGGGGGGGCAGGGGCTGAACCTCTCCTTGCAGGTGCTGGATGGCATCCTCTGTCACGATGGCGAAAGTCATCTGGAACGCCTGGCTCCGGACCGGGAGAAGACTCTGGCGCAACTCCAAAGCGAAATGGAAAGGAAACTGGCCGACCCCAAGATAAACCTCAAGCCCATGACTCTGGAAGGCTGCGTGGTGCGGCTGGCTGACACCATCAGCTATATCGGGCGGGACTTAGAAGACGCGATTCTGTTGAACCTGGTGCGCCGCCAGGATTTGCCTCCCCTGGTCCAGTCGCGGCTCGGTCAGACCAACGGAACTATAGTTTATACTCTGGTTTCCGATCTCATTGAAAATAGCTTCAACAAGAATTATGTCTGTTACAGCCCGGAAGTAGGGGAGGCGCTGTTCGAGCTGCGGCAATTCAATTATCAGCGCATCTATAATAATCCCTGCATCAAGGCGGAAACCGGCAAGATCGAGGAACTCTTTGGCGCTCTGTTTGACCGCTTTCTCCAGGATCTGGAGCAGGAGCAGCGGGAGTCGCCGATTTGGGTGGATTTTTTAGCCCCGATGGAATCATCCTACCTGGAGGCCAGCCAGCCGGCGGAAATCGTCCGGGATTTTTTGGCCTCGATGACCGATGCCTATTTTCTGCGGCAATGCCAGGAACTGTTTTTCCCGCAGCCGCTGCCGGTGCGTTTTGCCTGAGGTGCTCCGGCTTTAGGAGTCTAACTGATGCGGGTCATGACCTTCAACCTGCGCTTTGAAACCGCGGCGGACGGGCCTTATCAATGGAAGTATCGCAAGGAGCTGGTGTTGGAGACCATTTGGGCCTATCAGCCGGATCTGCTCGGCACCCAGGAATGCACCGTGCCGCAGCTGAATTACCTGGCCGCCCACCTGACCGGCTACATGCCCTTTATCCATCATCGGGACATCGATACCAGCTGTCAGTATCCCACCATTTTCTATCGGGCGGCAACGGTGGTCCCGGGGGCCGGGACAGAATTTTGGTTATCCAAAACCCCCGAGGTGCATCGCAGCAAAGATTGGGGCAGCGCCTTTCCCCGGATGGTGACTTTCGGCCGGTTTCGGGAGATTGATCGGGACCTCTGGTTTTACTTCGCCGACACTCATCTGGACCATATTTCGGAGCCGGCCCGATTGAAGGGCGCCCGGATGATTCAGGAATATTTTGCCCGGATGGGCCAGCCCACCATCCTGGCCGGGGATTTCAATGATCGCCCCGGCTCCGAAGTGCATCGGCTGCTGGTCGCCGACGGCAGTCCGTTCCAGGATAGCTGGACTTTGCTGAACCACTCGGAAGCCGACGTTACCACCCAGCACAAATTTACCGGTGAAACTTTCGGCCACCGGATTGATTGGGTATTGGTTACCCCGCCGTTCAGGGTACGGCAGGCCATGATCATCACCTACAATGTCAACGGCTGCTATCCCTCTGATCACTTTCCATACCTGGTGGATTTACAATATTAAACAGATTCATTCAGAGGGAGCAGCAAAGCCGGAATAATATGGGGGCCAGCCCGCATCATAGGGAGGGTAGGGAGTTCAAGTTCTGCACAGGGGAGAAAGAGAAAATGCCAGGGGGGAGAGATGGGCTACCGCTTAGCTAGGAGTCTGATATGCATCTGGTTTTTTGGGACACTGGGGGGCGCTGCGCTGGCGGCTCCCTGGTATATCGAATTTCAGCCACTGTACCAGCAAGTCACCGGGGGTACCGAGGTATATGCGGTAAAAAAGGGGGATCAACTCGGGCAGATTGCCCTTAAGAAAGGGGTGCGCTGGCGGGTTCTGGCCCGGCACAATAATCTACCCCACAAAATCCGACTGCGCCCCGGCATGAACCTGACCATTAACAATACCCACATTGTCCCCAACGAATTAGACCACGGACTGGTCATCAACATACCGGAATTGAGGCTGTATCATTTTGACCAAGGGGAATTTAAACGGCATTACTCCCTGGCAGTGGGCCGCCGCAGCTGGCAAACTCCTATCGGGGAATTCGAGATTATCAATAAAGTCCGGAACCCTACCTGGGTGGTGCCGACTTCTATCCAAAGAGAGATGGAGGCCAAGGGGCGGGAAGTGCTGACTTCGGTCCCCCCGGGACCGAGTAATCCCTTGGGTTCTTACTGGATGGCCATTTCCGCTCCCGGAGTGGGAATTCATGCCACTCCCAGGCCCTGGACGGTGGGACATTTTGTCTCTCACGGCTGCATCCGGATGCTGGGGGAGGAAATTGCCGAGCTGTTTGAGCAGGTGGGAATCGGCACCCTGGTAAAAATCATCTACCGCCCCTACAAAATTGCAGTCACGCCCGACCAGCGGGTTTACCTGGAGGTGCACTCCGATATTTATCGCAAGGGCATCGACTCAATCCAGGGAGTGGAATACCTGATCAAAAAATACCAGCTGGAAACTATGGTAAATTGGAAGCAGGTCTATGAAGTGATCAAAGACCGAGAGGGGATTGCCATTGATATCTCTAAAACAGATTCATCTGAAACAGTCGTCGGCCAGAATTTATCCCCGGGCAGGGAAAAAACCCAGGTTTCTAACTTGCCAGAATCTTGAAAACACGATAACATTATTGAAGTTAAAAATTAGGTGAGTTCGTATGCCTCCGAGCCCGGCGGAAATCAGAGAAGAAAACCGCAAATTAGCTTATCTCAGCTTTTTGGTAGATCAGGCGCTGCGGCTTATCCGCTCGGGCGAGGTCAGCCATGAGCAGGCTGGCAAAATGGTAAGTAATATCCGTACCCAGGCCTTAATCCTGTTTCCGGGCAAGGAAGCGGTATTTGACCTGATCTATCAGCCCCGGTTTCAGCGAGCTATTACCGAAACTTACCGGTTACATTAAGAATCCTGATAAGGAGAGTTAAAAATGACCTACCCGACAAACCTGCTTAGAACGATGGGAATCGGATTGCTGGCTCTGGTCCTGCTAATCCCCCAGGCTCTGGCCCAGAGTGCATCGCCATCAGACCATGCCCTGCTCTATAAGCGGGCGGTATCGCTGCTGGACAAAGCCCAAAAGAAGTTGGAAGGTAATTATACTGCTGAAGCCAAAGCCCTGGCCAAGGAGGCTAACTCCCTGT
The DNA here is from genome assembly GCA_046538075.1 of Desulfobacteraceae bacterium. Lineage (GTDB taxonomy): Bacteria > Desulfobacterota > Desulfobaccia > Desulfobaccales > Desulfobaccaceae > Desulfobacca_B. The sequence continues at coordinate 14,706 of JBKHJN010000037.1, read as the reverse complement.
TTACTACTCTGCAAAAAGAACTCCCCCAGGAACTTACCCAAAGAACCCTGAACTCCAGTGAATTGGAGCAGGAGGCCATGAACCGAAAACTGGCGGCTGATTATTATACTCAGGGCGATCAGTTGATGCAGTCGGCCCAACAAAAGGAGGCCCTAAGCAAGGATTTGGAAAGGCAGGGCAATGAGCAAGCTTCAATTCAACAGCTTTCCGAGGCCAAACGAGAGTATGATCTGGCCCATAAAATGTATGTCAAATCCCAGATTTATAATCTGCGCAATCAGGAGATCGCATTACGGTTTATTAAAAAGTAATCTAAAGGAGGTGGCCTTCAAGGTTTTGGGGTCCCAGTAAACTTATAGCCATAGTCTCTCCAACGCCAAACCCCGTAACCAACTATTTGTCAGGACATAAGGAGATAGATCATGGATGCCTGCCGCGAGCTAAAGGAGCAAGTAGCGCAGATGGGCCCCATTGTCGATCAACTGATGACGATGACGGGAACGGCGCGGGATGCCTTTAATCGGCACCAGCGCCAGTGTCTGGCAGATCTTAACAAACAACAAGAGGTGGCGAGCCAAAAGATCAATGCGGCGATCAAACAGATAGAAGGACTGTTGTCTCGGGCCTCGGGGACGGAGAAGACCAAGTTTCTGCAACTGCACAGTATATTGTCGCATCTTAATGCCATTGGCGACAATCTGGCCCAATTGGCCGGACCGCTCGAACAAAAGATTCAAGGGGCAGTATTGTTTTCCGATAAAGCGGTGGCTCAGACCAACTATCTTTTCGATCATCAGGCCGGCATTCTGCGTTCCTTGATTGACATTGTCCATACCGATAATCAGTTGCTGAAGAAATACGTGGTCGAAGAAGGCCAGAAGATGCGCCAATCCTGCCTGGAATTCGCCACCGAACACGAAGCCCGCCTGATCGAAGGCCTCTGCCTGCCCCAGGCCGGTCCGATCTTTCTGGCCATCCTCGACCGCATGCAAACTATTGCCCAGCATGAATTGGATATTGCCGGCATTTTGACTAAGCAATCTTGAGGCAGGCCGGAATTGACCGGCAGGAGACGATTTAAGAGGATGACCGACTGATATCCACCGGCGCCCCGGTCTCTTCTTCAACAGCCCGCAGGAACCGGGTCCAGTCGATATTCCTCTCCAGGTGGTGGGTATCGATCAGTTCCCGGGCATGCAGCAGCATATCGGGAATCTTATGGTAGACATCTTTATGAACCTCGATGAAGACGCGGCCATCCCGGAAGCCTAATTTTACCGGGGCATAGATGATTTGCACCGGGGTGCCTACCGGGGTCAACTGGTATAACTCAGCAATATCCTCGGGATAGAGCCTGATACAACCGTGGCTGACCAGCCGCCCGACGCCGTGGGGATAACAGGTGCCGTGGATGCCGTAATGCGACAGCCCCAGCCAATGGCTGCCGACCGGGTTCTCATCCCCCGGTGGCATATAGGACATGCCATATTTTTTCCGGAGGGAGCCCGGGATCCGCCAGCCGGGGTTTTCAGCCTTGCTGGTGACCCGGAAATGGCGGAAGGGGGTCTTATAATCCATGACCCCGATGCCGATGGGGTAGGTTCTGACCTGGCCCTGATCCGGGAAAAAGCGGTAGAGGCGCAATTCCGCAACATTGATGATGATTCCCCGGGGCGTCGGCACGGGGGGGAGAATCCAGCGGCTGGGAATCTCCAGATCTTGCCCCCAGGGCAGATACCAGTGGTCTAATTCCCGGTGGTAGCGGGCTAATTCCCAAAATCCCAGGTCATAGCGGCGGGCGATAAAATACATGTTTTCGTACCGGACCAGATGGTGCGTCTGATGCCCGCCCACTACAGTACAGGCTTTAGGGTCAATCCCCACCTGACTTTGAGGCAGGCGATAAGCAAAGGGGCCGGCTGGCCAGGCCCGGCTCAGGGGCCCTCCCAGGCAAAACAGCACTGTCAACAAACCGAGTATTTTGAATAAGCGCATTAATACCTTTATAGTTGTTCAGGTCACATAAATATAAGCCAAAGCGGCCAGTTATCAAAGAGAAAAAGGTGAGACGGCCAAAGGAAAAAAATAACACGACCACCCCCGACCCCCCACCCGGATCTGAACCCCAAGTTATCCCCTTGGAGGATCATCTTGATCTCCATGCCTTCCGCCCGGAAGAAATGGGCGAGCTAATCCCGGAATATTTAGAGCTTTGCCGTCAGCAAGGTATGCTTCAGGTAAAACTCATCCATGGCAAAGGCACCGGAGCCCTGAAGGCCCGGGTCCGGGCGATATTGCAGCGGCATCCACTGGTAGCTGGTTTTGCCGATGCCGATCCCCGGGGCGGCGGCTGGGGAGCCACGCGAGTCTATCTGAGCTTGGAGCCTAAACCGTGATCTTTGACGTCCATACACACATCTTCCCAGACCCGGTAATCCGCCACCGGGAGGACTTTTTTGCTGACGAACCGGCCTTTCGCTGGCTCTATGAATCACCCCGCTCCCGCTTAATCAGCGCCGCCGAGCTGGTGGCCGCCATGGCCGAGGAAGGGGTGGAGCGCTCCGTCTGCTTTGGCTTCCCTTGGCGGCAGGAGCGGCTCTGGCGCCTGCAAAATGACACCGTGCTGGAAGCCATGCACCGCTACCCGCAGCAGCTCATCGGCTTTTGCTGCGTCAATCCGTTGGAATCCGGAGCCCCCCGGGAGGTGGAACGCTGTCTGGCTGCGGGTTGCCGGGGGGTGGGAGAACTGGCTTTTTATATCGAGGCCCCGGGCTCGGAGATAGTATCCGCCCTGGCTCCGATCGCCGACCTCTGCCAGGGCTATCAGGTCCCTCTAATGCTCCATACCAACGAACCCATCGGCCACCCCTACCCGGGTAAAAGTCCGATCGGCCTGGAAGAGATCTATCGGGTGGTGCTCGCCTTCCCTGATTTGAACCTGATTCTGGCGCACTGGGGCGGCGGCCTGCTATTTTTTGCCTTGTTGAAAAAAGAGGTGCCGGAAGCCCTTAAAAACGTTTATTTCGACACGGCCGCGTCCCCTTATCTCTACCGCCCCCCAATTTACCGGTTGGCCGCGGAGATCGTCGGACCGGAGAAGATTCTATTCGGCAGCGATTATCCCCTGCTGCCGCCGTCTCGTTATCTGGCCGAGATGCAGGAGGCGGGGGTCACTGCTGAGATGCAAAAGATGATTACCCGCCAGAATATGGCGCGCTTGCTAAGGCTCTGAGAGATGGCCAGGGAAAGGCTTTTCTAAAAAACATCGCCGTGATATTAATTATTTGAAAAATTATTTAAATATTATTATCCTGGGAATTCCCTCCACCTAAAGAACCGGGAGGATTGGCGCAATGGCCATTATGCAATTCTTTAACCGTCTTAAGCTTTTTCCAGTCTAGGGGTCATCGAGGGAAAGATAACCTTGCATCTATCTTTGGAAGGTCAAGGCGGAAACTTGTTTTTCATTCAACCCAGCGCGATGATTATTGAAATATTTTGTGAGGGTTAGGCAAGGACTAGATAATGAAATATCTTTGTGACTTCTTAGTCATCGGTTCCGGGTTGGCGGGATTGAGTTACGCTCTCAAAGTGGCTCCCTATGGCACCGTCATTATAGTGACCAAACGGGGCATTATGGATACCAGTACCCGTCAGGCCCAGGGCGGCATTGCCGCGGTGTTGAGTCCCGAAGACAGTTTTGACCTCCATATTAAAGACACCCTGGAAGCCGGCGATGGCCTGTGTCATCCCGATATCGTCAAAATGGTAGTCCAGCAGGGGCCGGAACGCATAGCGGAGTTGATTGACCTGGGAGCGCATTTCGATCTGCTCAGCAAAAGCGACAACTGCTACGACCTGACCCGGGAAGGAGGGCATTCCAAACGCCGCATTATCCACGCCCATGACATGACCGGTGAGGAGGTTGAACGGATATTGGTCAACCGCGTCTTGGAGCATCCTAACATCAAGGTATTCGAAAACCATATTGCGGTGGATCTCATCACCCGCCATAACCTGCTGCGGCGGGGGGCGGTGGTGACCAATGCCGAGGAATCCTGCCTGGGCGCTTATGTCTTGAATATTGACAGCGGAGAGGTTGAAACCTACACCGCTTCCATAATCTTGCTGGCCACCGGCGGAGCCGGCAAGGTCTATCTCTACACCAGCAACCCGGATATCGCCACCGGCGACGGGGTGGCAATTGCCTATCGGGCCGGCGCCCTGATCGCCAACATGGAGTTTGTGCAATTTCATCCCACCTGTCTGTTTCATCCCCTGGCCAAGAACTTCCTGATCTCCGAAGCGGTCCGGGGCGAAGGGGGCATTCTCATTGATAAACGCGGCATCCCCTTTATGGAGAAATACCATCCCTTAAAAGATCTGGCCTGCCGGGATATTGTGGCCCGAGCCATTGATGAGGAGTTAAAAAAGAGCGGGGATGACTGCGTTTTTTTAGATATCACCCACAAGCCCGCGGATTTCTTGCGCTCCCGCTTTCCGGGCATTTATCAGAAGTGTCTCTCCCTGGGGGTTGACATGACCAAGGAGCCCATCCCGGTGGTCCCCGCCGCCCACTACTGCTGCGGGGGGATCGTTACTGATGCCGTGGGCCGCACTACCATCCGCAATCTTTATGGCATCGGCGAGGTGTCGATGACCGGTTTGCACGGGGCCAACCGCTTGGCCAGCAACTCTTTACTGGAGGCTTTAGTTTTTGCCAACCAAGCAGCCCAGGATTCCAAAGTCACCCTGACGCAGATGCGGCCGCCGGATTTTTCCGAGGTGCTGGAGTGGAACCCCTTTGGGGCCACCGACAGCGATGAAAATGTCGTAGTTTCCCAAAACTGGGATGAAATCCGCCGCTTTATGTGGAATTATGTCGGTATTGTGCGGACTGATAAACGGCTTCGGCGGGCCAAGCACCGGGTCGATTTGATCCAGCAGGAAATTAACGATTATTATTGGAATTTTTTAATTACCAGCGATCTGGTGGAACTGCGCAATCTGGCGGTGGTGGCCGAATTGATCATTACCTGTGCCTTAAAGCGGAAGGAGAGCCGAGGATTGCATTACAACCTGGATTATCCTTATAAAGATGAAGAGAACTGGCAGCGGGACACTGTGGTCTCTCTGGCCGATACCAGCAAGCTATGGCCGCCAATATCCTCTTAGCCGATGATGACCCCCAGATCATCAATGCCTTACAAGAATACCTGGCGGAGGCCGGTTACCAGGTTAGGGCGGTAACCGATGGACAACAGGCCCTGGCTGAGTTTCAGGCCGGGAAATACCAGATAGCCATCCTGGACCTGTTTATGCCCGGCATTTCAGGTTTGGACCTCCTCACCCAATTCAAGCAAATCTCTCCAGAGACTGAAATCATCATCTTTACCGGCTATGCTGACCTGGATAGCGCCATCGAAGCCCTCCGCCGTGGAGCCTATGATTACCTTTTGAAACCTATTCCCCGTCTGGAAACCCTGACCGTTTTGATTGAACGGGCCCTGGAACGGCAACAGCTCTCCCAGGCCAATCAGGCCATGGTCGCCGAATTGACTAGCGCCCGGGAGGCCTTGGCCCAACAGCGACGGGATGAACTCAAGCGCATCCGGCAGATCGGAGAAGGGTTGAGCAAGGCCTTGAATCTGAATCGGATCATCGACCTGCTCTTGGATCTGATGTGGGAGACACTGCCGTTGTGCATTTTAGGTTTAAAGCTGCAAGCCTGGGATAATATCCCGGATAAATTTGTCTGCCGCCTGCAGGAGGGGTTGCCGGAATCCATGAAGCAAGGTTTTAGGGACTGGATGCAGCAGGAACTGCAGGCGGCCGCCCAAAAAAAATTCCCCTATAGCAACAATTCCTGGTCCGGCGAGCCCCAGGAGCACCATATAGTATTTAGGACTGGCAGTTTAGGCCGGATGATCCCGGCGCTGATTTGGGCGCCGCTCTGGGTCAACCAGAAGTTGGTGGGGATGCTGGGCAGTGGCCGGGAATCTCCCTTTACCCCGGAAGAAAATGAAATATTTCAAATATTTGTGTTGCAAACCGCCACTGCCCTCAAGAACCTGACTCTCTTTGAGCAGGTTAAAAGCCTGGCCACCCGGGACGGCCTCACCGGCTTGTTCAACCAACGCTATTTCTGGCAGACTCTGACCAACGAAGTAAAGCGTTGCCGGCGTTATGGGTGCCCCCTGTCGGTGCTGTTTCTGGATCTGGATTACTTCAAGGCGGTCAATGACCGTTATGGGCATACAGTCGGGGACAAAATTTTGCAAGAGCTGAGCACTCTGCTCCGCAGTTTTGTCCGCTGCACTGATTTAATCTGCCGTTATGGCGGAGAAGAATTTGTTATCCTTTTAATCCAAACTCCAAAAAGTAAGGCCGCCCTCCTGGCCGAGCGCCTGCGCCAAAAGATTGCTCAAACCCCGCTCAAAGTTAAGGACCTGGAAATCTTCTTGACGGTGAGCATTGGTGTCGCTGGCCTGACCGGCCAGATGGAGCCTGAGGAATTGGTGCAGCAGGCCGACAGCGCCATGTATGCCGCTAAGCAGAGCGGCCGTAATCGAGTGGTGATCGCCTAGCTGAGGTCTCCCTGAAAAGTCGTTTGCCCCGTGGCTGCAACATTGACTGGAGTGATGGGCTAAATATCCAGAATAAAATCAGCTGATCAGCTCTAGCAGCTGATGGCCATGTTCTTGCAAAACTTTGATAATCGGAGCCAGGTCACATTTTTCCAGCCGGAAGGAATAAGTGCGTTGCTTGCAGCCTTCCAGCCCCACACCAACATTGATGATTTCTCCCCCCGCCTGATGGATCAGCTGGCAGACCTCCTCAAAAGCTCCAGGACGGTCAGCCAGGACCAGGTCCAAACGCGAACTGCTGCGCAATACATCCAGCATATATAAAAAGGCGGACAACAGGTCAGCTACGGTGAGGACCCCGACCAGACGTTCCTTCTCCAAGACCGGCACTCCGCCGATCTTATAATCATGCATCAGGTGAGCGGCCTCCTCCACGCTGGTCAGGGGGTTAACGTTAATCGGATCAGTCACCATTACATCTCCAACCACGATCTTTTCAATCATTGCCGCCAACAATACCTGTTGGAGATCGCGCGCCGTCACCCAGCCAACAAATTTTTCTTTCTCCAGCACCGGCAAGTGTCGGATAGAATGTTGCTGCATTATTTTCAGAGCCTGATGGATGCTGGTTTGCGGTGCCACGGTGATCGGCTTGCTGATCATAATCCTGCCCACCCGCATAATTTTCCTCCCGTCTCTAATCCCTTGCCATAGTAAACCATTTTCGGGGCTGGTTCAAGGCCAATTAATAATGGTTGGTTGAGGCCCCGCAGGGTTAAGCTGCTCTTAAAAAATCACGCCCGGTCCCGAAATGATCAGCAAGATCTTCGATGGGCAGGATTATTGGCCTGGCCCTCAGTTGGTCGCCAACACCATCTGGAGGGTAGAGACAAAATGCTCGGCCTCGCCGATATAGGTAGCCATGTTGGCCCGATGGTTGGCCAGGACGCCGTCTTTGGCGGCATTGGTAACCATCCAGGGATCTAGCTGGGAGCCAGTATGCAGGGCGTGAATGGCATCTTCCAAAAGTTTGTGGGAATTTTTCTTCAGCAACTCCCGGCTAAAATCTTCCTTGACCGCCTCCAGAATTTCGCACATCCCCAACGCCACGCCCTGGGAATAATAAAAGTAATCGTCGCTAACCCACCAGGATACCGCGCTGCCGTCGGCTTCTTGGTCTTTGATGAGATTATGGAAGCAACTCCCTAAAATATCCTTATAAGTGGACATCAGGGCAATCAGGTTGTCCACCCGGGGATAAAATTTGCTGCGCTTGTGTTTCAGGTCCTCGATATAAAGAGCAAGGTCACGAATGGCCTCCCGATATTTGCCCGAGGCTGAAGGAAACCAGTATTTATCAGCACTTACCATTAAAAAATTCATGGCTTCATTGAGATAGGGATTATAGGCCTCGGTGAGGGCAAAGCGGCTCATATTTTCATTTAAAATGACTGTAGTGCGTCGGGCTACCTCCAGGACCCCGAGCTGGCGGTTATTGACATCGTCGGTCAGTTTCAGCATGCCGAACAGGATAGAATTAGGTCGCCAGCCGATCCAGGTCTGGTTGATCTGATCATCCATGATTTTGATGACCGCATTGGTAAAAGCTTCGCCGATCACCGGCTCAGCCTGGGGCGGGAAGGGAGCCTCCGCCAGCGGTGCCTTGGCAGCCGGAGTCGGTTTCTCGGCTGGCAACGCCGGAGCTTCTGGTCTGACCCCCCCTTCTTCCGCCCGCGCCGCGGCCGGTTCCGGGCCAGTTACCGGAGCGGCGATCTGCTCGGAATTCAATTGCCAGGGGCGCTTGGTCTCTGAAACAGCAAAAATCGCCGCCAGAGAGGCCAGAATGATCAGCACAATGATCAGATATCCTTTATCTTTAAGCCATCTTAACCAGGAAGGCGGTGGCTTGGGGGGGGCAGCCGGGACAGGGGCCGGGAGCCTTTGCTCCCCAGGTTCAGAATTTTTCGCCATGCTAAACTTTTCCTCAAAGCATTGTCAGAATGTAACGAGTTCGCCCGGGCTTATGCTCGAACTTTAAAAGATCTCAGCACTGAAAATATAGATCTGGGTATCCTTCTCTCTCCAGGCATCTAGAGGCAGGCCGGCCTTGCGACAGGTTTCCCGCAGGAAGGTCTCCGCATCCCAGCGGCATTGTGTGGCCACCTGGGGGAGCAGCAAACCCGCACAGGGGCCCCTGTTGATATACAGCCCGTGTTTGCCTACTTCGATTTCCTCGATCTTTTCAATCTGATGCAGCGGGGATAAGACCGAGATCTCGATGTCCACCTCCGAGAATTCTTCCGGGGTTAAGGGCGGGAAGCGAGGATCGCGAAACGCTGCAGCCAGAGCCATATCCTGGATGGCCTGGGCCAAAGGTTTGACCGGTTGAATCAGGCCGATACAACCCCGAAGTTGCCCCCGCCAATGCAGGGAGACAAATGCCCCCCGTCTTTCCTGCAGGGTAGAAGAGGTCAGAGGCAGCGGTGGGGGTGGTTGGCCCTGTAAAGCCGCAAAAATCGCCTCCCGGGCGATCTGGTGCAGAGTCTGTTTGTCCTCTTGGCTGAGTGCCATAGCTTTCTCCTTACCCGGTGCGGGATAAGTTAACAGCCCCAAATTTACCAACCCTCCCATCACCAAAAAGAACCAGAAATAGCGGCCTGGCAGCATGATAGCCTCATCACCTTATTTTTTTAGAATCAAACCCGACAGTCTGAGTCAATCCCGGAAAATTCCGCCGCTAGGTCCGGCAGCCTGGAATTGGGCATTATGCTAAAATAGTTATGCAAAAATCCTGAGCATACCTTTTTGGAAAAAATCCTGGCGCCCTCTTTCAGTAACCGCCAGGATCTTTGGAGAAACTGAACCAGTTTTTAAACATTAAATCAACTTCTCTTAAGTATCCATCATAGCGAATATTTTTTATGGCTGTCAACCGGAAAAAAAGGGCAGTCCCAGCAACCGTTAATCTACCCCCGGTTTTTTACCCCCTTGGTATCTACCTTACCTGCTCGATAATTTAGCTTGACAATTACCGCCAGGTTTTTTTAAATTTAAAGGATAATTTTGAGGAGGAAACCGTGTACGCAATCGTTCAGACCGGTGGCAAACAATATCGCATCTCCCCCCAGGATATCATCCGGGTGGAAAAACTTTCCGGCGAACTCGGTGATGAAATCGTCCTGGACCAGGTATTAATGGTGGCCGCCGGTGATGAAATCCAGATAGGTCAACCCCGGGTCGAGGGTGCCTCGGTGGTGGGCCAGATTATTCGGCAAGGCAAGGGCAAAAAGGTTCTGGTCTTTAAGATGAAACGGCGCAAAGGCTATCGACGCAAACGCGGGCACCGCCAGCTCTACACTGCTTTGCAAGTCAAAGAAATTAGAATATAATTTAACTAGTCAGCACTCGGCCCCCAGCGGGCAAATCTTGGAAGTTAACCAATTCAAGCATATTTGCCCATTTTAGTCGGGGCGGTTAATTATGGTTACTTTGCTAAGGGTTGAAGGCTGAATCTTGGCTTAAATCAGATAGATAGGAGGGATTTCCTTGGCACATAAAAAGGCCGGCGGCAGTTCCCGGAACGGCCGGGACAGCGCCGGGAAACGGCTCGGAGTCAAGCGCTTCAGCGGCCAACAGGTAAAAGCCGGCAGCATCCTGGTGCGGCAGAATGGGACCCGCATTCATCCTGGCGATAATGTCGGGGTAGGCCGGGACTTTACCCTGTTCGCCAAAATTGACGGGGTCGTCGCCTTTGAGCGCTGGGGCCGCAACCGGAAACGGGTCAGCGTCCACGCCCCGTAAAGGAGGGGCGCTTGCCCCCCAGGCAGTTTGCCGATGAGGTGGAGATTACGGTGCGCGCCGGCCCCGGCGGGCCGGGGTGTGTCAGCTTCGGGCGGCAACGCTTCAAACCTCGGGGGGCACCTGACGGCGGCGACGGCGGTGACGGCGGTGATGTCGTGTTGGAGGTTTCGCCCTCCCGCCGCACGCTGAGATCATTTCGCTACCGGCGCCACTTTCAGGCCGAGCGGGGCCGGGGCGGCCAGGGCCAGCGCCGGCAAGGACGCCGGGGAGCTGATCTAGTCATTCCGGTGCCGCCCGGAACTCTGGTATTCGACGCCGACAGCGGACAATTGCTGGCGGATCTGGCTGCTCCCGGAGAGCGGCTGACCGTAGCCCGTGGCGGCCGGGGCGGCAAAGGCAATGCCCATTTTACCACTTCTAGGCATCGCTCCCCCCGATTTGCCCAGCCCGGGGAACTCGGCCAGGAGCGGCGGCTGCGCCTGGAATTGCAATTATTGGCCGAGGTGGGGTTGCTGGGCTGGCCCAATGCCGGAAAAACCACGCTGTTAACCCGCCTGACAGCCTCCAAGGCCCGGGTGGCACCTTATCCCTTCACCACCCTGGGCCCCAATCTCGGGGTTCTCCAGAACGACGACCATGAACCGCTGATCATCGCCGATATTCCCGGCCTGATTACCGGCGCCCACCAAGGCCGGGGCTTGGGGGATCGTTTCTTAAGACACTTGCAGCGGACTCATCTGTTGCTGCACGTAGTTGATGCCAGTCAGATTGACGAGCAGCATCCAGAGGCGCCGATAGAGCAGTTGGAGGCGGAATTGCGCTCTTACGACCCCCACCTGCTGGACAAACCACGATTATTAATCCTCAATAAAATAGATCTGTTGCCCGAGGATTTTCCGCTAGCTGGTCTGCTCGACACCTTTCAGCAACAGGGACGGCACTGCCTGGCCCTTTCGGCCCTGACCGGCCAGGGGTTGGAGGAGCTCAAGGCTGCCCTCTGGGAGGAATTTGAGCCACGTCAAGATGAACCGCAGCAGGCTTAGCCAGATTAGACACCAGATCGGGATCCAGGCCAAACGCCTGGTCATTAAGATCGGCAGCCACGTCCTGACCCAGGCCCAGGGGTTGAACCGGGAGATTGTGGCCCAGTTGACCGACCAGATCGCCCACCTCAAGGCCGAGGGTCGGGAGGTGATTATGGTGTCCTCGGGGGCCATTGCTGCCGGCTCCAAAAAAATGGGCTTGCCGGGCCGCCCTCAGGGCATCCCCCAGAAACAGGCGGTGGCGGCCATCGGTCAGAGCACCCTGATGCTCACCTATGAAGAGGCCTTTGCCCCCTACGGGCTGAAGGTGGCGCAACTGCTCCTGACCCGCGACGATCTGGCCAATCGGCGGCGCTACCTCAATGCCCGCAATACCCTGTTTACCCTGCTCAACTGGGGGGTCATCCCCATCATCAACGAAAATGACACCGTGGTGGTGGAGGAAATCCGCTTCGGGGACAACGACAACCTATCGGCGATGATCGCCAGTCTGGCCGGAGCCGACCTGCTGGTTATCCTGACTGATACCGATGGCCTCTATGACTGCGACCCGCGGCAGCACCCTGAGGCCCGGCTGATTCCGCTGGTCGAAAAGATCGACAGCCGTCTGGAGAAGGCGGCCAGCCAGTTGCCCGGAGTGCTGGGCTGCGGTGGTATGTCCAGCAAATTGCAGGCCGCCAAAAAGGCCAGCGCCGCCGGCATTCCGGTAATCATCGCCAATGGCCTGACTCCGGCTATCTTGGAGCAGGTCTGCCGGGGGGCGGACTCGGCGGGCACCCTGTTTTTGCCCCAGTTGAAAAAGCTCAGCTCCCGCCAGTACTGGATTGCCTATACCTTGAACCCGAAGGGCGAGATCGTGGTGGATGACGGGGCCCGCCAGGTGCTGCTGCACCAGGGCAAAAGCCTGCTGCCGGCCGGGATCGTCAAGGTCAATGGCCGCTTCGGGGTCGGGGCCCCGGTCCGCCTCACCGATGCCGAAGGCCAGGTCATCGGCATGGGCCTGAGCAACTATTCCTCCCAGGACATCGCCCTGATTAAGGGCCTCAAAACCGCCGAAATCGAACAGTCGCTCGGCCACAAGGGCTATGACGAAGTGGTGCACCGGGATAATATGGTGGTGTTTACGGAAGCTTAGATCTAGTGAGGTGATTTAATACTCGGAGCGTTAAATTGATTACCTCTAAAATCCCCCCTGACCCCCCTTTAGGAAAGGGGGGCAATACAAGCCCGGCTTTTAAAAGTCCCCCTTTTTTAAAGGGGGATTGAGGAGGATTTTTAATCCCAGTGATTTTTGGCAAAAAGTAATATATTTTATACACTTGGTAATACCTATGACCGTCCGCGAGGAAATCATCAAGGCTCTTGATGCCTTGCCCGAGGAGCTTTGGAGAGCGTTCTGGATTATGTGAGGTTTATCCAGGAGCCGCAGGCAGTCGAACCGACAGAGGATGAGATAAAGGCTATCAGGCAAGGAGAAGAGGCATATGCCAGAGGGGAATATGTGAGGTGGAGAGACATCAAAACCGATGCCGTATGAGATTCTCCTCACCGGGCCTTCTCAGAAGGCTTACAGCAAGCTGACCTTAAAGCTTCGAGCCGGACTTGACCGATGTATCGCCTACTTGGAAATTAGTCCTAAACAGGGGCCAAATATCCAAAAACTTAAAGGCCAGCCCGATTGTTACCGATAACGGGTAGGAGGGTAGCGTATCCTTTATCGGGTAGATGATACATCTAAAACGTTGAGGATTTATGGGATAAGGCCAAGAGGCAATGTTTATTAAGGAAAAGCCAGGCATGGGGTTGAGCAATTATTCCTCCCAGGACATCGCCCTGATCAAGGGCCTCAAAACCGCTGAAATCGAACAGACTCAGGCCACAAGGCCTATGACGAAATAATTGAATGGGATAATGTGGTGGTGTTTACGAGGTTTAGGCTTAATTTTTTCAATAAAATGACCGAGTATTAATAGAAATATTTATTACCGGAATGCAGATGGGCAAGGTTTTAAAGATGTTCTAACATATTGTTTTAAAAAGGAAGGAGGTCACAATGGGCAGGGTAGCGCTTTTTGGATTATTGTTAGCTATAAGTTTAACTTTCGGCTGTATGACAGCAGCTCAACATCAAAAAGAATTGGCGTCATCCCAAGACAGGGAAATGACCTTAGGCGTTGTACAAAAGGAGATTAGAGTTGGAATGTCCCAGGCAGATGTTGCATCGTCACTTGGTTCTCCTAATATTGTAACCAATGATGGGGCAGGAAAAGAGACTTGGGTTTACGATAAGATTGCTACCGAAGCCTCATACTCGGGTAGTAGTGGAGGTTTAGGGGGAGGGGTAGGAGGAGGAGGTTTGGCAGGCTCGGCTTTAATCCTAGGCGGAGTGTGCGGCGGATACAACCGTAGCGCCGGCGCTTACAGCTCAACACAAAAAACCTTAACAGTAGTAATAAAGTTTGACAATGAAAAAAGAGTTGAGTCGTTTTCTTACCACACTAGCAAATTTTAGAAAGGGGAGGAGTATGTATAAGCTCGCAGCCTACATTTGTTTACCTTTTATATTCATGATTGGTTGTGCAACAACAACATACAAACCACCTAAGACTCAACTACAGATCCGTGAGTTTCAGACACGGGAATATGACACGAAAGACGTTAAGATGGTTATGAAAGCTTTGCTCAATGTCTTGCAGGACGACGGTTATATTGTGAAGAATGCCAATGTTGACCTTGGTCTCCTATCGGCAGAAAAAGATGTGGATGTTGAAAGCAAAGCACAAGCGTTTATATGTGCTCTTTTGGCCGGTCAACAAGCCAGATGGAAAAAACATTGTATTTTAGAGTGTTCCGGGAATGTAAGTGAACATGGTGATAAAACTAAAGTTAGAATTAATTTCCAGGGAAAAACAATTGATAACAAAGGGGCAGTAATGGCTGTCAATCAAATTGACGACCCAAATTTCTATCAAGAGTTTTTTTTTAAGGTTGATAAAGGCATTTTTATTGGGGAACAAAAGCTTTAGCAGCTTTTAAAACGTCTTTTTCCTATTCTCCAGATTCTGCTCGGGAATCCCAATTGTCCCAGCACCTAATTTTTTAACCAAAAATCAATTTTATATATTGAGCTTAACGACAAATAGTTAAAGTTTTCTTGAGTATATACTGGCAGAGATTATCTGGTATTATCAATACATGGGAAGAATTTTAAGGATCAGGAAAAACAATGGACATCACTGCAACAATTAAGCAGATGGCTCAGGAGGCCCGGGGCG
>JBKHJN010000073.1:0-6588 GCA_046538075.1 Desulfobacteraceae bacterium | reverse complement strand
CAGAAGTTCTTCATCAAACTGGAAAGCGTGAACCCTGAGGAAGACTATGTCTTTTCTTTTCTCCCGGAATATACCGGGTTAGGGAAGCATTTGGGGGAGGAGGAGTGGTATTTCACGGAACACCGCGTCCGGATAGACAGCAGAACCCTGCCGGATGGTTCCGCTTATTCGCGGTATATCTTCGAGCTTCTGGCCCATCGCCACCTGAGCTACTACATCTTCCGTATTGTTATTCCGCTTCTCCTGATTATCACGGTATCCTGGGTGGCCTTTTTTCTCAAAGATTATTCCAAGCGGGTTGATATCACCGGGGCCAATCTGCTGGTGTTCATCGCGTTTAACTTCACCATCGGCTCCGACCTGCCCCGGCTGGGCTATCTTACTTTCCTGGACACCATCCTCCTGGTGGCTTTCGCGGTCACCGCCTTGACCGTGGTCTTCAATGTCGCCTTAAAACGCCTCGATGCCCGGGGCAAGACCAGATTGACCCAGAAAATCGACGTCTACCTTCTCTGGGGTTATCCCCTGTTCTATTTCGGAGGATTGGTCCTGCTGATCCTGATATATTTTTTTTAGTCAACCCGGACGAGATCAGCAGTTGTCCGGCACGAAAATCGCCTTACGGAAAAAATGACGCCAGCAGGTGGGAAGTCAACTAAAATTGGGAGCGAGTCCCCGGGGTCGGCGGTTGAAAACCCGGATATTGGAATAAAGATCTTCAGGGCATTCAGACACATGGCGGCTCCAGGCCTCCTCTTCGCTCTCCCCGGGTTTAACTTCGATAATGACCATGCGGATGTTCAAGACCTTCTTTAGCCACTCTCTTTCCTGAGGCCGCGTTGCTTTTGCCATAACTCCTCTCTTCGAAACAGTCTCTGGCCGCGGCTAACGTGAGCCTGCGGGGCCTGTCCGCGCTCATTCCTTGAGTGCGGGGTTCCCGGGCTTGGCACACCTCCCTTTAGATAGATGAGAAGGGAGCAGAAGGTGTAGCCCAGAAAGAACCCTAAAACCAAACCAACTGTTAAAGCCATGCCTGCCGGTCTTTTGGGGAAATTAAAAGTGTATTACTTGCATCCCCGGTGAGGAAGGTTAAGCAGTGAAACCCCAAGACCTGGACAATGGTTGAAGTGACAATATGATAATGACTTATTCTGGGAGGGAAAGTCTATAAGCGGGTGATACCAATTTGTTATGGTACAAAAAGACCATTAAATTGTTGCTGCGAAATTAGGTGAAAGTATATCCCTGCGAAAGGGCGTATTTAAGCAGTTGGGCCAGGCTTTTGAGGCCCAACTTTTTCATGATGTTGCTGCGGTGGCGGCGTACCGTAAACCGGCTGATATGCAAAAGATCTGCAATAGCCTGGTTACTTTTGCCTTCGGCCAGAAGCTTCAGGACTTCTTTCTCCCGAATTGACAAAAGCGAACTGGGTCTTTCTTTCTCCACGGCTAAATCCGCCAGGATAGCCGAGAGCAGCGGGGAAAAGTACTTCTCTCCCCTTTCAATGGTACGGATGGCTCGGATAAGCTCGATGTCCGCATCTTCTTTGAGGAGAAAGCCGTCCACCCCATGGGACAGCCCTTGCCTGACAAATTCTTTCCGCTTGTGCATGGTAAGCAGAAGTATTTTCAGGTTGGGGTAGAGCCGTTTGATTTCCCGGGCGGCTTCCAGACCTCGCAGATTCGGCATGGAAATGTCGAGGATAATGAGTTCCGGAACTAATCTTCTCAAAAGTTGCAAAAGTTCCAAACCGTCGCCGGCTTCGCCGATTATCTCATAACCGTCAATTTCTCTGATGATCTGTTTTATTCCCTGGCGAAACATGACATGATCATCAGCCAGCATGATTTTATAAGCCTTCAAATTACACCTTTTCCCCTGGAACCGGAATGGTAAAGGATATCCTGGTTCCTCGCTTGGCCTGGCTTGAAAGCTCGAAGGACCCGCCCAGGATTTTTACCCGTTCCTCCATGGCGAGCAAGCCCAGGGTCTTTTTGGTGGCCATCACATTATCCCGATTAAAGCCTTTGCCGTCGTCTTCTATATTAAACGCAATCTTTTTATTCTGTCTGGCCGCCGCCACTGATATATGCTTGGCTTTAGCGTGCTTGCCGATGTTGGTCAGGGCTTCCTGGACGACGCGATAAATAGCCGTCTGGATGGGCCCGGGAAACAAATCATCCAGGTTATCAAGACTTACGGACCAGATAATGTTGGGTTGCACGTCGATAAAATCTTCGATCATGGAGCGCAGCGCGCCGGTCAGACCTAAATCTTCCAGGTCACCCGGACTCAGGTCCAAATAAAGACGGCGCACATTCTCGATGGTTCCACCCACTTCTCCAAGTATTTGTTTCAGATCCTTTTTCAAGGCTTTCTGCTGGGGAGCCAATTGCTTTTCCAAAGAATTCAGACGCAGCTTCAAAGTTAGGAGGGAATGGCCTAACTCGTCATGAAGTTCCGCGGCGAGGCGTTTGCGCTCATTTTCCTGGGCCCCCAAAAGCTGGTTGGCCAGAGAACGAAGTTTTTCTTGTGATTCCCGCAAGGCTTTTCCGGCCCGCTCATCTTGGATGGCCGCTCCCAGAGTGTTGGCCGCGGCCTTGAGGGCCTCTATTTCACATAGCGTCCATACCCTTTCCATACTACATTCGTCAAAGCCGATGAACCCCCACCACTCCTGGCCGGCAAAAATGGGAAACACCATAATGGACTTGATGTCTTGGGCCCCCAGCAGCTCCTGTTCAGATGGCGGGAATTCCCGCACATGACCGAGAATCAGGCTGCCCTGGCTAAGAATTTCTTCCCAGCGCCCAAAACCCGCAGCCCTCAAAGAAAGATTTTGGAGTTCAGGATTGTTTAACTCGGGGGTGATTCCCGGCGCCACCCATTCATAGCGCTGGCTGATTAAGAGGACGTCGTCGCTGCCCCTCTGGTTTTCAAAAATATAGACCCGACTGGACTGGATGGCTTTGCCCAGACGCGCCAAGATATCCTGGATGTCTTCCTCCCAGGAAGCCGCCTGCAAGAACTTGGCCGCCGCAAAGCTCACTGCTTCCAGGACGGCATCCCGCCGGCGCAGGGCTTCTTCGGCCTCCTTGCGCCTGGAGATGTCCCGGGTGATGCCCAGGAGGCCCGTCGGGCGCCCGGACTCGTCACGCAAAAATGAGGCCCGCACTTCCGTCCAGACCGTGGAGCCGTCTTTGTGATATTGCTCAAGCTCTAGGCTCCAAAACCTGTCCGGATCAGGAGATTTTTTTTCCAAGGACATGCCCTCGGCAAAGGCCTTCAAGGTCAGTTCCAGGGAGGCCGGGGTAAGGATCTCTTCTATGGACTGGTTTAGTACTTCTTCCGGCGTAAAGCCGCGCAAGAGCCTGACGGACGGACTGACATAGGTCATCCGCAGGTTCAGGTCCGTAGTCCAGATCACATCCGTGACATTTTCGGCCAGCAAGCGATAGCGCTTCTCGCTGTCCCGCAGGGCCACCTCAGCCTGCTTGTGTTTGGTGATATCGAAAGTGACTCCGCTGACATAGTCCACCTCGCCTTCCGGATCACAGAATATTTGCCCCCGGCATTGCACCCAGGCATAGTCGCCGGTTTTTTTCCTGATCCGATGTTCCCGCACATAGGATTTGGTGGTTTTAAGCCCCTCGAGAAAGGTTTGTTTGACATAATCCATCTCTTCCGCGGGGATCAGGTCCGACCATTTCACCCGGCGGGTATCGAAGTCTTCTTTGGCATAGCCGGTCAACTCTTCGATTTTCCGGTCAAAGCAGGAAATGCTCCAGTCGGCATAGCCTCGAAAGACCACTGCGGGGATTTGGCTCACCAGCAAGCGGTATTCTTCTTCACTTTTCCGCAAGGCCTCTTCCAACGCTTTGCGCCGGGTGATGTCCAGCACCACCCCCTGGAGGAAAAGAGGCTGCCCCTGGCTATCCCGCACTACCCAGGCTTCGTCGTGCAGCCAGACCACCCGGCCCTCCCGGGTCAGAAACCGGTACTCTGAAGCAAAGGGCTTAACGGCAGCACGGCACTTGTCAATCTCAGCCAACACCCGATCCCGGTCCTGGGGATGGAACTGCTTTATCCAGAGATGTGGGTCTGATTCAAAGTCTGCCGGTGAGAAACCGGTGGTGGACTCGACTTGGGGGCTGATATACAGATTAGTGCTGTATGTATCCAGAGCGGTGAGGTAAATGATCGCAGGAATCTGCTCCACCAAGGCCCGGTATTTGGCTTCCGACTGCCGGATAGCAGCTTCGGCCTCCACGCGAGCCGTGATATCCCTGGCCAGAGCCAGCCGCAAGCGCCGCCCACCATAATCAAAATCTCCTACTCTGACTTCCACCGGGAAGGTGGTCCCGTCTTTGCGCCGGTGAGTGCCCAGTATGGTGAGCGGGGTCTGTAAATTTTGCTTCCATAGATTCTCCATCCTGTTGCGGTCGAAGCCTACTTCGATCTCAAGCGGTGGCATATTGAGCAGTTCTTCGCGGCTGTATCCCAAACTGAGGCAGGCTTGCTGATTAACCTCGATAATCTTTTGCTCATCATGCAAAAAAAAGGCATCCCCGGCATACTCCACCAATTGTCGAAATTTCTTTTCACTTTCCCGGATGGCTGCTTCGGCCTGGAGGCGCTCGGTGATGTCTTCATAGATGATGATCTGCTCTCCCCTTTCAAGGCTGACCGGGCTGAAATTAATTATTTTCTCTGAACCGTCTTTGCAAGTGACGGTAAAGGTGCGAGGTTGCAATTCCCCGGGAGGGCCGTACTTCAGGTCGTTGATCCATGCGGCCATGGCTTCCCGGCGGTAAACCGGGTCGGGGTAGGCCTTGGCAAGCCATTCCCGGCCGCTAGGGATATCCTCCAGGGTGTAGCCGAACATCTCCACGAACTTGGGGTTGAGGTAGCGATACCGGCCCTCCTTGGAGATGATAGAGATGCCCAGGGGGGATTTTTCCGCCAAATTTTGGTACTTTTCCTTTTCCCGATACAGGGCTTCCTCGGCGGCGCGGCGCGCCGTAATATCGATGCCGGTGGAGCCTACCATGACCGGCTGGCCCTCCTGGTCCAGTATGGGAAAGATGTTGATCAACCAGGATTGGGAGCTCTCCTCCAAGTCGAAGGTAACCACGATTTCCACCGGTTGTCGGGTTACAATGACTTTTTGATCCATTTGCCTCATGTGGTCAGCCACTTCTGCCGACCAGATGTCCTCCAGTGTCTTTCCCCGCCAACCTGCTTCTTCTTTGCCGAAGGCTTTTTCCCAACTTTCATTGGCGAACAGGTAGCGGCCCTCGAGATCTCGAATTACCGCGCCTCCGGGCAGATGCTGCATGAAGGCCAGAAACCGGGCCTCGCTTTCCCGGAGGCGGTCTTCAATCTGCCCGCGCTTTTGAATTTCGCGCCAGAGATGCTGGTTGACCCGGTTTAGTTCCTGCTCCCGGGAGTCCTGGGCCCTTTTTCGTTCCGCCAGGGTGTTCAACCAGCCGTCAAACTTGGCAGCCGCCTGCTCAGGATCCGGCACTCCTTCAAAGGGCAGATAATAAATGTTATCCAGAACTTCAGTGCCGATAACCGCTCTTTCGTGAGTCGCCCAAACCTCCATGAGCAGACCGGTATCAAAACGCCGCCGGTCATATTGACAAAGACTTATAACGTTTTCGGCCAGGGGAACCTCACTCGCCCGGGCTTCGTACTCAATGAGCCGTTCCACGCCGGGCACCGGCTGCAAAGCCCAGGTCATCTCTCCGGTAACCCGCAAACACCTGAACCCCTCGGCCAACGCGTTTTCAATTTCCTGCTGCCAGCGGCCGGCCAGGGTCTCCGGTTCGAACCTTCCCTGACCCAGATAAACCTCCTGGGCGCTCAGAAAAAGCAATTGACCCCGCGCCATATAAGGTTCAGGGTCAATGCCTTCGTCTTCCAGGTACCTGAGGATGGTGGCGGCAACATTATGATCCAGCAGATACATTACTTTGTCGCCCTGCTCCAGGCCCTGCCGCAGGAACTCGGTAAGCACGTCTCGGTGTTCTGCATCGGTTTCGTAAAGGAAGCACAGGTGGCTGCCGGGCTGCCAATCTGCTAAGTGGCCCAATGACTGGCTGGACTCCATGGTTGGATTTTCTCTCTGGATAGCACGAGGCTTGGCGCGCTCATTCAAACCGCTCTGGAAGGTCGCCTGACCGAAAGTGCTTAATCGATAATATATTCTGTCCTGACAATGGCAAATCGGAAGTTCGATCCCAAACGGCGGGTATCCGGACTATTTGGCAAGAGTAGAGGATCAAGGGTCCGAAAAAAATCAAGGTTCGGACAGATTTACTTGAGCATGGTTGAGGCGTATTTTAATACCCGCTGAGGATGAAATGATTATAAAACAAGAAAAGCTCTGGTGAAACCTCAAATTCGCTGAATGGGATATTTCTTGGACGCGCGGAACAATAGGCCTATCATGGGTAACAGCATTGTTCCCCGCTGGCCGACGACAAACCCCGCTTTTTCAACCTCGCAGAAAATCAGGTAGAACAGCCGCCCCCGGCTGTATTCTGCCGGTGAGGGCGGCTGCTCTACAAGATATTGGGTTAT
>JBKHJN010000072.1:0-6657 GCA_046538075.1 Desulfobacteraceae bacterium | reverse complement strand
AACGGGCCGGAAGCAGCCGCCGCACCCTGGAAATAATCCGGGGGCTCAAACCCCGAGGTTATGAGATTGATCTCTGGGTGGGGCAGGAGGCTTCGGCAACCTTAATAAAAAGTTTGGCAAGAGAAGGTATTGCGGTTTACCGGGTTCCCGGTCTGCAGAAATACCTCTCACCGGCCAGCGACCTGGTGGCGCTGCAGCATCTAGGGCGGCAATTCCGGAAAAAAAGCTATGACCTGGTGCATACCCATCTGGCCAAGGCCGGCATCCTGGGCCGCCTGGCGGCCAAATGGGCCCGGGTGCCGCTCATTGCCCACACGGTGCACGGGCCTTCTTTTCCAGGGAGCAAACCCGGGTGGCAGCAGAGGCTATACCGGGGCTTAGAACGCTGGGCGGCCGGTTATACCCAGGCGCTGATCTTTGTCGGGGCGGAACTGCGGGACGATTTCCTAAAGGCGGGTATTGGCCGCCAGGAAAATTCCCACTTGATTTACACCGGCCGGAATTTTTCGCCTTTCCTTCAAGCTGCGGAGCAGCGAAAGGCGAAGCGCCGCGATTTACGGCCTCGATTGGGATTCCGGGAAGATGATCTGGTGGTCGGCTATGTAGCGCGGGTGGTGCCTTCCAAGGGCCATATCTTTGCTATTCAGGCCGCGGCGCGGTTACGGGCAAAGTTCCCGCAATTGCGATTCCTGTTTGTCGGCCAGGCCAATCTGGCCTCTGAACAACAGTACCAGAAACTTCTCTGGGCCGAGGTGGTAAAGCGCCAATTACAGGATCGCATTGTATTTCTGGGACATCAATCCGACATTGAAAATTATTATGCGATTTTCGACCTGTTTATTTTGCCCTCTTTGTATGAGGGATTGCCTAATGTGATTCTGGAAGCCGCGGTGATGGGTCTGCCGGTGGTGGCCTTTGATTGTGGGGGAGTACGCGAGATATTGGGAAATTGGGGCTGTATTGTGCCCAGAGGTGATGTGGCGGGATTTATTGTAGCAATAGAGGAGGCCCTGAACCAAATAATAACCAACGGGCGGCCTGTACCTGATGCTGCTCGTACGGCCAGTCTGCTTAAAACCTGGAGCAATGAATCTATGATCCAGGCCAAGGATCGTCTGTATCAGAACTTGTGGGCCAGTGTTAAAGTTTGACCTGCAATTTTAGGCCTTTTTCAGATACCCAGGGAATTTTCTAATCTATGTGGAAATATCTCTTTTCCAAGCAGCAGCGTCTGGAAGTGCTCCTTCTGGGCGGGGACAGCGTCCTGGTGCTCCTGTCGCTCTCCCTGGCGGTGGTGATCAAGGTTTACCGGGCCGGGGAGAATGATCTGCCCTGGACTGGGGCCCAGACCGTCCTGATCTATGGGCTGCTGGTGGGCGGCTCGCTGCTGGCTTTTTATATCCTGGGGCTTTATAGTTGGGATAACCAGCGCCGGCGGCTCTGTCTGTTCGCTTACCTCAGTCTGTCCATGGGAGCGGTGCTGGTCATGTTCAGCACCCTGGCCTATTTTATCCCGGCGCTGCGCCCCGGCAAGATTCTGGTGGTGATGTTTGCCGGGTTGAGCGTGGCCGCGGTTTGGGGATGGCATTGGTTGGCCGGAGTCTTTTTTCCGGTGCGCCCCCAGCGCTTGGTGCTCATCGGCCAGGATCGGGTAATCCAAGAGATAGTGCAAATGGTGCAGCAGGACCACTCCCAGGCTTATGAGATCGCCGCCCACTGGCATCAGGTGCACCCCAACCCCACCCTGGGGAATCTGTCGCGTCTGGCGGAGAATAAGAATATTGACGCAATCATTTACTCGGTCGGTTCGCAAATTCTGAAGGAGGTAACCGATTCCCTGCTGAATCTGAGATTCCGGCAGCTCAATGTCTATGATGCCCCGACCTTCTATCAGCGGCTGACCGGGAAGCTGCCGGTCTTCCATCTGGACGACTTCTGGATGCTGATCAATAGTCAGCGAGAAGTATTTTTCCCCCGGTTGACGGCCAATCTCAAACGGGTCTTTGACATATTTTTGGTGGTGCTCTGTCTGCCGCTGGCCTTGCCGTTGATTTTGATCGGCGCCCTGGCCATCCGATTGGACAGCAAGGGGCCGGTATTTTTCATTCAGGAGCGGCTCGGACGGAATGAGGTGCCGTTCAGACTGGTCAAATTCCGCACTATGGTGGACCACGCCGAACAGGACAACGGTCCGCAGTGGGCCAACGAGGGCGATCCGCGGGTTACGCGGGTAGGGAAAATCCTGCGCAAGCTGCGTTTGGATGAACTGCCCCAGCTCTTCAATGTTCTTAAGGGAGAGATGAGCGTTGTCGGCCCCCGTCCGATTCGACGACATTTTGCCGACCTGTTGGCCCAGGAGCTGCCTTATTATCGCCTGCGCTTTCTGGTGAAGCCGGGCCTGACCGGCTGGGCCCAGATCAATTATGATTATGCCGGATCGGTTGAAGGCCAGGCTGAAAAGCTCCAATATGAGCTGTTCTATCTGGTGCACCAATCTTTATGGCTGGATTTTTTTATAATCTTGAAGACCCTTAGGGTCATGCTATTAGGGAAGGGAACCTAAACAATTGGAATCATGGACAAACATTTCTTGATTACCGGCGGCGCCGGGTTTATTGGCGCGAACCTGGTGCGCCGGTTAGCCGGCACCGGGGCGCCGGTCAGGGTCCTGGATAATTTGAGTGGGGGGCGGGCGGCGGACCTGGCCGGCCTGCCGGTCGAGCTGGCAATCGGCGATATCCGGGATGAGCATTTGGTCCGGCAGGTTATGACCGGCATTGATATCGTCATCCATTTAGCGGCTCATACCGAAGTGGTGCGCTCGATCGAAAACCCGGAACTCAATCATGAGATCAATGTCAAAGGCACCCTGAACCTGCTGCAGGCCAGCGTCCGGCAGGGGGTCGAAAGATTTATTTTCGCCTCCACCGGCGGGGCTATCCTGGGGGACGTAGAGCCACCGGCCCATGAGGACATGGTGCCTCACCCGATTTCGCCCTACGGGGCCAGCAAGCTGGCGGCGGAAGGCTATTGCTCGGCCTTCTGGGGGAGTTATGGCCTGAAGACGGTGGCTTTGCGTTTTTCCAATGTCTACGGCCCCTACTCCTACCACAAAGGCAGCGTCATTGCCATCTTCTGCCGTAATATTCGCCAGGGCCGGGAGTTGATTATCTTTGGCGACGGCGACCAGACCCGCGACTTTGTGTATGTGGAAGATTTGTGCCAGGCGATTCTGGCCGCGGCGCAGCGTGACCTTCCCTTTGGGGAAGCAATCCAGCTGGGCACCGGCACCGAAATCAGCATAAATCAATTGACGGACAATATAAAGGCCGTGGTGGGCCCCAACCATTTCCCGCCGGTGCGCTATGCCCCGCCCCGTGCCGGAGAGGTGCGGCGGAACTATGTCTCGATCGCCCGGGCGCAGCAATATCTGGGTTTTGCGCCCCAAACCAAACTGGAAGAAGGTCTGCGCCGCACCTGGGCCTGGTTTCAACAGCAATCGCAGCCCACGGAATAAACCCACCCTGGCCGGGCAAGAAAATCCTACCAGGGCTTGGCCAACTGCTCATTTATTTATACTCCGAGATTACCCCGCCATCTGCCGCTTTGCCAGTGTATGCCGCGTCCGCAACCGCAATGAAACCCTGCTTTTGACCAATTACTGCGCCTTTTTCTATTTACCTTAAAATAGGCATTTCCGGGGCAAAGGATCCCCTTCGAGCTTGCGGTTTCATCAGGTTCAGCAAGGTGCAGGAATGCGGCTGGCGGAATAGGAACTTGCCAAAGCCATGGAGTTCAGGTAATTATATCTTCGGCCTGTTAATGTTAAGCTCTGACAGCTGATATCTTTTTAGGGGGGGGCAGCGGTGCCAGCTAAACTGATTATGGTAACCGGCGGGGCCGGGTTTATCGGCTCGCATGTGGTGAATGTTTTCTTGGAGCAGGGGCATCGGGTGATCGTGGTGGATGATCTTTCCACCGGCTCTAAGGCCAACCTCAATCCCGAGGCCCAGTTCTATCAGTTGGATATTCGCCGCCCAGAGGCCTATGATTTGGTCTTGGAGGCCCGGCCAGCGGTCATCTGCCATCAGGCGGCCCAGGTCAGTGTCAGGAATTCCGTGGCTGATCCGCTCTACGATGCCACCATCAACATCCTGGGGTCCTTGAATCTGCTCCAGGCCGCCATTGCCGCGGGAGTGGAAAAGGTTATTTTTGCCTCTACCGGCGGCGCCATCTATGGGGAGCAGGATTATTTTCCGGCTGATGAACAGCACCCGGTGCGGCCGGTCTGCCCCTATGGGGTTGCCAAGCTGGCGGTGGAAAAATATCTTTATTATTACCGGCAGGAGTTGGGGCTTAAGTATGTGGCCCTGCGCTATGCCAACGTTTACGGGCCCCGGCAGGATCCCTATGGGGAGGCCGGGGTGGTGGCCATTTTCACCGAGAAGATGCTGAAAGATGAACAGGCGGTGATCAACGGCGACGGATTGCAGACCCGGGACTTTGTTTATGTCCAGGACGTGGCCCAGGCCAACCTGCTGGCGGTGGATGCCGATGTCGTGGGAGAAATCAACATCGGCACCGGCCTCGAGACTGACATCAATACCCTGTTTCACTATCTGCGGGAACTTACCGGCGCTACCAAAGAAGAGTACCACGGCCCGCCCAAATCCGGGGAGCAGCGACGCAGTGTGATCGATCCGGCCCAGGCCCGGGCGCGGCTGAGCTGGGAACCGAAGACGGCCTTAAGACAAGGGTTGACCGCCACAGTGGAGTATTTCCGCCATCATGCCACCAGGCGCTAAGGGGTTAGGAAGGGCAGGAATAATAGCTCACCAATGGCAAGTTCCTAGTTCCCCCTCACCCTAACCCTCTCCCCCAAGGGGGCGAGGGGATACCCCAGGCAAAAGTTTCGAGTAGTGCTATAAGAGTCGCGGCGGCAAAAAAATTATCGGGCGGTAAACTTAAACTTATGCAGATAAACTAACTGGATTCCGCTTCAGTCAGTTCAGAAGTTCTTTCCACCCCCAGCACCGGTAAAACAAAATAAAAATTGTTGCCCTCCGGGGTGGGTTCATAGCCTACTTCGCCGCCGTGGGTTTCGATGACGTTGCGCATGAAATAAAGGCCGCGTCCTGTCCCCAGTTCCTTTTCAATATTGCTGCCCCGGTAGCCTTCATCAAAAATATGCTCCAGGTCTTGGTGCGGCACATGGGGGCCGGAGGAAAAGACATTAAACCTGATGCCGTCCTTGCCGGGGCCAAAATTATCTTTGATCAATTGGCGACCGAAAGAGACATATTTACGCCCTGAAGGGCTGGGACGGGTATATTTCACCGCATTGGAGAACAGATTGGCGTATACCTGGGCAATCAATCCCTTATCTACTGACAGGGTGAGGTCTTCTTCCGGCACCCCGCCCCGGCTTTCGTCGATTTCAATCTGACGTTCCCTAAATTTGGGCAAGTACAGTTCCAACTGCGGGGCGATGATCTCGCTGCGGACGTTGCAGGTCCGACGCCGGAGGACAAAATGGCCTCGCTCGAAATGGCTGGGGCGGAACAGCGACTCCAAATAGAGGCTGATGCCTTGATAATGCTTTTCCAGATTCCGGAAGTCTTCTTCAATGCCTTGGATCAGTTGCTGCAGGTCTGCGGCAATCTCTGGCCCGGCCGCCGCCGGTTGGGGGGTTTGGGCGAGGTCACGACCCAGGGCATCCAAAGACGCAATTTTCTTTTTTAAATGGCGCAGGAAAAGCAGCAGGTTGATGTTGGGGGTAATGACATTATGCTCGATATCGGCCACCAGACTATTGATAAAGCGGATATGCTGGATGTTCTGCCAGAGAATGATTTTATTGTTCAGACAGTAGCCCAGACGGTTGGTGTATTTTTCAAAGAAAAACTTGTCGGCCTCTGACAATCCATCCACCGGGAAGATTTCCAGGATGCCGATCACTTGATCTTTGGCAAAAAACGGCAGCCGTTCCACCAGCAACCGATTGCCCCGGATGGGAATAACCCAGGAAGAGCCAACTTCATAGGTGGTGCTGGAAAGATAGATATAATCGGGCGGTGCCGTCTTTTCAGGCTGGAGGCCGGTCAAGCTGTCGCAGACAAAGTCCATCCGCCCCTCGTTGCCGGACACCAGACAGAGGCGACTCTCCCGGTCAAAGAATTCCTTGATTACCGTGATGCAGACCCGATAAAGGTTTTCCAGGGTTTCATATTCTTGGGAGAGGTCGAAGAAGGTCTTAATGGCATCATCCTGCAACCGCCCAAAATTATATTCCTGAAAGCTCTTTTTCTTTTCCCGGACGCGTTGACGAACCACATCAAGATCAGTGGGTTCCATGATTTGGAGTCCTTTAACCACGGTTTTGTAGATTGGGCCTGCCAGTCATTTTTCTTAGCCTAACTATTAGGAAAAGGGGTCGCATCGGTACTGCGGCCCAAGCAATTTTAAATAAAGAATATTGTTAAATTAATTTTATAACCTGCGGAATAAGCTCCGGTTAGCTTTCCATTAATACTCAGGTCATAAAATAAATGAATCGGGATTAGAAAAAAACGGCTATTGGGAGAGGGGGCAGGGGTCGTAAGCCCCTGCCCCCTCTCCCAAACCCACTCCCCCAACCCCTTAACGGGGGTTGGGAGG
>JBKHJN010000009.1:0-83415 GCA_046538075.1 Desulfobacteraceae bacterium | reverse complement strand
AAAGCCGCACGTCCTTATCTGTGAGGACAAAAGCCGAAGGGCTGAGCTACTCGACTTAGCATGAAATTTCGACTAAATTGGCAGATTGATACAATTTACCCTTGACAAATTGTTTAAATTACCTTATATTAAATTTATATTTTGTCAATAATTAACTATACTTACTTCTGCAGGTATTCCAAGAGGTTAGGAAGTTTAAGTCGGAAGGTCAATTTCCCTCTTTCCCTGGAGAGGGGGCTGTGTCGGGAGTTAAAAAAAATACAAATTTCTTCTCTTGATTTTTTCTTGCTCCTTTCTCTCCCCTAGCCCGGGGAAAGCAAAAGGCAGTTAAAACTCCCATCCAACATAGCCTTCCTTTTAACCAGAACTTTATTGTAATTACAAGAACTTAATACTAACCCCAAAATGGCAGCACGGATGTGTGCCTTACCTGCAGAAGACACAACCAGCTAAATTTATTAATAAAGTTGGGTATAATAAGGGAAAATGGGAAGCTGGTGATTATAGAGAAGCTTAATTCTCGTTGAGCTATTCTAAGTCTGGCTGCCGTTAAGATTGAGCTTACCGCCATTCTTCTTCCGGCTAAAAACCTCAAACGCCTCCTGGAAAAAATAGAAGTGGGTTCTTTGCCAATGGCTTTCGGGCGATGGCGAAGAGGACGGAAAGGAGGGTTTATGGCTTTGCTGGAAATTCAACCCAATATGGAGAATGCGGAACTGGCCAAACTTTTGGGTAGCCACAAAGGTCGGATTTCTTCTCATTCACTTAATAAAAAGGTAAAACTCTGGAAGAAAAAAAGCCGACAGATCATCAAACCCAAACTCATCTACCAAAAACATAAGCTGAAAAAGGTGTCCAATGGGGTCATCCTGTTGGATGGAAATCAGCGGCTGCGAAGTACTAAGCTTTCCAAGACTCTGCGCCACAGCCAAGAGCTCGTCTGTTTTCTGGCTACCATTGGTTCCGGGATTGAAAAAGAGATCAATCGATTGATGCAGCAAAGAAGGTTGGCCGAAGCCTACCTTTTGGATGCCATGGGTTCAACTATGGTTGAGAACCTGGTGGAGCAGTTCCAGTCCCACATGCGCCAGCATTATCGAACTAAGGACAAGATGGTGACTCTGAGATTCAGCCCGGGCTATTGCGACTGGCCGGTGACGGAACAAAAAAAGCTTTTCCGGTTGATAGATTTCCAACGAGTAGGGGTGGAATTGACAGATTCCTGTCTGATGAAACCCCGCAAGTCGATTTCGGGGGTATTTGGACTGCTTCCCTGTCCGGATGGCAAAGATCGCCGCACCTATAATCCTTGTCTGGAGTGCAACAAAATTAATTGTCCGGCCCGCCGGGTCTAACGGTCAGAGAGGAAGGTGGCATTGAAAGTAAAAAAAGGATTAATCGGAGGCCAGTACAAGCCTTTAAGTGATAACGATGTTGAACAGATTCACCAAACCATTCTAAAAGTCTTTGCCGAAATCGGAGTGCAGGTCAATTTCCCTGAGGCCCGGGAGCTTTTCCAAAAAGCCGGGGCCACTGTGGATGAATCAACTCGGGTGGTAAAAATTCCTGCTCCCCTGGTGGAGGAGCTGATTGCCCGGGCCCCGTCGGTGGTCAAGCTTTGCGGTCGGGACCAAGAGGGGGAATTGGACTGTGAAATCGGCGGCCATAGAGTCTATATGGGAACCGGCGGCACGGCTCTGAATGTCCAGGACCCGGGCGATAATGGTTGCCGACGGTCTCAATTAACCGACGTCATGCATATGGCCCGCTTGGTGGAGGTCCTGGACAATATTCATTTCTATATGCTCAATGTCTACCCCAATGATCTGCCGGTGGAAGAGGTGGACGTCAATCGTTTCGGGGCCGCCTTGAACCACACCCGCAAGCACGTCATGGGTGGGGTTTACACCGTCGCCGGGGTCAGGGATGTCATTAAAATGGCCGGGATCATTGCCGGCTCCCATGCCAAGCTGCAGGAGCGGCCCTTTATCTCCATGGTGACCTGCCCCATCAGCCCCTTTAAACTGGATGAAAGCTACGGCCAACTTACCATGGAAGTGGCCCGTCAGCGAATCCCGGTGGTGGTGCCCACCGAACCGCTGTGCGGGGCTACCGCCCCGATTACGCTGGCCGGCAATCTGGTGGTGCAGAGCGTCGATACCCTGGCCGGGGTTATGCTCACCCAACTGGTGAATCCGGGTACTCCGGTGCTTTTTGGGTGCATCTCGTCAATCACGGATCTGCGCGATATGAAGTATCTTTCTGGCGCTATTGAGATGGGGTTGATGAACGCCGCGGCGGCGCAGATGGCCCGATTTTACCAACTGCCGTTATATTCCACGGCGGGAATGTCTGATGCCAAGGTCAATGATGCCCAGGCGGGCTATGAATCCGCCCTTACCAGCCTGATGGTGGCTTTGGCCGGCGGCAACTTAATCCATGACGCGGCGGGATTTCTGGAATTCTGTATGACCGCTTCATACGACAAGTTGGTGGTCGACAACGAAATCATTGGCATGGTGATGCGGGCCGTAGAGGGGATTCGGGTCGATGATGAAACTCTGGCCTTTGACCTGCTCAAGAAAGTAGGACCCGGAGGCCATTTTGTGGCCGCCCGCCATACCCGGCGTCACATGCGGAATGAGCAATATCACCCGCAGCTGAGCAACCGCGATAGCCGGGATCAGTGGCAAGAGGAGGGGGCAAAAACCACCCAGGCGCGGGCTACCGAAAAGGTCCGGGAAATTCTCAATCAGCCGGTGCAATCCGTTTTGCCGGCGGAAATAAGAGAACAGCTCAAAAAAGAGATTACCGGCCTGCGGACAGAAATTATGGCCTGAAATCGGGAGGATTTTTGCATATGATAATTATTGGCGAAAAAATTAATGCTACTTTGCCGGCGATTAAAGAGATTATCACAAAGCGAGACACTGAAAGTCTGGTCGCGCTGGCCCAGAAACAAGCCGCGGCCGGGGCCGATTATATTGATGTCAATGTCGGCACCGGGGTCGGCTCTCAGGCCGATGAAGCGGAATCGATGAAATGGGCGGTGACCGCCATTCAGAAGCAGGTGGATACGCCGCTCTGCCTGGACAGCGCCGACCCAATGATCCTGGAAGCCGGCCTGCAGGCCGCAACCAAGGACCAAAGCATGATCAATTCCACCAAGGCCGAAAAGCAGAGCCTGGAGGAAATTGTACCGCTGGCAGCCCAATATGGGGCCCGGTTGGTCGCCCTGACCATGGACGAATCCGGCATCCCCAAGACGGTGGAGGATCGGCTGGGGGCTGCGGCCAAGGTGGTGGAGGCCTGTGAAAAAAATCAGGTCCCGCTCCAAAATATATTTTTTGACCCTTTGGTCATGCCGATCAGCACCGATATCAGCTATGGCCTGACCACCCTCAATACGGTGAGAGCAATCAAGGAAAAGTATCCGGAGGCCAAAACGGTGCTGGGGCTGTCCAATATCTCTTTCGGTCTGCCGGCCCGCAGTCAGATTAACGTTGCTTTTATGCACATGTGTCTTTACGCCGGATTGGATGCCGCCATTATTGATCCATTGGATGAAGAATTGATGGCAGCGGTCACCACCGGAGAAGTAATAGTGGGCCGGGACCGGCGGTGCCGCCGCTACCTGCGGGCTTTTCGAAAATAACCGGCTAGTTTGGTTAATCGAAACCAGCTGGCTGACCATAATCATTTACCCAGGAGGTTTTAAGTGATCGACACATTCCGCGCCGGGGTTTTAGTCAAACCATATGAACGTCTGAGCCTGGAGCAGGTGCAACGCCTGGATGAGGCTTCTTTGCATATTTTGGCCGAACCGGGGGTCTGGTGCTACAACGAACGGGCGGCTCAGCTTTTTAAAGAGCATGGGGCCAAGGTCTGGGAAGAACAGACTACCGGGCATCGGTGCTGGCGGGTGAGTTTTCCGGCCGGCCTGATCAAGGAGGCCAGAGCCATGGCGCCGTCGGCGCTGGTGTTGGGGGCCCGCACGCTGGAAAACCGGTTATTGCTTGATGCCGAAGTGCCCCGGGTCTATTTCGGCTCTGGTTCGGAGTCCAATATCTGGATCGAAACCGAGATGGAAGAGTTTGTCAGCCTCAAAGACAACCAGACCAAGATGCGGGTACCTCGTTATAAGGAACTGCGGGGCAGCACCGAGCTGCTCAGCCGGGCGGCCAGTCTGTGCGATAAATTAGAGCATCTGGACTTTTTCATCCGGCCCTTAAATATTCAGGATCCAGGGATCACTACTGCCAACCACGATGTCAACAAGTTTTTTGCCAGCCTCAATAACATCACCAAGCATGTGCAGGCGGGTCTGACTGACCTGACAGCTTTACCGGATGTGGTGCAGTTGGCGGAAATCATTGCCGGGGGCCAGCAGGAACTGCGGGAGAATCCCCTCATTTCCTTTATTGCCTGCGTGTTCAAGAGCCCGCTGCAGATCGTCGATGACACGGCCGAAAAAGTTTTCAGCATTGTGGAGTCGGGCCTGCCCCTGGTGATCTCTTCTTCGCCGCAAGGTGGTTCTTCGGCTCCCATCCAGGAAGCGGGGATGGTGGCCCAGATCAATGCCGAGATTTTGGCCGGGGTTACCCTGACCCAATTGATCAAAGCCGGGGCGCCGGTATTGTACGGAAGTGTGCCGGTCCGGGCCCGTCTGGACGACCTGCACGATTTATACGGCTGCCCGGAATTTAACCAGTATAATATTGACTGTGTGCAGTTGGCCCGGTATTACAAAATCCCCTGCTATTCCACTGCCGGGGTCGGCGATGCCAAGGTGCCGGGCATGCAGGCGCTGTTTGAGAAGCTGTTCACCCACCTGTATATGGCCATGACCGGGGCCCAATATATTCATTATGCCTTTGGGCTGTTGGATCGGACCAACAGCTTCTCACCCCTGCAGGCCGTCCTGGACAATGAACAGATCGGCAAAGTCAAGCATTGTCTCCGAGAACCCAAAGTAAATGCGGATGAGCTGGAGGATGCCTTGCAAATGGTCAAAAAGGTCATGGCTTCCAGCCACCGGCTGTTTACCCGTCACACCCGCAAGGCTATGCACCGCGGGGAAATCTCCAGTCCGTATCGCTTTGAGGCCAAGGGGATGGAGGATAAGGTCATTGACAACGCCCTCAACTATATGGCTCAATTAGAAGCTGAAGCACCCCCTCATCTGGACCAGCATACAGTGGAAACGGTTTTTGAAAAGGTCCCGGGGCTCTTACCAAATCTCAAAAAGTATGGCTGACAAGGCCTAGGAATCTGCAACCCGGCAAGTTAAAATTATGAACTATGAAGAGGAGAATTCAGTGACTAATCAAGAGCTTATTGACAAGATCGCGTTCAATGTCGTCCAAGGCCGATTGGAAGCGGAAGACGAAGGCTTTGACCCCGGATTGGAAGGCCAACCGGCGGTCACCGAACTGATGCAACAAGCCTTGGAGCAGGGCGTTGATCCCAAAGAGATCGTTATAGGAGCTTTGACCCGCTCCATGGAGACTGTCGGAGAAAAGTTTGAGCGCAATGAATATCTGATCCCGGACATGCTGGCCTCAGCGGAATGCGTGGGTCTGGCCATGGAAATGCTGGCGCCGCACCTGATCAAGGCCGGCGTCAAGAGCAAAGGCAAATTCATCATCGCCACGGTAGCCGGGGATTTGCACGACATCGGCAAGAATATCGTGGCCATCATGCTGAAGGGGGCTGGCTACGAAGTCATCGATCTGGGCACCGACGTCTCGGTGGACCGGATTTTGGAGGCCGTAAAACAACATCAGGCCCCGTTTGTTGGGCTCTCGGCCCTGTTGACCACTACCATGCGGGTCATGGGCGATGTAGTACAAAGACTGGAAGGAGAAGGTCTGCGCCAACAGGTCAAAGTCCTGATCGGCGGGGCGCCCACCTCGCCGGAATTTGCCCAACAGATCGGGGCTGATGCCTATTGCAAAGACGCCTTCCAGGCGATCGATAAACTGAAAACCTATGAGAGTTGACTAAGGAGAAAAACCTATGTCTGAAAAGACAGCCTATAGTCAGGCTTTCCAAACCGGGAAATATGAGAAGGCCAGTGGGCTGCTGGGAAAATATGATAATGTCCGGCGATTCTGGGAGGACCAGGTTACCGGCTACGCCTTGCGGCCAATGTTGCAACAATTGGTGGATCATAAACGGCAGCGCCTGGAAAGAATCAGAATTTTTGATCTGGGGTGCGGCAGCGGGGATGGTTATGATCTCTTGATGGGAGTTACCACCAAGGACCCTGGCATTTTTGAATGGATCACCGCCGCCCTTACCCAGGACATGCTGCAAGAGTACGTGGGACTGGATATTAACCCCGACCTGATTAAACAGGCGGAGGAATATCTGGCCTATAATCCTAAAACCCGGTTTATGGTTGGCGACCTATCCAACGGCTTGCCTCCCGAGGTGTGGGCCGAAAAACCCTTTGATATTTATTTTTCCTCCTTCGGGACCTTTTCGCACTTTCACGATGATCAGAGCGCCAAAATCATTGCTGACATCTGCCGGCATGCCCCGGCAGAAGCGATTTTTATGGGGGACTGGCTGGGGCGCTATTCCTATGAATGGCAGGATCTGTGGCATCATCCGGTGGACCAGGAGTATTTCATGGACTACCGGATATCCTATATTTACCCGGAGGAGCAGCGCAGCCAGGTGGAGGTAGCCAGTTTCCCGTTGCGACTGATCACCCGGGATGAGGTCAT
This sequence comes from Desulfobacteraceae bacterium, assembly GCA_046538075.1. Classification (GTDB taxonomy): domain Bacteria; phylum Desulfobacterota; class Desulfobaccia; order Desulfobaccales; family Desulfobaccaceae; genus Desulfobacca_B. Next base: position 76,681 of record JBKHJN010000009.1, on the reverse strand, counting down.
GCGCATCATTGAGCAGGCCAAAGAGATGTCGGGGATAGATATCAAGCCGTTAACCTTCTTTGACCGCTCGATTTTTATCGGCCGACATATGGATACCGGTGACTACAATGCCAATTGTCCCAAGTTGCGGGGCCCGGTAAACGCTCTTTTTGAAAGCTATGTTCGCACTGACCTGGAGAGTCTGCTGGTGGACTATGTGCCTCGCCCCGGATTTGATTATCTCAACAACTTTTTTGAAATGTTTTTCATGTCCTGTAATGCCCTGGTGAAATATACCATTGCTTTGTTGTCTAACTACGACAGCACCAGACGGCAAGTCAATAATCCGCCGCCGATTATGCCTTTCTATCCCGAACCCTTAAAGGAAGTCATGGAGACCATGCTGAGCATCATCGAAGGGATAGGCTGGGTGCCCTGGGGCGATGTACGGGCCAATGTCATTGAATCGATGTTGGGCTATTCGCTGCGCAAGCTGGAAATGGATCTCCAGCCGGGGATCGGCGTGGGACATGGATTGGTGGGTATCTTTGAGATCCGCAAATAATTTTGCCTGGGGCAGTGGCACAGTTTTTTAAAAATAATCATAAGCCAGGGGCTTAAACCGTTAACCTTCAATTTTTAGGGAGCAATTATTTTGAGTGGTTTTGTGGCGATTTACGGAAACCCGGACCGGGGCCAACTCGATGCCATGTTCAAGCGCATCGGCCATCGCGGGCCTTGGCTGCAGGATATTTATGCCTCTGAGACAATAATGATGGCCCAGAATTATCTGGAAGCCGACGTTCCGGGGGCTCCCCGTGATCTCAAGATCTTTGGGGATAACCGTTCAGATGCCGACCTGAAAATTTGCTATGACGGCCAGATGGGCAACCGGCCCGAGCTGGCTGCCCGTAATGGCATTCCGGAAGGGCCGCTTCAGGAAGAGTCTTTGATACTCCACTTATACAAACAGCATGGCACTGATGTGTTTCGCTACCTGAATGATGCCATCTTTGCCCTGGTGATCGCTGATGGCGACCAGGTTCTGGCGGCCCGCGATCTGCTGGGGATTAAAACCCTGTTCTATGGCTGGAAAGACGGCAACCTGTATCTCGGTTCCGAACTTAAAAGCTTAACGGCGGTCATCGATGAGATTTACGAGTTTCCCCCCGGTTGCTATATGGACCAAAAGGGCCGGGTGTTCCACTTTGCCGAATTGCCCCAAGCTCCGCCCCCTATAATTCATAAAGATCTGGATAAGATGGTCACCGACATCAGAGATATCATCCGGCGCAGTGTTGCCAACCGGTTGGATTTCAAGGTAAAAACCGGCAGCCTGCTCAGCGGCGGCATCGACAGCAGTCTGGTCGCCTGTCTGGCCACCCAGGTTTATCGGGACCGATTTGGCCCCGAAGCCCGGCTCCCAACCTTTGCCCTGGGGGTGGGGGAGAGCCAGGACATCTCCAATGCCCGGCTGGTGGCCCGGCACCTCAATTCCGATCATGCTGAGTTCATTGTCGGCCTGGAGGAGATTGTGGCCGTGCTGCCGGAAGTGATTTACTATCTGGAATCCTTCGACCCTTCCCTGGTGAGGAGTTCAGCCTCTAATTTTCTTATCTCCCGTTATGCCAAAGAACAGGGTATTGAGGTCCTGCTGTCAGGAGAGGGGGGCGATGAAGTTTTTTGTGGCTACCTATATCTTAAAAATTTTCCTCTGGAAGAACTGTTTGCCCACCAGATGCAGTGTATCGGCTTTTTACACAGCAACGCCTCTTTGCGTCTGGACCGCATGAATCAGGCTAATTCCATCCGGGTGGTCGCCCCCCTGATTTCCGGGGAACTGCTGGACTACTCTATGGGTATTCCCCCGGAATACAAGCAGAAGCCGGAGGGAGAGGAGAAGATCGAAAAGTGGATTTTTCGCAAGGCCTTTGAAGACCTGCTGCCCCCCGAGGTGGTGTGGCGCCTTAAACAGGAATTTTCGCAAGGATCGGGCTCGGCTGATGTCTTGCCCCAATATTTTGAACAGATAATCAGCGATGCTGAACTGGCCGAAACTCAAGCCCGCTTCCCCATGGTCCGCAGCAAAGAAGAGCTTTATTATTTTCGCATCTTCACTGAAAATTTCGGCAGCGGACGGGCAGTGGACACCGTCGGCCAGTGGGTCTGTATATAATCCCGGCAGGCAGTTAAGCTGGCCTCATAAAACCCAGCGGTTGCGGGTGATAAAGGCGGGCAGTTCCCCAAATCTACCTCCATCCTGGTTAGAGGGGGACGAGAATAGATTTTTAGAGAGTGGTTTTGACCGGTATCTCTGCGTCATTAGTATTATAATGCCACTGCATCTAAACTACTTAGGGGCTTAGCCAGCCCCATTTTATTTTTCAAAAGATTAATGGTAAATTAAAAGCAATTACCAGAGTGGCGGGTCAGGCTATGATTACTTATGAGGGTGTAACAAAAGTCTTTGGCGTCGGCCAGAATGCGGTAGTTGCCGTGGATAATGTCAGCTTTGCCATTGAGCGGGGCGAGGTGGTTATTTTTTTGGGCCCGTCTGGATGTGGTAAGACGACCTTGCTGCGTCTGACCAACCGGCTGGATACCCTGACCCGGGGTAATATATATGTTGATTCCCAAAACATCATGGACTTAGACCCGGTCAAACTCAGACAGGGCATGGGCTACGTCATTCAGGAAATCGGACTGTTTCCCAATAAGACCATTGCCGAAAACATCGCCGTGGTTCCCAAATTACTGAGGTGGAGTAAACACAAGATCCAGCAACGGGTTGATGAACTGCTTCGCCTGACCCGCTTGGATCCGGAGCAGTATCGCCACCGCTATCCGGCCGAACTGTCGGGCGGCCAACAGCAGCGGATCGGGGTAGCCCGGGCGCTGGCCTCAGATCCGGAAATCCTGTTGATGGACGAACCATTTGCGGCCATTGACCCCATTAACCGGGAAAAGATTCAGGATGAGTTTTTAAATCTCCAGGCCGAGATGAAAAAGACCATTGCCTTTGTGTCCCACGATATTCATGAAGCCATCAAGATGGGGGATAAAATCGCCCTATTCAACCAGGGGCAATTGGTTCAATATGACACGCCGGAAGTCATCCTCACCCAGCCCAAAAATAAATTTGTGGCCGATTTTGTCGGCGCCGACCGGACCTTGAAAGTCCTGGGACTCATCCATGTCCGAGATATTATGGACCAGTCGCCGCCCAACATTGTCCATGCTTCCGATCCGGCCCCGGAGGCCTTAAAATTTTTGGAAGAGCAACACCAGACCTTCGCCATTGTCTTAGATGACGGCAAGCCCCTCGGTTATGTCACCCTCCAAGACCTTAAATACGAACATGGCCCGGTCCAGGAGGTGGTGCGACCCTACCCTTTGCTGTTAGAGGAGAGTACTTTGGTACGCGAGGTGCTCTCGCACATGTTGATGTATGATCTATCGACCTTCTGCGTGGTAAATGCTCACGGTGATTTCGCCGGCACCGTTACTTATGATTATATTCAAAAGGCGGTTAAGGAATCCCATCCCAACGACCAGGAAAACCAATAACCGGGTAGACGTTGAAGACCTTTGATTTTATTATCAATAATTACCAGGAGGTCATTTACCTCACCTGGGAACATATCTGGATCGTGGGGCTGGCCCTGGTCCTCGCCACATTAATCGGCGTGCCGCTGGGGATCGTGATCACCAGGAAAAAGCAACTGGCCCAGAAGGTGATCAACACCGCCAATATTTTGATGACCATTCCGTCTATTGCCCTGTTTGGCCTGATGCTGCCGTTTCTTTCCCTGGTGGGGCACGGGTTGGGCAAAGTCCCGGCAGTGACGGCTTTGGTGCTTTACAACCAACTTCCCATCATCCGCAACACCTATACGGCTATCCAAAACGTGCCGCCGGCGGCGGTAGATGCGGGCCGGGGCATGGGGATGAGCCGTTGGCGGCTGCTTAAAGAAGTGCAGATCCCCTTGTCTTTGCCGGTGATCCTGGCTGGCTTGCGCACCGCCGCGGTCATGAACATCGGCATCGCCGCCATTGCCGCCTATATCGGCGCCGGCGGCCTGGGGGTGTTTATTCAACAAGGCATCGACCGGGTCAATCAGGAAATGATCTTAAGCGGCGCCATCCTGGTTTCCCTGCTGGCCCTGGTGGTAGATGCGGGCATGGCTCTGCTGGAGGCCTGGACTACTCCGCGTGGGGTTAAAATCCAGCGGCAACGAGGCCGATGAAAAAATTCTGGCCCCAAATATATAAATTGTTTTTGTTCATGCTGATCTTTGGAGCAGGGGTGGGGGCGCAAAGAATCGGCCTGATCGACTTCATCTCCGATCCTTATGAATTGCCCCTGATTGTCAAACTCTTCTGGCAGCACCTCTATCTGGTGGGCTGCAGTATGACCGCGGCAACCGTCATTGGCCTTAGCGTTGGTATTATCTTAACCCGGGAGCGATTGAAGAAATATGCCGGGGTGGGGATGTATATTGTCAGCCTGGGTCAGACCATCCCTTCCCTGGCGGTCATCGCCCTGGCCATGAGCTTTTTGGGGATCGGGGCCAAACCGGCGATCTTTGCCCTGATTATTTATTCCATCCTGCCCATTGCCCGAAATACTTTGGCGGGAATTATGGCCGTGCCGCCCTCCTTAATCGACGCGGCCCAGGGGATGGGGATGCCCCCCGGGCGTCTGCTGCTGGACGTAGAACTGCCCAATGCCATGAGGGTAATAATCACCGGATTCCGGGTGGCCCTGATTATCAATATCGGCACCGCGGCCTTGGCCTTTCTTATCGGCGCCGGCGGGTTGGGCGACCTGATCTTTTCAGGAATCAGCCTGATGGAACCCGACAAGCTGCTGGCCGGGGCCATTCCGGTAACCCTGCTGGCTCTATTGGGGGATTCTCTCTGTGAACTGCTGGGACTGTTGCTGATTCCCAAAGGTTTGCGGCTAGGAGAGTCCGGAAAGGGATAATCAATATGAAATATTTATTAAAAACCATCGTTTGTTGTTATGTTGGCCTGATACTTATAACCTTTCCCGCCCACAGCCGGGCTGATGCCAAAAAACTGGTAATCGGAGGGAAAAATTTTACCGAGCAGTATATCCTGCCGGAAATCGCCAAACTCTTGCTAGCCCAACAAGGTTTTGAGATTACATTGAAAACCGGAGTAGGCTCCACCCTGATACGCAGATCCCTGGAAAACGGCCAGATCGATCTGTATTTCGAATATACCGGGACGGCCTACACCGTCTATCTCAAACAAAAGGACCGGCACATCATGACCGACCCGGAGAAGGTCTACAATTATGTAAAGCAAGCTGATGCCCGGCAGGGCCTGGTGTGGCTGCCCCGCCTGGAGTGCAATACCACCTATATCTTGATGATGCAGCAGAGCCGGGCGCAAGATTTGGGAATTGCCTCGATCAGCGATCTGGCCCAGTACGTCAATCAACACCCCCAGGAGCTGATTTTTGGCATGAATGCCGAATTCTGGGAGCGCCCGGACGGGTTCAAAAAACTGATGCCGGCCTATGGCTTTCGGGTGCCCATCGGCAAGATCAGGAAGATGGCTACTGGCTTATGTTATCAGGCCTTAAAAGACGGTCAGATTGATTTGTCCATGGGTTTTTCCACCGACGGCCGCATTGCCGCCTTTGATTTTGTTGAACTGGAGGACGACCAAGGATTTTTCCCGGTATATAATCCGGCTCCGGTGGTCCGTCGTCCCCTATTAGACAGGTACCCGGAAATTCAGCAGATCCTGGAGCCCATGCTCGGATTGACCACTAAGACCATGCAACAGTTGAACAAAGCCGTGGACGTGGACAAACGCTCCGTCCACCAGGTAGCGGTCAACTGGCTTAAGGAAAAAGGGCTGCTCTAAGAGCGGGATGATCATGGACCCGCCCGCTTTTGTCCCATCCCCGCCCCCTACCCCTGCTGAGGTCCGCATCATGGGTTTAGATGTGGGTCAGAAACGGATCGGCATTGCCTTGAGCGACGCCCTGGGGATTACCGCCCAGGGCCTGATGGTGTTGGAGAGGCGGGACCATGCCAGTGATCTGGCCCGGATCATCGATTTGGCCCGGCAGCATCAAGTAACCGGGATGGTTATCGGTCTGCCCCGCCACATGGATGGCCGTCTCGGTGCTAATGCCCCGGAAGTCTTTGATTGGGTAGAACAACTTCAACAAGCTTTAAAAATTCCAGTCTATACTTGGGATGAACGGTTAACCACGGTCCAGGCCGAGCGGATTCTGCTGGATGCTAATCTTAGCCGCCGCCGCCGCCGCCAGGTCATTGATAAAATGGCGGCGGTGCTGATCCTGCAGGCCTTTCTTGATCAACGCCGCAGTTCCTCTCCTGCCGAGTTTAACAATTCTTAACCCAGATATAGTTAGATAATCGATGCACTTAACTTATTTATAAATAATTTAAATAAGTTATAGATTTGTATTTCTTTTCACATAACCATTTTTTCCTTGACATTGGGTAGCCAACCCATTTAATTTGGGACCAAGTGGGATGAAGTGGTAATAGATGGAAGCGGATAGGGGGGAAGGTGTTCCGGGGGAGTTTCTTCCATGTTATTGATGATAAAGGAAGAATCAGCATTCCGCAACGCTATCGCGAAATTCTCCGGGCGCGTCACGATAATTATTTAATCATAACCAACCTCGACGGTTATCTGCTCGCCTTTCCGCTGTCAGAATGGGAATTAATTGAGCAGCGAATGGGTCAATTAGCTCTGTTGCGCAAGGATTTCCGGTCCTTCCAGCGGTTTTTCGTCTCCGGAGCAGCAGAGTGCCAGTTGGACCGTCAGGGCCGGATTCTGATTCCGCCCCACCTGCGTGATTATGCCAGACTGGAGAAAGAAACGGTTCTGGCCGGAGCAGTGCGGTGTTTCGAGATTTGGAATCGCCAAGCCTTTGAGGAGGACCGGGCCCTGGTGGACCAAATGGATACTGAAGAGGTGCGGAAAGAATTAGGAATCTTGTAATCGATCAGGAGACCATCCATGACCCGGTAATGGTCGCCGAGGTGGTCGCCGGTCTTAACTGTCGGACCGGCCAGGTCTTTGTGGATGGGACAGTGGGCTTGGGGGGCCATGCCCAAGCTATCCTGATCCATAGTGCCCCGGCGGGCCAACTGGTGGGGTTGGATCGAGACCCGGCAGCTTTACAGGTGGCCGCCCAGCGCCTGGAACCCTTTCCGTCCCGGGTTCGACTTTTTCACAGCTGTTATACGCACCTGAAAGAAATTCTGAGACAATGCCGGATCGAGCAGGTGGCGGGAATAGTGCTCGACCTGGGATTCTCAACGCAACAGCTTAAACAATCGGGCCGCGGTTTTAGTTTTCAAAGTGATGAGCCTCTGGACATGCGGCTGGACCCCGAGGCTGCTGGGCTGACCGCGGCGGAAATCCTAAACACTTATTCAGAAGCCAGATTAACTAAGCTTTTCCAAGAGCTGGGGGAAGAGCGCTGGTCACGCCGGATAGCCCGCCGGATCGTGGCTGCCCGGCATGACGCTCCGATTAGCACCACCGGGCAATTAGTGGGGCTAATCATGCAGGCCATCCCCCCAAAGGCCTCCCGGGGTCGGATTCATCCTGCTACCCGGGTGTTCCAGGCTTTAAGGATTGCCGTCAACCAGGAACTGGAAAGGCTGGCGGCTTTCATCCCGCTGGGGGCCAGTCTCCTGGCTCCGGGCGGACGGCTGGCGATCATCTCCTACCATTCGCTGGAGGATCGGATTGTGAAGCATCAATTTCTGGCCCTGGAAAAGGCGGGCCAAGCACGGCGGCTGACCCGCAAGCCGTTGACCCCCGGCCGGGACGAGGTGCAACGCAATCCCCAGGCCCGCAGTGCTAAATTAAGGGTGGTGGAAAGAGAAAATAGTGACAACTAGTGATAATTAAAGGAGAAAACAGGAGGGGGAGACCATGATCCGCAACCGCACGGCAAGGGCAAGTTTGATCGACCAAGTTTTTTTTCCCGATAATCGTAAAGTCAAAAGGCACAGCCCGGTTTTACAACTTGGCAAAACCAAATTTCTTTCCTTTTTTTTGGTTCTGGCCGCCGCGGTGGCTACCGCCTTGCTGTTTGTTTACACTGACTTAAAGTATATTACTTTAAACTATCAAATCTCCGAGGCCTTTAGCCAGCAAAAACAACTGTATGACCTGAACCGCAAGCTGCGCATTGAATTGACCAACCTTAAGTCTTTAGGGCGACTGGAGAAACTGGCCGTAGAAAAATATAATATGGCACCGCCGGAATCCGGACAGATAGTCTATCTGCAATGAGTGCAAAACTAAGTAATCGTTTACGCCTGCGCATCATCATAGTAGGTCTGCTGCTGGAGCTGCTGTTAGTTATTGTGGTGGGCAAGTTTTTCCAGCTCCAGGTACTTAAAGGTCAGACACTGCGAAACAAGGCCCAGAGAGAATATCAAAAGCTCTGTCCGGTTCTCAGTGTACGAGGGTCGATCCTGGACCGCCGGGGTACTGAATTGGCAATCAGCACCTTTGTCCAGTCGTTGGGGGCCCATCCTGACCGGTTGGCAGAAAAAAGCTACTTGAGCACTCAGTTGGCCTCCCGGCTGCAGCTGCCCCGGTCCCAGATAACCGCGGTTTTAAATAAAGACCGCCCTTTTGTCTGGATCAAACGGCACCTCACTCCCCAGCAGGCGGAAGCCATTCAGGCCTTTAAGGAGGAGGAGCAGCGGAAAGCCAGATCATCCACCGGTGCCGATCCGGACAGGCAGCGGCGGAAATCGCTGGAAGCCATGTACTTGATCCCTGAAGCCCGGCGGTTCTATCCCCATCGGTCCTTGGCCGGGCCAGTTTTGGGATTTTGCAATATCGACGGCCATGGTCTGGAGGGCCTAGAGGTCCAGTATGAAAAGTATCTCTATGGCCAGCCTATCCGATGTATGAACCTGTTGGATGCCAGAGGCCATATAATCATCTCCAATGAAAAAGAACTGGCCCATCAGACTACGGGGGATAATCTGGTCTTGGCGTTGGATCGGACTATCCAATATATTGCTGAAAAAGCCTTAGAATCAGGGGTGAAGAAATGGCATGCGGCGGGCGGACTGGCGATCGTCCTCTGCCCCCAGACCGGCGAGATCCTGGCCATGGCCCAGTCCCCGGCCTTTGATCCCAACCATTTCAATCACTACTCCAAGGAACAGTACCAGAATCGCAGTCTGACCGCCGTCTTTGAACCGGGTTCGACCTTCAAGATCTTTACCGTGGCCGCGGCCCTAGATGCAGGTGTAGTCCGGCCCCATGACCAGTTTCATTGTGGCCACGGGGTTTATAAGATCAGTAAATGTGGAGTCATCCACGATGTCCATCCTTATGGCAGCCTGACAGTCAGCGACATCATCAAGAAGTCGAGCAATATCGGAACAGTCAAGATCGGCATGCGAGTCTGTGGCCCTCTAATGGATAAATACTTCCAGGATTTTGGTTTTGGAAGCGGCACCGGCTTGTCCTTCCCGGGAGAGAGTGGCGGACTCTACCGCACATTGAAGTTTTGCCGTGCGCCGATCGACCGGATCACGGTCAATTTTGGCCAGGGGATTTCCATAACCGCTCTCCAACTGGCTATGGCCCTGGCCTCCCTGGGCAATGACGGCATTCTCATGAAGCCTTTATTAGTAAGAGAAATCCTTAACCAGCAAGGGGAAGTGATCAAACAATTCAAACCCGAACCGGTGCGCCAGGTTGTCTCCCGGCAAACCGCCCATCAGATGCTGGCCATCATGAAAACTGTGACCGAACCTGGGGGTACCGGAACCGAAGCCGTGCCCCTGGGCTATACCGCCGCCGGAAAAACCGGAACCGCCCAGAAGCTGGTCGGGGGCCGATATTCTCACAGCAAATTCAATTCCTTGTTCATGGGCCTGGTGCCCGCCGAACAGCCGGTGCTGGCCATTGTGGTAATCATTGACGAGCCTAAAGGGGCTATCTACGGAGGAGTTGTGGCTGCCCCGGTCTTCCGGGAAATTGCTGGTAAGTCCCTGCGGTTTTTGGGATACTATCCGCAGATCGAACCAGACTCCGACCCAAGCCGTGCTTGTCAAATCGTGGATTGCAGTTTGAGGTTTGCCAGACCCCAACCCAAGCTGATAAACGGGCCTTTCGAAGTTATGCCGGATTTCCAGGGTCAGACGATCCGCCAGGTGTTGAAGGCCCTGCACCGTTCGGGCCTTCGTTGCCGCATTGAAGGCAGTGGGATAGCGGTGTCGCAACAACCCCAACCTGGGGCCCGGATCTCTCCGGGAGACCTTTGCTGGATAAAGTTCAAGCCGAAATATTAACCGATTTCAAAACATTAAGTAAAAATAGCTCTGGCTCCATTGGCAGTTGCAAAGCATTTGAAGTTAAGATAGGATAAAAATAATTTTCATTTCTAACCTTTCCCAACCAGAAAGCTAGTTATTCGAGCCAGAGAGGAAGAGGAATTTATTGTTGCCCGGACCAAAGGAGACCTATACTTCGAAAACCCTGAACCAGCTTCTGGAAGGTCTGGCAGGAGCCCAGATCTGGGGGCCAGACGATCTCCCGGTTACTGGGATTGCTTATCATTCCGGCCAGGTTAAAGCAGGGCAGATTTTTGTTGCCCTGCGCGGTAGCCAGACCGACGGTCATCTGTTTGTCCATCAGGCGATCCAACAGGGGGCCCGGGTCATCGTCAGCGAGAAGGATTTGCCGAGTTATCCGGGGATAGTCAAGGTCCGGGTCCCTGACGCCCGGCTGGCCTTGGCTTATCTGGCGGCGGCTTTTTATCAGCACCCTTCCCAGGATCTTAGCGTGGTGGGCATTACCGGCACCAACGGCAAAACCACCACCTCCTATATCTTGGAGGCGATGATGCTGGCTGCCGGGTTAAAGGTGGGTGTGATCGGCACGGTCAATTGTCGCTTTGGCACTCAGGTGCTGCCTGCCCCGGTTACCACCCCGGAGTCCCTGGACCTGCAGAGGATGTTGCAGGAGATGCACAGCCACCGGATCACCCACGTTCTGTTAGAGGTCTCCTCCCATGCCCTGGATTTGAAGCGAGCCCACCATTGCCATTTTGCTGCGGGGATTTTTACCAACCTGTCCCAAGACCATTTAGATTATCACGGTGATTTGGATAGCTACTTTGCCGCCAAGTGTCGCCTGTTTACTGAATTGTTAAGCAATGGCCGAAGGCCCCAACCCCTGGCAGTTATTAACCGGGACGATCCCCGGGGATGGGAATTGCTGCGCCGCACCTCAGTTCCCGCCCTCACCTATGGTTTAACCAGGAAAAGCGACTTATATCCGGAAAAGTACCACATCTCCGCGGCCGGACTGCAGGCCTGGCTGGCCACCCCATACGGCCGGTTAGAAATCAATTCCCCGCTGGTAGGCTGCCACAATCTTTATAATGTCATGGCCGCCAGCGCTACTGCATTGGGATTGGGACTGAGCTGTGAAACAATAGTAAAAGGGGTGGGGCAATTGGCCGGAATCGACGGCCGCCTGGAACGGATTGCCGTCCCGGGACAACCCTTAGTTTTTGTGGACTATGCCCATACTCCGGACGCCTTGGGGCAGGTTCTGGCCGCCCTGCGGGCCCTGGATTTTAACCGGTTGATAACGGTCTTCGGCTGTGGCGGAGATCGGGACCGCTCGAAACGCCCCTTGATGGGACAGGTGGCGGCGCAAGCCAGCGATCTGGTGATTGTTACCAGTGACAATCCCCGCACCGAAGAGCCGCTGGCCATAATTGCTCAGATTGAAGCCGGGCTAAAGGAGGGGGGGTATGCTCGGCTGGACCCGGGGGAGGCAAGGGAGGCCTCCCCAGGGTACTTAGTGATCCCTGATCGCCGACAGGCCATTCATCTGGCAGTGGCCTTGGGCCAACCGGGAGATGCCGTCTTAGTCGCCGGAAAAGGGCATGAGACTTACCAGATTATTGGCACCCGGCGCTCCCATTTTGATGACCGGAAGGTAGTTTGGGAGGCCCTGCGAGGTAAACAGAACTCATGACCGCCCATTTTTCCTGCCAACAAATAGTCATGGCCACCGGCGGGCAGTTGCAACAGCGGGGGGCCTGGAATCATTTTATTGGCATCTCCACTGATTCCCGTACCACCCAGACCGGACAGCTGTTCATCCCCCTTAAAGGCGAGAGACATGATGGCCACGACTTCATCAGTCTGGCCTGTAAGCGCGGCACCGGCGGGGTGCTGGTGGCGGAAACTTGGTGGCGCTCCCATTTCCATATCTTGCCGAAAGAAGTAGCAGTGATCAGTGTCCCCGATACCCTGACCGCCCTGGGAGACCTGGCCCGAACCTGGCGGCAGAGATTCTGCTTGCCGCTAGTGGCGATTACCGGGAGTTGCGGCAAGACTACCACCAAAGAGATGGCGGCCCAGATAGCCGCGGCCGCTTATCAGGTTTTGAAAAATGAATTGAATTTCAATAATCTGATTGGCCTGCCCCAGACTCTTTTGAACCTCAATGCCACCCATCAGGTGGTGATCGTGGAAATGGGCATGAACCGCTTCGGCGAAATCCGGCGCTTGGCTCAGATCGCCGCCCCGACCATCGGCGTTCTTACCAATGTCTATCCCGCCCATACCGAAGGAGTGGGCGATATTGAAGGGGTGGGCCGGGCCAAAGCCGAGCTTCTGGAAGCCCTGGCCGACAACCAACTATTAATTTATAACCAGGATGATCAGCGGTTAGCCCGGTTGGCCGAGCGGTTTCCGGGGCAGACCCTCAGTTTTGGCCTCTCGGCGCCAGCCCAGGTGCGGGGCCGTAAACGCCGCTGCCATGGATTCCAGGGTCAAGCCATCGAATTTCACTGGCAGGGACGCCCCTGGCCGGTTTTACTGAAAATTTCAGGATTGCACCATTTATACAATAGCCTGGCCGCCGCCGCAGTGGGATTGGCTTTGGGCCTGCCGCCACCGCAGATCGTCGCCGGACTGGAAAATTTTTTACCCCTGGATAAGCGGACGCAACTCATCACCTTGAAATCCGGAGTTCATATAATCAATGATAGCTATAATGCTAATCCGGGTTCCATGGCCATGGCCCTCCAGACCCTGGCGGACCTGAGAAATCAGGGCCGTACTGTCGCCGCGCTGGGGGATATGTTGGAATTAGGAGCCGGTGCAATTCAGGCCCACCAGGAACTGGGAGAACAGGCTTGCCGACATAATCTTGATCTTTTGGTGGCTTATGGTGACTATCGGGATCAGGTAGCCCAAGCCGCCTGCGCGGCTGGCATGGCGGCCAGCCAGGTATATGCTGTTGCTTCTCAGGCTGAAGGAGTTAGGGTTTTAAAAAGGTTTTTAAGGCCGGGGGATTGGCTCCTGGTCAAGGGTTCCCGCGGGATGCGGATGGAAAATCTCATCAGCGCCCTGGGAGCTTAGGCCGGGATAACCTAAGTATTCCGCTTCCCTGAGCGGGGGACGGATAAGTTAATCGAAGCAATCATTAAGGAAGTGATACGTGCTTTATCACCTGTTATTTCCCTTAAAAGATTATTTTACTATTTTTAATGTCTTTCGCTATATTACCTTCCGGTCGATCTATGCCCTACTTACCGCTTTGGTGATCTCTTTTGTAGTCGGTCCCTGGCTGATTCACCAACTAACCAAACTCCAGATAGGCCAGTATATTCGCGAAGACGGCCCTACCAGCCATCATTCCAAGGCCGGCACCCCGACCATGGGGGGAATTTTGATTGTGTTTGCCACGGTGTTCTCTACTTTGCTGTGGACTGATTTATTTAATTCATACATCTGGTTGCTGATTGTGGTGACTTTGGGATTCGGGTTGATCGGCTTTGTGGACGATTATCTCAAAGTAATTAAAAAACATAATCGAGGTTTAAGCGGCCGGACCAAACTGCTGGGTCAGACAGCTCTGGCCTTAAGTGTAGCCTTGCTGCTTTATTGTTCACCGGAATTCAGTACAACCCTGATGGTGCCCTTTTTCAAAGAGCTGCAACCGAATCTGGGCTGGGGGTTCATCCCTTTCGCGGTGTTTATCATCGTGGGGGCGGCCAATGCCGTCAATCTGACCGATGGTCTGGACGGTCTGGCCATCGGCCCGGTCACCATTGCCGCGGCGACTTACATGGTCTTTTCCTATCTGGCCGGTAACGTCAAGATCGCCGAGTACCTGCAAATCCCTTATGTGCGGGGTGCCGGCGAGATGGCTGTCTTTTGCGGCGCCCTGGTAGGGGCGGGCATCGGTTTTTTATGGTTTAATGCCTATCCGGCCCAGGTGTTTATGGGAGACGTCGGCTCCATGGCCTTAGGCGGCATCCTGGGCACCGTGGCCCTGATCACCAAACAGGAGCTGCTGCTCGCTATTGTCGGCGGCATCTTTGTGGTCGAAGCGATTTCGGTCATTCTCCAGGTGGGTTTTTTTAAGGTCACCAATGGACGGCGGATTTTTCGCATGGCACCGCTGCACCATCATTTTGAACTGAAAGGCTGGCCCGAACCCAAGGTTATCGTGCGTTTCTGGATTCTGGCGATCATCCTGGGGTTGCTGTCCATTAGCACTCTGAAGTTGAGGTGAGGGTGGATCTAGCCGGGAAAAAAATTCTGGTGGTGGGGCTGGGCAAAACCGGGGTGGCGCTGTGCAAGTTCCTGGCCCATCAAGGGGCTCGGGTTATCGTGACCGACGCGGCCCCAGCCGAAACTCTGGGGCCGGTGATGGAGGAGGTCAGGGAGTTGGTGGTGGAAATGGCCCTGGGGCAGCCGCAACCCCCCCAGATGGGAGATATTGAGCTCATTATTATCAGTCCGGGGGTGCCGCCGGAGTTGCCCTGGCTGCAACAGGCGGTATCCGAGGGTATTCCATTGATGGGAGAATTGGAGCTGGCCAGCCGCTTACTCCGGGTTCCGGTAGCGGCGATCAGCGGCACCAACGGCAAAACTACCACCACCGAACTGGTGGGGGCAATGTTGCGGGCCTCGGGCCAGCGCATCCTAGTGGGAGGAAATATCGGCACTCCGCTGATTGAGTTGATCGCCTCACAAGAGCGGCTGGATTACCTGGTACTTGAGGTCAGCAGCTTTCAGCTGGACACGGCCTGGAGTTTTCGCCCCCAGGCTGCGGCGCTGCTCAATATCAGCGCTGACCACCTGGATCGCTATGCCAGTTTTGCCGCTTATGTTAAATCCAAAGCCAGTCTGTTTCGACTGCAGGGGCCTGAAGACCTGGCGGTGCTCAATGCTGATGATCCGTGGGTGGCGCCGCTGGCAGCCCAACTGCGGCCGCAAATTTGCCTGTTTTCGACACAAAAGCCTGTGAGGACGGGGGCCTGGCGGGCGGGGGGAGCTTTGTGTGTCCGCCTGGCCTCCGGTTTGGAAGCTGAATTCCCGGTGGCTGATATTAAACTGTCAGGGCACCATAACCAGGAAAACATCATGGCCGCCCTGCTCTTAGCCCTGAATCTGGGCGCCTCCCCCCGGAGTTGCCGGCAGGTGCTGGAATCCTTCCCGGGGCTGCCGCATCGGCTGCAATGGGTGGCGACCATTGACGGAGTGCGGTTCTATGACGACTCCAAGGGCACCAACGTCGGGGCAGTCACCCGCTCCCTGGCCCATTTCACCGACCCGCTGATATTGATTGCCGGGGGTCGGGACAAAGGAGGGGATTATGGCCCGCTGGCGCCGTTGATCCGGGAGCGAGTCAAGGCCCTGATTCTCATCGGCGAGGCTCGACAAAATATGGCCGCCGCCCTGGGTCACCTGGCTAATACTCAACTGGCCGCCGACCTTCCCCAGGCCGTGCAGTTGGCCTGGGAAGAAGCCCGGGCGGGGGATGTGGTCTTGTTGTCCCCGGCCTGCTCCAGTTTTGATATGTTCAAAGATTACGCTGAACGAGGCAAGGTTTTTCAAGCTTCAGTGCGAGGGTTGGAAAATGGCAGAGCAAACAGAGCCGCCGGTTAGCAATCAGTGTGATCATGTTCTGTTGATCATCACTCTGCTTTTGGTGAGCATCGGGCTGGTGATGGTCTTTAGCTCCAGCGGGGTCATGTCCTACGACCGCTATCATGATCCTTATTTTTTCCTGCGCAAGCAGAGCATCTTTGCCCTGCTTGGCCTGGCCTTGATGTTTATCGCCAGGCAGGTGCCTTATCGGGTTTATTATCGTCTGGTCTATCCGATTTTTCTGCTCAGCCTGGCCACGCTGATCTTATTGATGATCCCCGGGGTAGGAGTTGAGATCCGGGGGGCCACCCGTTGGTTAAGGTTGGGGCCTTTTCTGTTCCAGCCCTCGGAACTGGCCAAACTGGCCATCGTTATCTTTTTGGCCTATTCCATGGCCCGCAAACAGGAGAAGATGAAATATTTTGCCATCGGCTTTATCCCTCATATCTTGGTGGCCGGGGTGTTTATAATTTTAATTGAGAAGCAACCGGACTTTGGCACTGCCATGGCCATTACCGGGATTGTATTTCTGCTGCTGTTCGTCGGCGGCACCCGCCTGACCCATATTTTCTTGTCGGGATTGGCTTTGGTGCCGCTATTGATATACGCCATTATCCAGGATCCTAAGCGCCTGGAACGGGTAGTTACATTTTTAAACCCTTTCCAATATAAACAAGAGGGCGGCTATCAGCTTGTCCATTCTTTGTATGCCATCGGCTCGGGGGGCATCGGCGGACTGGGAATCGGCAAGAGCCAACAGAAGCTTTTCTATCTCCCGGACATGCACACTGACTTTATCTTATCCATCCTGGCTGAGGAGGTGGGTCTGATCGGAGTCTTGGTGGTCATCTGTCTCTTTTTTGTCTTGATTATCCGGGGAGTTTCCTTGAGTCTCAAGGCCCCGGATAATTTTGCCTGCTATCTGGCTCTTGGTCTGGTTACGCTGATCGGTTTGCAGGCCGGCCTGAATATGGGAGTGGTCAGCGGCTTGTTGCCGACCAAAGGCATGTCCTTGCCGTTTATCAGCTATGGCGGCTCATCGCTGCTAATCAATATGATCTCCGTGGGCATTCTGTTAAATATCAGTGCCCAGTGCCAGCGCATTGGGAGTACGCCAGAACCGGCCACAGCCCGGGGAACCGCCAGGAAGACCAATAAGTGACTGATAACTCATCTAAACCCAGGCTGAGCGTCGTCATTGCCTCCGGCGGCACCGGAGGGCATTTGTTCCCGGCCGTGGCGGTAGCCGAAGAATTCCGTTCCCGTCTGGGGGCCAAGGTCAGCTTCGTGACCACGGACAGACCGATGGCTTTAGAAATTCTCCAACGCTATCAATTCCCCTGGCAGATTATTGCGGTCGGGGCCTTAAAGGGACAGCGGCTCTGGCAGCGTCTGGCCACCCTGGCCGGCCTGCCGGGCAGCATTTCGCAGGCCAAGCAGGCATTAAAGCAAGAGTCGCCGGATCTGGTTCTGGGCATGGGAGGCTACAGCACCGGGCCGGTGGGGGTGGCAGCCTGGCGTTTGGGAATCCCGCTGGCCATCCACGAGCAAAATGCCATCATGGGCTTTACCAATCGGCTGCTGTCCCGGCTGGCGGACCGGATTTTTTTGTCGTTTCCGGATTCATCGGGACAGTTTAAGCCCCCACAGGCAGTCTGGACCGGGATGCCCCTGAGACCGGAGTTTATCCAGCCCCGGCCGGTAGAACGGCCCGCGACCCCCCAGACCTTGCTGATCATGGGGGGCAGCCAGGGGGCTCATCACCTTAATATGCAAATGGTGGCAGCCCTGGAATTTTTATTGGATTGGCGGTCGCGGCTGCGGATCGTTCATCTTACCGGCCCCGCCGATCGGCAAGTAGTGCAGGAAAGCTATGACCAGGCTAATTTTACGGCGGAAGTGATGGATTTTACCCCTGAGGTGGCTAAATACCTGGGCCAGGCTCACCTGGTAATATGCCGGGCCGGGGCTTCTACCGTGGCTGAACTGGCTGCTCTGGGACGGGCGGCAATCCTGGTTCCCTACCCTTACGCCGCCAACCAGCATCAGGAAAAAAATGCCCGCTGGCTGAGCGACTCCCAGGCCGCCTATGTGATCGCCAACCATGACTTGACCGGAGCCTGGCTGGCAGCGATGATTAAAGAATTGCTGGATAACCCTGACAAGTTGGCAGACATGGAAAACCATTGTCGTTCTCTGGCCCGCCTCCAGGCGGCCGAAATGATGGTGGCTGAATGCCAGCATCTGATTCACAATCCCATGGTAAGGAATTAGCCCATGATGAGGACTTCTGGCAAAGATTTTCATTTTATCGGTATCGGTGGCATCGGCATGAGCGGGCTGGCAGAACTGTTGGTGCGCCAGGGCTACCGGGTCAGCGGTTCTGATCTCGCGGCTAACGATCAAACCCGGAGGCTGGAAGGCCTGGGGGTGCAAATTTGCCAGGGGCATGATCCTGATCATCTCCCGGAATGCGCCACGGCGGTGGTTTCGGCGGCGATTAAACCAGACAATCCCGAACTGCGGGCGGCCCGGCGCCGGGGCCAGGAGGTGCTGTCCCGGGCGCAAATGTTGGCCCGCCTGATGATCGGAAAATTCCAGATCGCGGTGGCCGGAGCCCACGGCAAGACCACCACTACCTCGATGATAGCCTCGATTCTGCGCCAGGCCGGCCTCGATCCCACCGTGGTGGTGGGGGCGGTGGTTGACCGCCTGGGGAGCAACGCGGTTCTGGGCCAGGGCAAATATTTCGTGGCCGAAGCCGACGAAAGCGACGGCTCGTTTATGTTCTTGACTCCGCATCTGGCAGTGGTCACCAATATTGATCGGGAGCATCTGGACCACTATCGGGATCTGTCTCATATTCAAGCGACCTTCACCGCCTTCCTTCGCCAAATACAGCCGGGGGGGTTGATTGTCGCCTGTCAGGATGACCCCCATCTAAAGCCCCTGTTGGGGCGGTTAAACCGACCGACCCTGACCTACAGCCTGACGCCGGAGGCAGATTTTTGGGCAGCGGAGCTATCCTTGCAAGGTTTTGCCAGCCATTACTGTTTGATGCGCGGCAGCCAGGAGCTGGGCCGGATCAGTTTGCCCCTGGCCGGACAGCATTATGTCGCCAATTCCCTGGCAGCGGCGGCAGTGGCTCAGACCCTGGGAGTCAAGTTTCCGGCTATCCAGCAAGGTCTGGCTCAATTGGGCCAGGTACACCGGCGCTTCCAGATCAAAGGCGAATCCCAAGGGATTATTGTGATCGATGACTACGGCCACCATCCTACGGAGATCAAGGCGACGCTGCAGGCGATATCCCAGTCTTTGGGAGGCCGGCGACGGCTGGTCGTTTTCCAGCCCCATCGCTACAGCCGGACCAAGGCCTTGTTGACTGATTTTTATTCCGCCTTTCCCAATGCTGATGTCTTATTTCTGACTGAGATTTATGGGGCCGGGGAGATGGTGATCCCGGAGATCTCCGGATACTGCCTCTTTGAGGGAGTAAGGCAAAATGGCCACCACCAGGTGTATTACGCCGAGGGCAAAGATGAACTGATCAACCAACTCTGGGAGACCCTCTATCCGGGAGATGTGGTGGTCACCATGGGGGCCGGGGATATCTGGAAAACCGGGGAAGAACTGCTTAAGCGCCTGCAATCCTGGCCCTTGCGCTCGCCTGCTGCCAAGCACTTTCCATCTCCGCAGGTGGGAAAGGTTAATTAACCGATGAATCGGTATAGTTCCCCGCGATCCTTCAAGAATCGCCGGCCATCGCTTAATTCAGCACGGCGCCCCAAACCATTCCGTCCCCGGCAGAGAAAAAATAATTACCGGCGTCCGCCCCGATCCTGGGAGGGATTTAAGAAAGGCCTGGCTTATGGATTGTATCTTTTCACTGCCATTACCATTTTAGCCTCCGTCAGTCTGCTGTTGGTGGCGGGATATCAGTATTGCTTGACGTCGTCCTATTTTTGTATTAAAGATGCCAGTTATATTCAAATCCAGGGACTGGACCGAATATCCCCTGCGCAAATCCTGCAGATCGCTCAATTGAGTCCAGGAATCAGTCTGTTAGCCGTCAAGCCTCTGGAGATTGAAAAGGCCCTGAAGCAACACCCCTGGATAGAGCGAGCCGAACTCGACCGAAAGTGGCCGGACCATCTTAACATTATCATTAAGGAGCAGCAGCCTGTTGCTATTGTTCATGTGGATCGCCTTTATTATATGAACCGCCACGGGGTTTTATTTAAATCCCTGGAGCCGGCTGATTCACATGATTTGCCAGTTATTACCGGACTAAGTTCGGAGCATTTCCATACCGATGAAGCTCAAGCCTCTCCTCTAATAAACAAAGCCATTGATTTGCTTGAGCTTCTGAAGAAAACTCCGGCTCCCTTAAATTTAAAGAATATTGCCGAGCTCCATATAGACCCGGAACGGGGCCTGACCCTTTACCCGATCGCCATGGGTATAGGGATCGAGCTGGGATTTCACGAACACAAACAGAAGTTGGTCAATTTTCATCGGCTATTACCTACCTTGGAAAGGACAGGGGAAATTCAACAGGTGGCTAGAATCAATCTAAACTATCCCCACCAGGTCTTGGTAAGTTTTAAAAAACCTGACCAGGCTTCCCCTTAAGGAGAAAACGTGAGCCAGGAGTTGATTGTTGGATTAGACATCGGAACTACTAAAATATGCGCTGTAGTTGGAGAAGTAACAGAAGATAATTGTGTGGAAATCGTCGGCGTCGGCACCCACCCTTCCCAGGGATTGCGCAAAGGTGTAGTAGTTAACATTGAGAATACGGTCAAATCAATCCGCAAAGCCATAGAAGAGGCAGAATTAATGGCCGGCTGCGAGATCCGCTCCGTTTATGCCGGAATTGCCGGGAGCCACATCCAAGGATTGAACAGTCAGGGACTGATTGCCATCAAAAGCCGGGAGGTCACCCAGGCTGATGTCACCCGGGTCATTGACGCGGCCAAAGCCATGGCTATTCCTTTGGACCGGGAAGTGATCCATATCCTGCCTCAGGAGTACATCGTTGATGGCCAGGACGGAATCAATGACCCGATCGGTATCCATGGGGTTCGGTTGGAGGCCAGGGTGCATATTGTCACCGGCGCGGTCACCGCGGTCAGCAATATCATCAAATGCTGCAACCGGGCCGGACTAGATGTCTCGGATATTGTGCTGCAGAGCCTGGCCTCGGGTGACGCGGTTCTCACTAACGAGGAGAAAGAGCTGGGGGTGGCCCTGATCGATTTTGGCGGCGGCACCACAGATCTGGCGATCTTTGCCAATAATTCCATTAAACACAGTGCGGTGCTGCCCCTGGGCGGTAATAACCTGACCAACGATATCGCCGTCGGACTACAGACCTCGCTGCCGGAGGCGGAAAGATTAAAGCAGACCAGCGGCTGTTGCCTGACTACCTTGCAAGACCGGGAAGAACAGATTGAGGTGGCGGGATTGGGGGGGCGTAAGTCCCGCACCCTGTCCCGAGGCATCCTGGCAGAGATTATCCATCTGCGGGCCAAAGAGATTATGGAACTAATTCATAAAGAGATGCTGCGCTCTGGTTTTGCCATCCCGATCATCTCGGGGGTGGCCATTACCGGCGGCTCATCCTTGTTGGATGGCCTACCCGAGTTGGCGGATGAGATCTTCGCTTTGCCTACCAGGAGAGGTTATCCCATCGGGGTGGGAGGGCTGACAGATGTAATCAATAATCCGGCCTTTGCCACCGCGGTGGGTCTGGTGTTGTACGGGGCTAAAGGCCGCACTCAGCGGAGTCGGAATTCTTTCCGGATCCGGGACCAGAACATTTTCTATCGGGTCCTGAGCCGGATGAAAAAATGGTTTAAAGAGGTCATCTAATTTTTCAGAACTACCCGTGGGGAGGGAGATTATGGGAATAAATATTCAATTGGTAGAAACTGAATCCTCAGCCAAGATAAAGGTCCTGGGGATTGGCGGTGGCGGTGGCAATGCCGTTGATGATATGATCAAAGCGGATATGAAATGGGTGGATTTTATCGCGGCCAACACCGATGCCCAAACTTTAGAAAGAGCTTCGGCGCCGATAAAAATCCAATTAGGCCAGAACTTAACCCGGGGCTTGGGAGCCGGCGGTGATCCGGAAGTTGGCCGGAACGCCACTCTGGAAGACGCCGACCGCCTGCGCGAGGTCCTCAAAGGGGCTGACATGGTCTTCATTGCTGCCGGTCTGGGGGGCGGCACCGGTACTGGCGGCGCCCCGATCATTGCCGAGATCAGCAAAGACATCGGCGCCCTCACGGTGGCGGTGGTAACCAAGCCCTTCTATTTTGAAGGCAAGCGACGGATGCGCCAGGCCGAAGAAGGCATTGAAGAGTTAAAAAAAGCAGTCGATACCCTGATCACCATTCCCAACGACCGTCTGTTAAGCCTTGACACCAAAAATACCCCGGGGCTGGCGACCTTTGCCAAGGCCAATGAAGTGCTGCTCTATGCAGTAAAAGGCATTTCCGATCTGATCATGGTCACCGGCCATATCAACGTCGATTTTGCCGATGTCCGCACCGTTATGAGCGAAATGGGCCTGGCTCTGATGGGCACCGGAATCGCCACTGGCACCAACCGAGCGGTGGAAGCGGCCCAGAAAGCCATCTCCAGCCCCTTGTTGGAAGATCTGACCCTGCGGGGGGCTCGGGGCATCCTGATTAATATCACCAGCGGCATGGATTTCTCCCTGGATGAGCTCCGGGATGCCTGTTCCCTGATCCAAGAAGAAGCTCACGATGATGCCAACATTATCTTCGGCTGGGTAGTGGATGAAACCCTGGAGGATGAGGCCCGGGTTACGGTCATCGGCACCGGCATTGGTAAAAAAGCGGAGGCGGAATCCCCGGTACGAGCATCCAGAATTCAGCCCAGCTCCCCGGAGGAACTTGAGATCCCCACCATAATCCGCAAGGAAGAGGATTTATCCCGGCTCCGGGAGATGACCCGCGGGGATGCCCATAAAAAAACCAACCTGGAGATGGTAGCTAATAAAAGAAACATTGTGCATCCGGATCTGTTGTACGAGGAAGATGAATTAGACATCCCGACTTTTATGCGCCAGCAGGCCGATTGAACCAAAATTAGCTGGGGCGGGAGTCTTGAAGCTGGAACTTCCGTCCCCAAAGCCCTCCACCTTTAGATGTCAAGAAAAATCATTGCCCACCGGAAAAAGCTTCTCGACCAGGAACAAGGGGCGATGATCCGAGAATGGGGCCATCGCTGGCCGGTGGCTCTGGTCTACCCCAATGTTTATGAAGTGGGGATGAGCAACCTGGGGTTTCAGGCGGTCTACCACCTGCTCAACCGCCACCCCGACCTGACCTGTGAGCGAGCCTTCTTACCCCCGGGGGACCTGTGGCCAGAGTATCAGCGCACCGGCACCCCGATTCTCTCCCTGGAATCGCAGCGGCCTCTAACCGATTTTGCCGCTATAGCTTTTGCCCTCCCCTATGAAGCCGACTACCCCCAGATCCTGAAAATCCTGGACCAGGCCAAGGTGCCCTTGCTGGCCGACGAGCGGGGGCCGAACTTACCCATAGTAGTGGGCGGAGGAGTCACTGCCTTCCTCAATCCCGAACCTTTGGCGCCGTTCCTGGACGCCTTTTTTCTGGGGGAAGGAGAGGGCCAGGTCGATAATTTTTTTCAATTCCTGGCGACTGGTTGGAAATCTGGCCAGGATCGCAGCCAGTTACTGAGGGAATTGGCCGCCCAACAGCCCGGGGCCTATGTTCCGGCGGGTTATCGGCCGGAGTATCAGGACGACGGCACGCTGGCGGCTTTCATTCCCGCCCCCGGCTTCCCGGCCCAGGTAAAAGCCATTCATCCGGCTGATTTGGATGGGCATCCCTGTTATAGCCGGCTCATCGCCCCTGCCAGCGAGTTTGGCCAGATGTTTCTGGTGGAAGTCGGTCGGGGTTGCGGCCGCGGCTGCCGCTTCTGCGCCGCCGGTTTTATCTACCGGCCGCCGCGGCAGCGGTCCCAGGCGGAACTGGCCCGTCAGATCGAGATCGGCCTGGAGCAGCGCCACAAAATCGGGCTCATGGGGGCGGCGGTTTCCGACCATCCTGCTATCCACGATATCTGCCGACAGGTGGTAACCGCCGGAGGCCAGTTAGGCATCAGTTCTATCCGGGCTGACTCCACCGATCGGGAGTTGTTTGACCTGCTGGCCCGGGGGGGGATTAAAACCATTGCCTTGGCCCCGGAGGCCGGCAGCGAACGGCTGCGGTGGGTGATTAACAAAGGGCTTACCGAAGCGCAGCTTACCACCGCGGTGATTAATCTATACCAGGCCGGGATACCTTACCTGCGCCTCTACTTTATGGTGGGACTGCCGACCGAAACCCGGGAAGATGTGCAGGACATCGCCCGGTTGGTGAAACGCCTAAAGCACGCAATGGTAAAATCCAGCCAGGGGCGGAAGCGGCTGGCCGGCATCACCGTCAGCCTCCATTCCTTTGTTCCCAAGCCTTTTACCCCTTTTCAATGGGCGCCGCTTTTAAATCTCCCGGAACTCAAAGACCGGATTCAATTAGTGAAGCGCCAATTGAAAGGCAGTTCCCAGGTGCGGGTCCATGCCGATCTGCCCAAGTGGGCTTATGTCCAGGCCCTGCTGGCCCGGGGCGACCGCCGGGTGGCGCAGATGCTGCTGGCCGCGCACCGGGCCGGGGGCAACTGGACGGCGGCCTTGCGCCACAGCCCGCTCAACCCGGATTTTTTTGTACTGCGCCCTCGCAGTCCAGAAGAATTGTTCCCCTGGGATTTTATTGACCACGGAGTGCAAAAAGCCTATCTGTGGGAAGAATATCAACGGGCTCTGGCTGGCCAAGAGACCCCGCCTTGCGACCCCCAGGTCTGTCGGCGCTGCGGCGTCTGCGGCCCCCTGGCCAATTTTGAGATATAATAAACCTATTGTGCATCTGCAGGAATGATCATTTTAATCCCTAAGTTATATTCGGAAAGGATCATATGGATAAGACAAGTCTGGGGTCGCTGCTGGCCCTGATCGGGATGATCATCTTACTGGTCAACAATTTTAAGCGCCGGGCGGCCCGGCGGCGTCAGGTCAGGATGAGCCCCCAGGCTTTGGCCTGGCAAAAATGGGGCACCATCGTGGCCTCGGTGTTAATTTTCTTTGGCCTTTACTTAATGATCGGCCGTAAATAAGGGTTTCCGCTTGTGACCGGCCTCAACCCCGGGAGAATTTACAGCTATTGCTCTAAACCTATTTTTAATCTATTATAACAAGGACTGATTTTTGTCAAAAACAGGCTGGCCTAGTTCCAGGACGGCGACTAATTGGTCATTGTTCTCTTAAAAGGGGATATTTTTACCTACGGAGGGGTAAATGAATACTGACGACACCCGCCTGGAAACGGTTCGCAACCTAAGCCGGGTGGCGGTGGAATTACTGGCCCCGGCCGAATTGGGTAGGTTCGAGGCCGATTTTGCCCGCTGGGCCGTGGCGTACAGCAAGTTTCGGGTGCAAGAAAGCGGACTGGCCCGGCGGTCCATGGATCAAGCCCTGGACACCACCCTGGTGGCCGGGATGTTTTTCCAGGTAATGATGGAGGCCGAAGGTTTACCGGTCAACAACCTCGAACGGACCAGATTTGTCAAACAACAAGTAAAAAATTTTCTGGTGCAGCGCCTGGCCGGGGAGATCACCCTGTCGCAATTTTTCCGGTTGATGAGCCTCATTGAAGAACAGATGACTAACTATTTTGCCCAGATAAGAGGCGGATGGCTGCCCCGCAGCCCTGCTCCGCTAGAAGTGGAGCCGCCTCCCCCGGTCGACCCCGGCCCTTCGGTAAAAGTCGAGCCGGTCCGAAAAACCGCGCTGCGGGAAGCTCTGGCTGCGGTCCCTTTACCGCAGCGGGCCAACCGCAAGCTGTCGGTGGAGGGGTTGGTGGATTTTTTGACCCAGTCCCAGGGGCGATGGTTCCGGTTGCTCGACTTTGAGACCTATTTCCACTTGAATAAGAAAACTGCCTGGATCTATCTGAGCCTGCTGCTCCAACATGAAATTTTGCGTCACAATGATGAGAAAGCCAACCGGGTGCGCTATGGGCTGGCTCCCCGATTTTTGCCTGCCTAGCCTGCTCTACAGGCCTAACCTTGGCGATCTTGCCAGTCAGTTTATGTCCTCCTAAACCAGGAATGCCGGATAGATTCGATTCAGGAGATTGCCATGCCGCTGGAATTTAAATTGCCTGATGTGGGGGAAGGGTTAACCGAAGGCGAGTTGCTGGCCTGGTTGGTGAAGGAAGGGGACCAGGTCCGGGAAGGACAACCTTTGGCCCGGGTGGAGACCGACAAGGCAGTGGTGGAGATACCCGCCCCCCGGGATGGGGTGGTGTTAAAACTCCTGTTTAACGAGGGCGCCACCATCAAGGTCGGAGAAGTCTTTGTTATTTTAGGTGAGCCTGGGGAAAAGGCGGCCCCCGGCCCTCCGAGGGGAGTGGGGGTGGTGGGAGAACTGGAAGAAGCCCCACCGGAGCCCGCCCCGTCTCCGGAAGCACCCAAAAAGGCAGTACTGGCGACCCCGGTGGTGCGCAAGCTGGCCAAAGACCTGGGGGTTGATCTGGCTCAGGTTAGGGGTAGCGGTCCGGAGGGCCGCATCCTGGAAGACGATGTGCGCCAGGCGGCCGCGGCTCCACCTCCGCCCCCCGTGCAAAAAGTCCGCAAATATGACCTCTATGGCTATATCGAACATGTCCCTTTCAAGGGGATGCGGCGCACTATGGCCCGGAATGTCAGCCGCTCTTTCCAGACCATGGTGCCGGTCACCGCCATGGACGAAGCTGATATTACGGAGTTGTTTGCCCTTAAACAACGGGAACGCCGGGTGGCGCAGGACCGGGGCATCCATTTAACGCTGTTGCCGTTCGTGATCCGGGCGGTGATCCCGGCGCTTCAAGAGTATATTTTTTTAAATGCCACCCTGGACGACCAGGCCGAAGAGATTATCTTAAAGAAGTATTATAATATCGGCATTGCCACCGATACCCCGGAAGGCCTGATGGTGCCGGTGATCAAAAATGCCGGCGATAAAAGCATCCTGGAACTGGCGGCTGAAATCCAATCCCTGGCGGTCCAGGCCCGGGACCGCAGCATTGACATTGCCGATCTTCAGGGCGGGACGTTTACTATAACCAACTATGGGGCCGTAGGGGGGCTGTGGGGAACGCCGATCATGAACTACCCGGAGGTGGGAATCCTGGGACTAGGGCGGCGGCAGGAGTTGCCCCGGGTCTGGCAGGGCGACATTCAGGTTCGCCACATCCTGCCGCTGGTGCTGACTTTCGACCATCGGGTGATCGACGGCGGCCAGGCGGCCCGGTTCCTGCGGCAGGTTATCGCTCATCTGGAGGACCCGGCGCTGATGCTGGTGGGGGGCTAAACAGCAAAAAGCGGCAAGGGTTTGCGGCCTGAGCCTTTCATTTTTATAAAGGTAATTATTATAGTTATAAATTATGGCCCTAAACAAAATTCGCATCAAAGGGGCGCGGGAGCACAACCTCAAGAATATCGACCTGGAATTGCCCCGGAACAAATTAATTGTCATTACCGGGGTCAGCGGCTCCGGCAAATCCACTCTGGCCTTTGACACCATCTATGCCGAAGGCCAGCGCCGCTACGTGGAGTCGCTGTCCGCCTATGCCCGCCAGTTCCTGGAACTGATGGACAAGCCGGATGTCGATTTTATTGAAGGGCTGTCGCCGGCGATTGCCATTGAGCAGCGCCGGGCCAGTCAAAACCCCCGTTCGACCGTGGCCACCGCTACCGAGATTTACGATTATCTGCGCTTGCTGTTTGCCCGATTGGGCACCCCTTATTGCTATAAGTGTGGACGTCCCATTGCCTCTCAGAGTATTCCGCAGATGGTGGAAAACCTGATGAACCTGCCGGCGGGCAGCCGCATTATCATCCTGGCCCCGGTGTTAGTGAACCGCAAGGGAGAGCACCACAAGCTGTTGCAGCGGCTGCGCCAGGAAGGTTATAGCCGCATCCGTCTGAACGGGGAACTGGTAAATCTGGATGAACCTCTGACCTTGGACCGCAACCGGCGCCATACCATCGAAGTGGTGGTGGACCGATTAGTCATCAAGGAAGGCCTCGAAACTCGGCTGACCGATTCCCTGGAACTGGCCGCCGGGCTGTCCGAAGGCGTGATCCGGGTGGATGTGGTGGGCGGCTCCGAGTTGCTGTTCAGCCAGAGGTTTGCCTGTGAAGCATGTGGCATCAGCTATCCGGAGCTGACGCCGCAGATGTTTTCCTTCAACAGTCCGCAGGGGGCCTGTCCGGAATGCAGCGGCCTGGGGATGCAAATGGTTATCGACCCGGAGCTGGTAGTCCCGGACCCGGAGCTGAGCCTCCGGGATGGGGCCATCCTGCCCTGGGCCCACCGCAATTCGGTTTATCTGCGCCATATCCTGGAAGCCCTGGAAGATCACTACCATTTTTCCATTCGGACGCCCTTTTTAGAATTATCTCCCCAGGTACAACAGGTCCTGCTTTACGGCTCGGGTTCGGAGAGAATCAATTTCTTTTTCGAACGCAACGGCCGGCGCATCTTTGAGCCGCGCCCCTTTGAGGGGGTGATCACCAACCTGCAGCGCCGCTATCGGGAAACCGATTCGTCGCTGATCCGGGAAGAAATAGAGCGGTTTATGACCCTGCAGCCCTGCCCGGCCTGCGGCGGGGCGCGCCTGCGCCGGGAAGCACTGGCGGTTAAGATTGATGGGGTCAATATCTATGATATTACCTGTTTTACTGTGGGCCAGGCCAAGTCCTGGTTTGACCGCCTGCACCTGTCCTGGCAGCAGATGGCGGTGGGCCGCCGGGTTCTGAAAGAGATCACCGAACGCTTAGGGTTTTTAATGGATGTCGGACTCGATTATTTGACCCTGAACCGGACCACCGCCAGCCTCTCCGGCGGTGAAGCGCAGCGCATCCGGTTGGCCACCCAGATCGGCTCCAAACTGATGGGAGTGCTTTATATCCTGGACGAACCTAGCATTGGCTTGCACCAGCGGGATAACCTGCGGCTCCTCCAAACCCTGAAGACCATGCGCGATCTGGGGAATACGGTTATGGTGGTGGAACACGACGCCGACACCATCCGCAGCGCTGATTTTGTGGTGGACATGGGGCCGGGGGCCGGTAACCAGGGCGGCAAAGTGGTGTTTAGCGGCTCCCCCTACCGGCTCAGCCAGGATTCCCACTCCCTGACCGGGCTTTATCTTTCCGGGGCAAAAGCCATTGCTGTCCCCGGCTACCGCCGTACCCCCAAAGGCTATCTGACCCTAGAAGGGGCCCAGGGGCATAATTTGAAAGATTTAACCGTCTCCATCCCTCTGGGGCTCCTGACCTGTGTCACCGGGGTATCGGGTTCGGGGAAGAGTACCCTGGTCATGGACACCCTATATTGGGCCTTATGCCAGAAGCTTTACCGCGCCAAAAGGCGTCCGCAGGCCTATAGCCGGCTCCACGGTCTGGAACAGATCGATAAAGTCATCCATATCGACCAGAGCCCCATCGGCCGCACTCCGCGCTCCAATCCGGCTACTTATACCGGTTTGTTTACCATAGTGCGGGAACTGTTTGCCCAGGTCCCCGAGGCCCGGGCCCGCGGCTACAAACCCGGGCGCTTTAGCTTTAATGTCCGGGGCGGACGGTGCGAGGCCTGCAATGGGGACGGGGTGATTAAAATTGAGATGCACTTTCTGCCGGATGTCTACGTCAACTGCGAGGTCTGCCAGGGGAAGCGGTTTAATCCCAGTACCTTGGAAATCCGCTACAAAGGCAAAAACATTGCCGAAGTGCTGCAGATGACCGTTGATCAGGCGGCCGAATTTTTCCAGGCCGTGCCTGCCTTGCGGGCCAAGTTAGAGACCCTCAGGGAAGTCGGTCTGGGGTACATTCAATTGGGCCAGCCGGCCACCACCCTTTCCGGGGGCGAGGCCCAACGCATCAAACTGTCCCGGGAATTGAGCCGTCGGGCTACCGGCCGCACCCTCTATATCCTGGATGAACCGACCACCGGGCTGCATTTTGCCGATATCGAAAAACTGCTGCTGGTGCTCAACCACCTGGTAGTGGCGGGCAATTCGGTAATTGTCATCGAACACAATCTGGAAGTGATCAAGACGGCAGACTACCTGATTGATTTGGGGCCCGAGGGGGGCGAGGCCGGTGGCCGATTAGTTGCACAAGGAACCCCGGAAGAGGTAGCCCAGGCGGCGGGATCATATACCGGCCAATACCTGCGGCCACTGCTGGATCAAACTACTTCCATGGTCAGATGATAGGCGAGGTTGTCCAATTTAACGGTAAAATCCACATTTTCAATAATAAAGCCTTCCGGGACCTGGATCTGGATGGGAGCAAAATTGAGGATGGCTTTGACCCCTGCGTCGATCAGGCGCCGGGCGGCGTTTTGGGCCTGATTGGCCGGAGTGGCGATCACCCCGATTTCGACCTCCTGTTCGGGAATCAGGCGGCCCATCTCATCAATATGATAGATCTTCTGGCCGCTGGGCAGGCGATGGCCCACTTTGTTGGGGTCGATATCAAAGACCGCTACAAACTCATAACCCTGCTTGGGAAAGTTCTCATGGGCCACCAATGCCAACCCCAGGTTGCCAATCCCCACCAGGGCCATTTTCCAGCGCTTGTTCAAGCCCAGGATTTTTTTGATCTCAAACAGTAGTTCCTTCACAAAATAGCCAACCCCGCGCACCCCGAATTCCCCGAAGTATGCCAGATCCTTGCGGACCTGGGCCGGGTTGACGCCGCATTTCTGGGCCAATTTATCGGAAGCAATGATTTTGACGTTTTGATGACACAACTCTTCAAGCGAACGAGAATAGAGGGACAAGCGGGTGATCGTGGCCGAAGGAATCTTAGAGAATTTCATAACCTGAACCAGCGCCGGAATGCAAGATGAACCTCAAGAATGTGCTTATTTGCACAAGGCGAGAACTTTAAAAAGGGGGCCGATGCCGACGGCCCCCTGTTGCCACATTCCAATTTACATTTCGAAGCCTAAAGCCTTGGCAATCGGGGATGCCATCGGATAGGCGTAGAGGATGATCAGCGCCACGACCAGAGCGTAAATACAGAGAGATTCGATCATGGCCAGACCGATCAACATGGTCACCGTGATTTTACCGGAAGCTTCCGGATTCCGGGCAATACCTTCGACCGCCCGCTGGATGGCGATGCCCTGGCCGATGCCGGTCCCAAAGGCGGCGATCCCGATCCCGATACCAGCGGCAATCACGGTAGCCGAGAAGAACCGGGCCAGGCTGGCGCCGGTGGCTGCATCCGCGCCTTTGGCTTCGGCGGCCACTGCCAGGGAGCAGTAAAGCAGGGTGAGCAGCATTGTCATTCCGATGACCATCCATTGTTTCCTCGACATCTTAATACCTCCCTAAAGGTTAATTATATTATGATTTGGCCTTCTTCTTCCGAAATTAGTGGGCTTCCTCCATGGAGCCGGCAAAGTACATCATAGACAACAGGGTAAAAATGAATGCCTGCACCGTGCTGGTAAACACCGCCAGGAACATCATAGGCAGGGGTGCAAAGAATTTCCCGGCCAGCAGCAACAGGATCATCAGCACCAGATCTTCACCCATGATGTTGCCGAATAGACGGAGGGTAAGGGACAGGACCCGAGCAAAGTGGCCGATGACTTCAATGGGGAAGAACAATGGCGCCAACCAGGGGATCGGTCCCACGAAATGCTTGACATACTTTATGCCATGGTATTTGACCCCTAGATAGTGGGTAAAAACAAAGGTACAAAGGGCCATGGACAGCGGGGTATTGATGTTGGCGGTGGGAGAATAACAGCCGGGAATCAGGCCGATGAGGTTACACATCCAGATAAAGATAAACAGAGTGGCAATGAAAGGGAAGAAGGACCGACCTTCCTCGCCGGTGATCTCCACCATGAATTCTTCCAGGCCCCCGATTAAGGTTTCAAAAAAATTCTGCCCCCCCGCCGGAACCAGGGCCCGATGCTTGCTGGCCAAATATCCCAGCCCGATCAGCAAGACCATAATCAGCCAGGAGTAGGTTAAGTGGGGAGGAATATGGACGTGAAAAAATCCTAAAATTACATCAATAAATAGAATTGGATGTTCCATTACCGACTATGGCCTCCTTTAAGTAGAGCTTGCGAATTTCATTTATTCCTACCAGGATCAGAGTGAGAACTACACTGGAAAGACCCACTACCAATCCCCAGATATTAACCAGACTATACTTAATGAGAAAATAGAGGATGACTCCCATGAGGGTCAGGCGAACAATATTTTTCAGGAACAAGATCCCCTGCCGTCCCCCCACTTCCCAGTGCTGGACCTTCCCTGACGGGCGGTTCAAGGTTCCGGTCAGGACATGGGCCAGGACATGAAAGTTCACCACGGTTATCACGCCCCCGGCCAAAACCCCCAGGGCGAAATCTAACCCTCGCCCCAACCAGCCCAACAATACCAGTATGGCCAAGATGATCCAGTTGGCCACCTTCAGGTGGCGAGGAGACATCAGTTGCACGTCCATTTCAGAGTTTGGTCCGCTTGCTCATGATATAAAGATTGCGGAATCCCGCCACAATCCCCAGAATCAGGCCCAGATAGAAAAAGATTTTATTGTCAAAATATTCCGACAAGTAATAGCCAATGCCTGCACCAATAAATATCGCCAACACCAAGGACAAGCCGATCGCACTGGCCCGATAGAGACCTTGAAATAACTCCTTTAGATATTCTTTGGTGTTTTTTTCCAAATAACATCCCCTAATTAAACCAGCCGGGGAGTATAGTTCGTGCAAAAACTCACATGTGAACCTACCATACCCTCTCGGGGAAGTCAATATTTTTTTCTTGGCCCCGATTTTTTTGCCGGCGGGCGATCAATTGACTTATCCTGGATGAGACTTAGACCAGATAAATTTTTTTCAGACCGGCTGTATGGTCCAAATTGAGGTCCCAAACCCCAGCTTGATGATAGGGGACTGTTTGCCCGGTCATCCTCAGGGGTCTACATCCACCGCCTAGCTGCCCACCCGGTTTAGAAATAAGATCCATCTAAGGGTTCGGTGGGCTTATGGGAGGGCAACTCTATCACAAAGGTCGTGCCCGGAGTCACCGAGGTGTCAACGTAAATCCGCCCCCTGTGTTTGCGAATAATACCGTAACTGATCGACAGCCCCAGCCCCACGCCGCGGCCCACTTCTTTGGTGGTAAAGAACGGGTCGAAAAGCCGGTTCAAGTAAGCCTCCGGGATGCCGGGTCCGGAATCAGTGATCCGGATTTCGATGATGTCGCTTTTCTGGATAAGGTTGGTGGAAACGGTCAGGGTGCCATCTCCTTTAACTGCTTCGGCAGCATTGATTAACAGGTTGATGAAGACCTGCTCCAGTTTGTTTTTGTCAGCCTTAAGAGGAGGCAGATTAGGGCTGAATTGCCGGTAGACAGTAACATTATTGAAGATCAGATGGTTTTCTACCAGAGACAAGACTTCTTCCAGGACTGTATTAATATCGGTCAGCACCATTTTCGAGGGCAACTGACGGGAAAAATCCAATAATCCCTTGATAATCTCCTGACAGCGGGTGGCTTCCCGGATAATTTTTTCCACATTGGGGCGCTCTGGCCTATCCGGCCCCAGATCCTCCAAAAGAAGATGGCCATAGACCAGGATGCCGCCCAGGGGATTATTAATTTCATGGGCTACGCCGGCGGCCAATTGCCCCAGGGCCACCATTTTTTCAGAGCGGATAAGCTGCTCCTCCAACCTCTTTTTTTCAGTAATATCGCGAATATGGGTCTGGAGCGCGGACTGGCCGGCAAAGTAAGTGGGAAAGGTTATTACCTCAATGTCAAATTCGGTGCCGTCTTTTTTGATTCCTTTCAGTTCAAAGATTCGGGGGGGGCCTTTCCGGCGGCTGATCCCCGGTAGCCGCCGCAGAATCGCTTGGTGGTAGGCGGGGGCAATGAGGCTGAGAAAATCCACCCCCAATAATTCCTCTTGGTTAGCGTAGCCGAATATTTCCAGGCAAGCCTTATTGGCATAAAGCAGTTTCTTGTGGGCGTGTAGAGCTATGCCATCCAGGGAGGTTTCCACCAGACAGCGATATTTTTCTTCTGATTCCCTCAGATATTGGCCCAGTTTTTCGCGCTCGGTCATATCCAGGATGGACTGCACTGCACCTTGGATCTGGCCCTGTTCGTCGTAGATCGGAGAAGCGGTGGAATACAGATAGCGCTCCTGGGGCCGGCGCAGATTTTCAAAGCGTTCATAGGCTTCATAGGCCCCCGGCAGGTTTGGTGATTTCTTTAAACTCTTATCACCATAGAAGCGCTTCAATGCTTCGATATTCTGTTCCACTACCAGGTTGGCCATGCTGGAGCGTTCATGCAGG
The DNA here is from genome assembly GCA_046538075.1 of Desulfobacteraceae bacterium. Lineage (GTDB taxonomy): Bacteria > Desulfobacterota > Desulfobaccia > Desulfobaccales > Desulfobaccaceae > Desulfobacca_B. The sequence continues at coordinate 42,259 of JBKHJN010000009.1, read as the reverse complement.
GCAAAGGGCAGCCACAGGCGGTAGCTGCCCAGCAGTTCCTGGCGTCGATAGCCGGTCAACTCTTCGCAGGCCCGGTTCCAATAAATGATCTGATGATCCCGGTTGATGACAAAAGTCGGAACCGGCATCCCCTCTAAAATGCCTTCGGTAGTCTTTTTCTCCTTTAAAATTTCCTGTTCAATGCGTTTGCGCTCGGTGATGTCCTTAACTATGCCTTCGTACCCGGTGATCTGTCCGTCTCTTTTTTTGCGGACAATCCCGGTTAACAGGACTTGCACCCGGGCCCCATCGCGGTGCAGCAGAGAAGTTTCCAGATCGCGGACAAATCCGCGGTATTCTACCTGGCGTTGAAATTTTCCCCAGTCTTCCGGGTTTTCAAAAATGGCCGAGAGGCTGCCGAGCCGCAGAGCCTGGTATTTGGATGGAAAGCCCAGCAGTTCCACCCCGGCCGGATTGAGATCCAACAGGCGGCCTTCCCGGTCGGTGACGAAAATCATATCCTTGGAGCCTTCGAAAATCCGCCGGTAGCGCCGTTCGGAACGGCGCAACTCGTTGGAGAGGCGGGCATTGTCGATGGCCAGACCGATTTGGTTGCCCAGGATGCCAAAGAATTTCTTGCGTGTAAATGAGAAAGGGGCCGCACTTTCATCGGCCAGGTTGAGGAAACCGATCATCCGTTCCCGATGCCTGAGGGGGATGCTGACCATGGCCTGAAAACGTGGTTCCTTCCGAATAAAATCGGAAAAGGTGGAGGTCTGCAGACGCGGGTCGTTAGCGGCATCATGAATGATCAACGGCTGGGTGGCTTGCAGTAGATAGGGGCCAATAACCTTTTCGATGTGAGCTTCACCGATCTTGACCAGATAATGGTCGGGAAAACCCTGGGAGGCGGCATGGCTGAGGCGACCTCCGGGTTGATCCCAAAGCAGCAGGATTCCCGCCGCCACCCCCAAAAATTGCAGGACCCGGTTCAATACCTGGTCGATCACTTCCTGAACACCCAGGGACTGAGCGGTAATGGTGGCAATTTCATTGAAGAGCAGCAGTTCTTCGTAATGATCGGTCTCCAGGTTGGCGCGTGATTCCCAGTCATCCGAAAGCTGGTTCCATTCTGACTGCCTGGTTGGTTTATTCGCCATATCCTTACTCCCTCCCTTGACTTCCGGGACAAATATCATCCTCAAAAAATCATCAGGCCGACCAGGATAGATAATTTACCCACCAAAGTTCCCGGCTGATATCCGGTTAGGTTCGCACCCCCCAGATAATAACCAGGCCAATGGCGATAAAACCGAGGCCGGCGACAACTTTTAAAAGTGTGGGTGGAATCCAGTGGTTAAGCTGCGACCCCAGCACTACGGCAATAAGGGAAGCCAGGATCAGCGCGGCGGCAGAGCCCACAAACACCACTAGTTTATTAACCCCTTTATCAGCTTGCCAACAGCAGGATAGACAATTGGGTCTTGTCTCCCAGCTTGGCCAGGAAGATGGCCAGAAAAACCGTAAAGAAGATTTTGAGATCCATAGGTTTCTCTTATGCACAGTTTTATAGAAAGTTTAACAATTATTTTAAGGAAAGATAAGAAAAATCTGTTTATTAGATGCCAGAGAGGAGTGCTGCCGACATTTATTGAGAGCAGAACCTATGGGTATTAATTATAACAGTTAAATTTAGGGACAGGTGATTTTGCCCAACCGCAGGATGAGCAATATTTTAGGAGGGCAGCTGGAACCGGGTCCTGATCTGGGGCCACACCCAAGCGGTGCGGGAGCGGGAGGCTTGGACAATAGCTTGCAGCTGGGATAGCGCCTGAGAGAAATCGTCATTTACAACCGCGTAATCATACCACTCTACCTCCTGCAGCTCTCGTTGGGCTCGCTGCAGGCGCTGCTGCAATTCAGCCTCAGACACATCTCCACGCCGGCGCAGGCGCCGTTCCAGTTCCGCTAGGGAGGGGGGCAGGATAAAGACAAAGGTGTCGTCGGGGTAGAGACCTTTAAGTTGCCGGGCGCCGTGGATTTCAATATCAAAGACTAAATCTTGCCCCTCGCCCAGGGCCTGGTCCACCCAATCTTTGGAAGTGCCATAATAATAGCCGAACTGTTTCACCCATTCGATCAGCCGGCCTTGCCGGATCAGGCGTTGGAATTCATCCGGGTTGACAAAGAAGTAGTCTTGACCGTGAACCTCGTGGGGACGCGGTTTCCGGGTGGTATAAGAGACTGAGAACCGCAGCCTGGAATCTCCCGCCAACAGTTCCTGCAGTAAAGAGGTCTTCCCTGACCCGGAGGAACCCGAGATCACAAAAATCTGACCTCTCACTTACTCGTCTTTCTTGCCCCTTATACCCTGATGATCTCCATTAAGGCGTTGGCACAGAGTCTCGGGCTGAACCGCGGAAAGCACGATGTGATTGCTATCCATCACAATAATGGACCGGGTCTTGCGGCCATGCGTGGCATCGATGAGCCGTTCCCGGGTTTTGGCCTCTTCCCGCAGCCGTTTCATGGGCGCTGACCCTGGAGTGACAATAGCTACTACCCGGTGGGAAAGCACCAGGTTGCCAAAGCCGATGTTGACCGAATAATTCTCTTTGTTGGACATGATGGGGCACGCTAATGAAGGGTTCATTTTTTAATAATACTAACTAATTATTCAATATTTTGGACCTGCTCCCGCAAACGTTCTAGCTCGTTTTTTAGTTCTACCACGGCCTGGGAGATCTTCAGCTCATTGGCCTTGGCCCCGATGGTGTTGATCTCCCGATACATCTCCTGCAGGAGGAAATCCAGCCGGCGGCCCACCGCCCCGGAACCGGCCAGATGCTGGTGGAACTGCTCCAGATGGCTGCGCAACCGGGTCAATTCCTCGCTGATGTCAGCCCGATCCACCAGCAGAGCCACTTCCTGCAGCAGGCGAGTCTCGTCCACCGGGGGTTGTTCGGGGAGCAACTGGGCCAACCGGGCCTCCAGACGCTCCCGATAAAGCCGCGGCACTTCTATGGCCTGGGCCTGAATTTCCCCCACCTGGCGATTTATCAAGGCAAGGCGCTGCTGCAGATCGGTTTCCAGGTTTTTCCCTTCCGCCTGACGCATGGCTTCCACTGCCTCCAGTGCCTGAAGCACAGCCTGAGACAGGACTTCCCAAGTGTCCTCCTCTTCTGCGGCGCCCTTCTCCTGAGAGGTAATCAGGTCCGGGAAGTGCAAAAAATGCTCCAGCTGCAAGGGTTCCGGAATGGCACAGGTTTGCCGCAATTCCTCCAGGATCTCCTGGGCTTCCCGCAGCAAGGTTCGATCCAGGACTAAACCTTTGGTACCCTCTTCCAAGGGCACATGTTCCAGGGTTAATTCCACCCGTCCCCGAAGGATTGCGGATTTTAACAGCTTCCTGAGGCGGTCCTCCAGTCCTAAAAACTTTCGGGGGAGGCGAAAATGTAAATCCAGAAATCGATGGTTCAGCGTGCGGATTTCCACTATTATTCTTTTTTGGGAATTCTCGGCCTCGCCGCGGCCAAAGGCAGTCATGCTTCTGATCATGTTCAAAAGTCCGGGTGGCCGAGGCCTAACACCAAATTATAATTCAAGTTAATTCTGCTTTTAAGGCCTGTAATTGCCAGAGATATTTCTTGCGCGCCTGATTTAAAAAATCCAACAGCGGAGAACTGGCATAATCAGGATAGGTCCAGGGCAAAGGCTGAAACCCGCCTTGGTGGTAAGTTAAGGTTAAGTCCCCATAAATGCCGTGGTCTAGATAAAGGCGATGTACGAAGTTTTTGCCGGTGGCCAACACCAACCGCTCCCGGGCCACATACCCCGGATCGATATTGATGGGCCGCCGTTCCCCTAGGGAATAGCGGCACTCCAGGCTATTGGTAAATAGTTTCCATTGCGGCAGTTCCCCCGGTTGGGCCAGATGCAGAAAAGACATCAGCCGACGCCACAGTTTGGGCCCCATTTCCGGCATATAATAAGCAGTGTGGGTAAACGGCCACCAGGGGCTAACCAGATCGGCCGGACCAAGCCAAGTCATTAGCTCGGCCAGAAGGTTTGCTTCCGCCTCTGGCTGAGCAAAAATTATACTCACCAGCGGCTTGACCGGTAAAGGTTTGCCTGGAATACTCATCACTAATTTAGGCGGTCCCCTATTCTAAGAAAACCCCGGGGGGAAGTCAATATAAATTTTACCCAGGAGCCTGCCGCGCGGCAATCATTATCTGGTCGGAGGTTTGACCCGCATCGCTATTTCTGTTATGGTAATGAAGCTGTAATTTCAGGCAGATCAGTTCCCTCCCTTGATCTTGACCAGGAGTTAATTATGCCGCCGGCTAATTTATATCTATCGCAGATGCAATGGCTGCCCTATCTTGATCCAGAGGAATGTCGGGCAGTGGGCCTGGATAGCGCCGAACATTTCCTCTCCCAGCTCAATAATGGCACTTTGAAATTGGATGATTGTCGTAATCTTTCCCCTCAGAAACGCTATGCCCTGAAACTGGCTCTGACTGCCGGAGACTGGCTGCCGCCGGTGGAATCCATGGCCCTGCCGCAGCCGACGGCCCCAGGGTTGTTTGAGATCAATACCCCCGGCCCTCATACTCCGGTTCTGGTCAGCAGCAACAGCGAACTTACCCTGACAGTGCTCACTGCGGTGCTGGCTACTACCATCAGCCCCTTTTATTTATTGCTGATCGACTGCCGGGGTGATACAGTCGATATGGCCGTAATCTATGAGACCTTTACCCCCATCCGGCTAGCAAGAGGCCTACAGGAATACGATCTGGGGGCCAAGGTTGATCATCGGCAACTGGTTATCCCGGGGCTTTGTGCTCCCCTCCGGGAATCTTTGGCGGACCAGACTGGCTGGCAAATCCAGGTAGGACCTATATGTGCAGCGGAATTGCCGCTGTTTTTCGCCGACCAGTGGCTACCCCCAGAGGGCGGTTGAATTGTCAATTTACCCGGCTCTCTGTTAATGCCTGCAGGGGAGTAGATAAAATATTTTTCGATTGTCAATGCAGGGCCGCGTTAGCCGGCAACCGCTATGGAGGGCAAGATTTCGGCCACCCCACCACGGTTATCGGTCCCAATTCTTCTACCCCGGATAAATTGCCTGGCAGTTAATTTAGCCTCTGTCCTTGTCAGGTCAGGGGAATGAGTTTATATTATAATATGATCCAAACAAGCTATGAGGAGGTGCTATGAAAGTAATTCTGGTAGTCGATGATGATGAAAAAATCCGCCTCCTCCTCAGCGAGGAATTAACTGAAGAAGGCTACCAGGTGCTGACCGCAGCAGACGCCATGGAAGCGATTAAGATTATTGAACGCAATGAACCGTTAGACTTGGTAGTGTTGGATATTCGCATGCCGGGCATGACCGGAGTGGAACTGCTGCCCCGCATTATCGGCATGAGAGAGGGCTTGCCGGTAATCTTAAACACCGCCTACTCACAATACAAACAAGATTTTATGACTTGGGCCGCCAATGCCTATATCGTCAAATCCAGCGATCTTAGTGAACTCAAACAGAAGATCAAAGAACTTTTAGAATAGGTTTAGTCCATGCAAAAATTACAGCAACTGACGACGCTGATTATGGCTGGCGGGCGGGGCGAGCGGCTTTATCCCTTGACCCGCGACAAGGCCAAGCCGGCCATCACTTTTGGGGGCATCTACAAGATCATCGATTTTACTCTTTCCAACTGTATCAATTCCGGCATCCGGCGCATCTATGTGCTGACCCAATATGGCAGCCTCTCCCTGGACCAACACCTGACTCTGGGCTGGCATATTCTGCAACCGGAGATGGGGGAATTTATCCGCAGTGTACCTCCCCAGCAGGTTATGGTCAACCGCTGGTATCGCGGCACGGCGGATTCCATCTACCAGAACATCAATATCCTTCAAGAGGAGCGGCCCCGGTGGACGCTGATCCTTTCCGGTGATCACGTTTATAAAATGGATTATCTGGACATGTTAAAATTCCACCTGGAAAAGGATGCCGAACTCACCGCCGGCTGTGTCAAGATTCCCCGCCACGAAGGCAGCGCCTTTGGCATTATCCATATTGACGAGGACCAGAGAATCATCGATTTCTTGGAAAAACCGCAAGATCCGCCCTCTATCCCGGGTGATCCGGAACATGCCTTGGGGTCCATGGGGGTGTATATATTCAACACCGAAAAGTTGGTCCAGGAAGTTATCCGCGACTCCCGGCAGGCCGATAGCGCCCATGATTTCGGTAAAAATATTATCCCGGCGATGGTGGGCCGCGATCGGGTGTACGCTTACAGTTTTCGGGGCAAGGATAAAAACACGGTCCGCTACTGGCGGGACATCGGCCGCATCGATGCCTATTTTGAGGCCAACATGGACCTAGTCGCCCTCGACCCCCTCTTCAACTTATATGACCAGGAATGGCCCATCCGGACCTATCAGCGCCAGTCTCCCCCGGCCAAGACCATTTACGCCGGCGAACCAGGGAATCTCCGGCCTGCCATGGTCGAAGACTCCTTGCTGTCCGGCGGCTGTATTATCAGCGGGGCTACGGTGCGCCGCTCGATCCTGTCCCCCAATGTCCGCATTGACCACTATGCGGAAGTGACCGAATCCATCATTTGGGACGATGTTTACATCGGGCCCCGGGCCCGCATCCACCGGGCGGTTATTGAGGAAGGGGTCCAGGTGCCGGCCGGTTTTACCATCGGCACTGATCACGAAGCCGACGCCCGGCGTTTCCCGATCAGCGAAGGAGGCGTGGTGGTGGTCCCGAATAACGTGATTCTGGATGAATGATGCAACTCAAGGCCTTGTCCAAAAACCAGGATCTTAAGCCGGCCCGGCTCTATCTGGTGCGTCATGGCCAGGTAGCCGATGGTCATACCCACATCTACAATGGCCACAATGATGTTGATCTGAGCCCCTTCGGAGTGCGCCAGTTCAAGGCCCTGGCCCAACAATGGCGCCATCTGCCCCTAGGCGCGGTCTATGCCTCGGATCGCCTCCGGGCCCGCCGGGGGGCCGAACTTATTGCCCGGGAGCGGGGTTTGCCGGTGCAGTCGGTGCCGGAATTCCGCGAACTCAATTTTGGCATCTGGGAGGGATTGAGTTTTGCCGAGATCGCCCAGCGCTACCCCCAGGAATTACAAAACCGGTTCCAGGATCTGACCAATTATCGCATTCCCGGCGGCGAAAGCCTGGCGGACGTTAAAGCCCGGGTCCTTCCGGCGTTGGAACGCCTGCGCCAGCGCCATGAAGGGGAACATTTTCTGATCGTTGCCCATGCCGGCATCAATCGCATCATTTTATGTGAAGCCCTGGGGTTAACCCTGGATTGCCTGTTTCGTTTAGACCAAACCTACGCCGGCTATAATATCATCGACTACTTTCCCGAACTGGCGGTGGTGCGCCTGCTGAACGCTACTATTCCGCCCTTGGCCTAAATCCCTGTGGTAATCTGGTTTCGGGGGTTCTTGCTTGTCCTGGACTTCTGATCAAGAAATGCCATTTTTCTTCCGCAGCTGATCAAGCCGAACTTCGAAGCCTGGCTCCAGCCGGGTCAATATTTCAATCAGAATGCGGGCGGTAGCCCCCCAGACGGTGACATCCTGATATTGGCAAAAGAACGCTGATTTGGTCTGCCCCTGCCATTCATAAGGTCGAACGGACCAGCGCCCGGGGTCCAACAGGGGCATTACCGGCAGGATAATGAGCCGGTCTACTTCGTAGTGGTTGATCTTGAAGTCATAGGGAAAAGGGATCAGACCGACGAAGCTATAAATCTGGTAGCCGGTGACGGTACTGATGGGGGGCAAGTCTCCCAAGACTTCGACCGCCTCCGGTTGCAGACCGATCTCTTCCTGGGCCTCCCGCAGGGCGGTGGCCAGAAACCCGTTATCTTGCGGAGCCTGGATGCCGCCAGGAAAAGAAATCTGCCCTTGATGATCCTTGACCGTGTCGGTGCGCTGGGTGAAAAGCACCTGCAATGCCGCCCCCTGGAAGAAAAGCGGCGCCAGCACCGCGGCCGGGACCAGATCCGCAGCCACCGCCGTAGCCAGGGGTGGTAAGGAGAAAAGCCGGCGTAATTGCTCTGGGGTCATGATATACCTTCCTGTCAATTTTTTAGCACATAAAACGCTCCCCGGCAAGAAAGCGTGGGGGCTGTCTTTGTTTTTAAAAATCGAGCCAGAGATTTGTTTGACATCTGGGCGATGGCGACATAATTTATGAAAAACTGATTTTTCAAAAAAGGAAGGGAAGCAAACCATGGCCCAGGATATCAGTTGTTTGATCGATGCCTTAAAGGATGCCGTGCAGATGGAAATAGACGGCCAGAAATTTTACCAGCAGTCCGCGGCCCAGGCCAGGACCCCGGGGACTCGGGAAATCTTTGAATATCTGGCCAAAGCTGAGGACTACCACATTCAAAAAATCCGGGAAATTTTTCAGGCGCTGGAAAAAGACCCGCAATGGTCGGAGACCATGTGCAGCTTTGATCAGCCCCATCATGAGCCCAACGTCTTTGCCAGGGCTTTGGCCAATGAAGCCATGGGGCAGGGCCACGCCGATGACCTCAAGGCCTTGGAACTGGGAATGGACATGGAAGAGAAAAGCGTCGCCTATTACAATAAACTGGCCCGGGAGGCCACCACCCCTATGGAGCGGCGGTTTTTTCTGAGCCTGGTCAATGAAGAACGGGGGCACTATCTGGCTCTGTTGGACTATCATAATTATCTGGCCGATCCCGCCGACTGGTTCTATGTCAGCGAAATGGCCCACGTGGACGGCGCTTAAGTGGAAGTTATTATTATTGGTTCAGGCACCGCGGTGCCATCCCCGCGTCGGGGCCCACCGGCGGTGGCCCTCAAGGCGGCCGGGAAGGTGGTGCTGTTGGATCTGGGGGCAGGCACCTTGCGGGCCCTGCTCTCAGTTGATCTTGATTTTACCAGGGTCGACATTATCGGTCTCAGCCACTTTCATGTTGACCATGTCGGGGATCTGGCCCCCTTTCTATTTGCCACCCACTATTCCCTGGGCTATCATCGCCAGGCGCCCTTTTGGCTGCTGGCCGCCCAGGGGTTTACTGATTTTTTCCACGGCCTGAAAGGAGCCTTTGGGGACTGGATTGAACCACCGCCGGGGCTGATGAAAGTCAAAGAGCTGTCTACTACTGGCCCGGATGAGTTCCGCGGGGATGATCTGATGATTAAAACAGCCCCGGTCAGGCACATTGCCAGCAGCATTGCCTTTCGGATCGAAGCCGAAGGCCGGGCCGTGGTCTATTCCGGCGACACCGATATCAGCGATTCCCTGGTCAACCTGGCCACCGGGGCCGACCTGCTGATTCTGGAAGCAGCCAATCCCACGAAGATCCCCGGCCACCTTACCCCTGCCGAAGCCGGGGAACTGGCCTCCCGGACCGGGGTGCCCCGGTTGATTCTGACCCATTTCTATCCCCCCTGCGACCAGATGGATGTAGTGGCTGCCTGTGCGCAGAACTATGCGGGAGAAATCATCCGGGCCGAGGATGGGCTAAAAGTGACAGTGTAAATTAAATTATGCTTGGCTTTAGGTAAAATTGAGGAGAGGCAGGAATTTTCCTTAACATGTTACCCGAAGCATCTAAAAAGGCAATTTGAGAGGTGAGAGATAAGATGGATGAATTCTGGCGGAAAACCGTAAATTTCGGCTTGGGTTTGTGGGATTTTACCAAAGAGAAGGTCGAAGGCCTGGTAGATGAGATGGTCAAGCGGGGCGAAATAAGCCAGCAGGATCGCTCCCAAGCCGTTGAACAGATTATCGAAAAGGCTCAGAGCGAGCAAGAGGCTGTCTTCAGCCGGATCAAGGAGCTGGTTAAAAAGAACGTTGCAGAAATGGGGTTGGCCCGCCAGGCTGACCTGGAGAACCTGGAAAAACGCCTGCAGGCCCTGGAACAGGAATTAAAAGGTCGGCAGGGCACCTAGCTGCCGCAGCACCGCCGGGGATTAAAAAGTCCGCTCTACCAGGTAATTGGTGATCTCGGTAAAGATGGTCTTCTCGCGCGAGGGAGGGAAAATTTTTAAATATTCCTGAGCCTTGGTGGTATAGGCCTGGGCCTTTTGGCGAGCGTGGTCCAGCGAACCATATTTATCCAGGATCGGTCTTAATTCCCGGGCTATTTCCTGGCGGTCGGTTAACTTGGCCAACTCCTGCAGGCGCTGGCGGTCCGCTGGCTGGGCCTGGACCAAAGCATGGATCAGCGGCAAGGTTATTTTGCCTTCCTTGAGATCGTTGCCGACCGGCTTACCCAATTCCTCCACATTACCGGTGTAATCCAGGATATCGTCGACGATCTGAAAGGTTATCCCCAGATTAAGGCCAAAGTCCTTCAGGGCCAGTTCCTGCGGCGCCGGCACCCCCCCTAAAATGGCTCCGATCTGGCAGGCGGCCGACATCAGGATGGCCGTTTTTCGGGTAATAACTTCAAAATAGTCTTCTTCGGTTTTATCCAAATTACCGGTGTGAATCAGCTGCAGGATTTCTCCTTCGGCCATCTGGATGGTGGTCTGCGCCAACACCTGCATTACTCTGACCTTGTTGGTCGAGACCGCAATGCCCAGCGCCTTGGAGAGGAGAAAATCGCCGACCAGGATGACCGCCTGATTGCCCCAGATCATGTTGGCCGAAGACAGGCCCCGCCGTACTGTAGCGTCATCAACTACATCATCATGAAGTAAAGTAGCTGCATGTAGGTATTCAAAAATAGTTGATATATCGGGAAGATGATCTTCCTGGCAACCGCACATCCGAGCCGACAGCAGAAACAGCAAGGGGCGGATGCGTTTGCCGCCGCTGAGCAAAATATATCTTCCCACCTCGGAAATCATCGGCACATGGGAAGACAGATTAGTTTCCAGAGCTTGGTTAATCTGATCGATATCGGACTTTAAGGTCTTGAATAATTTTTTTCGATCCATGGAGACGAATGGTTAAATATAGTGTAACTTCTAAAGATACGTGGAAAAAATCCGCTTGTCAATTTTATCTTTTGCCCACCACCCTTTTCTGGGATGGATCAATGATTTCTCCAACCAGATCATAGGTATGGGCGTGAGTGATCCGGACAGGTTGGATCTGCCCTATCTGTCCTTCCCCGGCGGTGATATAGACCTGCCCGTCCACCTCCGGGGCCTGGGTGGCCAATCGGCCGCTGAGCAGCAGCTCGGTCTCGGGGCTGGGCCCGTCCACCAATACCTCTTGGACGGTGCCGACTAAAGAGCGCAGTTTTTTCTTAACCAGTCTAGCCTGTAGGGCCATGAGCTGCCGGGAGCGCTGCCGGGCCCGCGGGGCCGGCAGCTGATCGCCATAGCGAGCGGCCGGGGTGCCGTCCTCGGGCTGAAATTCGAAAACCCCTAAGTGATCAAACTTAATCTGCTCGATGAGATGGCATAATTCAATAAATTGAGCCTCGCTCTCCCCGGGAAAGCCCACCATTGCCGTGGTCCGCAGGGCGGCTTGGGGAAGCCTCCGGCGGATGCGGTCGATGGCGTCCAGAATGACTTTTTGATTATATCCACGTCCCATCCGCCGCAATAGGCGATCGTTGACATGCTGGATGGGGAGGTCCAGGTAGGGACAGATCTGAGGCTGATCAGCCATGACCGCCAGTAATTCCGCGGTGATCCGGGCCGGATGGCTGTAAAGCAGCCGCAGCCAGCGTATTCCAGGAATCTGGCATAAGCATTCCAAAAGCTGGGGTAATTGATGGGGTGCGCCCCCATCCAGGCCATAAGCGGTGGTATCCTGGGCGATCAGATTGAATTCGACTACCCCCTGGGCGGTCAGGTTTCTGGCCTCTTGGAGGATGACCTCCAAGGGACGACTCCGAAACGGACCGCGGATTTGGGGGATAGTACAGTATGTACAGCAATGGCTGCAACCCTCGGCAATTTTCAGGTAAGCGCTGTAAAATGGGGTGGTAAGCAGGCGGGGCAAGAGATGCTGATAGCCATACCAGGGGGCCTGACAGAAGGTCTTGTAAATCTGACTCAGGTTCGCCAGGATTTTTACAATATGCGGGAAATCGTTGACCCCGACAAAGGCATCGACCTCAGGGAGCAGGGCGGGGAGTTCCTGACGGTAACGTTGAGCCAGGCAGCCAGCCACCAACAAACGTTTATGGGGGTCGGCTTGTTTGTAGGCGGCTAATTCCAACACCGTATCAATCGACTCCTGGCTGGCCGGGGCAATGAAGCCGCAGGTATTGACCAGCAACAGATCAGCCTGGGCCGGCGAGGCCACCACCTGCCACCCGGCCTGAGACAACAGGCCCAACATGATCTCCGTATCGACCCGATTTTTGGCACAGCCCAGGCTGACCGTATAGAGCTTACGGTGATGTTGAGGGTTGGTGGCCATCTTTTAAATAACCCCAAAATAACGTCGGCAGAATAGACCTAAAAATTTAGGGATGCTAACCACGGGTTTGTTCAGGGACCTCGAAATGAAATTACCGTCCAGTTATCAATGGCCCATAACATGATTAACCAGAATCCGCCCTGACTTACCCTCCAGAGCCACCGGGCCTGCCGGGTTTTAAATACCCTGGTGCGGAGCAATTGAATAAAATTATACATTACCGCGCATTCCACTGCAAAAGGCGGAAACCCCAGATAGCCCAATATCGGCATTTCAAAGACTCTCCCCCAGTTGAAAAACGGTATAGTATAGACCCACTTGGAAATGGACCAATAATTCCATAATTCCCATAAAACACCACAGATTAGACCGGCGCCCAGGAGCAGCAGTATTTCCCGGCGTTCTCCCCGGGCCCAGAGCGCCACCAGGGATTTGCCCCCGCCTAAATGGCAGAATGGTTCCAGCAGAAAGATAAAGGCCAGCCAGATGAGCGGGAACCCATAACGGGGCAGGATAAGGGGCCAGACCAGGCAAAAGGCGCCGATCAGGACAAAGGGGGTATACCAACCCTGGCCTAAGGGCCGCGGCGGCCCCTGGACCTGCCGGAACAGGCCCAGCGCTTCCAAAGCCGCGGCGGTTTCAAACAGAGCCGGAAAAACTGTGGCATAGGCGACGAGATAACCAGGCCACCGCAGCCACCAGGAAAATGGCAGCCCCTGGTAATGCCAGTTGCCCAGGGACAGATTGAACGCCTCAAAAATTAGCCAGCAGGTTATCGAGGCGGGCAACAGGGCCCAAAAATCCGGGAGTCGGTTGACCAACAGAGAGCGGCCTTGGAGTCGATAGATCAACCAATCGATAAGGAGAATATATGACCACCAGGCAAAGGAATAAAACCAGGAGGCAAAAGGCTCTAGCCCCCGGGCCAATCCCCAGCTGGCGACCACCAATGTAATCGCCCCCACGCTGCCCAAGGTCCAGGAGAGGAAATTCCGAACATCCATTTACCCAGTCCTTTCCGTGCGCATATTGGTGTATTGAACATGGTAACACCTCTGCCGGGTTTGGGCAAAAAAAACCGGCTTGCTTTTAAAATTCCATAAAAAATTAATAAGATATGTTTTTTTGCTTGCCATTTCACTATTAACTGTGCTAATAGAGGGCTTAATCCTTGACTTAGAAGCTTAAGCACATCATCAATCCCTTGCCTTGGGGAGGGGCAGAGGGAGTATTTCCATACAATATATAGATCAGAACACCTATTTTGAAATAGGCCCCCCGGCGCCTGCAGCATAAGGAGTGCTAAATGAAACAATTGGGCTGTTTAGCAGTGGCATTATTGTGGCTGTTAGTTGGCTGTGGCGGCAAGCAGAACTATGTCCTTGATCAACCCGGCTCCACCAAGACCGGCTCCTTGGATCAGCTCTACAGTGATTTTGAAGATGAAGGGGAAGAACCCCTGGCAGAAGAACTGAGCGATCAACAACTGGATGAACTATACGCCAAATATCCTATCGCGGGATTGGAAAAAAATTTGGCCGAGGAATTGAAAAAGTGGGGCCTGCAGATCAAGTACGACATGCCTATCCATCTTAACAAACAGGTGCGCAATTATGTCGCTTATTTTTGTACCAAACGCCAAAAAGTGTTCAGTCGCTATCTGGCGCGCTCTACCCGCTATCTTCCCATGATTAAAAAAATATTTAATGAATACGGCCTTCCTGAGGATTTAGCCTATCTGGCCATGATTGAGAGCGGTTATAATAACCGGGCATATTCCCACGCCCATGCCTGCGGTATGTGGCAGTTTATTGCTCCTACAGGACGCCGCTACGGTCTGGTGATCAACAGCTATGTGGATGAACGCCGCGATCCAGAAAAAGCCACCCGCGCGGCGGCCTGTTACCTCCTGGATCTGTATAAAAGATTCGGCTCCTGGTATCTGGCTGCGGCCAGCTATAATTGCGGCGAAGGCCGGGTCCAGAGAGAGATTGACAGCAATTCCCATTTAAAGAATTTCTGGGACCTGTCCTTGGACAACTGCCTGCCTTCGGAGACCAAAAACTATGTCCCGCAGATGATCGCCGCCACCATCATCGCCAAAAACCCCAAACAGTATGGGTTTAATAACATCTGTTACCTGCCTCCGTTGAAATATGACATAGTCAAGGTAAAACAACCTACTTCCCTTAAACTGGCGGCCATTGCCACTGGTGATAATTATGAGCAACTGTGTGCCCTTAACCCGGAACTGAAACGGGGTACCACTCCACCTAATTATTCGGCCTATTTGTTGAAAGTGCCTTTCGGCAAGAAAGAATCTTTTACCAGAAATATTCTGGTGGCCAGGGCCCACACGACCAAGGGAACCTACCAGGCTAAACAGACCAGGTATAAAGTTCAGCAGAGTCAGAGGGCTAAAAGCTCTAAAGCCAGTCTGTGCTACCGGGTGAAGCCGGGTGACACGGTCAGCCGGATTGCCCGCCGTTATCAGACCAGCACGGCCAATATCCTGGCCCTCAATGGCATGCGCCATGGCCGGGAACTCAAGTGGGGCCAGACGCTGCTAGTGCCGGCCAAAAAATCCCGCCCGGCCCCCGCCAAAAATTATCGGTCGGTGGCCAGTAAAAGCCAGCCTTCAAAAGTTTCCCAACGATCCCGGACAGTGACTGCCAAGGTCTGCCGGGCATCGAGCCCCCCGGCGGATAAGGCCAGGCGCCTCCAGACCAAAAAATCCGGACCAGTGATGGCCTCGATGCTGCCCAGTTGGCAGAAAAAACCAGCAACCTCCAGAAAGGCAAGTCAACCGAACCGGTCGACCGCCAAAAAAGCCGATTCGCCCAAGATTCAGCAAACCAAGAAGCCCAACTCAAGGGTGGTGCGTAAAGCCTCTGGTCAGTCCAAGCCCTCCAAATCGCAAAAGAAGTCCACGGTGCGGATAGTCCGCAAACAACAGGTCTTGGCGCGGGCCAAATAATAGATTCCTGAGGCCGTTATCCCAGGTAGAGAACCGCTAGCATCGGTAAGCGGTCGCTGAACCGATCCTAACGGGGTCCTTTGGCGGGCTTACGGTCTTAATCGGTCAGGTTCGGCGGCTCTAATATCTGCTCTTCGCCCCCACTATGCCCCAGGAAATTCCCCCAACCGGGAAAAAAATTAAAAAAAAACTTGCTTCTCCCCTTGATTTTTTCACCAGAATGGTTATCAAATATTAGCACTCAATTGAAAGGAGTGCTAACACCTTAGTGCAAGAATCTATTCTTTAGGAGGCAGCCTTATGAAAATCAAACCGTTGAATGATCGCGTTCTGGTCAAACGGCTGGAAGAAACTCAGGTGACCAAAGGGGGAATTTTTATCCCCGATACTGCTAAGGAAAAACCCATCGAGGGCCGCATTGTGGCTGTGGGTGCGGGCAAGGTTTCCGACAAGGGTGAGCGGATGCCCATGAGCGTCAAAGAGGGCGATCGCATCTTGTTCGGCAAATACGCCGGGACTGAAGTCAAGCTCGAGGGTGAAGAATACCTGATGATGCGTGAGGATGACATTCTGGCCATCATCGAAGAATAAATATTGAAAGCATTAATTCTTGACATTTACCCACCGAATATCTCTGAAGGAAAATTCATTAAGGAGGAAAAGCTTATATGCCAGCTAAAGAGATTAAGTATGATGTTAAAGCCCGGGAGGCCATGCTGCGCGGGGTCAATTGCCTGGCGGATGCAGTCAAGGTTACTCTAGGGCCCAGGGGTCGAAATGTAATTCTGGAAAAATCTTTTGGGCCACCGGCCATCACCAAAGACGGGGTGACGGTCGCCAAAGAGATTGAACTGGAAGATAAGTTTGAAAACATGGGGGCCCAGATGGTCAAGGAAGTGGCCTCGAAGACCTCGGATGTGGCCGGCGATGGCACCACCACCGCCACCATTTTGGCCCAGGCCATCTATCAGGAAGGTTCCAAGCTGGTAGCCGCTGGGGTCAATCCTATGGCGCTCAAGCGGGGCATTGACCGGGCCGTTGAAGTGGTGGTCGGCGAACTCAAAAAGATTTCCAAACCCACCAAGGACCAGAAGGAAATCGCTCAGGTGGGCACCATCAGCGCCAACAATGATCAGGCAATCGGCAATATCATTGCCGAGGCCATGAGCAAGGTCGGCAAAGAAGGGGTCATCACTGTCGAAGAAGCCAAGGGCATGGAGACCACCCTGGAAGTAGTGGAAGGCATGCAGTTTGACCGGGGTTATATCTCTCCTTATTTTGTTACCAATCCGGAGAAGATGGAAGTTAATCTGGAAGAACCGCTGATCCTGATCCACGAAAAGAAAGTCAGCGCCATGAAGGACCTGTTGCCCTTATTGGAGCAGATCGCCAAGATGGGCAAACCGCTGGTAATTATCTCCGAAGATGTTGAAGGTGAGGCCCTGGCCACCCTGGTAGTGAACAAACTGCGGGGCACCCTCCAGGTGGCGGGGGTCAAGGCCCCCGGCTTTGGCGACCGGCGCAAGGCCATGCTGGAAGATATCGCCATCCTCACCGGCGGCCAGGTGGTCTCTGAGGACCTGGGCCTGAAGCTGGAAAATGTCACCTTAAAAGACCTGGGAACTGCTAAAAAGATCAACATCGATCGGGACAACACTACCATCATCGACGGCGGCGGCGCCCGGGAGAAGATCGAAGGCCGGGTCAAACAGCTGCGCGTCCAGATCGATGAAACCACCTCTGACTATGATCGGGAAAAGATGCAGGAACGGCTGGCCAAACTGGTCGGTGGCGTCGCAGTCATCCGCGTCGGCGCGGCCACCGAGATTGAGATGAAAGAAAAGAAGGCCCGCGTTGAAGACGCCCTAAATGCCACCCGGGCGGCAGTCGAGGAAGGCATTGTCCCCGGCGGCGGGGTTTCCATGATGCGCTGTATCCCGGCCCTCCAAGAGCTCAAAATGGAACACCACGACGAACAGCTGGGAGTAAATACGGTCCTGCGGGCCCTGGAAGAGCCGACCCGGCAACTGGCCAACAATGCCGGATTTGAAGGCTCAGTGGTAGCCGAACACGTCAAAAAGGAAACCGGTTCCTATGGCTTCAATGCTGAAACCGGGGAGTACGAAGATCTGGTGGCGGCTGGTATCATTGACCCCACCAAGGTCTGTCGCTTTGCCCTGCAAAATGCCGCTTCAGTATCCTCGCTGCTGCTGACCACCGAGGCCATGATAGCTGAGATTCCCAAAAAAGAGGAAGCCCCAGCCATGCCTCCGGGAGGGGGCATGGGTCCCGGCATGTACTAATTCTCTCATCGGGCGGCAGGTATAATCCTTGCCGCCCAGCTGTCCGGGGAGAGGGGGGTAACCCCTTTCCCCTTTTTTATCGCGACTGAAAAGCCACAGGACTGTCAGATTCCGGCCACATAAGGAATAGGATCAGGGACCCCGGCAGCGGCAAACCCTTGTAAACGCAAACGGCAGGAAGAGCAGCGGCCGCAGGCTTGATCGTCATTCTGGTAGCACGACCAGGTGAGTTCCAAAGGTGCTTTAAGTTCCAGCCCCAGCCGGATGATTCCGGCCTTATCGAGCCCGATCAGGGGAGTGTGGACCTCGATCCTGGTTTCAGGAGCAGTGCCCAGGTCAATCAATCGATTCAAGGCCGCAAAGTACTCCGGACGGCAATCCGGGTAGCCCGGGCTGTCGATCTCGTTGGCCCCGATAAAGATCGCCGGCGCTCCCAGGGTCTCGGCCCAGGCCACTGCCGCGGCGATCAGGATGGTGTTGCGAAAAGGCACATAGGTCGAGGGCAGCTCCCTTGGGGTGCCTTCCGGGGTGGGAATTTGACGCCCCTTATCGGTCAGGCTGGAGCCGCCGATGACCCCCAAAAAAGGCAGATCAGCCTCCAGGGTGCGGCGGGCCTGAAAATAAGCGGCCTGCTCCCGAAAGGCGCGAAGCTCCCGACCCACCGTGCGTTGGCCGTAATTGGCGTGAAACAGGGCCAGATCATACTGCTGCCGGGCGGAGGCGGCGGTCACACAGCTATCCAGCCCGCCGCTCAGTAAAACCACCGCCAGGAGTTTTGACTTCATACGCCCCGCACCTCCGGCCCCCAGATATATTTATGCAGTTGCAGGTTGAGCCGCAGCGGCAGACGGCTTTCCAGAATCCAGGGGGCTAATTCCTGAGGGGGTAATATCCCGAAAACCGGGGAAAATAATACCGGCAAGCGCTCCCAGGGCTGGCAGGGTCGGAGCAGGTCCACAGCCCAGTCAAAGTCGGCGCGGTCGCTCACCACCAGCTTGATTTCGTCGGTGGGGGTCAGAAAATTCAAGTTGTCGAGATGATTATGGGCGGCCATGCCGCTGGACGGACACTTGAAATCGACAATCCGATGCACCCGGGCATCCACCGGCGCAATCGGCAAGGAGCCGTTGGTCTCCAGCAAGACCGTCAGCCCGGCATCGGCCAGGGCGGTCATCAACTTGAGAGATTCGGCCTGCAGCAGGGGTTCACCGCCGGTGACCAGCACCAACCGGGCCTGCTGGGCCTGGGCCGCGGCCACCAGCGAGGCCACCGACCGCGCCTCGCCGCCCTCATAGGCATAGGTGGTATCACAGTAGCGACAGCGCAGATTACAACCGCTCAGCCGGATAAAAAACCCCGGCTGGCCGGCGAAACTGGACTCCCCCATCAGACTGTAAAAAGTTTCCGTGACTATCAGGGCCATTCCTGAATCAGTTCTTTCTCTTAAACTAAGTATTTCTCAGCAGTTAAATGGTTATTTTGAGGGGCGGACCGGGGGACCGGCGGCCCCCCGCCCTCACCTCCAGCTCCCCTCCCAACCCCCCCTCAAGGGGTTGGGAGAAAAGAGGCCGCAACTCTATGATCTGATCAATAATTCTACCAATAAGATTGATCCTGTCAAATGCTGGCTGCTCAAGCACTTGCCCACCCTAAAAATTGCCACCGTTTTTTGATGAATTTTTTAATGCAAATCAGCTACAATGGGTTTGGAGCAGTTGGGGGTGCGCCATGTCCGGGGAATGGAAGAATAAACTTTATTTTGGCGATAATCTCGATATCCTAAGGGAACATATTCAGACCGAAAGCGTCGATTTAATCTATCTGGACCCGCCCTTTAACAGCCAGGCGACCTATAACATCCTGTTTGCCGAGAAGAGCGGGGAGAAATCCGCGGCCCAGATTACCGCCTTCGAAGACACCTGGCACTGGGGCCTGGAGGCCGAGCGGGCCTATCACGATGTGGTTACTTTGGGTCCGAGAAAGTTGGCCGATCTGCTTCAGGCGTTGCGGAGTTTCTTGGGCTCGAATGACATGATGGCTTACCTGACCATGATGGCCATCCGCCTGGATGAACTGCACCGGGTGCTGAAACCCACCGGCAGCATTTATCTGCACTGTGATCCGACTGCCAGTCATTACATCAAGTTATTAATGGATGCTGTTTTTGGGGTAAAAAATTTTTTAAATGAGATTATATGGAAAAGAACCTCGGGACACAGCGATGCCCGCCGTTACGGCAGAGTTCATGATGTTATCTTGTACTATTCCAGAGAAAATAAAAATAAATGGAATATTACCTACCAACCTTACGATGAGGTATATATTAAGCAATACTACCGTTATATTGATTCAGATGGACGAAGGTGGATGTCGGATAATCTCGCTGCCTCTGGACTTTCAGGAGGTGGGTACGATTATGAATGGAAAGGTATAAAGCGCATATGGCGATGTCCTAAAAATACAATGGAAAGATTAGAGAAAGAAAATAAAATTTATTATACAAAAAAGGGAATCCCAAGATTAAAACGCTACTTAGACGAATCCTCAGGTATGCCAATCCAGGATATATGGACAGATATTCAAGCTATAAGATCATGGCATAAAGAGCGGTTAGAATATCCAACCCAGAAGCCAGAAGCTCTTTTAGAACGGATCATCAAGGCCAGCAGCAACGAAGGTGATGTTATTCTTGACCCTTTCTGCGGCTGTGGCACCACCGTCACTGTGGCCGAGCGGCTTCAACGGCGCTGGATCGGCATTGATATCACCCATCTGGCCATTACCCTGATCAAAAAAAGGTTGCAGGACACTTTTGGCCCCGAGCTTACCCCTTACCAAGAAATCGGCGCCCCGGAAGATTACGCCAGCGCCGAAGCCTTGGCCCTGCATAATCGCCATCAGTTCGAGTGGTGGGCCTTGGGGCTGGTGGAGGCCCGCCCGGCCCAGGACAAACGCAAAGGCCCCGACACCGGCATTGATGGATTAATCTATTTTTTCGACGACAACAGCGGCAAGGCCAAAAAAATCATTGTCCAGGTCAAAAGCGGCAGTGTGACGGTCAGCCAGCTGCGCGACCTCATGGGGGTGATGGAGCGGGAACAGGCAATGATCGGGGTCTTTATCACCCTCAGGGAGCCGACCAAACCGATGCTAAGGGAAGCCGCGGCGGCGGGATTTTACGCACCTGAGTATTTCCCTGGACACCAATTCCCCCGACTGCAAATTTTCAGCATCGCCGACCTATTGTCCGGTAAGGAGATTCAGTATCCTAAGTTAGCGCCGACCGCCACCTTTAAAAAAGCCAAACGGCATCACCAGGGACCGACGTCCAAACCGCAGCAAAATGCGATTTCCTGGCAAGATGACGCTGAGGGGGATGAATAATTTAAATTGGGAGTCCGGCGAATATCGGAGGTTCTTAAGCCAGCGGGGCCCGATCTGACTTTGCACTTGACTATCTGGGGATGATATTCTAAATTTGTGAATCAATCCGAAACCTAAACTGGCTAGTTAGCCGCTGCAAGGCCGATGGTTTCAAGACCGAGTCTCGGTGATATCGCTATTTTCATGCCCAACGCCCGAGGGCGCCTAGCGGCGGCTATTGCTAGACTGGCGCACATTGCATGCCCTATAAATCTGGAGAAGGAAAGTTAACCCGAGGAGGACTTCCCCGGGCGCGGCCGGGACCATTAATGAAGGAAGAATCTAAAGTTACTCACCAGCGCCGTCAGAAGCTGGCACAACTGCGGGCGGCGGGGGTAGAACCATATGCCAATACCTTCAGACCTACCGATATTGTGGCGGATATTATCGCCCAATACGGCCATCTGGATGAGGAGGAACTGGCCCGACTGAACCAGACTTTTAAGGTAGCCGGTCGTTTGATCCTGATGCGGCAGTTCGGCAAGGCCAGTTTTTGCCATTTCCAGGATGATACCGGCCGTCTCCAGGCCTATGTGCAACGGGAGGTAGTGGGGGCGGAGGCTTACTCCTTGTTCAAGCGCCTGGATCTGGGGGATATCCTCGGATTTGCCGGGCGTCTGTTTCGGACCCGGACCCAGGAACTGACGCTTTCGGTGCAGAACTTCACCCTGCTCACCAAGGCCATCCGCCCCTTGCCGGAAAAATATCATGGGCTGGGCGACGTCGAGCTGCGCTATCGGCAGCGCTACCTGGATCTGATTGTCAATCCGGCGGTCAAGGAGGTCTTCCGCAAACGCTCGGCCATCATTCGGCAGTTGCGGGAATTCCTCGAGGAGCGGGGCTTTCTGGAAGTGGAGACCCCGATGATGCAGCCCATTCCAGGGGGAGCTACAGCCCGGCCCTTCCAGACTTACCATAATGTCCTCGACCTGCCCTTGTTTTTGCGCATTGCCCCTGAACTCTATCTCAAACGCCTGCTGGTGGGCGGGGTTGACCGGGTCTATGAAATCAATCGCAATTTTCGCAATGAAGGCATTTCCACCCAGCACAATCCGGAATTTACCATGCTGGAATTTTATCAGGCCTACGCCACCTATGAAGACCTGATGGCCCTGACCGAGACCATGATCAGCGCCGTGGCCCAGGCGGTGCGGGGCACCTTAACCTTTGATTATCAGGGCGACCAGATTGATCTCACCCCACCCTGGCGGCGTCTCGACCTGCGGCAGTCACTGACCGAGGTAGGGGGCATTCCGGCGGCGGTGGTGCAGGACCGGCAGGCCCTGATCGCCTTGGCCCAGGAGCACGGGGTGGCGCTGCGGCCCGGAGAAGGCTATGGCCGGGCGCTGGCCAAGCTGTTCGATCTGAAAGTGGAGGGCCGGCTTATCCAGCCGACTTTTATTGTGGGATATCCGATAGAGATTTCTCCGCTGTCGCGGCGCAATGATACTGATCCGGAGGTGGCCGACCGGTTTGAACTGTTTATCGGCGGCCGGGAAATGGCCAATGGCTTTTCCGAGCTAAATGACCCGGACGATCAGCGACAGCGCTTTTTGAAGCAGGTTGCGGCCCGGGAGGCGGGCAACGAGGAGGCCCATTATATGGATGAGGACTTCCTGCGAGCCCTGGAATATGGCATGCCCCCAGCCGCCGGGGAGGGGGTCGGCATTGACCGGTTGGTAATGTTGTTGACCAACTCGGCTTCAATCCGGGAGGTGATCCTCTTCCCTTTACTCCGTCCAGAGGGATAGCGGCAATAATGTTTTTTGAACGCTTCGTGGCTTTGCGCTACCTGAAGGCGAAGCGCAAGCAGACCTTCATTTCGTTGATCACCTTTATCTCGATTGCCGGGGTAACGGTAGGGGTCATGGCCCTGATCGTGGTCATTGGGGTGATGACCGGCTTTGATCATGACCTGAAAAGGAAAATCCTCAGTGTCAATCCCCATATTATCCTTTTGCAGCAGGGTTCCAGTATCAGTGATTACGAACAGGTAGCCGACCAGGTGCAGTCCATCCCCGGCGTGGTTTCGGCCCGGCCCTTTGTCTATACCCAGGTAATGTTTTCCGGACCGAGCAACATTTCTGGAGGCATCCTGCGGGGGATGGATCTGGAGATGATTGGCCAGGGGGGGCCGCAGCCCCTGGAGGTGCAGCAAGGAGATTTTCAGAGTCTGGCCACCACGGTTCCCGGCGATCTGCCGGTCATTGCCATTGGCAATCAATTGGCTCAAAACCTGGGGGTCCCGGTTGGCGGGCTGATCAAAATTATCTCGCCGCTGGGGACGCTGACTCCCATGGGGCGGGTGCCCCGGGCCAAAAGATTCCAGGTGGGGGCGATTTTTCATTCCGGCATGTTCGAGTTCGATTCTACCCTGGCCTATGCCAGCATCCCGGCCGTGCAGGAATTTCTGGGAATGAGTGACCAGGCCACCGGCATCGAGATCCGGGTTGGGGATATTTATCAGGCCGACAAGCTGGCGGCCCTTATTCAAGAAAAGCTGGGGGGGGCTTTTTTTACCCGGGATTGGATGGAGACCAATCGCAGCCTGTTTTCAGCATTGAAACTGGAAAAGATCGCCATGTTCATCATCCTCACTCTGATTGTCCTGGTCGCCGCCTTTAATATTGCCAGCACCCTGATTATGATCGTCATGGAAAAGACCAAGGACATCGCCATTCTTAAATCCATGGGGGCCACTCGCCAGAGCATCATGCGGATCTTCATGCTGGAAGGATTGATCATCGGCGTGGTTGGCACGGTTTTGGGGTTAATTCTGGGGTTTGGGCTCTGCGCCCTGCTGCGGCGTTATGAATTTATCAAGCTGCCCAGTGATGTTTATTATATTTCGACCCTGCCAGTGAAACTGCAGGGCTGGGATGTGGCGTGGATTACCGCCGCCGCCTTGATTATCAGTTTTTTAGCAACCCTCTATCCGTCCTGGCAAGCCTCGCGCCTGGATCCGGTGGAAGCCATCCGTTATGAATAACCTACGGGACTGGAAGGCTGACCGATGATCCAGATACGCGGGTTGGTCAAGACCTATATGGCCAACAGCAATCGGGTGGAGGTGTTGAGGGGCGTCGATCTGGATATTGCCCGGGGAGACAGCCTGGCCATTGTCGGGGCCTCGGGGGTGGGCAAATCGACCCTGCTCCACATTCTGGGGACCCTGGACCGTCCTACCGCCGGACAGGTCTGGTGGGAAGGCGAAGAAGTATTTAGCCTGGATGAGCAGCAATTGGCTGAGTTTCGCAATCGTAAAGTGGGATTTGTGTTTCAATTCCATCACCTGTTGCCCGAATTCAATGCCTTGGAAAATGTCATGTTGCCGGCGTTGATCGCCCGGCGGCCCCGTTCCGAGGCCCAGGAACGGGCGGAGGCCATCCTGGTCCAGGTCGGCCTCAAAGAACGCCTGCATCACCGCATCGGCGCACTTTCCGGGGGTGAACAACAACGGGTAGCAGTGGCCCGGGCCCTGGTCTTGGAACCGGAGGTGCTCCTAGCTGATGAACCCACCGGAAATCTTGACCCCCGCATCGGTGAGCAAGTCCATGAACTGTTGCTAAACCTGAACCAGGAAAAAGGAGTAACCACTGTCATCGTAACTCACAATCTGGACCTGGCTAAGCGTCTGAACCGGCATATTACCCTGGTTGATGGTAAAGCGGTATTCTTGCGCCAGCCCGGGAGCGGAGGAGAATGAGGGTGGTCAACAGGCTATGGGTGTCGATCCTGGTGTTCGTCGGGCTGGTTTTCCTTGCCGGGGCCAGCGCCGCCCAGGAATTGGTCTTCAAAAAAGTCGCGGTTTTCCCGTTTAGCGTGATGAGCAAAGAACCCCTGGAACATCTGGGAGCCAAGATTCAGGCTACCATCCAGGATTATCTTATAAAAGAGGGGTTCAATCTGGTTGACCCTGAAAAATTGAAACAGGAACTGGCGCAATTAAAGGAACCACCCAGCCACACCCGGGCAGTGGAACTGGGCCAAAAATTAGGGGCCGATCTGGTTATCACCGGGTCGATGATCAAAATCGGTCCGACCCTGTCTCTGAAAGCGCAGCTCACGGATCTTACCGGCAAAATAGCTCCGGCCACCTTAACGGCGGAAGGCATCGGGTTGGGTAATCTGGACCAGTTGAGTACTAAACTGGCCCAGGAGGCCAGTTTTAAGATCCTGGGACAGGAGCGCATATATAGGATCGAAGTTAAGGGCAACCGCCGGGTGGAAAAAGATGCCATCCTGGCCATCCTGCAATCCCGGGAGGGCGATCTGGTTTCCCCAGCGAAACTGCGCGATGACCTTAAAGCGGTTTATAATTTGGGCTACTTTACCGACGTCAGAATTGATGTGTCCGACAGCCCGGAGGGCCAGATAGTAACTTTTATAGTGGATGAGAAACCTGCTATTCGCGAGATTTATATTGAGGGCAATCGGAAGATCAAAGATAAAAAGATCATGGAGGCCCTGGACATCAAGCTTTATTCCGTGGCGTCGGATGCGGCTATTCGGGAAAACATCGCTAAAATCAAAGGCATTTATCGGGAAAAAGGCTACTACGAGGCTGGGGTCGATTACCGTCTGGAACCGATCAGCAAACAGGAAGTCAATCTGGTCCTGGAGATTGAGGAGGGACCGAAATTATATATCGAAAAGATCAGCTTTGAAGGCAATCAGGCTTTCAAAGGAAAAGAGCTCAAAAAGGTGATGGAGACTAAAGAAAAGAGTATGCTCACCTTTATCACCGGGGCGGGAATTTTAAATCGGGACACCCTGGAACGGGATGTGGAGAAAATTGCCGCTTTTTATTACAACCATGGTTATATTAAGGCCCGGGTGGGTGAACCCCGGGTTGATATTACCAAAAAAGAAATTCACGTCACTATCCCTATTGAAGAAGGGGCCCAGTTTAAAGTAGGGGAAGTTGATTTTCAGGGCGATCTTCTGGAACCGCCGGAAAAACTAAAGCAATTCCTGGCGATTACCCAGGAGGATATTTACAGCCGAGAAGTTATCCAAAAAGATCTGACCACTCTGGGGGATTTTTATGCTGATCATGGCTATGCTAATGCGAGTATTTCCCCCTTATTAAAAGAGAATGAGCCAGACCTTACGGTGGACATCATTTTCGATATCCACAAAGGAGAAAAGATTTATTTTGAACGGATCGAGATTGCCGGCAATACCAGAACCAGGGATAAGGTAATACGCCGGGAACTGCGGGTTTATGAGCAGGAACTGTTTTCTGCCACCGAAATCAAGCGCAGCATCCAGAACTTGCGCCGCCTGGAATTTTTCGAGGATGTTAACTTCAGTACCACCCCGGGCACTAGTCCTGAGAAAATGAACCTGAAAATCACTGTAAAGGAACGGCCAACCGGATCATTTGGAGTTGGGGCAGGCTATAGTACCCAGGACCAGTTAGTGGGTATGATTGAAATATCTCAAAATAATCTCTTCGGTCGAGGCCAAAAGCTTAGGGCGCAGGGCTTACTGGGGGCCATCTCGCACCGTTTCCGACTGAGTTTTGAAGAACCCTATCTGCTTGATCAACCTTTGAGCCTGGGCATCGATGCCTATAACTGGGAACGGGAATATGATGAATATATCCGTGAAAGTAAAGGCGGCAATATCCAGTTGAGTCATCCTATGCGTTGGGAGTACACCCGGCTCTACGGGGGATATCGGTATGAAAACGTCAATCTCTCGGATCTGGACCCTAATGCCTCCCAGGTCCTAAAAGAAGCGGCGACAATCCACAGCACCAGTGCAATGTCCATGACTTTTAGGCGCGATTCCCGTGATGCCCAGTTCACCCCTACCAAGGGCTCCGATAACAGCATTTCCATTGAATTGGCTGGCCTCGGTGGGGAGGTCGCTTATACCCGCTATGTGGCAGAATCAGGCTGGTATTTTCCGCTGTTCTGGGGCACCGTGGGGGTGCTGCATGGCCGGGTGGGTTATTTGCAGAGACTTCCCTGGGGGGACTTGCCCAGTTATGAAAAGTTTTACCTGGGGGGCATTGACACCCTCCGGGGCTTCGAATATGCTGAGGTCAGCCCTCGGGACCCGATTACCAATGAGCGCATCGGCGGCGAAAAGTTTGTCCAATTCAACACCGAGTACCGCTTCCCGTTGTATAAAAAGTTGGGACTGATTGGCTTGGTGTTTTTTGACGCGGGTAATGTTTATGCCAACAACGTCGAGTATTTTAGCAGCATGCGGACCAGCGTTGGCACCGGCTTCCGCTGGTTTTCGCCCATGGGGCCGCTGCGGGTGGAGTGGGGCTACAATATCAGCCCTAAACCTTGGGAAAGCCACAGCAACTGGGAATTTTCGGTGGGCGGGGTGTTTTAATCGCCCCCTTTTGCCGAGCTTTATATTTCATGGTTAAATTTAGGAACCAACTGAGTTTGCCTGGGAACGGGCATATATTTATATTAAAAAATTGATTTTTCATTTCCTTAAAGGAGGGAATTAATGTTTGTCAAAGCAACACGCCTGGTGATGGCCCTGATGGCCCTGTTTTGGCTGGCGTCAATGGCAGAAGCGGCCCAATTAAAGATCGGAGTGGTTGACTCCGGGGACGTGGTGTTCAACTCCATGGAAGGCAAACGGGTTCAAGGCATCCTGAAGCGCAAGAACGAGGAATTGAGTCGCGACCTGGAGCGCCGCCAGGGAGATCTGCGGCGAATGCTGGAGGACTACGAAAGACAGAAGGCGATTATGAAAGATGAAGCCCGCCGCCGTAAGGAAGAGGAATTATCCCGCAAAGGCGAGGAATTCCAACGGCAATGGGGGGCTTCGGAACAGGAGTTTGCCAAGGTCCGGGATCGGGAACTCAAGCCCTTGTTTGACAAATTCGAACGGGTGATCAACCAGGTGGCCCGGGAGGATAATTATAATTTGATTATCGACAAACGCGCTGGTGTGCTGTTCTGCGATACTACCATCGATATTACTGAGAAGGTGCGCAGCGCTTTTGGTCCCTAAGGTTGGCAATGGAAAAAACCCTGGGGGAATTGGCCCAACTGGTAGGGGGTGAATGTCAGGGGCCGCCGGATCTGCGCCTGCGTGGCATCGCCCCTTTAGACCAGGCCGGTCCGGATGAGATCACCTTCATAACCCAGGCGCGATACGGACGCTTGGCGGAGCAGAGTAAAGCGGCAGCCTTTGTGGTCCCGCCGCAATGGAGCCAGCTTAAACGCCCCTTAATCGTTACTGGTGATCCCTATCTGGCCTATGCCAAGATTGCCGCGATATTCGCACCTCCCCGGCGGCGCTGCCCCGGCATCAGCAACCGCGCCTGTTTGGGCCAAGAACTCAGTCTGGGCCAGGAGGTGTCAATTGCCCCACAGGTCTGGGTGGGAAACCAGGTCTGCTTGGGAGACCGGGTCACCCTGATGCCCGGCACCGTGTTGGGAGACCGGGTCCGGATTGGGGCCGATACCTTGATTTACCCCAATGTCACCATCCTTGAGGGCTGCAGCCTGGGACAGCGGGTCATAGTGCACAGCGGCACCGTGATCGGTTCCGATGGCTTCGGCTTTGCCCTGGACGGTGAGGTGTTTGTCAAAATTCCGCAACTGGGCACGGTGGTCATTGAAGACGATGTAGAAATCGGCGCCAACTGTACCATTGATCGCGGCGCCCTGGGGGAAACCCGCATCTGTCGAGGGGTTAAGATCGATAATCTGGTCCAGGTAGCCCATAATGTGGTGATCGGAGAAAATACCATTGTAGTGGCCCAGGTAGGGATCTCAGGTTCAACCCGCATCGGCAAAAACGTGCAGTTGGCAGGACAGGTAGGTTTGGTGGGCCATATTGAGATCGGCGATCAAGTCCGTATCGGGGCCCAGTCCGGGGTTACCCATTCGATCCCCGCTGGGCAGACGGTAACCGGCTCCCCGGCTCGCCCCCATGCTGAATTTCTCCGTATCATGGGAGTTATGGCCCGGCTCCCCCAGCTCCACAAAACCATTAGAGACTTAGAGAAAAGAATTGAGGCCTTGGAAACCGCCGTGACCCAGGAGTCCCGCTCATGACCGTCCCCGATTCAGTAGCGATAGAAGAAATAATGGGCTTCTTGCCCCACCGGTATCCCTTTCTATTGGTGGATCGGATTGTGTCCATTATCCCTGGGAAAAAGATCGTTGGTTTGAAGAATGTCACTTTTAACGAGCCCTTTTTTCAAGGCCATTTTCCCGGCCGCCCGATCATGCCCGGGGTGCTGATTATCGAAGCCATGGCCCAGGTGGGAGGGGTGCTGGCTTATATGTCCACCCAGGCCCATCACCACAATCAACTATACTATTTTATGGGCATGGACAAGGTCCGCTTCCGCAAGCCAGTCGTTCCCGGCGATCAACTCATCATGGAGCTGGAGACCCTGCGCGGGGGCAAAAGGATATGGAAAATGCAAGGCAAGGCCTTTGTCAACGAGACCCTGGTGGCGGAAGGCGAATTTATGGCCGCGTTGGGTCAGGCGGAGGGTAACTGAGCTGATGCCCCAAATTCACCCCACCGCCCTAGTCGATAGTCGAGCAGAATTGGCTGACCGCGTTACCGTCGGCCCCTATAGCATCATTGCCGGCCGGGTCCGCATTGGGCCAGAGACCCAGGTCGGGCCCCAAGTGGTGATCAGGGACTTCACCACCATTGGGGCTCGGGTTCAGATCTTTCAGTTTGCCTCCATTGGCGAGGTGCCGCAGGATCTGAAGTTCAAAGGGGAGGAATCCCATCTGCTGATCGGCGATGATAATGTGATCCGGGAATTTACCACCCTGCATCGGGGCACGGCCGGCGGGGGCGGGATAACCAGGATCGGCAGCGGCAATCTATTCATGGCCTATACTCACGTGGCCCACGACTGCCAGGTGGGCAACGGCGTCATCATGTCCAATGCCGCCACCCTGGCGGGCCATATCACGGTCGAGGATCACGCCATCCTGGGTGGTTTATCAGCAGTGCATCAGTTTTGCAAAATCGGCGCCTATGCCTTTATCGGCGGCTGTTCAGCAGTGGCCCGGGATGTTCCTCCTTATTGTATGGCGGTGGGCAACCGGGCCAAACTGGTCGGCCTCAATCTGGTCGGCCTGAAACGGGCCGGCTATGACAGCACCTTCCTGGAAATCCTGAAAAACGCCTATAATCTATTGTTTCTCTCCGGCCTTAATATGAAGGAGGCTATAGTCCGAGTTCGGCAAGAGCTTCCTGATTCACCTGAAATCCAAAATCTGCTTCGCTTTATTGAAACCTCAGAGCGAGGTCTAGCCCCAGTAGATGTCCGAGAAAATCGGTCTCATCGCGGGTAGGAGTCAATTTCCCCTGCTTTTCGCCCAGGCGGCCCGAAAAAAAGGGCTGGAGGTGATCGCAGTGGGCCATTATGGAGAGACCGACCCGGCCCTGGCCCATCTGGTCAGCCGGCTGGAGTGGGTCTACGTGGGCCAGCTGGGGCGGATCATCCGCTGCTTCCAGGCGGCCGGCGTCCGGCAGGCGGTGATGGCCGGCGGCATCAGCAAAGGCCGTCTGTTCAGTCAGCTCCGACCCGACTGGCGGGCAATCAATCTGATTCGCCGGGTGGGCCGGGCCCGGGATGACGGTGTTCTCCGGGCTGTCGCTGAGGAACTGGAAAGCGCCGGGATTACCATCGTCCCTTCCACCCTGTTTCTGGGTGAACTTCTGGCCCCGGCGGGACTGCTCAGCCGCCGCCAACCTACTCCGGAAGAACTGCAAGATGTGGACTACGGCTTCCAGATTGCCAAAGAAATCGGCAAATTAGACATTGGACAGTGTGTAGTCGTGCGGCGCCAGGCAGTGGTGGCCCTGGAGGCTATTGAAGGAACTGATGAAACTATCCGCCGCGGCGGCCGCCTGGCCGGGGAAAAGGCAGTGGTAGTCAAGGTGAGTAAACCGGGCCAGGATCTCCGTTTTGACGTCCCGGCAGTGGGTCTGGATACCATCAAGGTGATGATTGAAGTCAAGGCCGCGGTGTTGGCGGTGGAGGCCGGCCAGACCCTGATCTTCGACCGGGAGGCCATGCTGGCTGCAGCTAATCAGGCCCGCCTGGCAGTCCTAGGAGTATCAGCGCCAAGCGACGCTCAATAGTGGTTTTATATTCCTTCTCCAAACAAATTTTTAAGCCTCCTCACCCCAACCCTCCCTTCTGGGGGCGAGGGGATACTATAGGCCAAAGCTCACCGGGAGTGCTATAACTGGAACCGGCAGGGCGGTTTTGACCCCGGCTCAGCTATAGTCCTGGAATATGTGGCCCGGTAATTCCACTATCAGCCGCTGGGCTAGGCGTTCGTGGGTCTGGCAAGCTTCCCGGAGATCGGCGGAATGGATGATTAACTCCGGGTGCTTCAAGCTGCGCGGCAAGTACAGAAAATTAGCGGCAAATATTGCGGTTTCAAACAGGTCGGCGCTTTTACGAATAGTTGAAATAACATACCGCTGGCCCGTAGGACGATTCTTGATTTTCTTAAAAAGTCCGGCCATAAAACTTTAAGGTTCTCTGGCAACTCTGATCTGCGCACTGACATTCCGGTCCCGGGCGGAGCTGTGTTTTCGATTTTTGGAGCGGATTTGGGGCTTGGAGCTAGAGGACCGGCTCCTCACTTTTTTATCTTTGACCGACACGATTGAAGCTTTTACTACCGAGTTTCCCTGGCTAGAGGGGCGGCGAGCTACCCGTTTGGACTTCTTACTGGCAGGCTTTTTCCTCACGTACTTTTTCTTCGCCGGGGATTTTGGCTGGCGCCCAGCATAACGCAACTTTTGGTGGTGCAGTTGCTCCTCCAAAGGGGCTAACTGGGCTATGGGAGTGCCGCAGAGTGCAAAGCCTTTTTCAATCAAAACCCGGCGGTCCGCCCACTTATTTTTACTATTGCTGCCCATGACCGAGATAATGATATGCCGCCCCCGATTTTCAAACATCCCGACATAGGTATGCTGGGAGGCCCTGGTATATCCAGTCTTGCCCCCCACCGCATAGGGGATGGTAAAGAGGAAACGGTCATGATTGAAAAACCTCTGTCCACCACCGATGGCATAATTTTTAGTGCCCATGATCCGGGCAAAAGTTGGATTGAACATGGCCCGCCGCATGATCACGGCCAGGTCCCGGGCAGTGGAATACTGGTCTTCGGCCGGAAGCCCTGAGGCATTTTTAAAATTGCTCCGGTAGGCCCCCCACTCCCGGACGCGTTTGGTCATATATTTGCCAAACCGGCTTTCGGTGCCGCAGATTTTCTCGGCCAGGGCCCGGGCCGCATCATTGCCGGAACCGAGGAGAAGGCCATAGAGGAGGTCTTGGACCGTATAAGTTTTTCCGGCTCGGATATAAATCTTGGAAGGAGGAGCAGACGCAGCATAGCGGCTCACCTTTACCGAATCATCCAAATCAAGGGTGCTAAGCGCCATTAGGGCCGTAGCTACTTTAATGGTACTGGCTGGAGGGTGTAACAGATCAGAATTGCGGCTCAACAATACCTTGCCGGTATCAGCATCCATGATCACACAGGAATTGGCAGACAGCGGCAGGTTCGATTGAGCCCAGAGTGGGCTAATGGTATAAATGATAACCAGGTGGGAAATAACGCCAATAATCCAACGGGGCATGTCTCCTCCTCCCCCCATCAGGAGTTGCTGGTTTTTGGTGGTCTATTATAAGTCACTGGCTTGCCGCCTGTAAAGGGGAAAAGGGCCGATTTAAAGCCGGGTTTATCGATTAATCAATGGTAACCTCTCTCTAACTTGCCAAATTAAAAGGCAAAGTAAAACCTCCTTTCTCTGGTCAAAAAGGTAATTTGGCCAAGTTGCAACCATTGAAATCAGGCCGTCAGGACTTTCAGGCAATCAAGGCGTTAGCAGGGAGATAAGCTGCTGCCCCCCAGGAAATTTGCTGCAGCAAACTTGGTATATCCCCGGCCAACTGAGGCAGAGCAATGGTGACATTACTGATGTTCAGGGTGGAGATGATGGCCCCCACCCCGGCGGCGAGCCCAGGAATCTGGAGCCCGGCGCAGTGGGGGCAGAAAGCATGCTTAAGCCACGGCAGCTAATTCCTTTAAGTAGTCAGACGGCGCATGAAATCCGACAATGCGACGCTGCTCCTGGCCCTGGGGAGATACAATGAGGGTGGTGGGAGCGCCTTTGACCTCGAATTTATTGACCACATCCATATGGGACCGGCCCTCCAACCGAACTGGAATGAAACCTTCATTAACCTTCTGAATTACCTGAGGATCCGCGTGGGTCTCCTTATGCAGTCGGGCACAATGCGGACAACCCTCCATATATAGCTCCAAAAGCAACGGTTTATTATCCGCTTGGGCCTGCTCTAAACCCGCCTGATAATCCCCTAGCCAATTAATCTGCTCGCTCATAAAGCCTCCTTTACCATTTTATCAAAAGTTTATTTATGTTCCTCGATCTTACGTGGATACCGGGCGATTGCTCAGGAAAACCTGCCCCGATATCTTGCGGCCCGACCCAATTTCCTTAGAGAAATTTTAGCTGGACAAAATTTTAGGAAGGTTATCATAGCGTCTAAGGAATAGCAAAGAATAATTATCAGTTTTTATTTTTAAGCTTTAAGTTTCAAATGAAACTACATTTCGAGAAAAACGCCAGAATTGGGCAAACCAGGTCTGATAAACAATAACCGAAGTATTTCTTATTTCAACTCCCATTTTCAAAAACAATTCCTTATAATAAATTCGCTAGAAAGGTTATCGGATGCCGGTGGTGACTTATCTATTTTTGGCCCTGGGTCTGGCTGCTCTGGCTTATCAACTTCTGGCCTTGGCGGCCCTGGCCTGGTTTATGCGGACATCCCTGCCCTCTTCTTTTAGCCCGAAAGGCCCTGGAGTTACCCTCCTCAAGCCGGTCCGGGGGGTGGATGCCGATACCCATGGTTGCCTGACCAGTTTTTTGCGCCAGAATTATGGAGGGCCGCTGCAGGTATTGTTCGGAGTGGCCAACCCCCAGGACCCGGTGGTGCCCCTTCTAAAGGACCTTCAGGCCAGCCACCCGCAGGCAGATATCGATATTATCATTTGTGGCCAGACCCTGGGGCTGAATCCCAAGATCAGCACCCTGCGGCAACTGGAACCCCAGGCCCGTTATGATTATTTAATAATTTCCGATAGCGATATCAAGGTGGGAGCTGATTATCTCCAGCAAGTGGTCGGTGCCCTCAATCAACCTGAAGTGGGGCTGGTCACCTGCCCCTACCGGGCCGGGCCGGTGCGATCGTGGGGCGCGGCCTTGGAGGCCCTATCGATCAGCGCCGATTTTATCCCCTCGGTAGCAATGGCCTATTATGTAGAGGGCATCAACTTCGGCCTGGGAGCAACCCTGGCCCTGTCCCGGCAGGTGCTGGCCGAAATCGGCGGTCTGGCCCCTTTGGCCGATTATCTGGCCGATGATTACCAGTTGGGGCATCGGGTAGCGCAACTTGGCTACCGGGTCCATTTGCTCCCCTATGTGGTCGAAACTCATACCAGCAAGCAGAGCTGGCGGGGATATCTGGCCCACCAGCTGCGCTGGGCCCGGACTTACCGGGTTTGCCGCCCCAAAGGTTATTTTGCCTACGGCATTACCCACGCCCTGGTCTTTGCCCTCCTCACCTGGCTGGCCAGCGGCATGGCCCTGTGGGCTACCGGCCTCTTAATAAGCACCTTGATTGTGCGTCTGTTCCTGGCTTATGGATCGGAGCATCTCTTTCTCCACGGCCGGCTGCCCTGGCCTTATCTGGCCCTGTTGCCCCTGAAAGACCTGTTGTCCTTTGGCCTGTGGATGCTGAGTTTCCTGGGGGACCGGGTGAATTGGCAGGGAGAGTTCTACCGGGTAACTCCTTCCGGCCAGTTGGTCCGCATAACCCAGCCATGATTAGGGAAAAAAATATCTCTTGGGGGTAGGGCGGGGGCCGGCGATCCCCCGGTCCTCCCCTCAAATTAACCTTTTAAACGCAGGTTGATATTCATAAAAATATAAACCATGGACAATTATGGAGCTTAAACAGTTACAGCAACTTCTGGAAGAGGTCAGAGAAGGTCGCCTCAGTGTGGCTGAGGCCGTCCGGCGGCTGCAATCGCTGCCCTTTGAATGCCTGGGGTTTGCCCACGTCGATCATCACCGGCAGTTGCGCCAGGGTTTTCCCGAGGTGGTCTTGGGATCAGGCAAAAGCCTGGTCCAGCTCAAGGCCATCATAGAATCCCTGCGGTCCCGGTCCGACCATCTGTTGGTGACCCGTCTGGAGGCAGACAAGGCCGCTGAACTCGAGGGCTTTTTCCCGGAGGCGCGGTATTATCCAGATTCCCAGGTGATGACCCTGGGTCCGGAAGCGGTGCCGGAGCGCGGCCGGGGCTTGATCCTGGTTATCTCGGCCGGGACCTCAGATATCCCGGTCGCCGAAGAGGCGCTGGTAACTGCCCGGTTAATGGGCAATCGGGTGGAAGCCATCTATGACGTGGGTGTAGCCGGCCTGCACCGCCTATTGGCCTATCAGGACAAACTTCAGGAGGCCACGGTATTTGTCGTGGTGGCCGGTATGGAAGGGGCGTTGCCCAGCGTGGTGGGGGGCCTGGTAAACCGCCCGGTGATTGCCGTGCCCACCAGTGTGGGTTACGGGGCCAGTTTCGCCGGTCTGGCCGCCCTGTTGGGGATGCTTAATTCCTGCGCCGCTAACGTCGCGGTGGTTAATATTGACAACGGCTTCGGCGCCGGTTATTTAGCCGCCCTGATTAACCGGAAAGAATAGCCCCACCCTGCCCCACTGAACGAATTGATTGCCCTGATGAACCAGGGCTGGCAACCGAGCCGGGTCCAACCAGTCGATCATGACGATGAGGTTCTCCAAAAATTTGCGGATTCAACCCTGGGCCGGGGAGGTCCCCACCTGCTGCCATCAACACTTTTATCCTGGAGCCGGCGGCTCCCCGCTGGTCTTGGCGGAGCTGCCCCCGGTGGTCACTGAAGTGGCGGTGGTCGGGGCCGGATTGTCGGGACTGACTGCCGCTTATCAACTGCGCCATCGTCAAGTGCTCATTTTGGAGGCTGATGCCCGGGCCGGGGGCGTCTGCAAAGGCGGAGAGTATCGCGGTTGCCGCTATCCGGAGGGCGCAGCCTACTTCCTTTACCCCGCCGATAAGGACTGGAAAAGCTGGTACCGGGAACTGGGCCTGGAGGTTGACTCCGCCTTAATTCCAGGGCCGGTCAGCTGCCTGTATTATCAGGGCCAGTGGTACCCGGATTGTTTTTACGAGTCGGGCATTCGGCAACTGCCAATCTCCCCAAAGGCCCGGGATGATTTTTTGCGGCTGTCCCAACAGTTGGCGGCTTGGGAGCAAGAGTCGAACGGCTTTGCGCCCGCCGGTCTGGACTGGCAAAGTCTGGACCGGATCAGCCTGCAATATTACCTGGAAGAGGTTAAGGGCTATGCTCCGGAACTGGCCTTGCTGTTGGACCCCTATTGCCGCTCCTGCCTGGGAGCTGGACCGTCCCAGGTCTCGGCCTGGGCAGCCCTCTATTTTTTAATGTCGGAATGCTCCCCGGAGGCTGCCAGCTGTGCCTTTCCGGAAGGCGACGCCCGCCTGGCCGAAGCTCTGCTTCAGGGGGCCGGACCCGACCGGCTGCGGACCCGGCAGGTGGTCATGGGTTTAGAGGAACAACCAGACGCCATCCGGCTGTTAATCTGGGATCAGGAGCGGCAGGGGCCTTGGACATTGCAGGCCGGAGTGGTTATCCTGGCGGTGGGCAAATTTGCCGCCCGGCGTCTGCTGGCCAGGGTGCCGGGGTGGAATCCCGAAGTTTTTCAGCCCTTTCAATACAGTACCTATGTGGTGGCGGCGCTGTGCGGGCTAGAGGGCATCAGTGCCCCCGGGTTTGAAAACTGGGTGGTGGGAGAGGCGGCTTTCACTGACCTGGTCCTGCAACCCCGTCCCTCCGCCTCCGGAGACACCCAGGTGCTGGTGGTCTATGCCCCACAGGCTTTCCCGCCGCAACGGCAGAGCTTGCTTGAAGAGTCGGTGGAAATCAAGGCTGGGGAAATCATCAGCGGGCTGGAAAAAATCTGGCCCGGCATCGGCAGCCGGGCCGCAGAGATCAGAATGTATCGCTATGGGCATGCCCAGATAGTGCCTTACCCCGGCTTTCTGGGCCGCATCCGGGACCGGATTCCCTTGCAACAAGGGCGCGTCATCCTGGCTCACTCTGACCTGGACGGCCTGCCCTGCGTGGAAACAGCCATCCTTACCGGCCAACGGGCCGCCCGCCTAGCCCGGCAGGCCCTGCAGGAATGAAACCGAGTAATGATTGATCGGTGGTCTTCTAATTCGCTTCTGGTAAGGTTATCACCGGTAGCCACGGCCGCCGCGTCCGCCAAAACGGCCTTTGGTTTGGGGCTTGGCTTCTTTGACAGTTAGGGCCCGGCCTTCCACCATCCGAGCATTGATGGTGGAGAGGGCCTTGCGGGCTTCAGCTTTGGTATCCATTTCCACAAAGCCGAAGCCGCGCGGCTGCCCGGTCTGGCGGTCGGTTATGATCTTGGCGGAGATCACACTTCCAGCCTCCGAAAAAATTGCTTGCAATTCGGTATCGGTCATCTGATGGGGGATGTTGCCGACAAATAATTTTGTACTCATCTTGTTCCCTCTATTTTGAAGGGTTTTCTTTGACTATTTCCTGATTCAGGGTCCCATATCCAACCGGGGGTCTGCTTTGGTGTCCTTTAACTTCCTTCTTCGGCGGGGCTAGATTCATCCTCCCTGAATTCTGCAGGTTCTGGCTTGCTTTTGTTCTGGCGACGCTTTAATTTTTCTTGGTATTTCTGCTTTCTGGCTATTTCTTTTTCACGTTTGAGTTGCCCATAACGGCTCCGTGCCACGAATTTACCTCCGGGTCTCGGTAAAAGAACAGCACTACGAAGGCCAGGGGACCCTGACCTCCGTAGTTTTGAAAATTAAACTTTATCAGTTCAGACTTTTACGACGTTTTGGGCCTGTGGTCCTTTGTGGCCTTGGGTCACCTCAAATTCAACCAACTGGTTTTCTTCCAGCGAACGAAAGCCGTCCCCCTGGATCACACTGTAGTGGACAAATACATCGGGACCATCCTCGCGGCTGATAAACCCAAATCCCTTGGCCTCATTGAACCATTTTACCCTACCGGTTTCCTTCATTACCAAAATATCTCCTCAAATATGGTGTTTTACCTGTTCTAAGAACAGGACTGCAAAAGCAAGCAGACAAAAAAAATCGGAGGGGATTAGCTCACCCTTCCGATTTACGTCTAGTGGCAATGGCCCTGTTTCAGTCTGACATGCTCTTTACTGTGTTTATTATATAAATATAGCTCCAGTTGTCAAGTGGAAAAATGATAACCTGATGTTCAACCTCTAAAAAGCAGGATTTCCCACCTTTAGTATTCAAACACCGCGCTCGGCTGCCGGATTGTAGCATGGGGCAAGGCGCCATCCGGCGGTGCGGGGCCCTCTGGCTCAGGAATGAAACCCGGTGCGCCAGGGCGGGGGTTCCTTCTTGGCTTCCAGCAGGTTTTTGTAATGGTCGCGCTCTTTGCGGGCCTGAAACAGTTCGGCCTCCAGCCGCGCCCGCTCCGGCGACGGCCCGGCGCCCAACGCCGCCAGGGCCTTGTTTAGCTGCTCAACCTTGCGTTCGGCCCGATATAATTCCTGGGCCAGATATCGAATCGACACGGTTTATCCAACTAGAATTAACAGCATATGGAATAGTTGGCCATCTCTCACCGACTGGTATTCTCTTCCACCAGCCGGATTTCCTCCGGGGTCAGGTCGTATAACTCATATACCAACTGATCAATCTGCCGGTCGGTGGCCTCGATCTGGCGCTGCACCACCTCCCGGTCATGCGGCACCTGAGCCGCGGCCCGTTGCTTGTGCAAGTCCAGCATACGCTCCACCAACGTTACCATCCGGTCATGGCGGGCGCGGTCGGCGGGGTTGAAGAAGTCGATGCGACGTATTGGTAACTTTGAAATACTATTCCAGAAATATTCGAATAGGTTATTTCCCTTTGGGCAATTTTCTCCAAGGCCTGGCGCAGGCCAGTTTCCAAAACCAGGATATAAGCCTGAACCTCGGGAGGCAGTTTTTCCCAAATCTCTGGAGCAATCGGCCTTGTTTCCACAAGACCGTTACTAACAGATTATTCACATGAGTACAAGTCCAAACTGCAATTTTTTGAAAAAAATTTTTGCCTGCCTTAAGGCAAAGGCTGAACAGTTACAAATTCTTAAAACTGGGGCAAAGAGGGGGCTGTGAAATCCTTTATCGGGATTGAGTATCTTTTAAATCCAAAGGCCTCGATGGATTCAAGATTATATCTTGGAGATTGAGTTATTTCGTCAAGGAGGGAGATTATGGTTTTGAATCCGTCTTGGAACAAATCTTTGAGCTGACTTTCGGTGGGGTTGCTGCTCCCCAAAAAAGTTGGTTCGTCTATCCACCAGATCACAATATCAACCTTCTTAAAAAGCTGATCTCCTATTAATTAGTTTAGCCATATGTAGCTAAATCGTCAACATATATAAGCCATTGCATTTTTTTTAAGATTGTTCTAATTTGTCACTAGTTAAAAATCAAAGCGATCAAGCCCCGCTGGCTTCTTCATGCCCTAGAAGACCCTAAACGGTATAAAGATATGGGCCTTACCGATCTGAATCTCCTTTTTGTCCACGACAGCTCATCCTGTTCGATTGTCAAGTATTTCCTGGTCCCTGCCATGCAGAATTCAATCTATTACAATCACGGTGTAGGATATATGGGAGTGTTATCCTAAGATACATAAGAACTTTTTCTGGAATTCGGCGAAATTATGATTTTGCTCGAAATAGGCCCACAGGCGCATAGTCAGGTCCACCATTTTCGCCGACTTGGAAACTACTTTGGTCCCTCGGGTAAAGCGAGCCACTCGATGACGCGTATTGGCATTGTTACTTTCAAGCAACTGGGTCCCCGATTTACCCACCACATGCTGGGCGGGTGGGATCACGTCGGGGTAAATGGCCCAGTCTTCGGTGTAGTAGGTATATTGGGGACGGCCGATGCGTTCCCAGAGTCGCCTATTTGAAGGCTTGCCGCTGCTGCTGTTTTACTGGAAAAAATTTGAGTTCATTTTCTGACCCGATCGCGATTTTTTTCCTCAAACAATCTTTGGTATGCTATTATCAAACAAGTTGTTATGTTTTTGAAATACCTTGTAAGCTCATAGGCCGTGGCTTCAGTTTCCTGAAAAGCGCAGTGCATCAGATTTGCATGCTGAATTAAGCTCAGACCGGGAGATCTTGATGACCTCAGTGTCCGTGGTGATACCCTTATATAATAAAGCACCCTATATTCAACGGGCCATCTCTTCGATTTTATCCCAGACTATTCAGCCTGAAGAAATTATTGTAATTGATGATGGCTCTACCGATGGTGGCGGCGAGCTGGTGCAGGCCCTGTCCGAGCCTCGCCTACGTGTATTTCGCCAGGAGAACCAGGGACCCGGCAATGCCCGAAACCGAGGCATCAGCGAGGCTGGTGGTAATTTAATTGCTTTCCTAGATGCGGATGATGCCTGGAAGCCACGGTTTTTAGAAGTCATTTCATACTTGCATGAACTTTATCCCCGGGCAGGAGCCTATGCCACAAATTTTGAAATAATAACTCCTACATCGGAAAGACAAATTCCCGCAATTAACAACTTGCCGCCGGGTGCAAGTCATGGTCTGATCTCGAACTACTTTCAAATATGGAGGCCCATTTCTTCAGCCATTGCCATTCCAAAGAAGGTGCTTGAGCAAATCGGCATGTTCCCGGTGGCCGAACGGCTGCACGAAGATCTTGACACCTTCCTCAGAATTGCATTAAGTTACCCTATTGCCTGGAGCAACGAGTGCTTGGCCACTTGGTATCAGAACTCGGCCAACCGGGCTTGCCTCCTGGTCCCTTATTCCCAGGAGCCGGCTATTTCCCGGACTGCCAGGGAAGCAATTGCCGCAGAATTGGTGCCTTTAGAGCAAAGGGAGGACTTGCGGGAATACGCCGCCTACTTTCAGTTGCGGGCTGCCAAGGGTTTGTTGATGCAAGGAAATAAAGAGCTGGCTCTGCAACTTTTGGAATTGGCGCGCGGGACGGTTCGGTACACGCAAAGCAAGCCCTGGCGATGGCTCTGGATGGCTTCCTTTCCTGGCAATTTACTTCTCTGGTATGAAAATATGAAGATATTCGAGAGGACATTCCGCAGAAAAATCAAAAATATACTTAGGCTCGCATCGGGGACAAATTATTTCGCCTGATATGAGACGTTCTGGAAGTTCCTTGTCAAGGGAGTTCTGGCTTACAGCTGAACAGGGAATAGTTTACACCGCTGCCACGGCCCTGGCTAAAGTCCTGGGACCATGGGGTCCGGGAGCAAACCCGCTCCCTGGGGGAAATGCGGTTACAAAATTTTGCAATACATGGGAGTAGGCCTCCCGGCCGTGGCCTCTTCCGTTGGTATAAATTCAAAATTTATCACCCATGGCGTCAACGGCTTCCTGGCTTCTGGCCCGCCTGAGTGGGAGCACTCTTTAGAATCTTTGATAAGGGATGCGTCATTGCGTCGAGAGATGGGGGCTAAGGGCCGGCAGACAATTGAAGATTTTTATTCCCTGAAACAATTCAGCGCCCGATATGTTCACCTCATGCTCAAAGTGGCCGGGGGCTGATCCCTAAATCTTCGTATAACCGAATATTCAGGGATATTGCTCTATGTAGGGAGCCTCGTTGAATAAAGGAATGACCACGGATATCTGTGAGGGGTCCTGCATGACAAGGGCCCTATTTTGCTTTCCGCTGTTTTTCTTGAATGCAGTTCTCGATGATGCGCCAGAGATTGGCGATGCTCCGGTCCATGGAATAGTTGGCTTTGATATGCTCCCGGCCCCGTCGGCCCATGGTCGCGGCCAACTCCGGTTCCTGGGCCAGCTTGAGCATGTAGGCGGCCATGCCTACAATATCCCCCTCATCCACCAGAAACCCGGTTTCTCCATGGACGACGGAATCCTTAATGCCACCGTGGTGAGTGGCCACCACCGGCAAACCGCAGGCGCCGGCTTCCAACACGGCCACTGGGGTACCTTCGGAATCCCCGTAA
>JBKHJN010000071.1:0-6753 GCA_046538075.1 Desulfobacteraceae bacterium | reverse complement strand
ACCCCTACCCCCTCTCCCAAACCCACACCCCAACCCCTTAAGGGGGGGGTTGGGAGGGGAGCTTGAGGGGAGGGCGGGGGGCCTCTCGGTCCCCCGGCCCTTCCCTCAAATCAACCTTTTAAATGCTCAAAGTAATATCTTCGGCAGTCGGGTCATGGGTAATAGTGAATACCGCCTGTTGCGGCGCTGGGGTTCCTTCCCTGCGTTGGCCGTGTCCATTAGCCCCAATGGATTGCCTTATATCATGGCTGCAAAACCCCTGGTATAATAGATAGTGAAAATCGGGATGCCAACCAAATCTTCAAAATAGGGCGGGGCATGCGGAATCTTTTCTCTTTCTTGAAAAGAAGAAGGTTGCGGGTAGATATTCTGACGATTTTTGGCGGGGTGCTGGTGCTGACCGTCTTAGCCGTGATTCTTTACACTTATCATAACACCTCCCGCATGGTGCTGTTGTTGTCTGACGACATTATGGAGAAGACCACCGATGCGGTGATTGACAGAACCATGCACTTTTTAATACCGGCGGCCAAGCTGGCGGAAATCAGTTCGCACCTTGCCGCCGATATGGTATCCCTGCACGAAGATAACCGTCTGGAACGCTATGCCATCGAGGTCATGCAGGCCTTCCCCCAAATCACCATGATCAATATCGGCGATGAGGCAGGCAATTTCCTCATGCCCAAGCGCCTGGCGGATGGCACCATCGCCACCAAAAGCATTGACCGCACGGTCTCTCCTCCCTTGACTACCTGGAAATATCGCAACCCTGATCAGGAAGTGGTAAACATCACAACCTCTACCACCGATGCCTATGACCCGCGGCGGCGGCCTTGGTACCAAGCCGCCAAAGCCACCGGGCACCTGTGTTGGACGGATATTTATATTCTTTATACCGACCAAAAGCCGGGGATCACCACTTCCTATCCGATAGTAGATGCCAAGAGCAATATCCGGGGAGTGATCGGTTGTGACATCGAAATCAGTAACTTATCCTTGTTTTTAAAATCTTTGAAAATTGGAGAAAACGGTTTCGCCTTTATCTTCACCCAGCTGGGCGAGCTGGTGGCGTTTCCTGATGCCGCCAGATTGGTTGATCCGGGCAAAGGTGGAAGGCTCCGGACGGTCTCGGTCGAGAGAATAGATATACCCGAAGTCGCCACCGCTTTTCGCCAACACCAGCAGTCCGGGAAGAAAAAATTGACCGTGGAGAGCGGCGGCAAGCGCTATTTGGCCTCGTTCAGCAGCTTTACCCCGTATTTCGGCCTGGAATGGAAAGTGGCAGTGATCGTCCCGGAAGACGATTTTATCGGCGCGGTCAAGAAAATAAATCAACGGGCCTTCATCATTTGTTTGATGATATTAGGATTTTCCTCTATTTTAATGATTTATTTTTCCCGGCGGATCACTAAACCCATACTGCGGCTAGCCGAGGA
Source organism: Desulfobacteraceae bacterium (assembly GCA_046538075.1). Classification (GTDB taxonomy): domain Bacteria; phylum Desulfobacterota; class Desulfobaccia; order Desulfobaccales; family Desulfobaccaceae; genus Desulfobacca_B. The sequence continues at coordinate 5,317 of JBKHJN010000071.1, read as the reverse complement.
AACCGACCGGATCGGCAAATTTCAACTCGATGGCCGATTGGACCTCAGATCCAATATTTATGAGATCCAAACCCTGCACGAGGCGGTAAAACGCATGCAGGCCAGCCTGCTCTCTTTTACGCGGTTCGCTCCCCAGCAGCTGGTCCAGGAGATAGTCGTCCAGGGGAAAGAGGCCATGCTGGGGGGCGAGAGGCGCACCGTTACCATGCTTTTTGCGGATTTGCGGAACTTTACCCGGTTCTCTGATGCCACCGCCCCGGAGGGGGTGGTTCATCTGCTGACCCACCACTTTGACGCCATGGTAAACATCATTGCCGAGCATGGGGGCTACGTGGTGGACTTTTTGGGTGACAACCTGTTCGCGGTCTTCGGCGCTCCCGACATCGACCCGGACCATGCCGCGCAAGCCGTTAAGTGTGCCGTTCACATGCAATTGACCCGGCAGCAGTTGAATGTCGCCCAGATTCAACAAGGGTTGCCGGCGCTGGAGATGGGCATCGGCATCAACAGCGGCTCCTGTGTAGTAGGCAATATGGGCTCCCAGGCCCGCATTAAATATGGAGTGGTAGGCCAAGCGGTTAATATGGCGGCCCGTATTGAAACCTTCACGGTGGGCGGTCAGGTGCTTATTTCAGATATGACCTACCGCTTGGGGCAGGAAAAGATTACGGCGTTGGGTCCTTTAGAAGTATCGGGCAAGGGATTGCGCACCCCCCTGCGCCTCTGGGAAGTGAGGGGCTTGAAAGGTGTACCAAATGCCCAGCTGGCGCCCACTGTGCCGGAATTGACCAGGCTGCTGAAACCTCTTCCTATCCACCTCCGGTTCCTGAGAGGAAAACAGATTGAGGCCGAGGTGCATGCGGCCCAGCTCGTCAGTCTGTCGACGGTGGGGGCGGAAATCATCACCGACCGCAAGCTGGAAGTTTTTTCATCGCTCCAGATGCAGCTTCCTGGCAGTGTGGCCCAGAATGAATTCCTGGACGGCAAAGTCGTGGGCCTGGGCGAAATGGAAAACGCCTACGTTGTCCGTTTCTCGGGCCTGGATGAATCGATGTCGTCCAATATCACCCGTTTTATAAAAGAGCAGAGCCAAGAACCCAACCCTTGATCTGGAAAAATCCTTTCAGGCATACCGTCCGCTTATAGCTCTCAGACCTGCAGCAGGGAAAGTTATGGAGAGTATAGTGGAAGTTGCTCCTGCAACACGAGCTTGGATTGAGGTGCTATCACCATCTATGCGTTTCTTGTTGGCAATGTCGGAACAACGGATGAAATCAGGCAGGAGCCTGCGAATCAAATCTCGCCCAGTCTCCGGTAGAGCGTCCTTCGGCCGATACCCAGAATAGTTGCGGCCTGACGCTTGTTTCCTCCTACTTCCTGCAGCACGTGCCGAATATAACGCCGCTCCATTTCGGCCAGCGACAGTAGTTTTTCTTTTTTATCGACCAAACCGTAGATATTGGTTGAGGGTTCTGCCGCCCCGGGTTGATAATTGCGAATCCGTGCCGGTAGGTGCTCTACCCGGACCCAGTTCCCCGCGGCGAAAGTCACCGACCGCTCCACCGCGTTGCGAAGTTCGCGCACGTTTCCCGGAAACGGATAATGGGTGATCAGTTCTAATGCCTGAGTGGAAAATCCCTTGATCTTCTTGTCGAGCGCCAGCGCGAATTGGCGGAGAAATCTGCCGGCGAGGAGTTCGACATCCTCACCGCGCTCCCTAAGCGGCGGGACTTGAATGGTGAAGGTTTCCAGCCGGAAAAAGAGGTCTTGGCGAAAATGCCCTAAATCCACCTCCTCTTCGATGTTCCGGTGGGTGGCGGCCAGGACCCGGACATCTACCTGATATTCCCTGTTTTCTCCTATTCGTCTGAGCTTTCCGTCCTGGAGAATGCGCAGAAGCTTGGCCTGAAGGAAAAGCGGCATTTCCGAAATTTCGTCCAGGAGTAAGGACCCGCCTTCGGCTTCGGCAAAGAGTCCCTGGCGGCTTTTCCGAGCGCCGGTGAACGACCCCTCCGCGTGGCCAAAAAACTCGCTTTCCAGCAGATGTTCCGGTATACCTGCACAATTAACGGGCAAGAAAGGGCCGTCAGCCCGGATACTCTCCTGGTGGATGGCCCGGGCCACTAACTCCTTTCCTGATCCGCTCTCTCCGAGGATCAAGACCGGCCCCTGGGCCTTGGCCACCTGCCGAATCTGTTCGAAGAGTAGACGCATGGCTATGCTTTGTCCGTATATTCCGTGGAAGCTTTCCGAAGCAAGCAACCCGCGCATCTGGAGGACCATTTCCTGAAGCTGCTTTCTTTCCAGAATGCGCTTCACGGACAACATAAAGTATTCCAGGTCCAGGGGTTTGGTCAGGAAATCATCGGCGCCGGCCTTCAACGCCTCCACGGCCCGGGGAATGGTCCCGAAAGCGGTAATGATCAGAAACCCAGGGGAAGAATCTGGCATCTTATCATGGACCTTTTTGAGAAAGCTTAAGCCGTCGATGCCTGGAAGTTTCAAGTCGCATACGATCAGGTCGGGCCACTTTCGTTCCATGGCAGGTGCTGCTTCTTCGGCCGTAGCCGCCCAATAAGCCTCTAAGCCGGCGTCTCGAACCTCCTCAAGCAGCAGGGTGCCGAGGGCCTTGTCATCTTCTATGATCCATACCAAACCTTTAAGTGGATTCTCTTTGGCCATCTTTTACTCGCTCGTTAATCGTCTGGTTAGGAATCAGGAGCCGAAAAGAAGCCCCTCCCATATCACTTTCACCCACTTCGATCATGCCCCTGTGCTCCTCGGCAACGGTGTGCACCACGGCCAAGCCTAATCCCATACCCTCCCCCACGGGTTTGGTAGTATAAAACGGCTCAAAAACTTTCGCCTGGAGTTCCTTCGGCACTCCCGGGCCATCGTCATCTACACAAAAGAGGACGTCCTGATCCTTTGACTCCCAGGAACACCGGACCTTGCCGGAAGAACTACACTGTATGGCGTTGCGCAACAGGTTGATCAGTGCCTGCTGGACCCTCACGGCGTCCAACACGATGGGAAAGGCTTTGTCAGGCTCCCTTAGTCTGATGTCTATCCCATTTGCTCTGGCCTCTTCTTCGACGGCTGCAACGGCTGAAGCAGCCAAAAAGGCCGGGTCGGCAGCAGAACAGCGCAGGGGATTGCGGCGGCAGAAATCGAGCAACTGCTTGATGATATACTCCATCCGATTCACTTCGGCACGAATGGCCACCAGGGTTTGCTGCTGGACTTCGGAAAGGCCTTTTTGGCGGAGCGCACGCTGGGCCTTGCCGCTGACCACGCTCAATGGTGTGCCCAGTTCATGGGCGGTTCCCGCCGCCAGTCTTCCCAGGGCAGCCAGTTTTTCGTTCTGACGGAGCTTTTTTTCCAGGGTTTCCTGTTTTTGGCGGTGTTTCAGGAGGGCCTCCTCAGCCTCCTCGATGCTGTTGAGCATATGATTGAAGCTTTCCCCGAGTTCGACAATCTCCTTGGGTCCGCGATAATTAAACCGGTGCTGGCGTTCTCCTCCAGCAATCCGGGCCATACTCGAAGCCAGCCGGCCCAGATGCATGCCGAGAGCGCGATGATGCCCATACAAGACTACGGCCGAAAGTATCACCAAAAGCGCCCCCAAGCTAAGGGCACTTTTTGTTCTTATGGACTTGAGATGGTCGCTGAACTCACTCTCTTTCCGCGTAAGATGGAGCAATCCCTGGATTTTGCCACCCGTGTCCGTGAGGGGCACAAAATAAGAGTACACTTCTCGACCGCCGACCTGGCCGTATTCACCTCTTCTTTCTCCAACTGCGACCAGTTCCGTTAGCCGTTCACGTTCAGGTTTCGGCTCGGCCAGGCCAAGCCTGACAATCTCCTCGCCGCTCTTATCGTAGACATAGGCACTGTAGACCCTGCCGATGGCAAAGACGGATTCCAGCGCCTGTTGGATGCTTCCCATCCGTTCCTTCTCCAGGGCATAGCTCAAGGGTAACTGCACTGCCCGCGCCACCAGCTCCAGGTCTTTTTGCATCTGTTTTTCCACCTGCTTTTCGATGGAGCTGAGCGCCAGGTATCCGAAAAGCCCGAAAGCACCTATCAAGGGCAAGAACACATAAATGAGCAGAGCCATTCGGAAACTGATAGACGTCGGGAACAGGCTGAGGTGTTTCATGGTTCCTCCTGATGACCCATTTATATAACACATGTGTCATTTAGATACAAGGTCAGCCGTGCCAGTGCCACAACCACGAAAAGATCTATTAGGCAGGAATCTTATAAGATTCTAAAAGGTTATCTGTAAAAACCTTGGCGGGAATAGCTTGGCACAAGACATGCTCTAGAAACAAGGTAAGATACGGACTGAGTGAAGTGTCAGGCCCGTATCCAAAAAGAGTCCTTGAAACGAAAACCACAAAAAAAGGAGAATGAGAATGTTCAAAAGGAATTGTCTGTCAACCATGATCGCGGCAATGTGTCTGGTATTATTCATGGCTTTGCCCGCCATGGCCCAACAAGGTTATGGCCAGCGGGGTCAGCCGGGGCAGCATGGTCAACCGGGAATGACCGGATCGCAACTCAAGATCAGCGATGCGGAGTTGGAGAAGGCTGCCCAAGCTTACGTAAAGGTCACTGATATCACCAATGAATTTAATCAGTCCTTGCAAAAGGCTAAAGACGCCAGCGAAAGGCAGCAACTCCAGGCAGAGGCAAACCAAAAGATTACCCAGGCTGTGGAAAACTCGGGGATCAACGTTGAAAAGTACAATACCATCATGCAGCAAATCGGTGCAGATGAAGCGCTGAGAGCCAAGTTTATGGAAAAAGTCCAAGCAGCTGGTGGAAAAGTGTCATAAGAACTTTGCCTTGAGGCTGCTCCCCAAATGGTTTTGGCGATACCGGTCCTGAGTATTAGAGTGGTCGATATCTTCGATGGCCAGGTAGAGCTGGTGCTCCCGATTGCCAACGTATTCCTTACCCCGGTCGGTGAGGATGCGTAGTAGCCGGACACCCTGTTCTTCATACCGAGAATGGCCCGGTCATTGAGGATAGCACGGCCACCAGAGGGGTTTTCGGGTCACAGAACTTAACCAACGCCACCTTGGGAGAGGGGGCTAAGGGTCGCAGACGCCTACCCCCCCCTCTCCCAAACCCACTTCCCCCCCCACCCCCTAAGGGGCCCAGCGGTCCCCCGGCTTTCTCTCAAATTAACCTTTTAAATGCTCGGATTAATATTATGAACCATAGGGTTGATTATGCTAACCTAAAAAAGACCCCCCCTGGCATTGACTTCTGGAGGCGCCGTGTCCAGATGTGGCAAGGTGAAGCC
>JBKHJN010000036.1:0-28862 GCA_046538075.1 Desulfobacteraceae bacterium | reverse complement strand
AAGCCGAGCTCGACCTTGGCCTCACATCGGCTGCGGGTATGAACCACATACCAGGACTTTTGATAGTTCACTTTTTTATTATCGTCTGCCATCTGCGACCCTAAGAACTGACATGGCACAGTTGCACCTGGCCGTAGGGTTCAGCCCCGGACATGATGGTTAATATTATTCGCTGCAAGGCTGAGGTGCCGGCAAAGCAAGCCCGCCTTGCCAGCTTCTACTTGACCAGCCGGAGGCAAAGTGGTTCGCCTGCCGGAGATTAGCCCGCGTCTATCAAGACCCGGAATGTTGACTCGTCGGGAATTTGTTTCCGGGGCGATAGTCCCGGTGAGATTGACTGAACTCCCATCCGGCCCAACGCCCCGGGACAGTGAAAGGCTCAGATTCTTTAAAATCGTGAATGCCTTGGCGTTGAAGCTGAATATGAAATATTAAGTAAAGTCGCTGCGTCTATCCATCACCAAATTTTCGGTGCGATTCGATCAAAGAGCATACCCCAGGCCCTTGAATTCCATCCGGAAATCACTAAAAAGCTATTAATTTCTATAACTTAATGCTTGTTTAGGTAGATTTTCCCCTCTGCCTGGTCCGCTTCCCTCTCCATGCAGCTTCAGCAACCAGAAAAGCCACTAGCGGGCGCTGATGGCCCCTTCCTTCGCGGTTTATATAAAGCGGAAAATCTCCTCCATCCCTCAACATGATGTATATTAATTAAAATTGCCATTTGGCGTCAAGCAAAAAAAACTCCATCCCTCAACAAAATGTATATTAATAAAGGTTGTCATTTAATGTCAATGGGTACCAGTACCTATTTTCAATATAGGTACTGGTACCTATAACCTCAAAAATGTTTGGTCATATTCCACTATAACCGCAGGAAAATCTGGGTAAATGGCCAGGAGCTGGTTGCCCCTGGCCAAGTCTGTTATGCCGCCGTTTTTCCTCAGCTTTTGGGGTCCTCCAGAAGCCAAAGCGTTTCCCGTCGGAACCCTGGACTTGTCTGCAAGACAGGCTTCGAGAGAACGGGACTCGCCCAGTAGCCATGGTTTTTAACTCTCATCGCACCGCCCACACTAAAGACAATATCGGCATCACGGTAGCGCCGGTGTTTTTGCCGATTAGATCGACATTCACCCCGAAGGCCAGGAAGAGGTTTTCCTTAGCGATGAACTCAATCCCCGGTAAAATGGAGAGCAATCCAGCCGGCTCGAGGTTGGGATGTGGACCGAACAACCGCCCTCCATCCCAAAAACTGGTGAGCTCCAAGAGAGCAATCCATTTCTCGCTAAAGGGGTATTCCGCGGCCAGGTTCACCGTAACAAAATCCCGGGGTTCCTGTTTCCCGTCATCATTGGTGAAGGAGGTGGGCATGGAGTAGTAGAAGTTACCGTAAAAAATGAAGGGATCGATCCATTTGGCCAGGTTTAGTCCAGTGGTAAAGACATAGGACCCGCCACCTAGCTCATCGGTTCCCAGATTGTCGGGGTTCAAGTGCCTATAGTGGCCGGTGGGAAAATCCGTGGCAAAAACGGCAGACATGGCCGGCGCCACCGGCCCCTCTTCCAAAAACAGGTATTTAAAGGTCAGATTGACGTCGCCGAAACCTCCATAACTGGCAGAACGGTCTCCACTGGGACCGGGCTCATTAACACTTCTGGCCCAATTGACTGCCACCGGGATAACCGTAAAGACCTCAAGATTTTCCCAGGCACCATAGGTTATCTGCAGGTCGAAACCGAAAGAATAAAAATCTCCTCCGGCGCTGGTTCGCCTCCAGCTTGGCGAAAAACTGTCAATAACCGCACTGAAATACCAGAAAGGCTGTAGTTCCAGGCCTCCGACCTCTACCGGCACTGCGGTGTCGGTGAGTATCGGTCCAAAGGTGCAAGGGCATTCTTTTTGCCGAGCCGCGATTGTCGGCACCGTAGACTTTTCCAGTTCTTCACCCTTAACTGTGGCTGGCGGAACCAGCCAAAGAACCAACAACAGCATTACCCAAAATCGCCTTTGCTTCATTTCTATTTCTCCTTTCTCAATCTAGTATACTCCACCCGGCTGGAGCTTCGGATTCCTGGACGGGCCTGACCCGAAGGGCAAGTTTCTGAAATTACCCCTGGCTTAAGCCAGGGCTTGCGGCGGGGTTTTTGGGTCATCAATACCAGCAGTGCCAGGTTCCGGAACTGGCCGGGATCGGGTCTCTCTCCAGACGGCGCACTACCTGGAGTTGGCCATCCTGGTCACAGCGGCCCTTGGCCCCATCGCCGACCACGGTATGGTACGATTTCAAATTTATCCATTGATCACCAAACCTTTAATTGCACATCAACTGTAATTTAATTGCGATTGCGTTTCAGAAGCAATTATATAAACCTTCCTGACTTAACTTGTCAAGCTCTTTTTTTCTAATTAAGCATAGGCGACCAGTGTATCTCATCTCCGATATTCTTATGGAAGACTGCTAGTTCTGCCTCTAAAATATAATCCTCTGGATTCCTCAATAATTATTTTTAAAAATAATAGGTCAGGTGGCGGCCAGCCGGGCAGGTGCAGAGGCGGGGGCCAGATTTGCCACCGGATATAAAGCTTAGGAGCATTGCCAGCCTTGGTTTTATGATTATATTTCTAAGTATCAACGGGACCTGTTTATTTTTTGACCAATAACGCTGATGCCGGGAGAAGAGAGGAACATGCCGGTACACAACCGGGACATCGCCGAAATCTTTAATAAGGTAGCGGACCTGTTGGAAATTGAGGGGGCCAACCACTTCCGGGTGCGGGCTTACCGCGACGCGGCCCGCACTGTCAACGATTGGCCCCAGAGTGCGGCAGAGATGGTAAAAAATGACGCTGATCTGTCGCAGTTATCCGGGATTGGCCAAGACCTGGCCGGGAAAATCACCGAGATTGTCGAAACCGGGGAACTGGCCCAGCTCAAAGAACTGCAATCACGCACCCCGGCCGACCTGGGGGAGATGATGCAGATTGCCGGCCTGGGGCCCAAACGGGTGCAGGCCCTACACGAGGAATTGGGGATCAAAAGCCTGGAAGACTTGAAGGAGGCGGGCGAGAAGAAAAAAATCCGGGAAGTGTCCGGCTTCGGTGCCAAGACCGAAGAGAAAATTCTCAAGGGCATCGAGCAGTTATCCGGCCAAAAAGGACGCTTCCTGCTTAAAGAGGTAGAAGAAATTGCCCATTCCCTGCTGGCCCACCTGCAGCAGGTTAAGGGGATAAAAAAGGTGGTAGTGGCCGGCAGCTACCGGCGCCGCAAAGAGACCGTGGGAGATGTGGATATCTTGGCCACCTGCCGGAAGGGCTCCAAGGTGATGGAGGCCTTTGTGGATTATGAAGATGTGGAAGAGGTAGTGTCCCAAGGAAAGACGCGTTCGACCGTCATCCTGCATTCCGGCCTCCAGGTGGACCTCCGGGTGGTGCCTCAGGTGAGCTACGGCGCGGCCTTGCATTATTTTACCGGTTCCAAATCACACAACATTGCGGTGCGCAAGCTTGGCATCGACCAGGGGTTTAAAATCAACGAATACGGGGTGTTCCAGGGGAAAAAGCGGGTCGCCGGGAAAACCGAAGAAGAGGTCTATGAAAAAGTCGAATTGCCTTATATTGAGCCGGAATTAAGAGAGAACCGGGGAGAAATTGAGGCAGCCCAACAGGGGCAGTTGCCAGAGATGATCACGGTTGAGGATCTCCAAGGCGATTTGCACGCCCACACCAAGGAAACCGACGGCCACAACACGCTGGCAGAGATGGCCCAGGCCGCCCGGGAGCGAGGCTATAAATACCTGGCCATTACCGACCATTCCCAGCGGGTGACCATGGCTAAAGGATTGGATGCCAACCGGCTGGCCCAGCAGATCAAACAGATCGACCGGTTGAATAAGGACTGGGACAATTTCCGGCTCTTAAAGAGCATTGAAGTGGACATCCTGGCGGACGGGACTCTGGATCTGCCGGATGACATCCTCAAAGAGTTGGACTTGGTGGTGGGTTCGGTGCATTACAAATTCAATTTATCCCGGCAAAGGCAGACCGAGCGCATTATTAAAGCTATGAGCAATCCTTATTTCAATATTCTGGCCCACCCCACCGGCCGGCTTATCAACGAGCGCGAGCCCTATGACCTGGATATGGAGCAGATAATGAAAGCGGCCAAAGACCACGGCTGTTTTCTGGAACTAAATGCCCATCCCGACCGCCTGGACCTTAATGATGTGTACTGCCAAATGGCCAAAGCTCTGGGCCTGAAGGTGGCCATTTCCACTGATGCTCACAAGACCACGGACTTAGACTTCATAAAATACGGAGTCTACCAAGCCCGCCGGGGATGGCTGGAAGCCAAGGATGTTCTCAATACCAAGACCTGGACCCAGCTCAAGAAATTGTTGCGGAGGGATTGATCATGGGCCGACTGGATTTCAAAAAGCAGCCCAGTACTGACTTCAAAGCCATCGAAGAGCTGAGCAAGGAAGAGGCCCGTCAGGAAGTGGAGGCCCTGCGGGAGGGCATCGATTATCATGATTACCTTTATTATGTAAAGAACCAGCCTGTAATTTCGGATGCCATTTTTGACCAGCTGTTTCATCGGCTCCAGCAACTGGAGGAGGCCTTTCCGGAGCTTCAGTCGGACCACTCTCCTACCCGGCGGGTAGGAGCACCGCCGGTCGATAAGCTTAAAAAAGTCAAGCACGTAGCCCCCCTGCTCAGTCTTACTGCGGCCCTGGAAGAGAAGGAAGTGGAAGATTTTTTTGATTTTGTCCAGCGGAATACCAAGACCGAAAAGTTGGCATTCGTCATGGAGCCCAAATTCGACGGGTTTTCCGTGGAAGTGGTCTATGAAAACGGCGAGTTCCAGTACGGCGCTACCCGGGGCGACGGCCAAGAGGGGGAGGATATTTCGGAAAACCTGAAAAACATTGGAGCCCTGCCCCTGAGGCTGCAGAAACACCAGACCCGGCCAGATTTTTTGGCAGTGCGGGGAGAAGTCTTCATGCCCAAGGACGGCTTTCAGGCCCTGAACCGGGAGCGTCTGGAGAGAGGCGAGGAGCCTTTTGCCAATCCCCGCAATGCTGCGGCCGGTCTGATGCGCCAGCTGGATTCAAAAATGGTGGCCGGCAAGCCTCTAAATCTGGTGTTTTACGATATCTTGGGGCTGGAAGGGCAGGAGTTCGCCTCGCATTGGCAACTGCTGAAGCAATTTCCTCTATGGGGCCTGAAGACTGATCCCCACAATCAGCGGGGCTTTAGCTTTGAAGATTTCCAAAAATATCATGAAAAACTGTTGTCGCAGCGGGACGACTTGAAGTATGAGATTGACGGGGTAGTCATCAAGCTGGACGACTACCAGCTGCGCCAAGAGCTGGGGGTGCGCCAGCGCAGCCCCCGCTGGGCCCTGGCCTGGAAGTTCCCTCCGAAAAAAGAGGTCACCGTTCTGAAAGACATTGCGGTGCAGGTGGGCCGCACCGGCATGTTGACGCCGGTGGCTTTGCTGGAACCGGTGGATGTGGGCGGGGTGACCGTGAGCCGGGCCACTCTGCACAACGAGAGCGAGGTTAAAAAAAAGGACGTGCGGCCGGGGGATAAGGTGCGCATTGAGCGGGCCGGAGATGTAATTCCCGAGGTGGTGGAGCGGCTCAAGGAGCCCGGGAGAAAACGGGGCAAAGCCTTCTCCATGCCCCGCACCTGTCCGGCCTGTGGCGCTGAGGTTGAGAAAGAGGGAGCTTACTATTTTTGTCCGGCCCATCTATCCTGTCCGGCCCAAGTGGTCGGGCAGCTGACCCATTACGCCTCTCGGGAAGCCATGAACATCGAAGGCTTGGGGGAGGAAACCGCCAAGGCCCTGGTCAGGAAAAATCTGGTGAACAGCGTGGCCGATATCTACCGCCTTACCGTAGAAGACTTGCTCAGTCTGGAGGGATTTGCGCAGAAGTCAGCAGAGCAGCTTTACAAAGCAATCCAACGGGCCCGCACCCCCCGGCTGGACCAGTTCTTGTATGCCCTGGGGATCAGACACGTGGGACAGCACGTCGCCCGGGTGCTGGCAAAGTCGTTTCGATCCCTGGAGGCCTTGGCACAAGCCGACGAAGCGGAACTGGAAAAAATCCCCGAGGTGGGTCCACAGATTGCCGCCAGCCTCAGGAGTTTCTTTACCAGTAAGGAAAACCAGGACATCCTTAAGAGCCTGCAGGATTCCGGGGTCCAAATCAGGGAGAAGCCGGTAGCGCCGGCCACCCCGCTGGCCGGGAAAACTTTTGTTTTTACCGGATCTTTGGAGAATTTTACCAGGGATGAAGCCAAGGCCAGAGTGGAATCACTGGGTGGCCGGGCCACTTCCAGCGTCAGCAGCGAGACCGACTATGTGGTGGCGGGGAAAAATCCGGGGAGCAAGCTGGATGAGGCCCGCAACCACCAGGCAAAAATCATCAATGAGAAAGAATTCCTGGAGATGATCGGTACCTGATAGAAAAAAGCAGTGTAATGTAGTCAAACGGTATTCATCATTATCTATTAAACCGGACGGTTATCAAGCACCGCGGGTCAGAGCCGTCATAGACCGGCAGCATTTTTTAGTCCTCGCCGGAGATCAGCTTTTGGTCTTTTTAAGGAGTAATTGGCGATGCGGCGCATTATTCGTATTTCGTTGGGAACCATACTGATGCTGCTGGGTATTCCGGGACTGGTGCTGCCGATCCTGCAGGGCTGGCTCTTTCTGGCACTGGGGGCTCTGCTCCTGTCGGTGGACCTGCCGTTTTTTGAACGGCTGGTGCTTTGGATAGAAAAACGAGTGCCCAGGGTAAAAAAACCTCTAGAGCGCCTCCGCAATTTTTTGAGAGGCGGCCCTGCCGGCAAAAAATAAAAAAATTTGTTTTCTCTTGAAGGCAGGCAGGGTAGGGGACGATTATTAGTTATTACTCCGAGCATTTAAAAGTTAATTTGAGGGGGGCCAGGGGGCCGGCGGTTCCCCTTCCCCCCCCCCCACCCCCCCTTAAGGGGTTGGGAGAATGGGTTTATATAAACCCTAATGCCTTTATTTTATGACCTCAAAGTGATCCTTAGATGCACTATTAGGTGCTGATGGTTTGCCTGGAAATGGCCAACTCCTCTAAAATCTGGTCTGATACCTGAATCCCTAATCCCGGCTCCGGGAACCCGGCGGCCACCCCTCCCTCCGCGAAAACTAACGAAGGGGTGACCGGATCTTTGATCAACAGATAAGGGGCAAATGAGCCTTCAACATAAGCCAGGTGGTTAGCCCTTAAAGCAAAATGGCGGCCGGCGGCAGCCAGGATGCTGGTCTCGCCCACGTGGCAGCCAAGCTGGCACTTGACTCCGGCCTTCTCGGCCCGCTGCTTTATGCGGTTGGCTCGCCCCAGGCCGCCGCATTTAGACAGGCGCAGGTTGAAAATCTGACAGGCCTGCGTCTCAATCAGAATTTGGGCATCTTCCTCGGTGCAGATGGATTCATCGGCAATGATGGGGATGGGCACGGCCGCACTAACTTTTTGCAGACCGGCAAAATCTGACTTGGCCACCGGTTGTTCTACCGCCGAAATGCGGAAAGGGAGCATCTCATGGATGCGGGCAATGGCGTCCTCGGCGTTCCAGGCGGCATTGGCGTCGACGCGGATATCAATCTCCCACCCGAGTCGGTCTCGAGCCATCTTAAGGACTTCCAGATCGGCGCGATTTCCGACTTTCAACTTCAAATATCGCATGTTATTCATTTTGACCAGATGGAAAAAGTTGGCCATCTGCCGTTGGGAAGCCATGGGTAAGACGGCGCTATAGACCACCCGCTCCAGGATTTGGGGTCCGATAAAATCTCCCACCGGTCGCCCCCAAGTCTTGCCGGCGGCATCTAACAGCGCCATTTCCAGGGCGCAAAAAGCCGCCGGATAATTGCTATCCTCTGAATCGGAAAAGCGGTCCAGGCGGTCAAAGATGGCCTGGCCGGAAGCCAACCAGGTCTGGCAGATACCTGGAACCAGCACCTCTTGAAGAAAGGCGAGGCTTCCCGCCAGGGTCTCGCCGGTGACAAAAGGGCGGGGAATTCCTTCTCCGTAGCCTACTACCCCGTCGCCGGTGGTCACCTTCAGGACAATATTTTCTGAGCCCTGGTGATTGGCCAGATTATGCTTGACCGGAGACTGAAAGGCCAAACTCAGGTGCCAGATATCCATTTTCCTGATGATCATGTTCATCTTCCTTCACATCCACATTTATCATTTTCCCGAATTTTTTCCATTGGTACCACTGGGTTGGTGAGCCCTGGATGGCTTCTTCCAATACCTTCAGACATTTTTCTCCCACTGCCAGGGTTTCCGAGTCTGCCCCGTTGCTAATGGCGGTCAGATTTAAGGCATATTTTTTGTGGCCCTCCCGCTTGACCAAACCGCTGACTACCGGAGCCCCGGAACGCTTGCTTAAGACATCCAAGGTGCGGTCATAGCCCAGTCGGCAACCGAGGAAATAGAGGTGTTTATTGTTGGAAACACGCCATTCGTCGAATTCATCGCATTCAGTGATCAGGATGCGGCCCTGTTTTAGGGCCTTGGTAGCTGCGAGCAGGATGTTTTTGCCGTCGGCGTCGATGAGCTCGACATTGGCGGTTTGGGCTCTTTGGACCAGGGAATCCCTGAGGTGGCCGGTCTTAAAGCGGCAGATCATGGAAACCGGATAACCCCGGACCCCCAGAAGCCCGGGCAGCAACTCCACCGCTCCGAAATGCCCGGTGACCAGGAGGACGCCCTTGCCGGCCAGGACCGCTTCTTGAAGAATCTCCTCTCCCGCGGTCCGGACCCGAGCCTTTAAGAGACGCTTCAATCCCTTGAGACGGGAGTAGGCCACCACCAGTTTTTCATGATAGTGGTCGAAAATGCCCTGTAAGGCCTGTTTAAACATCTTGTGAAATTCTTTCGGGCCTGCCTTCCTCCCATATACCTTAGTAATTGTCTTCTTGATTAACCGCTTTTCCGATTGATTGAAGAAATAGTAGACCTTGCCCAAGCAAGCTAGATAGCCCCGGGAAATAGCAAAAGGCAGAAATCGGAATAGCCAACAGTTAATCTTCATTTGACAGAACTTGCTCAGATTGGGGAGTTCTTTGGGGAAAAAATTAATTTTTGTAAACATAACGCCTCTCCTTAAAAAAGTATCTTGTTATTTTTAAATAAAAGCCTTATAATTTAAGCGTTCAAGAAACTGAACAAGATGACCGGCATCTTTATCTCCATCTGACCAGGAAAGGGTTTTAGAAGCATAATGCCCTCCTTGAAAAAAAATTTCAAATTAGAAATTCAAATTAGAGCCTCATTTAGATGTTCACCAAACTGAACATTAATTTAAATTTAAGATTTTAAAAATTCATTCCGATAGTTAGATAATAATTATTGTATAATATAATTTTTAATTTTGTTTATCTTACAATATTATCGATAATAAATTCTATATATAAAATTTTTAATGTTAATTTTTTTTAACATTTTTTACATTTTATCCGAGGATGCTCTTGCAGAAGCACCATAGTTGCCTCAATACCAGGGCCATCATCGAGTATTTCCAGGAAATTTCCCCTTCCCAGGTGCCAAAGTTATTCGAGGGCCTGGGTCCGGAAATCGATGCCCTGGACAACCCCCAAGAATTTTTAATGGAAATCAACAATTGGGTGTCGAGCGATGTCGTCATCAAGATGTTCGATAACGCCAAGAAGATTACCAAAGATAACGAGATCGCCTTCAAAATCGGCTTTGAATCCGCGGCGCGCAAGAAATTGGGCTATGTCCAGCGCATTGTCATGTTCGCCTATAAAAATCCGCGGCGCACCCTGAAAAAAGTCCAGGCCATCAACGATAAATTTAATAAAAACAAAGTCATCGAGATCGTTGAAACCAAACGCGATCGCGCCACCATCCGACTCCATTGGATTAAGCACCTTTCCAGCTCCAGAGATTTCTGTCTGTACAACAAAGGGATTTATGCCGGCATCCCTACCATGTGGAATTTGCCCCCGGCTGAGGTTCAGGAGACCAAGTGTTTTTTCGAGGGCGATGAGTACTGCGAATACAACTTTGTATGGAAGAAAAAATCCTTTTTCAAAGAATTGCTGTTGTGGATGCTGGTACCATGGCGTCTCCTTACTTCCACTATTGAGGAATTGGAGCGCGATAAGGAACTTCTAAAGAAGAAATTCGACGAAGTGCACCGTTTGAACGTGCAGCTCAAAGAAAAAATCGACCATCTAATGTGTCTGCAGGAGACCAGCACCGCGGTGCTGTCCGTACTTGATCTGGAAGAACTCCTGCAGGCTACTTTACGGCTGCTGCTCAACTTTGCCAAACTGGACCGGGCCGGAATTTTTCTCCTCGATGATAATGGCCGGGTTCTGGAACTGCAATATGGGGTCGGTATCGAAGCCGATCTGTTAAACAAGCTGCGCGGTTATAAAATCCCTATCTCCAAGGTCGATAATATTATCGCCCGGGTCGCCATGAACGGCATCCCCATAGTTATCCAGGACGTCGAGCACAGCAAGCTCAACAAGGCCAATATATTGCTCCAACAGTTCAAACCCAAGGTCTTCATGCTGGCTCCCTTGACTGTACGCGGGAAAGTTATCGGGGTCATCCTGGCCGATCGACTTGATCCCAAGGCCGTTATTACCGAAACCGACAAAGAATTCGTAGTAAGTTTTGCCAACCAGATTGCCATAGCCCTGGAAAATGCCATACTTTATAAAAAGTTGTCGATCTCTGAGCGCAAGTATCGGGAGCTGGTGGAAAACGCCCATGAAGGGATCTGGATCATTGACGAAAACGGCAAGATTAAATTCGTCAACCGCCGAATGAGGGAGATTACCGGGTACGCCGAGTTGGAAAATAGGAATATCTCTGAAGTTTTTGCGCAGGAAAATACCAAGATTTTGATCGAGGCCTTGTTTCAGAATCTGAAAGGTAATTCTGTCCGCAGGGAACTGGAATTTATGGTTAAGGATCAAGGCCGGGTGTCGGTCATTATGAGTTCCGTGCCGCTGGTAGAAAACGACCAGTTCCTGGGTGCTTTTGCCATGTTTACTGACATCAGCGAAAAGAAGAAGATGCAGAAGCAACTTTTACAAAAACAGAAAATGGAAGCAATCGGCACCCTGGCCGGAGGAATTGCCCACAACTTTAACAATATTTTGATGAATATCATGGGCCTGACCGGCTTGGCGCAGAGTGATATCGGGGGCTCGCATCCGGTCTATGCCGAGCTCAAGCAGATTGAGCAGGAGGTAAGCAAGGGCGCTGACCTTACCAAGCAATTGCTCTCCTATGCCCGAGGCAACCAATTTGAGCCCAAGCCCACTGATCTCAATGCCCTGATCGGAAAGACCGCCGACCTGTTCTGCCGTACCCGAAAGGATATTTGTATAGCCCAAAATTTGGCTCCCCAGTTGCCGCCGGTAGAAGTAGACCAGGGGCAGTTCGAACAAGTCCTGCTGAACCTGTTTGTCAATGGCTGGCAGGCGATGTCAAATGCGGGGGAATTGGTGCTATCTACCCGGGAAGTTTACCTGGGGGAGGACTATTGCCGAATTAATGGCCAACAGCCGGGACGTTATGTCCACATTGCCCTCAGCGATTTTGGCGAGGGCATGGATGCCCAGACCAAAGCCAGGGTTTTTGAACCATTTTTTACTACCAGAGATGTCGGCCAGGGAACCGGTCTGGGCCTGGCCACCAGCTATGCCATAATCAAGAACCATAAAGGCATTATCGAGGTAGAAAGCGAAAAAGGCAGAGGCACCACCTTCCACATTTACCTCCCGGTTACCCAAAAGCCCATCGTGACCGAGGAGGCGGTAAGTCACCAATATATCAAAGGATCAGGCACCATTCTCCTGGTGGACGATGAAGAGATGATCCGGACCGTGGGCACCAAAATCCTGGAGCGCTTGGGTTACAAAATTCTACCGGCGGAGAGCGGGCAAAGAGCGATCTCCATATACCGGGAGGGCAAAGATGATATCGATTTGGTCATCTTAGATATGATCATGCCAGGTATGGGAGGCCGGGAAACTTATAAGCTGCTGAAGCAAATTAATCCCGGGGTAAAAGTGTTGATTTCCAGCGGCTACGGCCTAGAGGAAGAGGGCCCGGGGATGATCGAGGACGGAAACCTAGACTTTATTCAAAAGCCTTACCGAATAGAGGCCCTGTCGCAAAAGATTGCTGATATGCTTAATATGAATTAATTCAACCCCTTATGGTTGGATCCGCCTGAAGCGTTTATTTTTCTTGCTTTTTTCCCATAAAAATATGTAAAGGTGAACATATCGAACCAAGTTAAATCTGTTTGACCAAGAAAAGGAGTTCGCTCATGCCTCGGATTGGCGCGGTCTTACTTGTGGCTGTGGTTTTGTGGTTCGGTTTTAATCCTTCTGCCTACGGGGCTGGCTTCGCCCTGGTTCAACAAGGGACTGCGGCTATGGCCCAGGGCAACGCCTTTGTCGCCGACGCCAGCGACGCCTCAGCCATCTTTTACAACCCCGCCGGTCTCAACCAGCTTAAACGCCCCCAGATTTATATGGGCACCATTTTTAACTACCCTGACCGGGAATTTCATGGACCTGGCGGCCAATTCTCCCAAACCAACCATCGCCTGTTCCATGCCGGGACCGCGTATGTGGCTATTCCTTTCAATGACCATGTGGCGGCGGGCGTCGGTTTTTTCGCGCCTTTTGGTCTGGGCACGCAATGGCCCCCGGAGTGGACCGGCCGCTATCTGACCACTTTTTCCGAGCTCGAAACCTATAACCTGAACCCGGTAATCTCGGTCAAACCGATAGAATCCCTGTCGGTGGCAATGGGATTCAATGTTTTGTGGTCCTCGGTAAAGCTCAAGCGCAAAGTCCAACTTCCTTTTCCCCTTGCCGACGGGGAGACGACCCTCGATGGCGACGGCACTGGATATGGCTATAATCTTGGGGTGTTATACGAGCCGGTCGACGGCGTCAAACTGGGAGTGGCCTATCGCAGCGAAATTTCTCTGAGATATAAAGGCCAACTTAAGACCACTTTGCCGGCTTTACTCCCGCCGGTCGCCGACATTGGTGGGTCCGCTAATCTTAATTTTCCGCCTTCGGTCACCGCGGGTATTTCATTCAGCCGGTTGGAGCCGTTCAGCTTTGAATTTGACGCCACCTGGACTGGCTGGTCGAGTTACGATCAATTGGAAGTCAGGCTAAACCAGCCCACCCTGGTCAATGGAGTTATGACTAATCGGATAGTTCAGCCCAAGAACTGGAAAGATGTCTGGGCCTTCCGTTTCGGGGCCAATTATAAACTTAAAGAAAATATGAAGCTCCGGGTGGGCTATATCTATGACCTTAACCCGGTGCCCGATGATACCCTGGATCCTCAGATTCCCGATGCCGACCGCCATATTTTTACGGTGGGGGGCGACCTCAAGATCAGACAGTTTACTCTGGGGATCGCTTATAATTATCTGCTGTTCGAAAACCGCAGCAAAAACAATAGCCTGACCTTGAACGGGGTGCCGTTGCCGGTGCAGGCCAATGGCCGCTACGAAAGCCAGGTCCATTCCTTGGGCCTGAGCATGGCCTACCATTTTTAGACCTGTTAGTCATAAATTTTTAATTCTGCCGTTTTGGCCGGGCAGCAAAGATACTGGAATAACGACAACAGAGGCTCAGGAAATTATTTCCGGGATGATCATCCAATCCACCGCCCATTGGCCGACTTCGCTCCGCCTCAGACAGACCACGCCGCCCATTTTAAAATTAATCACACTTTTTTCTTGGTCTCCGGTAAGTAGCAGGGTGGCCAATTTAGCCAGATGGGGAAGGTGACCCACCAGCATAATATGTTCATCCATTTCCGCCAGGCGGCTTGCCCAATCCCCGGGGTCGTCCAGGGGGGCCAAGCCACTGGTCGGAGTAACCCCTTGGGGCGGTTTCAGAGCTGCCGCCAGGATATTGGCGGTGCTTAAGGCTCTGGTCTTGCCGCTGTGCAATATCTGATTTATCGCGGGATGAAACTTTCCTAGCTGGTCTGCTACTTTTTTAATGTCTTGGGCGCCCTGGTCGGTAAGATCCCGGGCCGGGTCTTCCTCTTTGCTTTTGGCTTCAGCATGCTGGACCAGATAAACAAGCATGGTATTCCCTCCTCTAAAAAATTGCCATTGAATGGAAAACAATTATCTTAAAACGATATTGCAATTATATTCAAAATCAAGTTTAAAAATATTTTCCTAATGAGATATTCAAGTTAACCGAATGCGGAATTTTTCCAGCAGATGGTGGGGTTGGTAGGAGAGTTTGGCGCGGCGCAGGCCCTCTTCTCCCAGGTCCTGCTCCCGGTTGATGAAGGACAACTGGGACCAGGCGTGCTGGCAGAATTGCTGGTTGATCACCGCATAAAGTTCGCGAATCTCGGGATTGGCCTTTTCCAGGTGCACCACGGCGGTGTCCTGGTTAAGCTTTTCGCCCATGGTAAAGGCCTCTACCTTCCCGTCCACCAGGATCACCCCGCCCTGCAGATGCAGGGCGGCAAAATTGCTCAGGGCCTCGGCGATGGCCTCCCATTCCCCCATCAGATTCAGGTCTTCATCGCATCTTTTGAATATGCACCAATGATCGGTAAGATCGCAGCAGGCGCGCAGGTGCCGTTCATCCAGGGGTTGATAGGTAAACTGGTAGGCCCGTTTGAATTTATTGAGATGATTGCGCTTGGCGTGGTATTTACGCCCGGCCAGATTAATCAGATCTTCGGCGCCATAGACATAGTCAAATTGTTCTCGGGTCGGTTCTAAGGAGAATCCGGAGGCATGGGCCAGTTCCGCCGCCAGCCGGGGGTCGGCCCGCTCTATCCGTGGTTCGGCTTGCCTTTTCTCCTCTTTAAGCCACTCCAGTATCCGTCGGACGCTCTCCTGTCGCGGGGCCGGTCCTAGGGGAGGAAAGGCCCAGACTCCGTTATTTTCGGGAGAATAAGCGATCACCAGGAGCCAGTCCTTATCTATAGACCATTCAAAGCGATAATGGCCGCGCCAGATAAATAGATTGGTGAAGTTCAACTCCGAAGTTTGCGGCTGATAATCCCACAACCGGGGATGCACCACCTCGCGGTCGGCCAACTCCAAGGATTTGAACTGGGGGAATTCTGGATAATCCGACATTCTATCTGCACCTCCGGGTGGTGAAATCTGGTTTCAGAATAGCGACCGGGAAAATTGTCCCTAAGAATCGCAGAATCAATTATTAAAAGCAAGGGGCAGGGCTGTTTTCTACGTAAACGAGGCAAAACTTAAATAAGAATATCAGCCTGCGTTAAAAATTCTTTATTTGACTTGACAACTGGAGGGAATGTCTTATTGTTTAATAGGCCTTTATAAAAAGGAACTGTTATTAAAATTTATTTAACCTGGAGGTCGCCATGGATGCGAAATATTATTGTGATGGCATGCAGTCTGAGTTAACCTTTTTAAAAGCGCGGGTCTATGACATCATGCGAGCCATCGAAAAGATGCCCGCAGCCACAAGAAACAAGTTATCTGGGCAATATTCTGAGCTGCATGGTCTAATCGATCATCTCACCGATCGGATTGATCAACTTAAGAAAGAGTGCCCCATGGATTGGAGCGACGCCAAGGCCGAAATCGAAACTACCAAGCAGAAGCTGCTGGATAAAATCAATTACTGGGATTCGGAACATATTGCCGGTGGTTATGTCGGCGGTTAACTGTTTTAGCTCCAGGTAAATTTAACCCGGTGCCTTTAAAATCAATTCCGGAGGTGAGACCGCAGTCTCACCTCTATTTGCCCTTACCCGATTTGGCCCCAGAAATAATAGTTACCCCCTCTGAACTGGAGCCAAGAATTTTTATAAAATTATGAGGCGCTTATGGCCAGACTGAATTCAGGGGACCCTGCCCCCGACTTTCAATTGCTCGATCAGCATGGCGATCCGGTGAGATTGTCTGACTTTCAAGGCCGCAAACTGCTGCTGTACTTTTATCCCAAGGCCAATACCCCGGGCTGCACCGAGCAGGCCTGTCAAATCAGGGATGCGCGCCAAGAACTGGCTGACCTAGGCCTGGCAGTAGTAGGGATCAGCCCGGACGGCACCAATCAACAGCAGAAATTTGACGACAAATATGGGCTGCATTTCCCCTTGCTGTCGGATCAGGACCATGCCGTGGCCCAGGCCTATGGGGTTTGGGGGGAAAAAACCATGCGGGGCAAAAAATATCTGGGGGTAATCCGCTCCTCCTTTCTGATCAGCGAGGACGGTAAGATTATCCACCCTTGGTATAAAATCAGCCCCAAAGATACGGTTCCTCGGGCTATCCAGGCGCTTAAAGGTAGTTAATACTCACAGCAAGGTTATTGTGAGGGGAGGCTCGCAGCCCCTTAATTCTCCCCTCCAGCTCCCTTCTAACCACCTTCAGGGATTGGGTTGAGAAGACTTAGACAAGTAATTTCTTCCCCAAGCCTTTCCCTCAACCCCTTCGCCAAAACCTAAACTTTACCCCCAGATTTCTCCTCTGCGGCTGAACGCCCCCAGACCGGCCTAAGACTAAACCATTGAATATATTATCAAATTTCATAAGTATGGGTGGTACAGGTATTGCTCTTTAATGCTATCAAGGATCAAACGCATAAATAACAAGGATATCAGGCACTAAGGAATTTACCATTTTTATTACCACCTCTGCTCACCGAAGCGATAAATCGGTTTAGGGCCGATCAAGGGGATGCCAGATGCAATTAGATATTATCGCCTTAGCAATTAGCAGTCTCCTGGGAGTGTTTTCCGGGCTCCTGGTTACGTCGATGATCTGGCCGGTTATCTGTCTACCCATAGAGGTCATTGCCCGATTGAGGTATGGGGTAAACTCAGGATCGGCCTGGCTGAATATTTACCTGGGCCGGACTTCCAGGCTCCAGGCCGTGGTGTCTTCTACTCCCGACCAACTGTAGCTGTGGCCCTGGGTGGACTTAGACGGCGGCCTGCTAATAGCCGCTCTTGGTGACCAAAACCACGCCGATACAGATTAAAAAAGTACCGGCCCAGCGGATCGGAGTTATGGTCTCTTCCAGCAGGTAATGGGCCAGAATGGCTGTTACCACATAACTTAGGGCAGTCAGCGGCAGGGCAAAACTCAGGTCAGACCAGGACAGCACCGCCAGCCAGAGAAAGAAAAAAACCGCCAGACACAGGATGCCCAAAATTATGTAAGGATGGCTGAAGATCTGAACCCCCAGCTTCAACAGAGCCCGAGGCTGGTAAGTGGAAACCGCGCCAATCTGTTTCATCCCCCGGGAGAGCAGCACATCTCCTATCGATACTGAGAAAATAGCGATGATCAGGGTAAACAAGGTCTTAGTCATCATGCCAGGGTTCTCCTTTAGAACCGTTGGTAATTGGTGAGTTCCAGTCCATTTTCAACCAGGGCCTGGCGCACCCGGGGGCTGAGCAGGGCAGCCAGCTCATCCTGGTGGCGATAACCAGGCGTCCACTGCCGTAACTCCGGATTGGACCGAAGAGCCGGATGAAAATAGATCTCGGTTATTCCAGGCCGCAATTGAGGCAGCAGCCCCAGGAGATAATCTTCATCCATCTGACCGTCGTTTAACAGCCCGAATAGATGGTCATTGGATTTAAGGCCGGAGTTATGGATGGATTTTTGAACCCGGCGGCCCAGCCAGGCAAAGATCAAGGCATGGGCCACCTTGTGAACCAGCCGTTGCCGGTTTAGTCTCAGGGTAATGCGAAGATCTTCCTGAGTCAGCCGCATCCCCGGAATATTAAATTCCCGGGCCAGTTCCTGAACCACCGGCCATACCCGGGGGTGAAGGTGGATGTTGAGGTGACCATTGACAAACCAGGGAGTTAGCCCGGTGCTTAAAAATGCTTCCATCTGGGCGGCTAGTTCCTGACGGATCTCATTCAGCAGTCTCCGAGAAAAGAAAAAGCGCAGTCCAGCTGCTATCGGGTGCTTGCGAAAATTGCCCTGCTGATCAGCCAGATGCAGAATGAGGCGGGGCGGCAGGACAGCCCAGCCTTGGATCAGAGTCAGATGGAGGCCCACACACAGGTCTGGCATTTCCCGGGCCAGCGCCACTGCTTCAGACCAGGCCGGAGCACCCACCATCAGACTGGCACAGGTCAGGATTCCCTTCCGGTGAGCCAGGGCAATTGCCTGATTGAGTGGTGAAGAGAGGCCAAAGTCATCACCGGTAATGATGACCGCCCGCCGGGGTGAGCAGAAATGATTGTCGGCCATTAATCCCTTATCCAACACAGCCCCTCCAACCAAGAGGCCAGGGAAAGAAAGTTAAAGGGATGAAAGAGATGCCCCAGGGCTTTTGAGAAGCGGCCTTGACCTAAAGCAGCCCGGGCATCGGCCAGGGAAACCGCGGCATATTGATATACACTGGGATCTCGGTAACAGTCAATCATGCAGGCCTGGCAATCATCTCGGATCCGGGGCAAAGAGAGGAAATCCTCCAACTCCCCCATGTAGATATTTAAATAATGACAACGGTAAACCTTGAGATGCCAATCCAAAAAAAAATATTTGTATCCGGCCAGACAGGGGAAACGTGAGCGGCGGCAGGTCAGTTGACGTTGCATCTCTGTCAACGATAACCGGGAATTAAGGATTCGTATTTGGTTCTGGGACTTTAGGTCTTTGATCTGATCAAACCAGCTGTATAATTCGGCCGGTGAAAATCTTACCAGATCGTGATCCGCGCAGCCTAAATAAGAAGAATGGAGGTGGATCAAAGGATAAGAAAAGGTGACCAGGGAAAACCCTAGATCGGCTAAGAACTGGATGAGGTTGGGCAAATCGGTAATTAAGCGGCTGATGGTCACTGAGGCAATGGCTTTGATTCCCCGCTGCTTGATTTCTGGCACCATTAACTTGATATGGTCGGTGAGACCGGGCAGCCCGCGGTGTTCATCATGGATCCGGGCCGAAGCAGCATCAATTGAAATAATTACACTGTCCAGACCGGCCTTTTGCAACTCTGACAACTTGGCAGGATTCAGCAAAGCGCCATTGGTACACAGCAAGGTGGTGATTCCTAAATTCTGCGCCTGGTCCAACAGTTCCGCCAGGGGAGGATAAAGCAAAGGTTCCCCGCCGGTTAAAACCAGATATTTTATCCCGCCCTGGGCCAAAAGTGGCAGGCCCCGACTTAGACGGTCGGGGTCAGCCATTATCCATTCTTCGGCTCCGAGTCGATGGAAATTACAAAAGCTACACTTGGCATTACAGGCATTAGTCACAGCAATCTGGCAGAATCCCGGCCCTCCCTGCAAAAGAAGATTGAGAAATTCTTTCCGGTTCATGAAACTGAAGTTTTGAGGGGTTCTTCTATCCCGCTCTCGGAGCGTTGGTGACGCCGGAACAGAAAGCCAAAAAATTCTTTCCCTTCTTTAAGCAGCCGGCGGCGTTCGGCTGCGTCCACCAGCATGGTTTTGGCCGTCCGGGCTATATAGCGGGGGCGAAAATAGAACTTGCGATAAAACCGGGGGACCGCCTGAAAAATATCCTCCGCCTTCAGTTCCGGATATTCTACCACACATTGCTGGTAGCCAGTATGGCCGTTTACCAGGCCCCCGGAGCGGAAATAACCGCGGGCAGTACATAAATCATAAAAAGCAGTCCCGGGATAGGGGGTAGCCAGTGATACCTGAATGGTATCGGGGTCCAGATCACAGGCAAAGCGAATCGATTCCTCAATGGTCGCCGGGGTTTCCCCGGGCAAACCGACAATAAAGGTGCCATGGATCTGAATGCCCAATTCCTTGCACCAGCGGGTAAAACGTCGGGCCTGGTCCAGGGTGGCGCCCTTGCGGATATTTTTCAAGATCTGCTCATTGCCGGTTTCATAACCCACCACCAGCAAACGCAGGCCGCCTTCTTTCATGGCTTTTAAAGACTCATAATCAGTATTGACCCGGCCGGTAGCGGACCAGGTGAACTGTAAAGGGCGAAACTCCTGACTGAGTTGACGGGCCCGCTCCGGGTTGGCAGTAAAGGTGTCGTCGTCAAAAAAGATTTCCGCAGCCTGAGGAAATAGTTCCAGGCTGCGACGTACCTCGTTGACTACATCAGCCACACTGCGGACCCGATAGCGGTGACCGGATAAGGTTTGGGGCCACAGACAATAGATACAGCGATGCGGACAGCCCCGGCCGGAATAAATAGAAATATAGGGATCCCGGAGATAAGGTATATGGTAGAGATTAATGTCCAGGTCACGATGGTAGATTTCAGTCACCCAGGGCAGGGCGTCTAAATCCTCTATATAGGGGCGGTCCGGGTTGTGGTATTTTTCCCCATTTTTTCGATAGCTTAAGCCTAAAATCTTATCCCACGACCGCGCCTGCGCCACTTCCATGACGGTGTAGTCAAACTCTCGCCGGGCCACAAAATCCAAAGCCGGGCTGGCGTCTAAAGCTTTGTCGGGCAAAACCGTTACCTGCGGGCCCACCATGCCGACAATCAAGTTGGGATAACTGGCCTTTAAGGCCTCGACCGTCTTTAAATCATAGGTTAGGGAAGCAGAAGAAGTGAAGATCACTACCAGTTCATAATCACCGGCCTGCTTAACCACCTCCGCCACCCCTAAATTCAAAGGCGGGGCATCCAGCACCCGGCTCTGGGGTATCAATCCCGCCGGGTAGCAGAGCCAGGTAGGATACCAGAAGGAAGTCACCTCCCGGGTGGCCTGATAACGAGACCCGGCCCCGCCATCAAAATCTTTGAAACACGGTGGGCTGAGTAAGAGGGTTGGTTTCATGAGCTGCCTTTCGCTGTATTTTATCGAAGGTAAAAATTGCCGATCAGATTACGAGCTCGGCGATTCCCTAATTGATATTCTATGCCAAAGCTATCCGGTTGTCGATTAAATTGCGTCGGGCTTGGGCGTTCACCTCCCGACATTGAAGTTTATTTAAAGTCTAGGTTTATTTTTGCCGATAAATTCTAGTTAGGCCTGGCTCCAGCCGGCTACTCTGGCCAGAGGCGGGCCGCGGCCAGGCCTAGATCGGGGACCCAGCTTTAGGCCGCCGGGGCCGTGCCTGAGGTATTAGCTGAATTTGGCATTTAAGGACTCAAGCACTTCCCAAAGTTTTTGGATTTCGGGGTGCAGGTGCCATTCGGCCGGTTGAGTGGCATATTTTTCGCCGTCGTTGATAAATTTGTAAAGATGGATTTCGCAGGCCCGATACTCCTGCTGATCTCCGGTCCAGCGGGTAAAGTTGCCGGGGAAGATGCCGGCAATCTTCCAGCCCCGCCCCCATTTGAGGGTCACGTCCTGGGTAATGGTGTGCCAGGTTTCCAAAAAAGTGGTCAGATATTCGGCTCCCGAGGCTTTAACCATACGGTCCATGAGCCTCCCTAAGGAGCCCATCAAACTCTGCTGGCGAAAATCGGGATGAGTGCCGGCAAAGGTATACTCAACCTGGAGATTCTTATCAAATTTGGTCATCAGCGTGGCCGCAGCCAACCGCCCGCTGGCGACTTCCTCCGCGATCAGCATACAGTACTGTTTCTGAACCGCGTCGGTCTCCCAGGTTTCCTCCAGGGTGATGCGGGCCTCGTATTCCTCGGGATACAAAATAAAACCATGTTCGGAGCCATAGATCTCGGGATAGGCCCAGAGCCAGAGTTGGGCGGCGGCGGCCACATCGCCGCGCCGCAGCGGACGCAGTACAAACCGGCCCTCCGAAACATATTCAGCCTCGGGCTTGATCCATACCACCTGTTTGTCCTGGATGGTCCTGGTCAGACAAGTCTCCCCCATCGGTCGATAGGGGCGATAAGGACTCATATCTAAAATTCGCATTGATCTCCCCCAGAGTGAATGGATTTTAAGAACTGCAGATCATTGTTCCCAGATAATCTGACCGGTGTCCCGGGTATCGTAACCGCCCAGTTCCTGGACCAAGTGCCTGAATTCCTCCGATCGAATCAGGGCCAGCAGCGTCTGAAAACCTGGTTCAACGAAAGTGGAATGCGGGACGACCAGGTCATAACGTTCGGTAACCACCGGGATAAAGTCTAGTTCCAAGGCCCGCACTGCCGCCATAATCCCCAGGCCGGTGTCGGCGCTGCCGGACAACACATTGACCGCTACCGCCATATGGGTATATTCTTCCCGATCGTAACCTGCGATAGCCTCCGGCGGAATACCCAGTTGTTGTAACTGATAGTCCAGCAGGATGCGGGTTCCCGAGCCTCGCTGACGGTTGATAAAATTGACTTCAGACCGGGTCAGGTCTTCGAATCCCTGGATATTTTTGGGATTTCCAGGCAGCACCATCAGACCCTGCTGGCGATATACCAGATTGATCAGCTTTACAGGCATGCCGGCCAGATACCTTTGGATATACGGAATGTTATAAGAATTAGTGGCGGGGTCGAAGAGGTGGCTGCCGCCCAGATGGGAGCGGCCTTTCTTCAAGGCCAGCAGCCCGCCCAGGCTCCCGACATGGGCGGAAGACAGGCGCAGCTTGGGATTATGCCGGCGCAGCAGGTTAGCCAGGACATCCAGAGTATTGTCGTGGCTGCCAATGGCCACCAGGGTGCCGGCTAGTTCCTCCTGGGAAATCAACAACTCCGCCATGGCCGGGCGGTCCTCCTCCAGACCTTCGCTCAGGGCCGGAATGCGGATAATGCCATCGGCCCTGACCAGCGAGGTGATGGTACCTGCCCCCCGAGGCAAAGGGGTGGCGATGATCCGCTCTTCCACTTTACCCAGGGTCACCCGGATAAATTCCTCCAGGCCGGCTTTGGAGGGAATTTTTTGGGCCGCATAGACCTCCACCTGAAGCCGCGGCGGTTGCGGCCGGCCCACCAGGCTGGCAATCAGCGGCAGGATAAACTGTTCGGCGGAGAGCACTGCGGACACCGGATAGCCGGGATTACCGATCACCGGCTTCCCCCGGACCACTCCCAGAATGGTGGGCTTGCCCGGCATCATCGCCACCCCGTGCACCAGGACTTCTCCCAGGTTATTCACTGCCTCAGCGGTGTAATCCTCAGTCCCGGCTGAGGATCCGGCATTGATGATCACCACGTCGCCCTGATCTACAGCGCAATCGAGAGCCGTCTGGATATCGGCCAGGTGGTCAGGAACCGGAGGCAGAATCTGGGCCAGGCCGCCGGCCTGCTCGACCAGACTGGCCAGCATAACCGAGTTGAATTCGATAATCCGCCCTGCGGTTAACCCTTCGGACATCAGTTCTGGGGCTGGCAACAGTTCCGATCCGGTGGGAATAATGACCACCTGCGGCCGCTTTTTAACCAGGACCCGGCTGATCCCCACTGCCAGCAGCGCCCCCTGGGCATAGGGGCTGATCACGGTTTTTTCCGGAAGCACCATTTCGCCGGCTACCAGGTCTTCCCCCACCCGCCGGACGTGCTGCCAGGGATGGGCCGCAGCCTCGATTTCAATATTTTCCGCATCAATCGGATTGACTTGCTCCACCATGATTACCGCATCGGTTCCGGGCGGCAGCCGATTGCCGGTATTGACCGGAAAGGCTTCCTGACCCAGATGCAGTTGCCGCGGCTGGTCAATGGTGGCCCCAAAGGTTAGGGCGGCGGCGACCGCATAGCCGTCCATGGCGGCGCTGTGGTAGTGCGGCGAAGACAACCGGGCTAGGACCGGGGCCGCGGTTACCCGATCCAGGGCCGCCACCGTCGCCACCTCTTCCGGAGCCAAATAATGGTCCAGATCAAACTGGGACAGGAAAAGCTCCCGGGCCTCATCCACGGGTTTCATCTTTAGGTAAATATGCCGTTTCATCGTCTATTCCATCACTTAGGTCTGAAACAGTCGGACTTCAACCATTTCGCCCTTTTCCAATCCCTCGGTGTGCAAGGGAATCTGAACCCAGCCATCGGCCCTCACCATGGTGGAAATAAGCCCGGATTTGCCTAAAATAGGGTCGGCCCACAGGACCTCGGCTTCAGACCGCAGACGGACCCGGACAAAATCTTCCCGCCCCAGGGGGGAGGCCAGATTGCGGGAGAGGCGGGCCGTAACCGTCCGGCCCCGGGATTGCTCTGGGGCGTTTAGTCCTGCCAATCGAGCCAATAGGGGCCGCCCCAACACCTCCATGATAATCATCGCTGAGGCTGGATGGCCGGGCAGGCCGATCAGCGGTTTATTGCCGATCATCGCCAAGATAGTTGGTTTGCCGGGGCTTATGGCCACGCCGTGGACCAGAATCCGGGCATCGGGAAAGGATTGGATGGCTGCCACCGCCCAATCCCGGGTGCCCACCGAACTGCCTCCCGAGAGCAGGATCAGGTCCGACTCGGGCAGCGCCGCGGCCAGGCGCGCTTGCAGGGCAGCCAGTTCATCCGGGACAATACCCCACTGGCGGGGCGCTCCACCCACCGCCTCCACTTGGGCGGCCAGGGCATAAGCATTGCTGTCCCGCATCTGCCCCGGACGCAAAGAGGCCTCGATGGGAACGATTTCATCGCCGGTGGAAATGATTGCCACCCGGGGGCGGCGATAAACTCGGACAGTTGTTACTCCCGCAGCCGCCAAGAGGCCAATATCCTGGGGGCGGAGGCGAATCCCGGCTGGAACAAGCCGGTTCCCGGCCCGGACATCCTCGCCCCGCTGCAGGACGTTTTCCAAGGGTGACACACTCCGGAATAATTCCTGGGTATTTGCATCCAGTTCCTGGGTATATTCGATCATGACCACCGCGTCGGCTTCCGGCGGCAACATGCCCCCGGTGGCGATGCGGACTGTTTGGCCGGGCTGCAGCGGCTGGACAGCCTCCTCGCCCATGTTGATTTCCCCCACCACCTGGAGCAGGGCGGGAGCCCCAGGACTGGCCCCAAAGGTATCCCGGGCCCGCACTGCAAAGCCATCGACCACGGTTCGAGTAAATTCCGGGACATCGGCGACGGCGACCATTGCCTCGGCCAGAATCCGGCGATAGGCCTGGCCTAATGGTAATGTTTCGGTCTCTACCGCCGCGAATCGGTCCAGTAGGGCCAGAACCTCAGGAATAGTCTTGAGTTTAAAAAAATCTTTCATCTTTAGGGGGTGGATATTTAATCTAAATCAATTTGTGCAGTGCTGCCGAAAATGGCCCTGCCCTCAAATCTTTGCTGGGACATTGTAATAAATTTTTATGTTATCTTGCTCTGGCAGAGTGGTCAAGGGCAGGGAGGAAAGATCCTTCTTTTTATTGGGTGCCGATAAAAAAAGGGCGGAAAGCTGGTTCATCTAGCCGGCAAGCCTGCCTCAGGCTCTCCAGCAAGCGGTCCCGGTCCTGGGGCAACTGGCCGGCCAGATTAATGTAATTGGTGTAGTGATCGCTGACTATTTGAGTACTTATAATAATGCCTTCGATCAGGGCCAGGGTCTCATGAAGCACCTCATGGGGGCTTAACATCTGGAAACGACCAGCGACAACATCTTCCAGCAAGGGGGTATTGACTTTGGGGACAAAGGTCCGCAGCCGCAAGAAATCGGGTTCAATTGCATTAATAGCCGCCGCACTCCGGCGGGCATGCTCTTCGCTCCGGTCTTTGCCGCCGATCCCCAACATCACATACTCGCTGACTTCAATGCCCACCGCCCGCAGCATTTGGCCGGCGGCAACTTGTTCCCGGAAGGTGGAGCCTTTTTTAATCCGCGCCAGGATAACATCGTCGCCGCTTTCTAAACCGACATGGATGCGTTTCAGGCCGGCCTCGGCCAGGAGGCGGAGTTGCTCCATCCCTTTCCGGTAGATAAATTGCGCCGAGCCGTAGACGGTAATGCGATGCAGACGGGGGAAGAGGGAATAGCTGTAACGGCAAATCTCGGCCAGGGCCGGGGTGGGCATGGCAATAGTATTGCCTGCCGGGAAAAACAAGGTCTGCACCCGGTCGCCATACAGCCGGCGGGCTTCTTCCAGATCCGCTTTGATTTCCGCGGTGGGCCTGACTTTATACTTCACCCCGTTCTTATAAACCATGCAAAAGGTGCATTTATTATGTGGGCAACCGACCGTGGCCTGAATCAGCAGACTGTCTGCCTCACTCGGCGGCCGGTATATCGGGCCTTCGTAGCGCACGCTGTCACCTCCTTATTATTTAACAACTTATACTTTAATTAAACCGAGGCCATGCAGCAACTGCCCTAGCACCCAGGGGACCAGGCTCATACCTATAATCAACATCCATCCTTTAAATTCCGGGGCCGGCAGCTTCAGGGCCAGAGCCAGGGGAGGGAGATAGATGGCAATAAGCAGCAGCACGGTACATAAGGCCAAAGCCCCCCAAATTAAGGGGTTGCGAGTAATGTCGTTGCGGAACAGGCCGGAAACCGGATCGCGCATATTAAACACATGCCACAGGCGGGCAAAGGCCAGGGTAAGGAAGGAAATGGTTACCGCCTGATCAGCTTCCAGCCTAAGCCAGCTAAAGGCCAGACCAAACGCCAGCAAGACCACCGCGGCGATCAAGATTCCGTAACTGCCGATAAAAACCCAATGTCGCCTGGTCAGAATCGATTCTTTGGGATCGCGCGGGGGCTGTTGCATCAATGACGGGTTTTCGCTTCCCACCCCGAGGGCCAGGGCCGGGAAAACGTCCCCGATCATATTGAGATATAAGATCTGCAGAGGTAGCAGGGGCAGAGGCGCCCCCGCCAGCCAGGCCAGGGTTACGATCAGGATTTCACTGACATTTCCGGACAGCAGAAAAAGGATAAACTTCCTGATATTCCGGAAAATGTTGCGGCCGTGTTGGATAGCCACTAAAATGGTGCTAAAGCTGTCATCCTGAAGGACGATATCGGCGGCCTCGCAGGCCACCTGGGTCCCCCTTTGACCCATGGCAATGCCGATATTAGCCTTTTTCAAAGCCGGAGCATCGTTGACGCCGTCACCGGTCATGGCGACTATGTCACCGTTTTTTTGATACAGATCAACCAGCTCTAATTTCTGCTCCGGGCTGACCCGGGCAAAGATATGGGTTTGCAGGTAGTTTTGGCGCTCAGCGTCTGATAACTGCTCAGGATTTTTTAGGTTGCGGCCCTCGATAATCTCAGCCTTTTGGTCAATCAGCCCCAGGGTCAAACCGACCTGCCGCGCGGTCAGGGGATGGTCGCCGGTGACCATAATCACCCTGATGCCGGCCTGTTGACAGGAGGCGATGGCGGGCCGGATATCCTGGCGGGGGGGATCGATCAATCCCATCAACCCCAGAAAAGTCAAGTCTTCGTAGGGCTGGGCCTCGATGTTGTCCACCTCCTTGGCAGCCAGGGCCAGAATCCGCAAGCCATCTTGGGCCAAACGGTTATTGACCTCCAGCCAGGAATTTTTTTCCTTATCATCCATTGGTCTGGCGTCTTCCGGAGTCAGGATAGTCCGGCAAGCATTGAGGACCGCTTCCGGAGCGCCTTTGACCGCCACCAGATAGTAGCCGTTTCCCTGGTGAAAGGTGGCCATCATGTTGTGTTGGGGATCAAAGGACTCTTCACGGACTTCGGGCTTTTCTTGGAGAAGTTGGTTCCGTTCCAACCCGGCCTGGGCACCCGCCAGGAGAAGCGCCACTTCCAGGGGATCGCCTACCGCCTGATGATCATCATGGGATTTTTGCCCGGAAAGGGAAGCATTATTACAGAGGATCCCGACTTCCAGGAGTTTTTTAAGTACCTTGTCAGAGGTGACTGAATCTTGATCTAGATCGGCCTCTGGCCCCCACTGGAGCTCCCCGGCCTCGGATGCCAGGCGAGCCACCGTAAGGCGGTTTTCGGTGAGGGTTCCGGTTTTATCAGTAAGAATGACATTAGTGGCCCCCAGGGTCTCGATCGCCACCAAGCGGTTGACCAATGCCTGGCGGCGGGCCATGCGCCGCATCCCATGGGCCAGGGAAATGGTGGCCACTATCGGTAGCCCTTCCGGAATGGCGGCCACTGCCAGAGCTATAGAGGTCTCTATTACCAGCAATAATTCTATATCAGCTATCAGGCCGGTAACCGCAACGCCCAGGGCAATGATTAAAGTTAACCAGATTAATTTATACCCCAACCTGTCAAGCCGTTTTTCTAAGGGGGTCTGCTCCTCTTCGGCCTCCTCCACCAGGGATGAAATCTTGCCCAACTCGGTATCCATGCCGGTGGCGACCACTACCCCCTCGCCGCTGCCCCGGGTCACGGAGGTCCCTTTAAACACCATGTTGACTCTGTCGGCCAAAGGCACCTCTTCTTCCGCCAGGGCCTCCACCTGTTTACTGACCGGCACTGATTCACCGGTAAGGGTCGACTCATTTGCCTGAAACTTGGAAGCCTCAATCAGTCGCAAATCCGCGGTGACTACATCTCCCCCTTCCAGAAGGACAATGTCACCGGGAACCAAGTCACCGGCAGGGGTTACCTTGACCTCGGCCTGACGGCGAACCTTGGCATTAACCTGGGTGAGTTGACGCAGGGCTTCCATGGAACGGATGGCTTGCAGTTCGGTACCAAAACCGATGGCAGCATTGACCAGCAAAGCTACGGCAACCGCCACCCCTTCCAGCCAGTTGCCAAAGGCCAGGGCCACCAGCGTGGCCACCAATAAGAGCAGGCTAATCAAACCTTTAAATTGTCTTAACAGGACCACCCAGGCACTGGCAGTTTGGGCCTGTTTCAGACGATTGGGACCGTATTGATGGCGTCGGCGCTTTACTTCACGCTCATCCAGTCCCTGGTCGGGGGTAACCTGAAGAGTGTCAAGAACTTCCTGAGGAGGCGAATGCCATGCTTTGTTTATCATTGTCTTAAAGATTTACTAATCTTCCAGTTCGACTTTGAGAGACAAAAGGCCCATCAGATC
>JBKHJN010000035.1:0-29290 GCA_046538075.1 Desulfobacteraceae bacterium | reverse complement strand
TTCGGTATGTTATGGCTGATTATAACAAAGACTTATTCTTAAGTCAATGGCATTGACCTTAGCCGGCAATCAATAACAAAATGACTAACAACCCAGATAGACTTGAAATGCTCAGAAACCTCATCGTCCCAGCAATTGTTGCCCCTCTTTTTCGATATAGATGAGACTTTTTCAAATTGCCTCTTCACAAAGATACATCACCGGTTGTAGTTCAGTATCTACCTCAGACCGAAAATATGCATTGACCTTGGCTATCCTCCCATAAAAGTTAGTTTTGAAGGATGCTTTGCCTCGTTGTTAATTTTCCTGGAGATGCCATTCCGAAGCCGACTCAGGTCATTAATAATATTTTAGCATAAATTTCTCTGAGGAGTAATTCTTCCCTAAAATTTGGTCATTTCATGCCCTTAGAATCTCAATATTTCATTGTTATGGTTGTAAGGACTCCAGACAACAATATCCGGTAGCGGCGGGATAAGGAAACCCACGACCTAATGCACATGAAAGATATTGAGATGTAAAAAAGTCAGATGTTAGCAGGCCAATTGGCAGTAGCAAACATTTTTAGAAAATTCCGGATAGAATCAACATACCCAGGGACACATCGGACAGCACCCCCTACTTTATGGAGGGAGGCTTGGCCTTATGAAAATGGCTCTCTTTAGTACTTTAAAATGACTATATTCTCTCGACTAATCTTACAGCAGAGCTTGCCTTCTGCCAAAAATTCAGGGAAGAGTTTAATAACCACTAATGACTTGCAGCTACCGCATGATGCCATTGCAGACCATCAACGAGGTTTTTCAAAAAATTTCCGGGACGATTATCTTAGTACCGGGGGTAGGAGTCCCAATCCCGGGGTTTTGATTTTCGTTGCCATAGCTACCACTATCACCACTATCCAGCCTGTTCTTTGTTACTTTTCCACTCCTCTTGACCCGCACCCCAGCTGGGAGCTGAGCTTAAATTATTTATTCTTTCCTCAGCTATCGACCCCAGCACAGGCTTGGCCTCACCCATGGGCAGTGGCATGTGTGGTGGCAGTCAATGGTTTGGGGGTGGTTTCAGTTACATAGTCCTGGAGCGCCAACGCTACCGTCAGGCAAGAATATTGTGGCTTAATTTTATAGGGTGAACTAACAGACACATCGGTTATGCCGTCGGTTTATTCATTGAAGGAGTTCAGAAGGTCCTTCAGCAAATATCAGAGCTTATAAAAGTTGATAGGTCCCAGGCTTCAAAGAAGGCAAAGGTCAGCAGCTTGACCGGAATTTTAAACCCTATTCTTCCCCTGGGGCTCTGCAGCGTGATGCCAGAGGACGCAGGAGTTTTTCGACTTCTGGTTTGGTGGATTATTTTTCATTAAAGGCTTCATCAGGCTTTGAGTAGAGAGCTAACGGAGTTTACTGCACCTGTATCCCATCAGAATTCGAAGGCTCTCCGGAGTTAGAGTTTTTGAAGACCTACTTAAGCCCTATAAAATACCAGGAATTATTATGACCCTTCAGGAATGGAATAAAGGCCACAGGTTATAGGGCTTCTAAAGGATTAAAACATGAATTACGTTGGAAATGAGGTTGGAAAATATAAATAAGGAAAGAAAAA
Organism: Desulfobacteraceae bacterium; assembly: GCA_046538075.1. Classification (GTDB taxonomy): domain Bacteria; phylum Desulfobacterota; class Desulfobaccia; order Desulfobaccales; family Desulfobaccaceae; genus Desulfobacca_B. The sequence goes on along the minus strand of JBKHJN010000035.1, from coordinate 27,685 downwards.
AGGGTTAAGAATTTATCTAACCCCTTGATTTTCCTGGTGGGCGATGGGTGACTCGAACACCCGGCCTTTGGTTCCGGAGACCAACGCTCTATCCACCTGAGCTAATCGCCCACAAATTTAATAATATCACAGGGGAAATCGATGTCAAGAATTTGCCTGGCCGGAAATGTCGGGGGCAGGCTGAAACCGGGATAAGATCACCAGGGCCAGATGTTAGCAAGATAGGCCAAGGAAGGTTCCAGGCTCTTTTCCTGGTGCGGCTCCAGGGTAATCAGCGGCTGGGCACCTTTGCCGGCCAGGAAGTCGAGGACGAAGGCAAAGGGGACGATCCCGGCTCCCAGGGCCAGGTGTTCGTCAGCCTGGCCGTGATTATCATGGAGATGTAGTTCTCCGACATAAGGCCAGAGGACCTCCAGCCACTCCTGAAAGCGGCCGCCGGCAAAGGCTTGCAGGTGGCCGACGTCCAGACAAAATCCCAGATTGGGGGCGGCAAGGCGGGAGAACAGGGACAGCAGCAGGTCCGGACGCGGCTCCCGGACGTTCTCCAGCATCAGGCGAGTATTATAATCGGCCGCCAAGGCCGCCATCTCTTCCCAGGTGGCCAGGCTATGGTCCAGCCACTGGTCCTGGCAGTGATGGTAATAGTTGTCATCATAAGCCACGTGGCAGACAATGCTGGGAGGCTGAAAGACTTCCAGCAGGGCCAGGGCCTGCTGGAGCCGGTCCCGGCTGGCGGACCGGATCAAGCCATCCAGTGCCCCCGGCCATAGGTCCTGAAAGGGGGCATGGAGGGTGATGGTCAGCCCGGCTTCCTGGAATTGGCGGGCCACCTGGGCAAAGTCGGCTCGAGAACACTGTTCCAGGCTGTCGGCATCAATGCTGATCTCGGGATTGAGACGGCTTTGGAGAAAGGTAGGGAGATAGTATTTTACTAACAAAGAAAACGGGACGCTGACCTGGACCCGGTCTTTGAGCGAAGAGCTCACTATCTCCCCTGCCTCATGGCTACTTAGGGCCATGCTGGCATAATTCGATCAGTACTCCATGGGTAGACTTGGGATGAATAAAGGCGACCTTGGCGCCGTGGGCCCCTTCCCGGGGTTGCTCATCGACCATCCGGACGCCGGCGGCCTTGAGCTCTTCGACCGCGGCGGCGATGTCCTCCACCTCCAAGGCAATGTGATGAATGCCTTCCCCATTCTTGTCGATGAATTTGGCTACCGGGCTGTCAGGGCTGGTGGCCAGCAGCAGCTCCAGATTGGTCTCGCCGACTTTGAAGAAGCAGACTTTGACTTTTTGTGATTCCACCACCTCCTCATGATGGGAAGTGAGGTTGAGGTTTTCGCCGTAAAGTTTTTTTACCGGCTCCAAATCTTTAACCGCGATGCCTAGATGATCAATCCGGGTTATTTTCATCTTATCTCCTCCTTTGCAAGCATTTCTATTTTACTCAGCCCTGGTAGTTTAGGCAAGGTCAATCTGCCCTTTAATCTTCCAAAAAGTTTTATTTATCTGACTCTGCTGGTGGCAAGGCTGAATCGAAATCTGGGTGAATTTCCGGCAGGGCCCGCAGCCGGGAGCTGACCCGATCTACTTCAGCCTTTAGCTCAGGGACCGTGTCATAGAGGGCCTGCAGGGAGGTGCGGGGCAATGGCCGGAGATGTCCGGCCAAATTACGCCAGCGCAGTTGCAACTGGCTCTGCTCATGCTCGAGCTGGCGCAGCTCTATATTCAAACGTATCAACCGGTGGGCAAACCGGGAACGTCGATCATGCTGCTGAAAGAGGGTAGTGAGCCAATCCAGGGCCTCGGCCAAGGTCTGGCAGTCGATGGGCGGCGGCGGGGGGTCTTCCAGTTGCAGGGCAGTGGTTTCCAGGATTTTCAGGCAGCGGTTGATCTTCCAATGCCAGTCGGCTACGGATCGAATGCGCTCCAGGAGTTCGTCTTCGGCAGCCTGGGTCAGGGCCTCGGGAGCAGGTCTGGAATTATCGGCCATTATCTCTATTCACCTCATGATTTGCTTTATCAATGCAGTCAGGTTATCTTTAATACTAACACAGGCTCACCTTTTTACGGAATATGACTTTTCGATCCAGGGAAAAATTTGTGCCTTTAACTGCCAACCAAGGGGCAAGGTGGCAGGACATCCTGGACGCCCTCAGACCCGGGGTGCTGAGGATCGATCTGTACGGTCTCACCCCGGCGGCCGGGGCCTTTGTCGTATCCCGGCTGTGGTCGGCATTGCCGCGGCCCCTGTTGGTCCTGGTTCCCGACAGCGCCCAACAGGAAGCCTTTTATCGGGATCTGGCCTTTTTTTTGGGTGTGGCGGAAGAAAAGGCGGACAACGAGGTTCCGGCCCTGCTCAGTTTTCCAGCCCATGAACACCTGGCCTTTAAAGAGTTGACCATGGATGCCCAGGTCAGCAGTGCCCGGATAGAGACGGCTTATGCTTTGACGGTCAGGGGTAGGGCTCCGATCGTGGTGGCCTCGGCGCTGGCCGTCCTGCAACCGCTGCCCCCCCGGGAGCAGTTGGGAGCGGCAATCGATTACGTGGTGGCGGGCGAAGAACTGGACCGGGAGCGCTTTATCAGGCAGCTTATCGCGGGTGGTTATGAACGCAGTCCGCTGGTGGAGGCCCGAGGAGAGTACAGCGTCCGGGGGGGAGTGATAGATCTTTATCCTCCGCTTCAACCTTATCCGGTGCGGTTAGAGTTTTGGGGAGATGAGGTCGAGTCGCTGCGGTATTTCAACCCCGCCAGCCAGCGTTCCCTGGGCCATCTGGAGGAACTGGTAGTGTTGCCGGTCAATGAGGTTATTCTGGACCCGGCCACCCAAAAATATGGGGCCCACCGCCTGCGAGGTTTAAAAGACAATAAATTACGCCAATATGTGCAGCAGGGGCGCCATTTTCCAGCGATTGAAAAATATCTGCCCTATTTTTATCCGCAACCGGAGACTATCTGGGACTACCTGTCGGACCAGGTCCTGGTGGTGGAATGGGACCCTCTCAATCTGGACCAGGAAGCCCGACGATTGACTGAGAGCCAAACCCAGGAAACGGCAGGATTGCCCGGGTTGGCATTGGCCCCCTTCGAGGCCCGCCAAGAGCGTTTTCAAACCATATATTGCCATTGTCTGGAGTTTGCCGCCCCACCGGGCGACGCCCCCCGGTCTTTTTACTTTGCCGTCGAGACCAACCAGGATCTGGCGGACATCCTGGCTACCGCGGCTGCTGACCAGGGCCGATTGGTCCGGCCCCTGGCAGCCTACCTGAAACAGTGGCTGGACAGCGGCTTTGAGGCGGTGTTGGTGTGCCGCAGCCGTTCTCAGGCGGAACGGCTGGGATCACTGCTGGCTGATCAAAAGATTAATGCTGAAGTCAGGGCCACTCCCAGTTGGGAGCTGCGGGGCCGCCTGCAGCTGACCTGGAACGGGCTGTCAGCCGGCTTTCGCTCTCTGGCCTGGGGGCTGGTTTTGCTCACCGCCGAGGAGATCCTGGGAGCTGAGCCAGAGCGGCGGCCGCCCCGGCGGTCCCGGCCGGTCCAGTGGCTGTCATCTCTCACCGAGTTAAAAGTCGGGGACCTGCTGGTCCACCTGGACCATGGCATCGGCATTTATCGCGGCCTGGAAAAACTGACCGTGGGCCAGGAGGTCAATGACTTTCTGAGACTCGAATATTTAGGCGGCGATAAACTCTACCTGCCGGTCGACCGTCTCCACCTGGTCCAGAAGTATTTGGGGGTAGAAGGACAGCTCCCACCCCTGGATCGGCTGGGGGGCAAATCCTGGGAGAAGACCAAAAAACGGGTGCGCCAAGCAGTTGAAAAAATTGCCCGGGAACTGGTGCAACTCTACGCCGCCCGTAAGGTGGTCCAGGGGCATCAGTTTTCTCCCCCGGATCCGGTGTTTCGGGAATTTGAAGCCACTTTCGAGCATGAAGAAACCCCGGATCAGATGCAGGCCATTCAGGAGGTGCTCCTGGATATGGCCAGTGACAGGCCCATGGACCGGCTGATCTGCGGCGATGTCGGCTATGGCAAAACCGAGGTGGCGATCCGGGCGGCCTTTAAGGCGGCCATGGATGGCAAGCAGGTGGCCTTTCTGGTGCCTACCACGGTCCTGGCCGAACAGCACTATGATACTTTCCAAAAGCGCCTGAAGCCCTATCCTCTAGAGATCCGGGTGCTGAGCCGGTTCAAGACCCCGGCCGAGCAAAAACAGATTCTGGCCGAGTTATGGTCGGGGCAAGCCGATATTGTAATCGGCACTCACCGGCTGTTGCAGAAAGACGTGCGGTTTCGGGAATTGGGACTGGTAATCATCGATGAGGAACAGCGGTTCGGAGTCAGACAGAAGGAGAAGCTCAAACAGTTGCGCCAGACCGTGGACGTGCTGACCCTGACCGCCACCCCCATCCCCCGCACTTTGCAACTGTCCCTGAGCGGTATTCGTGACCTGAGTACAATCGATACTGCCCCCGAGGCGCGCCGGGCCATTCGCACCTATTTGTGCCATCCGGATAACACGGTTATCAAGGAGGCCATCCACCGGGAATTGCGGCGCGGTGGCCAGGCCTTTTTCGTCCACAACCGGGTGCAAAATATTGAGACCTGGGCCGATTATATCCGCCGTCTGGTGCCGGAGGCCCGGTTGGCAGTGGCGCACGGCCAGATGTCGGCCAAGGAACTGGAACAGGTAATGTGGCGGTTCTGGCGCGGCACCATTGACGTGCTGGTCTGCACCGCGATTATCGAAGCCGGATTGGATGTCCCCTCCGCCAACACTATTATCATCAACCGGGCCCATGCCTTGGGGCTGGCTCAAGTCTATCAGTTGCGCGGCAGGGTAGGGCGGGGCCGGGAGCAGGCTTATGCCTACCTTCTGGTGCCGGAGGAGGAAGTCCTCAACCCCGAGGCCCAGAAGCGCCTCAAGGCCCTGATGGAGTTCACTGAATTAGGGTCAGGGTTTAGAATTGCCCTGCATGACCTGCAGATCCGGGGAGGCGGCAACCTGCTGGGCGCGGCCCAATCCGGACACATTGCCGAGGTGGGCTACGAGCTCTATTTGCAACTGCTGGAGCAGGCGGTTCAGGAGCTGAAAGGCGGCCCCCAGGTAGATGAAGGACCCCCGCCCGAACTCCACCTCCCGCTGGCGGCCTATCTGCCCGATTCTTATGTGCCGGATATTGACCAACGCCTGATGATTTACCGGCGGCTTTCCGGGCGGCTGGCTGCAGAGGAGATCGCCGATATCGAGGCGGAGCTGCGAGATTGCTATGGTCCTTTGCCTCCCGAGGCGGAAAATCTCTTGGAGGTGGTGCGGACCAAAGAAGGCCTCAGGGAATTGGGTATAAAGCGCTTGGATTTGAGCGACAGCCAGGTGACCATTGCCTTTGGCGACGGGGACCGGATTGATCTGGCCCGCCTGATGCAATTGCTGCACCGGCAGCCGCAGCGCTTCCGGCTCACCCCCGACCAACAGGTGCAAATGCACTTCCCCCCAAGTGAGGATCCTCTGCAGGTGGTAAAAAACTGCTTGAAAGAAATCACGATTTTTGTTAAGGGGGGAAGAGACAGTCGGTCAACAGCCGAATCTAAAAGGGATTTACCAGGATGAAGACATTTAGCCGATTTATTATCCTGCTTATGCTATCCTTGATTTTTGCCTATCCGGCCCAGGCCGAGATCGTCGATCGGATCGTGGCCCAGGTCAATGATGAGATTATCACTCTTTCCGATATCGAGCAGAGCATTAAATTCATGAAGTCCAATCCTCGGACCAGGGGCAGGATCCAGGATAACGAGGCTACCCGGCGCCAGATGCTGGATGTCCTCATTGATCGCAAACTGGCCAAGGAGGAGGCCGAGCGTTTGGGCATTACCATTCCGGACAATGAAGTGGCCCAGGCTTTAGAGGAAATCAAAAGACGGAATAACCTTCCCGATGATGAAGCCCTGGCGCAGGTCCTGGCCAAGGAGGGGATGACTTTGGACCAACTGCGCCAGCAGATTACTGAACAGATGCAACAAGAACGCCTCATCCAGTATGCGGTTAAGGGTAAGGTTAGGGTCAGTGAGGATAAGATCAGGCAATATTACGAAGAATTTTACCGCCAGGGGGGCAGTCAGCAGGTTAATTTGAAGTTGATTGTCTTACCATATCCGCCCGGTGCTACTGAGGCCCAGAGGGCCGAAACCCGAGCCCTGGCCGAAAGAATTTTACAGGAATGCCGCCAGGGGGCGTCCTTTGAAAACCTGGCCCGGCAATATTCCAAGGGACCTAATGCCGCCAATGGCGGCGGTCTGGGATATGTTGACCGCGCTGATATTGATCCTCAAATCTATTCCTTGATTGAGCGCCTCCGTCCGGGCGAATTTGCTCCCATCGAAGCCCCCCAAGGCTTCCAGCTGTTTAAGCTGGTGGACCGCCGCTCCGGCCAAAGAAAGAGTTTCGAAGAAGCTAAACCTGAGATCGAGCGGATTCTGCTGCAGGAGGAGATGGCCAAAAAATTCTCGGAATGGGTCAAAACTCTGCGCGACAAGGCTCACATTCAAATCCTTTTTTAGCTTTACCTTCATGACCACTGCGGAAAATTTTGTCTATATTGCAGATCTTCCTCGGCATCAGGGACAGTCGGTCACCATCCGCGGCTGGCTTTATAATAAACGTTCCAGCGGCAAGGTGCGGTTTCTGTTAATCCGGGATGGCACCGGGGTGGTCCAGGGAGTGATGGTCAAAAGCCAGCTCCCGGTGGATGAATTCGAGCAGTTCGATCTGCTGACCCAGGAATCCTCGCTCCTGGTGCAGGGCCAGGTCCGGGCCGAAGCCCGCGCCCCCGGGGGTTATGAACTGGAGGTGACCGGCCTCCGAACCATCCACATTGCTAAGGATTATCCCATCTCCCTCAAGGAGCACGGCGTTGCCTTTCTCCTGGAACATCGCCACCTGTGGCTGCGGTCCCCCCGCCAGCAGGCCATCCTGCGCATCCGGGATGAAGTAATCCGGGCCTGTCGGGATTTTTTTGCGGATAGAGGTTTTGTTCTCATTGACACCCCGATCTTTACCCCGGCGGCCTGTGAGGGCACTACCACTCTGTTTCAGACGGATTATTTTGACCAGCGCCAGGCTTATCTTTCCCAGAGCGGCCAGCTCTATCTGGAAGCCGCGGCCATGGCGCTGGGCAGGGTTTATTGTTGCGGGCCGACTTTTCGGGCCGAAAAATCCAAAACCCGCCGGCACTTAACCGAATTCTGGATGCTGGAGGCCGAGGTCGCCTTTGCCGAACTGGATGATATCATAGCCTTGGCGGAAGCACTCATCGGTTATCTGGTGGCCCGGCTGTTGGACCGCCGCCAGGCCGAACTTGAGTTCCTGGAGCGGCCTCTGGAGCCGCTTAAGGCCGTGCAAACCCCATTCCCCCGAATAAGCTATGCTGAGGCCCGGGCGCGGTTGGAGGAAGCCGGCCAGCCGCTGCCGTGGGGAGAGGATCTGGGCGGGGCTGACGAAACCAGGCTTTCGGAAATGTACGATCGGCCGGTGATGGTGCATCGTTACCCGCGGACCTGCAAGGCCTTTTATATGAAGGCGGATGCGGCTGATCCCTGCCTGGCCCTGTGCCTCGATATGCTGGCCCCTGAAGGTTACGGGGAAATCATCGGCGGTTCGCAGCGGGAGGACGATCTGGAGACCTTGATAAATCGGCTGCAGGAATACCAGCTGCCCCGGGAGCCCTTTGAGTGGTATCTGGACCTGCGGCGCTACGGCAGCGTACCCCACAGCGGCTTTGGCCTGGGGATCGAGCGGCTGGTATCTTGGCTCTGCGGCCTGAAACACGTCCGGGAAGCCATCCCCTTTCCAAGGCTGCTGGATCGGCTCTATCCCTGATGATCGCCCTGGCGCTAGTCATCTCACCAACCCCTTAAGGGGGGTTGGGAGGGGAGCTTGAGGGGAGGGCGGGGGGCCGTCGGTCCCCCGGCCCTCCCCTCAAATTAACCCTTTAAATGCTGAAGCTTTCTGGCCGATTTGAGTTTCTATGTTATGGATCAAGTAAATATTTCCGCCACTTATGATCAACGCGCCGATTTCATCCTGTTCGAAGGCGATTGCCGGGAGCTGCTGGCCCAGGTGCCGGATAATGTTGTTAAGCTGGTGGTGACCTCGCCGCCCTATAATCTGGGCAAGCCCTACGAACATCGCCTTGATCTGGATGACTACCTGGCCCAACAGCGGCAGGTAATCGGCCAATGCGTCCGGGTGCTGGCAGGGCACGGCAGCATCTGCTGGCAGGTGGGCAATTACGTGGTCCAAGGGGAGATCATTCCCCTGGACCTCGTGTTATATCCTATTTTCCAATCCCTCGGCTTACACCTGCGCAACCGCATCGTCTGGCGCTTCGGGCATGGTTTGCACGCGGCCAAACGGTTTTCCGGGCGCTACGAAGTAATCCTGTGGTTTACCAAAGGGCGGGATTATACTTTTAATCTGGATGCCGTGCGGGTGCCGCAGAAGTATCCGCGCAAAAAGTATTTCAAAGGCCCCAAGCGGGGCGAGTTGTCCGGTCATCCCCTGGGCAAAAATCCGGGTGACGTCTGGGACATCCCCAATGTCAAAGCCAATCACGTCGAAAAAACCACTCATCCCTGTCAGTTTCCGGTGGAATTGATCGAGCGCCTGGTGCTGGCCCTGACCGAGCCCGGCGACTGGGTGTTGGACCCGTTTATGGGCGTGGGGACTACCGCCATCGCCGCCCTGATGCATCAGCGGCGGGCGATGGGGGCCGAGCTGGTGCCCGAATACTGTGAAATCGCCCGAGAGCGGCTCCGTCGGGCCGAAGCCGGGGCCTTGCGCATCCGGCCCAGAGCGCGGGCGGTTTATGATCCCAGCTCTTCCCAGAGCAGGGTCCCGCCACAAGTGGTTCAGTTAAGGTCAGATACCACCCAATCTTGACTGGGTAAAGATAGACTGCATCATAACCAATCGGGCATTTAAACAGAGTTGCAGATTTGGCTTGACAGCCGAGCTATTCCCAGGTAATAATGGGCTTTGTGAATAAAGGTTTTTATTCCCAGTTTGGGGCCGGGAGTAGAGGACTCAGACTCGATAATGTCAGGCGGAAAATCATCTGGCTCAATAAATCGAAATTGCCCTGCGTCCGACCTTGAGGCCAACTTTGCCGAACATAAGGAGAAATTAATGGAAGCCTTTGATCTGAACACTTTACCGCAAATAAGAAAGGAAAGCCGGTTTGCCGATCTGTTGACGGAGACCCACGCCAATATCTGTTTTACCTGCGGCACCTGCTCCGGCGGTTGCCCTCTGACCTATATGGAATGCCTGAAAGACCAGAATATGGACTGCCGCAAGGCAATTCGCATGATTTTATTAGGCATGGAGCAGGAGCTGATCGACTCCAAGTGGGTGTGGTCCTGTACCGCCTGCTACCGCTGCGTTTATGGCTGTCCCATGGGGGTCCATCTGACCGATCTCTGGTACCGGGCCAAATCCTTGCGGCCCCGTGACAAGGTGCCCGGGGTCCTGCAAAAAGGCGTGGACAACAACGTGGCCACCGGTAACAACATGAAAATTCCAGAAGAAGATTACATCATGTTGCTGGAAGAACTGGGCGAGGAGTTGGCGGAAGAAGATTGCCCCGGTTTTGTGACTCCCTACGATAAAAAGGACGTCGAGTACCTGTTCTTCGAAAACTCCAAGGAAGTCTATGCCGAACCGGATGATATGAAATGGTGGTGGAAGATCTTCTATGCGGCCAAGGCCAGCTGGACCACGGTTACTAAAAACTGGGAGTCGGTGGATTGGGGGATTTTCACCTGTGACTGGGATGCCAGTAAAGAGTTTGCCCGGCGGCGGGTGGAGCATATGAAAAACCTCAACATCAAGACTATGATTCTGCCCGATTGTGGCGGCTCTTCCTGGGGCACCCGCTATAATCTGGAAAAATATTTCAAGCATGAATTCGGCCCTGATACCGGCCGCAACTATGTTTATCTGTTTGATGTGCTCCTCAAGTTCCTGCGCGAAGGACGTATTAAGGTGGACAAATCGGTACATGCCGGCCGCATTGTCACCTATCACGACTCTTGCAAACATGGCCGGGCGGCGCGGCTGACCTTCGGGGATGACCGGTTTGAAGAGGCCCGGGAAATCCTCTCTTATTGTATTGACATGGAAAATTTTGTGGAAATGCCCCACAACCGCATGGATGCCTATTGCTGCGGGGCCGGAGCCGGCAACTGGCCGGGTCCTTATGAAGATGTGCGGACCGAGCACGGCTGGTTCAAAGCTCAAGACATCATCGCCACCGGCGCTGACCTGGTAATTTGCGCCTGCTCCAACTGCCGGGACAACATCATGAAAAATGTAAAGAAAAAATTTAACCTGGATTACGAAGTCAAGTACATCTGGGAAATGGTCGCTGACGCGCTGATTCTTGAGCCGGAGGAGTGAAGCTAAGCCAACCAAGCCAGCAGCCAAATCATCTTTAGAGGGACGGTTAGCAATGCTAATCGTCCCTCGTCTTTTTTAAAGCAATTATTCCAGGGTTTGGATCAGATCCTGACAGGTAAGGTCTTGCCTTTGGGTGGGAGTGGTATCTTCTACCAGGTTTTTAACGGCCTCAGCCAGGCAGTGGTCTCCGGCCAATGCCAGGGAAAGCGCTTCTGTGCGCTTCTGGCGCAACGACACCAGAACGTCTTCCAGGCGGATTTGCGCCAGCGGCCGCCGGGGTAGAAACCGGGGACCGGCCTTATTATCGGAGGTGATAACCTGAGTTATGAGATTGATGTCTTCCAGCGATTTAACCACCCTTTGGCTCAGATCATGGTCATGGGAGAGCGTCTGTGACAAATCTTCCTGGGAGAGAAGGGGCTTCTGGAGATAAAAAGGCCGGGCGATGGCGACCAGGACTGCCAAGGCCAGATATTCGTCCACCGGTTCTGAGCCAGAGGCGGGTTGGCGGAGTTCCCGGCTGAGTTGCTCCTGGTTCTGGTGGGCGCAGGCGACTTCACTGCCGATCAGCACCACCACCCAGCTGTAATAAACCCATAAAACCAAAAACAACAGGTGGAAGAAAGCCCCATAAATGACGTCATAATAGACTGTCCCCTCCTTGGTGGACTGATAATAGATAAAGAGCCAGCGGGCGAGTTCCCACAAACTACCCCCAACCATGCCGCCTATTACTGCCGAGAGCAGGTTGACCCGAGTATTGGGTATGACCAGATAAATGAAACTAAAGGCCACCCATAGGATGACTAATGAGGCCAGGCCACTGGTGGCCCAATAATAAAGGCCGGGGGAGAGGGTTGAGAGCCAGCGTTTCACCTCCGGGAGTCCCAGGAAGGCGCTGCTAAAAGTTCCGGCCACTGCCACCATAATGGGGAGCAGCAGGAATATGCTGAAATAGTCGCTGATGCGGCGGCGCCAGGGGCGGGTCTGCTCTACCCCCCAGGTCAGGTTTAAGGCCCGCTCTATGTTGTTCATCACCAAAACCAGAGTCACCAGCAGACTTGCCACCCCCATGGCCCCCAGTGCAGCCACATCGGTATTTTCAATGTAATCGAGAATTTGGTGGGCAAAATCATGAGAACCGGGAGCCAGTCGTTCCAAGAGATAATCGGCCAGCAGGTGTTGCAATCCCAGCCCTTTGAAGACCGCAAACATGAGGGCCATCAACGGGACCAGGGCCAGCATGGTGTAGTAAGCCAGGTTAGCGGCCCGCACCATGGCTTCGTTGCGGATCAGCCCCCAAACCGCCAGCACCGCCACCCGCAGCCCTGCGAGCCCTAAGTTCACCAAACCTGGCGGCCTATCCTGCCACAGGGTAACCTGAATAAAGTTCCGTATCTGAGTGAAGAGTCGATCCACAACTCGTCCGCCATCTGTCTGCCGCTTTAAGGAAGGCAATATTTAGATTTGGAAGCTCCAAAAACAGAGGAAGGGCTGATCTAATCCCAGTCCTTCCCCAAATTAATCAGCCTGACCCGGAAAGCTGCATATTTAGCTTCTCCCCCAAGTGAAACAAGGGAATTTTGAACCTTGTTAAATTAATCAGCTTCGCCGGGATTGAGCAGATAGGCCTCGATAAAGGGGTCCAGGTCGCCGTCCAACACCGCCTCGACATTGCCCTCTTCATGCTTGGTGCGGTGATCCTTAATCATCCGATAGGGTTGCAGCACGTAAGAGCGGATCTGGCTGCCCCAGGCAATTTCTTTCTGGGCGTCGATAACCTCCTGGGCCTTCTGTTGGCGTTTGCGCTGCTCTATTTCATAGAGGCGGGCCTTTAACACCTTCATGGCCAGGTCGCGGTTGCGGTGCTGGGACCGTTCATTCTGCATGGATACCACGATGCCGGTCGGCAGGTGGGTGATCCGCACCGCCGAGCTGGTCTTGTTAACGTGCTGGCCGCCGGCCCCACTGGCTCGGAAGGTGTCAATGCGCAAGTCTTTGTCATTAATCTCGATATCGATATTGTCGTCCACCTCGGGATAGACAAAGACCGCGGCAAAGGAGGTGTGGCGGCGGCCCCCGGCGTCAAAGGGAGAGATGCGGACCAAGCGATGGATGCCGCTTTCGGCTTTGAGATAGCCATAGGCATAGGGACCAGCGGCGCCAAAGGTCACACTTTTAACTCCGGCTTCGTCACCCGGCAGCAGGTCAAAAAGCTCGGTTTCCAGACCCTTGCGTTCGGCGTAGCGTAGATACATGCGCAGCAGCATCTCGGTCCAGTCTTGGGCTTCGGTGCCGCCCGCCCCGGCGTGGATGGTGACGATGGCGTTTTTGTTGTCATCCTTGCCGCTGAGCAGGACTTCCAGCTCCAACTGCCGCATGGTTTTTTCCTGAACGGCCAGATCCGCCGCCACTTCGGCTAAGGCCTGATTATCCTCTTCCTCCTGGGCCAGTTGCAGCAGGAGGTCAAGTTCTTCAAGGTGTTGTTGTTGATTCTGCCAATGCTCCAGGAGCTGGATCAGGGCGCCGCGCTCTTTTAATACGGTGGCCGCCCGAGCCGCATCCTCCCAGAAGTCGGGTTTGGCTATTAAGGCTTCGATTTCTTGCAGGCGGGATCTTTTCTGATCCAGATCAAAGACGACCCCGGAGTTGGTGCAGACGTTGAGTGAGGGCCTGGACACGGGCCTTTAATTCTGAAACGTCAAATAACATAATTCCCCCAAATTTTGATAAATTATATTTTAAATATAACAGAAAAGGCCAATTTTAAAAAGACCAGAGGCAATCCCCAGACAATTTTAAGCCAGGGTCACAGCTAGGGCTAGCACTTCATGGAACTCATTGACCGCGCCTAGCACATCACCGGTAATGCCTCCCAGCCGGCGCTGGAAATAGCGGCTGGCCAGCCAGGTCGACAGGGCTACCAGGGCCAGGGCCAATAAACCGCGCAGCCCATAGGTCAATAGGGCCAAGAATAAGGCGCTCAGGCTGGCCCCCCAAAGATGTAGCCCCGCAACCAACGAGGTCATGGCCTGCCCCAGTCCGCCTTCCGGCCGGGCATAGGGGGACAGATATGCCAAGGCGACCATAGACCAGCGACTGACCACCGGGAATAGGATTAGCCCCCAGACATCCGCCTGGTCCATCAGGGCCAGGATCAGGGCAAACTTGAGGAGCAGGATGACCACCAGACCAAGCACCCCAAAAGCCCCCAAAGCGCTGTCTTTCATGATCCGCAGCCGGGCTTCCGGGGTCTGCCCGGCCCCCAGGCCGTCCAGGGTATCGGCTAGGCCATCGAGATGCAGCCCCCGGGTGGCCACCACCAGGACCACAACCAGCAAGGCGGCGACCACCGGATGGGGGAAGATGAGCGCCAGTCCGGAATATACCGATACCAGAAGCAGCCCCAGGAGCAGACCCACCAGGGGGAACCATAGCATGGATCGGGCCAGTTCCCCCGGGGTGCTGGGCGGATGGCGGGGATAGGGAAAAATAGTGAGAAAAGTCAGGGCCAGACCAAATGATTGGATCATAAATCCTGAAGATGCTCCATTTTCATATAATTATCTTAACCGGCCTGTTCTTCCAGAAACTGACAGTTGCAATTGAGGCGGCCTTATTGTATATTGGCCTCCAGACTACGACAACGGCTTAGAAGAGGTGCATCTTTGATTTTACCTGCTAATTCGCAGATCCCCGCCGCTAGGGGCAACACCACCTATGTTAGATATATTGCTACCGGGGGCATGACCTTTGGTTCGGCTCTGGCCATCACCATCTCCTGGAGTCTGCATAAATCGGTATTTTGGGCCATCGTCCACGGCATCTTGTCCTGGCTTTATGTGATTTATTATGTTCTGGCTTACTAAAAGGAGGTCCTGTCATGGCGGCCCGGCTCCTTCAGTCCGGTCCGCGACTCCGGCTTCCGCAAAGGTGGCCATTTCTTTATAGATCTTGAGCCCGGCGTCGACCAGGCTCATCCCCAGGACCGCCCCGGTGCCTTCTCCCAGGCGCATCCCCAGAGCTAATAGAGGTTTTAACCCCAGACTGTCTAACATCAGCTGATGCCCCGGTTCTACCGACTGGTGAGCCGCCAGCATATAATCTTTAACCCGGGGGCAGAGTCTGACGGCCACCAGGGCCGCAGCAGTAGCGATAAACCCGTCTACTACTACCGGCCGTCGGGCTGCGGCCGCTCCTAAAATCAACCCGGTCATACCGGCAATCTCCAGGCCGCCGATCTGGGCCAGCACCCCCACAGGGTCCCGGGGATCAGGGCGGTGATGCGCCAAGGCCCGTTCGATGACCGCGACTTTGTGGCGGAAAGTGGCATCATCAACGCCGGTCCCCCGGCCGGTGACCGCGGCCGCGGGTTGGGCGGTAAACACCGCGGCCAGGGCGGCAGCCGGGGTGGTATTGCCGATTCCCATTTCGCCAATAGCCAGGATATCGACCCCGGCGGCAACATTCTCCTGGGCCAGAGCCAGACCGACCCGCAAAGCCTGAGCTACCTCCTCTTGGCTCATGGCCGGCTCCACCGCCAAATTGCGGCTGCCATAGGCCACCTTGCGGGAGATCAACCCCGGTTGCGGGTCAAAATCGGCCTTAACGCCGATATCCACTACCTGCACCTGGGCTCCGACGTGCCGGGCCAGCACATTGATCGCCGCCCCGCCCCGGAGGAAATTAGCCACCATCTGGAAGGTCACCTCCGAGGGAAAGGCGCTGACGCCTTCGGCGACCACGCCATGGTCGGCGGCAAAGACGCATACCACTTTACGATCGAGCGGTGGGAAAAGTTCCTCCCGGATGGCCACATAATGGGCCGCCAGCTCTTCCAAGCGCCCCAGACTGCCCCGCGGTTTGGTGAGTTGATCGAGCCGCTGCCGGGCCTTTTCAAACCAGTCAGGATTTAGCGGTCGGATCTGAGGAATCAATTGATCAAGTTCAGCTATCGGGGACATGTAAAGTTTCCTTTATTCAGATAAGGTGGCTGGCTCAGGTTTCAGGGTCAGGGGCAGGCCGCCCACCACCAATACCACCAGGTCAGCCAGCTGACTCAACCGTTGATTAAGGTCTCCGGCCCGGTCGCGAAATTCCCGGGCCAGCGCATTGTCCGGGACAATCCCCCAGCCCACCTCATTGGTGACCAGGATCACCGGGGTATTAAAGTTTTCCAGCACCTTCAACAGAGCCATGACTTCAAGGCTGTCGATGTCTGAGTCAGGGGCCAAACGGGTCATCAGGTTGGACAGCCAGACGGTCAGACAATCTACTAGAATCACTCCATACCGGGCTTCCGCCTCCTGTAGGGTCCGGGCCAGGGATAGCGGCTCTTCCCTGGTAGTCCAATCTGATCCCCGCCGGGCCTGATGGCGGGCAATACGATCGGCCATCTCTTCATCCAAAGCCTCGCTGGTGGCCACATAAAGCCAGGGGCGGGGCTGGGATTCGGCCAGCGCCTGGGCATAGCGGCTTTTGCCGCTTTTGGCCCCGCCGGTGATTAGGGCCAACCGGAAATGATTAACCTTTGGAATCAAGGCAGGTTTTTCCTGATAATGATAATTTTACCGCAGAGGTTGCTAAGCCTAATGCTCAGCTTCATCGCGGGCCTCTAGGTTTAACCTCTGTATATAAAATAAATTTGTAATTTTACCAACCATTAAGTAAAAAAGAAAACAGTTAGCAGGAGAATCTGATTAATATGGTTCCCCAGAGGCAATTATTACTCAGGTCATAAAATAAATGAATTGGGGTTAAGGAAAACAGCTCTTGGGAGAGGGGGCAGGGGTCCGCAACCCCTGCCCCCTCTCCCCTCAAATTAACCTTTTAAATGCTCGGACTAATATCAGGATTAAAATGATATGCCCAAGGAGTGGAGTCATGGATTTTACTTTAAGCACTTCCCAGCAACAGGTCCTAAATACTGCCAGGCAATTCGCCCAAGAAAAGATCATGCCGCAGGCGGCTGAGTTAGATCGACAGGGCCGGCATCCGGCGGAGATTTTGGCCGGCCTCGGGGAACTGGGCTTCATGGGGCTAGCGATCCCCGAGCCCTACGGCGGGGCCGGGAAGGATTTTGTCAGTTGTGTGCTGGCCGTAAAGGAAATCGCGCAGGCCTGTATGTCCTGTGCCTTGATCATGCATGTTAACCACACCCTGTTTGCCGGAACGATAAATTCTTGGGGGACGCAGGCCCAGAAGCAGCGTTATCTGATGCCGGTGGCTCAGGGTCGCAAAATGGCCTGTTTTGCCCTCACCGAGGCCGAAGCGGGCTCAGATCCGAGCCGGCTGCAATGCACTGCGGTCCGCCAGGGCCAGGACTATATCCTCAACGGCACCAAGAAATTCGTCACCAGCGGCCAGGTGGCCAGCTACGGGCTGGTGGCGGCCAGCACTGCACCGGAGCTCGGTCCCAAGGGCATCAGCGCTTTTATTGTGGACCTGCAGGAGGCCCCTGGGATTACCGTCGGGCCGCTGGAAGACAAGTTGGGGCTCCGGGCCACGGGCACGGTGGATCTGATTTTTGATAATGCTCGTATTCCTGAGATTAATCTGGTGGGCGGAGAAAATCAGGGCTTGAAGGTGATGCTGCGCGCCCTGGACGACGGCCGCAGCGGCACCGCGGCCCAGGCCGTGGGCCTGGGGCGGGCGGTATTAGCCGAAGCGCTGGCCTATGCCCGGCGTCGGGAGCAGTTCGGTCAGGCCATTGGCCAGTTCCAGGCCATTCAGTGGAAGCTGGCCGATATTGCCACCCAGTTGGAGGCCGCGGAACTCCTGACCCTCCGGGCCGCGTGGCGCAAAGATCAAGGTCTGCCTTACGATACCGACGCGGCCATGGCCAAGCTGTTTGCCACGGATGTGGCCATGCAGGCCGCGGTGGAGGGAGTGCAGATCATGGGGGGCTACGGCTACCTGAGGGATTATGCCATGGAGCGCCACTTGCGGGACGCCAAGGGGGCCCAGATCTACGAAGGGACCAACGAGATCATGCGGGTGATCATTGCCCGCAATCTGTTACGAGATAAAACATAAGGTTTACTTTCCCTAATAAAAAAGTGGAAAAAGTTGCTAACAGACATGGCTTCAACCGGGAATAGCTGATCGGCAAGCGACTCCCTGAAGGAAAGGAAAATTTGATGGCCAAAAAATTGACTCAGGGCCTGATCCAGGTCTATACCGGAGACGGCAAAGGCAAAACCACCTGCGCCCTGGGACTGGCGCTGCGGGCGGTGGGCCGGGGTTTCAAGGTCCTGATGATTCAGTTTTTAAAAGGCGAAGAAAGCGGAGAACGGTTGGCGGCGCCGCGGCTGGCCCCGGAGTTTAGCATCCGCCATTTCGGCCGCTGTGGCTTTATCAGGAAAGATCACCCCGACCCCCAGGACGTGGCTCAGGCCCAGGAAGCCCTGGCCCTGGCCCAACAGTCGATCCAGAGCAGCGAATACGACCTGGTCATCCTGGACGAGATCAACATCGCCCTTTATTTCAATCTTGTGCCACTGGCTGAGGTGCTCGACCTGCTTCAGTCCCGCCCCCCCCAGGTGGAGATAGTGTTAACCGGCCGGTATGCCCCTCCCGAAATTATTGCTGCCGCTGATCTGGTTACCGAGATGAAAAACCTGAAACATTATTACCAGCTGGGCATCCCGGCCCGGGAGGGGATTGAATCCTAACAGCTGGGCACCAAGCTAAAGTACACCCCAGTGCCCGTTATAGTTTAAGGCCTGTGTTGACCGAGGGTCTTCTTTGGGTCGGGGCTACTTCCAGACCCCATCGATCGGAGTTCCGCATTGAGGACAATGGCCATCCTTTAGATGATTATGCCGGATGGTGTAGCCGAGGCGGTTGATGACCAGGGCCTGACAATTATAACAATAAGTATTTTCGCCGGCATCCCCCCGGATATTGCCGGTATAGACATATCGTAGTCCGGTTTCCAGCCCGATCTCCCGGGCCCGGAGCAGGGTGGCTTCCGGGGTCGGGAGGTGATCCAACATCTTATAAGTAGGATAAAAAGCGGATACATGCCAGGGAATCCCGGCATCCACTCCTTTAATAAAAGCGGCAATTTCTTTGAGTTCACCTTCGGAGTCGTTTTCGCCAGGGATAACCAGGGTAGTCACCTCCACCCAGACCCCCAAGCGCTTCATCCGCACAATCGTATTCAGCACCGGCTGCAGCCGGGCCTTACACACCTTGCGATAAAAATTGTCCGAAAAGCTTTTCAGATCAATATTAATGGCATCTAAGACCTCGGCCATGGCAGTAGCCGAAGTTTCGGTCATGAAGCCATTCGAAACATAGACATTGCGGATTCCCTGTTCTCTGGCTATCAGCGCGGTATCATAAGCAAATTCCGAAAAGATGGTTGGTTCCGTATAGGTGTATGAGATACTGGCTGAATGACTGGCTTGGGCCTGGGACACTACTTCTGACGGGGTTACCTCCTGACCAATAATCTTTTTTTCGTGCAGGCGGGGATATTGGGAAATATCATAGTTCTGACAATTCAAGCACTGGAAATTACAACCAACCGTGCCGATCGAAAAAGATCGGCTGCCAGGCAAGAAATGGAATAACGGTTTTTTTTCAATGGGATCGATATTTTGGGCGATGAGCTTTCCATAAACCAGGGAATAGAGGACGCCATCCTGGTTCTCCCGAACCATACAGATGCCCCGTTTGCCTGGATCGATCTGACATTCATGGGCGCAGAGATGGCACTGAACCTTATTATCCTCCAGTTTCTCATAAAATCTGGCTTCTTGCATAGTAATACCTCATGCACAATTTGCCGCGGGATTAACAGGATTAATAACTATATTTAAAAAATAATGTCTTTATATGATATTGTAAAGGGCGGGGTGGCTGATTTTCCAAGCAGCCACCCCGCCGTCCACAGATGAAATTGGCTCTGATAAATAAATATAGCGACAACCCTCAGGAGGTGCCCCTATGCTGCCCCAGGATATCCGCATCTCAGGCCGCCAGGTGGAAATCCTGCCGGAATGGCGGGAAAAAATCGAAGCAGAATTGGACCGTCTCCAGAAACACTATTATGATCCGATTATTCACGCCCGGGTGGAGATCATCGGTTCCCGCCACCACCGCCACGGCGCTTTTGAAATTCAATTGGTGATCTCCATTCCTGGAGATACTATCACCCTGACGCGGGAGGGGGAATTTGTCCTGCCTCTGATTGTCGAGGCCTTTGATGCCCTCGATCTAAGTTTGCAGGAACACTCCCATATCCGCCAGCGCATGGTCAAGGCCCATGAAGACCATGCTCAATCCGGCAAAATCTTGCGGCTGTTCCCGCAAGAGGATTATGGATTTATCGAAACCGCCGACGGCCTGGAGGTCTATTTTCATGCCCACGCGGTTAAACAAGGCAGCTTTGATAAGCTTAAGATCGGCGAACCGGTAAAATTGGCCTGGGAAACCGGGGATAAAGGGCCTCAGGCCATCTGGGTCCGCACCATGGATTGAGCTCACCTAGTCCAAAATAGTCCATCTTATGATCGCCTGACCGGAAAAAAAGCCAAACTTTTGCTTGCTAATAGAATTATCAGTAATTATTTTAAATCATCTTTGAGTGGTTATCCAATTTTTGCAGAGGAGGCTTCAAATGGCGGAAAATTTACTCGAAAAAGGGGCCATTATTCAGAGGGATAAAGAGACCTATGCCATTGCCCCGCACATTCCCGGGGGCATCATCACCGATTTCGGATTATTGCGTAAGGTGGCAGAGGTTTCGGAGAAATATGGCGTCAAGGCCGTCAAACTCACCTCGGCAGAGCGGTTTGCCCTGGTAGGGATTAAACCTGATGATCTCGACCAGGTCTGGCAGGAGCTGGGGATGGTCCCGGGGGCCGCTATCGGCCTCTGTGTCCGGTCCATCAAGTTATGCCCCGGCACTACCTTTTGCCAGATGGGCCTTCAGGATGCGGTGGGAGTAGGCTTGAAACTGGATGAAAAATACCATGGCGCGCCCTTGCCGTTTAAATTCAAGATTGGGGTGTCGGGGTGCCCTAATAATTGTGCCGAGAGTCCGATTAAGGACCTAGGGCTGGTGGGCACCGCCAAAGGCTGGCGGGTGCTGGCGGGTGGTTTTGCTTCCGGTCATAAGCCGCGCTTGGCCGATATGATTGCCAAAGGCCTTAACGATGAGGAGGCCCTGGAGCTTTCCGGCCGCATCATTGATTGGTTTAGCCAGGCGGGCAAAAAGAAACGTTTGGGAAGGGTGATCGATGAAATCGGCCTGGACCAGTTCAAACAGGAATTGGGAGTCCCTGTAGAGGAGTAGAACTGGTTTTTGGCTCTGGCCGGTAATGAGGCTTGTCAATAGGGCGATTCTGTGATAGACAGATAACAGGTGGTGGGCGTAGCTCAGTCGGTGGAGCACCGGGTTGTGGCCCCGGAGGTCGCGGGTTCAAGTCCCGTCGCTCACCCCAATAAAAAGCGACGATAAGTATTTTAAATCAAGGGGTTAGCTAAATCGGCTAACCCCTCTTTTTTGTCTGAGTGCAGTAGGGGTGCAGATTGGCCCGGAAAGCCCATGTGCATTTTTTGAAAAAGGCTGCCTTTTTTTCCTTGACAAGAATATTTTTAAATGGTAAATAACTGCTAATTGCTAATTGGATATTCAATATGACTGAGCGGCTATATTCCCAAAGCGAATTCAATAAAATTTTCAAACATATTTCCCCCAAAACCCTTATGCACTGGATATTTACCGGGGTTATCGGGTGGAAGTCTGAAACTTATGATGGTCGCGGCCGTCACCGCGAATTTAATATTGAAAACCTCTATAATTGCGGACTTGTGGAAGAGCTAACCACGATAGGCTTTCCTTTAGAAATTATCAAGGCCGGGATGATCACCTTAGATATTTCTACGCCCTTTGACCTTCAGCACAGGGAACGCCATTTCAAGCTACAAAAGATTTCTGAAAATTCAGATAAGCTATTTGTGGTCTGGAAATTTGTGCCTGGCCGTCAGCAATGGAAAAAAGGTCGTCCTTTCAAAATTGATATTTTGAGGCCAGCTGAACTTCTAGAGAATTTGACCGATATTGAGGAATCTTGCAGCTTTTCAGCAATCAACCTCGGGAAAGTAAAGGCCAGGGTGGATACCTATATAAATCAAAACTTGTAATTTTTTTGCTTTTGTATTGCTAATCATTTAGCAAATAGCAGAGGGGATTATGAAAAATTGGAAACTGAACTTTTACTAAATTTACCTAAACTTGGTACCGTGGAAAAAGTTTAATAGTACCCCCCTTTATAAGGAGGGTCCTAAACTTTTTTACAGCCCGGCGAAAAAAAATCTAAAAAGAGGTTATCGAAAAATGAATGATGACTGCCCCAAACTGATTGGCCTATCACCTCCAGCTATCCCTATGTGGGCGGTTTATTGCGCTTGCAATGGCGATGACATCAAATTATGGACCATCCCTGTAGTGACCCTGGCAGTGATCGAGGTGGAAGATTGCGACCTATGGTTTACCAACATAAAACCAATAACCTTTGATTCAAGCGAAGGGGTCGATTGGTGGTGGGGAGATGAGTGTGAAAACCTCCTGGGTTATATCTATGAATCATTAGATGAGGCAGAGTTAAGATTTAGATTCTCCAAGGAAATTAAAAGATACAAAGAGGAAATACAAAAAAGAGAAGCCAAGGCAAAGGCTGCCAATGAGTATGCAACCAAACCAAAGGGCAGGTGACCGGTTATCAGGCCCAAGGCTAATCTACCGGAACCCAAAGTTAGGTTCAAGCGCAAGCCTCGCAAGGACCGGCCAGGCCGGCGTCAGTGTTTTTAATATGGTAGCGGGGTCCTTCCCGGCTCTGGGGAAATCAGGGGTGCGGGCGGCCCGTTTTTTAGCTACATGTCGTCCAAAAACGGGGATGTAACAAAAATTTTAGGGAAATCGTTAACTTATTATTCGGATAATTTTGGAGTGAGATGACCGAGGAAAAACCGCAAAATCAGCAGGAAATGATCGAAAAAATGCTGGCTTCCGGCCAGGTGGCCAAGCTCAAACTCTATAACGACCTGCTGGCCCGGATCAAGCGGGGGGAGCGTCTCAAGGCCTCCGAGCTGTCGCTCTTGCGGGACCTGGAAAAAGAGCTGGAAGCCCAGGCCGGCCAGGAAAAACTTCCGGATTTGATCCCTAATTTTGACTCGGCCGCGGCTTACTGTGGCTTTTCCAAGCGCACCCTCTCCTATCACATCAAGCGGGGCAATATCAAACAGAACCTGGACGGGTCCTTCAATCGGGTGGAGCTCGACCAGTTTTTAGAGAAAAGAACCAAAAAGACCACTAACAAGAGTGATGATATCAGCCGGGCGGAGCTGCGCTATCGTCTGGCCCGGGCCAAGCGGGAGGAATTGATCGTCAAAGAGTTGGAGGGCCGGCTGATTCCGGTCGATCAGGTAGTAGAACAATTCACCGCCCGGGCCTATGAGTTCTCCCGGGGGCTGTTATTGCTCTCCCGGCGGATCGCCAGCCAGCTGGCCATTCGGGCAAAGAAGCCGCTTCGGGAGGTGGAAGAAATTATAGAAACTGAAGTGCGGGCCCTTTTGGAGAAATATTCCCGGGCCATTATCTTTGACGGCAAAGAAGTTCAGATATGCCCACCGCAGCAAGAGAAATAATCAGTTTTTATGACCCGGAAAGAGATGCGTTGCGGCCGCCGCCGCGTAAAAAAGTCTCGGAATGGGCTGATGAGCGGCGAATTTTACAGCCGGGGACCTCCCGGCAGCCGGGGCCCTGGTCCACGGCGACCACCCCGTATCTGCGGGAGCCGATGGACGCTTATAACGACCCCCAAATTCACCACCTGGTCCTGTGTTTTGGGACGCAGCTGGGCAAAACCGAGACCCTTTACAATATTCTGGGCTATATTATCGACCTTGAACCATATACCACCTTGCTCATTTATCCCCGGGAAGAGGACGCCAAGTCGGTGTCTCGGACCCGGATCGAGCCGATGATCGAGGCCAACCCCCAGCTGGCCGCCAAGAAGCCGGCGCGGGACGATCTTTATCAGCTATTGGAGAAGCACTTTCCCGGCATGACCCTGTTTTTGGTGGGGTCCAACTCGGCTGCCGCCCTGTCCCAGAAGCCCTGCCGGAATCTGATCCGGGATGAGGTGGACAAATACCCGGATAGAGTAGGCAAAGACGCTGATCCGCTGTCGCTGTCGGAGGAAAGAACCAAGTCTTTCTGGGATATTCGCAAGATTGTCGATGCCAGCTCTCCGACTTTGGATGACCGGGGCATTTGGAAGCTGCTCAATCTCTGTGACGAAGTCCGGCGCTATTATGTGCCGTGCCCGTTTTGCGGCAAATTTCAGAAGCTGGACTTTGCAAATATCCAATTTGAGAGCCAAGGAGACGATTTGCCGACCCGGGTCAGTCAAGCCCGGCACACCGCCCGGTTAATCTGTGTCGGGTGCGGAAAAGCGATCGGCAACGAGTATAAATTTGCCATGCTGGCGGGGGGCAAATGGGTGGTGGACCAGGCCTCGCCGTATCCGGCCGAGCGCCTGGGCTTTCATCTGAGCTCGCTTTATTCTCCCTGGCTTTCCTGGGGGGATATTGCCGCCGTCTTTCTGGCGGCCAAGCTTAAATTTGAGGATAGCGGCGAGATTGGGGACCTGCAGCGGGTGGTAAACGGCTGGTTTGCCGAGCCTTGGGTCCAGCGGGTCAAGACCGCGGCCGAACACGAGCTCCTGGCCTTAAGAACCGAGCTGCCGCCCCTGGTGGTGCCCCCGGAGGCCATCGCCTTAACCGCCGGCATTGACATGCAGAAACAGGGGTTTTACTGCACCGTCTGGGCCTGGACCCGGCAAATGGTCTCCAACCTGATCTATTATAGTTTTTTGCCTGATTGGGATGCGGTTTACGATCTGGTTTATAACTGGACCTTCCCGATCCAGGATTCCCCGGATGAAGTGATGAGCCTTTGGCGGGCGGCGTTTGAAAGGGGGCTGATGGTGGAAAAAGTAGTGCGAGATCTAAAAACCGGGTTAATGCCGCTGGACCGCCTGATCCCCTATATTAACAACACCCGGCTCCATCCCGAAGAACAGGTCAAGCAGATTATGGCCTCGATTTTGGAATTTGGGTTCAACGACCCGATTGCGGTGGACGAGCAGACCCAGACGGTTATCGAGGGCCATGGCCGGTTGGAGGCGGCGAAACGATTGGGCCTGACCGAGGTGCCGGTCATTGAGCTGGGGCACCTGTCTGAGGCCCAAAGAAAGGCCTATGCCATTGCCCACAACAAGTTGACCGATAACAGTGAATTTAACTTTGAACTACTTCGCATCGAGCTGGAAAGTCTGCAGGAGCTGGATTTCAACCTGGACACCATCGGCTTCGAGATTGGCGAGCTGGAAGAGTTGCTCGGCTCCGGGGATGAATCCGGCGAAGGGCAGGGCAAACCGGAGATCAAGCAATCGGCCACCCTGGAAGAACTGGCTCCGTCAGAGGAAGAACGGCAGGCCTTTACGGGGCGCAAAATTATGGTGGAGTTTTCCGGGGGCAAAGATTCAACTACCGCGGCCCTTTGGTGCCTAAACTTCTTTCCGGAGAATGAGATTCAGCTGAACTTTGTGGACCTGGGGGCCGATTTTGTGGGGTTTTCCCTTTTCTTAAATCAACTGGCCGAGGTCCTGGGCGCCGAGCTGAATGTCTTGCGGGCCAAGGCCAATCTTATCGATGAGTTCTACCGGCAAGGGAAGTGGCCGTTTCCGACTTTCCCTTACTGCCATAAATACCTCCACGAGGCCCTGGATAACAATGTCAAGCGGTATCAGCCGGACGAGGTGATCGTGGTCCGGGGCGGCCGGCTGGAAGAAAAGACCGGCCGGCGCCAGATGCAGCCTGACCGGTTCATGGTGATCGACCGGATGAAGGCCTACCGGTTTTTCAACCCGATGTATTTCGCTACCAAAGAAGTGGGGGAGAAGATTTTAGAAGAATCAGCGGTGCCGATCTGGGAAGGGTATAGTCATGGCCTGCAGCGGACGGCCTGCCGGATCTGCCCGGGCCAGCGCCGGATCGCCTATGCCGCCATCCGGGCCAATTATCCCGACGTGTGGCAAGAACTCCTGGAGATTGAGAAAAGGCTGGGCCCAGGCTGCTGGCAGCCCATAGGTAAGGAAGGGCGGCATGGAAGCGTGGTGGAAATGGCGGACCTGGGGCAGGAGGGTTTTGAGGGCGCGGGATATCGGGGTGGAATTAACGGCAAAGATTTTTTATAAGAAAAACCAACCCAAGGGGGATACTGTCTAATCAGGTCTGATTCAGGACACTTTATATGTTGAACATGTTACAAAGTTCACGAGTTCCTTTGCTGACCGGTTCACAAATCTTCGCTATGTTTAAATCACAAAGCAGGTCCCTATTCTGTTTTCTTCCTGAATAAATTTTTGGTCGACTAATTCCCGGTGGATATAAATCAGAACACTTAAAATAAGGGTTAGTAGCCTTAGAGTCTTTAGTACATATAAGTCTGCATCCTGATTCAGCTATTATTGCTATAATATGTGCGTCATTTAATCCCTCACTTGCAATTCTTTCAATGTCTCTTTGACGCTCGTCTACCTTAACATCATCAATCTCAACAACCTTACCTGCTCTTTTTAGCTGCCCAAAAACCCCCAAGTATTTACTAGCCTGTTTTAATTCAATTTTGTATTTTGTGCCACCGTAGACTAATTTGCCTTTTCCTCTAACGATCCACTCAAGAACCGGTTGAAAAAGACTATGGTCTTGCGAATATTCATTAAAGACAGACGCAAAAGTACATGTATCTACCACAATACACATCTTACAATCCCAATAAAGCCATTTCTTCTCTAATAAAAAAATCCCTATATCCTTGTGGCTGATCGGCCGGGAGTTCACCATTATTTTGTATTTCTATCTGATAGACTTTGTTGTTGCCATCGAGATCACGTTCAAAATAGAGGATTTGTGCTTGAGGTTTTTTCTGAAAATCTTTTTTCTTATAATTTAACCTGAAGCGATCAATTGTATAGTCACTATGAGTTTCCACGATAAATCTTTTACCTTCCGAGACAGCAAGTTCGAAAAATATATCTCCCAGTGCTGCCTGAGCTTTGGGATGTAAATGCACTTCGGGCTGCTGTATAGCCGTCCAAGACTTTGAGGGCGTTATAAAGGCTTCAACTATAACCGGAAGGGCTTGTGAAACGCCATATCCTACATTACTTATACTCAATGCTTTTCCTTGAAGGATAATATCTAATTCAAAAGGTGCTGTAACACCGCGCCCATAGGTCTTGGTCTTAATCGAGTCGAATAAACCACTGTCTCGACCTACTCGATCGAGAAATTTTTTAAATTTGCCTGGAGCGGATTTCCTTTCGAGTATATTTTTAATTACATAAGGAGTGTGAGCACCTTCCGAGGAGAATGTAAGATTGTATTCATCATAAGTTCTGCGCGGTTTCGTTCGAATTGGAGCCAGCCAAGTTATTTCTTCTCGAATAAAGGGAAGTCTAAACCTTTGGGCTTTAGCACCCTGTTTTTCCTTGAGTTGTGCAAGTGCTGACCCTATAAAAAGTGGAGGGGTATTTGAGAGAACCCTAATCTCCTCCGGCAATACTTTATAACCTCTAGTATCTTTTTTATATGCTGTAATCCATTCACAATAAATCTCTTTAACGAAGTCTTCGACTTGGGAATACATAGGTATTGTTTTGTGTTTAAATTTCATTTGTTTTTTCGTCAGCCTAATTCTAAATTCATTTTTTCCAATGGAGAAGGCGTATATCATAGGTTGGGGAATACCCTTGTGGTTAGTAAATGTCAGAAGAAAGGCAACTATTTGCTTCTCAGCTTTTTCGGTAAAGACCTCCTCTATGAGGCCAATGCTAAAGTATTTCTGATCAGTTGCATTGATACTTACAATGTCTCTATAGTGCCCCAAATGAATATCCTCGCTATTAAAGTCAAAATTATTGATCCAGAACTCTGCACTGTGTAATAATTTGATAAGACTAAGGATAGAAGTTTTCCCCGTGCTGTTTTCACCAACGAGAAAGTTTACTTCTGTTATTGGGATATAAGTATTTTTAAATCCCCTAAAATTATCAACAAAGAGTATCTTCATCGTTTTTTCCTCATATAACATTTTATGAAAATCTTTCTATCATTTAACTTTAAAGAAAAAATCTTTTTT
>JBKHJN010000008.1:0-86200 GCA_046538075.1 Desulfobacteraceae bacterium | reverse complement strand
ACCCCGAACCTACTGATTAAGAGTCAGTTGCTCTACCAATTGAGCTAACGGCCCAAAACCATAATCTGTGCGGATTTCCTGTAGGTTATCTCTGAAGTTTTTAAAAATGTCAATGTTCAAAATTGCCGTCCAAAATATCTATTTTTGATTAAGGATATAATCATTAAAAACTATTTTCCTTAGACCGCAGGGGGGATATTCATTGCGCCCTAAAGGGATGGATAAATCAAGCCCCTGCAACAATATCTATTTGATGGCATTTTAGTATTAGGCTATTCTTATCACCTCACCACAGGTGATCTGCTCGATCATTCCTGGACCAGTTCCTTCATTTCCGGGTAGTTGCGGATGACGTTGATGAGCTGGACCGTTCGCCGCTCCAGGCGTCGTTTAAAGATGGAGAAGATGTTTTTCATGACCTTGTACCCCTCCGGGTGGCGGTCGAGAATCTGCATGAATTCCGCACCAGGGACAGAATAGATCTCGGACGGTTCGGTGCACAGGGCGTTGGACTTGTGGGTCCGGTCGGTGGAGGAGAGGGACGACCAGCCGAAGGAGTTGCCGTATTTTATCGAGCCCAGCGACATCATCACCCTGGGTGAAATCTCCACTTCCAGGAGGACTTTCCCGGTTTTGAGCATATAAAAGAATTCCGCCGGATCGTTTACGTTAAAGATGATTTCCCGTTCATTGCATTCCCGCGACTGGACCAGGGGCTGTAGTTCCTCCAGCATGGTATTGGTGAAGTCCCGCAGGATCAGGATTTTTTTCAAGTCGTGGATGGTGACCATACCGCGCTCCTTGTCAGACCAGACCGGATAAGATGAAAAACACTAGCAGAAAGGCGGTGGCGACCGCGGCGCCGATCCCCACCGGGGAGGCGCCGTCGGCCAGGGCCTGTTGCAGGGCCAGGCGTTTTCTCCGCAGCTCCTCTCCCCGGAGCCCCTGGGCCAGCCAGAGGGGGTAGAGGAGGAGCAGGGCCAGGCGGAAGGGAAGGTCGCGCGACCGGCGGCCCAGCCATCCGGCCAGTCCCAGGCTGAAGACCTGCTCGGCCCGGTCGTTCAAGCCGTTCAAGGCCCGGTCCATGATCCGGTAAAAGAGGCGCCCCCCCCGGCGGTAGAACCAGTCGGCGTCCAGGTTGAGGCTCCTAACCTCCGCCGGATAGATGCCTGAGAGCAAAAGCAGGGGGAAGGCCAATGCCGCGAATAACAGAAGCTGTGAATGCCCGAGCACGTGGCCGGCCGTATAAGGTTCATAGGCCACGGGATAAGGCAGGAGGCTGTAGAGCGGGCCGGGGAAGGACCCGATGAAGATGCAGAGGCCGGCCGTCAGGACCATGGCCAGGGACATGTTCCAGGGGGCTTCCTTGGGACGCAACCCGGAGTCGTGGGAAAAAAAGGCGAAGAAGGGGATCTTGATCCCCGCATGTTCTAACACACCGGCGGAGGCGAACAGGAGGATAAACCAAATGAGGCGCAGGTCGCCCAGGGCAGCGGCTTCCATGACCATGGATTTGCTGACAAAGCCGCTGAAGAGGGGGAGGCCTGAGATGGAGGCCGCTCCCACGATGCAGCAGATACAGGTCAGGGGCATGGTCTTGTAGAGTCCCCCGAGATCGGTGGCCCTGACCTTGCCGGTACGGTAGAGGACCGCGCCCATGGACATGAACAACAGGGCCTTGAAGAGGATGTCATTGAAGCCGTGGCAGACCGCCCCGTTGACTGCCAGGGGGGTGCCGATGCCGATGCCGCAGACCATGAACCCCACCTGGTTGATGAGGCTGTAGGAAAGAACCCGGCGCAGGTCGTTTTCGATGACCGCGTAAAAGATGGGGAATCCGGTCATTAGGGCCCCGATCCAGATCAGGGCCTCGGTCCCGGGAAAGGCCCGGGCCAGGACATAAACGGCTGTTTTGGTGGTGAAGGCGCTCAACCAGATAACCCCGGTGACGGTGGCCTCCGGATAGGCATCGGTTAACCAGGGGTGCAGCAGCGGCCAGGCGCAGTTGACCCCCACCCCGACAAAGATCAGGTAGGTAGCTAGGCCGTTTAAGCCAATGTACCCGAAGATCAGAGACCCGGTCTGGTGGATCTGCAGGGCCACGCCGGCCAGCAGGCAGAGGCCACCGACCACATGGACCAGCAGGTAACGGAAGCCGGCGGCCTGGGCCTCCCGGGTGCGCCGGTTCCAGATGAGGAAGACCGAACTGACGGTCAGCAATTCCCAGAACACGAACAGGGTCAGGAGATCCCCGGCAAACACCACTCCCAGGGCGCTGCCGGCGTAGACCAAGCCGGCCATTTGTTCCAAGTCGTCTTTGACGTGCAGGGCATAGATGGCCCCCAGGAAGGTGATCAGGTGAAAGATATACCCAAATAGGAGGCTGAGCCGGTCCACCCGGACCAGGATAAGTTGGTAATCCCAGAAGGGGACCACCCCATGGGTTCCGGTAGAAAATTGAAGCAAATTTAGCAACCCGATGACCGGTAAAAGGAGCAGGAAGCCGGCCTGGATCCTCCCCTTGAGAAAGGGCAGCACCAGCGCGCCCCCGATGAAAACCAGGGCTGGCGGCAGGCCGTTACTCATCGTAGTAATCCTCTTTCCGCATTACCAAAGGCCGTAGGACATACTTGGCGGCCAGCACCAGCGCCACGAAGCTCACGAACCCAAAGGCGGCGTAAAACTGAGGCCAGTTCTCCCAGGGGAAAATGGCGTGCCTGGGGAGAACCAGGTCGAGGACCAGCAGCAGCACCAGGGAAGAATAATAGATCATGAACAACCGCTTGACGTTAGCCGGTTTATCGAACAGATACTGTTTTTCTTTTGCCGTCGTCTCGGACATGGCCGGGTCCTTATAAGGTGTAATAAAAAATCAAGGCCAGGTAGATCACCCCGGCGGCCAAGATGATGAAAAAAACGGGCCGGTATCCCGGAACGGGATCGTGCCGCAGTTCCATTTTTTCGGAAGGTTCTCGGGTCATTTTCCGGTTCCTCGGAGCAGGGTCTGGACGACCAATTCCGTCAGACTTAAAAAGGGTTGGGGATAAACAAACAACACCAGAGAAATCAGGGCGGTCACCACCAGGGGTGCCACGCAGAAAATCGGCGCTTCCGAGACAGTGTCCGGGACGGCGATGTCCCGGGAACTGACAAAGAAGGCCCGGTAGACGATGGGTATGAAATAGGCGGCGTTCAGCAGGGAACTGACCAGAATGACCAGCAGCAGGGGGAACTGGTCGGCCTGCAGCGCCCCCAGAACCAGGTACCATTTACTGAGAAAACCGCTACCGGGGGGGATGCCGATAATGGACAGGCTGCCGATGAAAAAGGCGGTCATGGTGACCGGCATCTGTTTGCCGATACCGGCCATTTCACTGAGATACTTCTTGCCGGTGGCCACGAAGATGGCGCCGGCGCAAAAAAACAGCGTGATCTTGCCGAAGGCGTGCATGGCGATATGAACCATACCGCCCATGAGGCCTTTGGGGGAAAGCAGGGCCGCCCCCAGTACGATGTAGGACAACTGGCCGATGGTAGAGAAGGCCAGGAGACGTTTCAGTTCATTCTGGCTTAGGGCGATCAGAGAGGCCACGATGATCGTCAAAGCCGCCACATAGGCCACCGCCGTGCCCAGATGCAAGGAGGCCAACAGGTCGAGGCCGAACACCCCGGTGAGGATCCGGAGAATGGAAAAGACCCCTACCTTGACCACGGCCACGGCATGGAGCAGGGCGCTCACCGGGGTCGGCGCCACCATGGCCGCGGGCAGCCAGGCGTGCAGAGGCATGATCGCGGCCTTGGCAAAGCCGAAGACAAACATGAACAACAGGACCCCCAGCAGGACCGGCGAGCCCGAGAGCGGCAGAAACCCCTGCCCCGAGAATTCCAGGGTTCCGGACAGATGGTAGGCTAGGACCATGGCCGGCAGGACCAGCCCGATGGAGCCGCCCACGATATAGAGGAGATACTTGCGGCCCGAGCGCCTCGCCTCCGCATCCTGGTGGTGGGTGACCAGGGGGTAGGTAGCGAAGGACAGCATCTCGTAAAACAGATAGAGGGTGAAGAGATTGGCGGCAAAGGCCGCGCCGATGGTGGCTGACAGGGCCAGGGCGAAAAAGCAATAATAACGGGTCTGGCTGTGCTCCTTCAACCCCCGCATATAGCCGATGGAATAGGCCGAGGTGATGATCCACAGCGAGGAGGCCACCAGGGCGAAGAGCATCCCCAGGGCGTCCACCCGCAGGCGGAGGGCCACCCCGGGCAGGACTTCCGCCAGGGTGCAGACCAGTTCCCGGCCCTCCAGAACCGCGGGCAGCATGGAAAGGACGAGGACAAACTTCAGGCCGGCGGCCCCAAAGGTCCAGGCCTCCCGGACGTTGGCGCTAGGGCTGGAAATCAGGATCGGGACTACCCCGAGGGACACCAAAACGGCGAGCAGCGGTTTTAAGGAAGTCAATGATTCCACGTCAATCCGCCTGAACTAGAGCATCATTCCCGGAACGGCGTGGCGGATCACCCGGCCGACGATTTCTCCGGTATACAGGCCCAACAGGACCAGGCCCAGGGCCGTCATTAAAAGCGGCACCAGCATACCCAGCGGGGCTTCCCGGACGGCCGGCCCGCCCTCGCCGTGGGCCGGGCCGTGAGAGTCCCCGAAGGGTTCGAAATACCCCATCTCGAAGATACGGAAAAACAGGACCACGCTCACCAGGCTGCTGAAGAGCAGAGCGACCAGAAACCCGTAATGGCCCCCCTGGATCGCGCCCAGCAAAAGATACCACTTGCTGAAGAACCCGCAGGTCGGCGGGACCCCGATGATCGACAAGGCCCCCACCACCAGGGCCCCCATGGTCCAGGGCATGGTCCGAAACAGTCCCGGCAGACTTTCCCACCGGCTGTCCCCGTTGACATGCACGATGTTTCCCACAGCGAGAAAAAGGCAGAGGGTCATCAGGGCGTCGTTGAGGATATGCAGGACCGCCCCGGTGAAACCCGCTTGGTTGCCCAGCCAGAAACCGCCGACCATATAGCCCACCTCGGCCACCACAATGAAGGTCAGCATCCGCTTCACTTCCTTCTCGGCCAGGGCCAGCAGGGACCCCATGACGATGGCGATGACCGCCAGCCAGACCACCACCTCATTTAACTTTAAGACCAAAAAGGCGAAGTCCACGGTGAAGACGGTTAAAACCATCCGGATCATGACATAAACCATCACCTTGGTCATCAGGGGGGCCACCAAACTGCTCACCGGGGACGGCGCATAGGTGTAGGCATTGGGCAGCCAGGCATGAAGCGGGAAAAAACCCATCTTGAGCCAGACCCCGACCATCAGGATCGCAAAGGCCACAATCACCACTTTCGAATCGTACAGGGGCGGCAGCAAACGGGCGATGTCCTCCATGTTCAGCGACCCGGTGATAATGTACAGGTAGCCGACCCCGAGGAGATAAAAACAGGCCCCGATGGTCCCCAGGAACACGTAATGGAGACTGGAGAGGGCCGCCCGGCCTTTTCCTAGGGCGATCAGGGCATAGCCGGTGATGGCGGCGATTTCCAGCAGGACATAAAGGTTGAAACAGTCGCCGGTGGCCACCATCCCCAGCAGGCCGGTAATAAACAATACATAGAGCGTGTAAAAAGGGCCGGCTTTTTCCGGAAAGTCCTTTTCCACGCTGGGTCGGGCCGCGATCAGGTTGACGAATCCTACGGCGGTAACCACCGCCAGGACCAGGGCGTTCAGGTAGTCCACTCGGTAGTAGATTCCCCAGGGAGGGGGCCAGCCCCCCATCCAGTAGGAAACCGGGCCGCCGCTAATCACGTCGCCCAGCAACCCCAGAGAAACCAGGAGGCTACCTCCCAGGGCGGCCAGGGCCAGCGGGAAACAATAGACCGGCCGGAGCCAGCCAGCGGCACTGATGAAAAATGAAAAAAACAGGGGGAGGATGACCAGCAGGGCAGGATAGTGTTCGCTCATGGCTCTCGAATCTGCTCTAGGATTTCGTCTTCTTCCAGGGTCAGGTAAAGATGATAAACTTTGATGGCAATGGCCAGGGCCACGCCCAAGGTGGCCACCGAGACGACAATGGCGGTGAGCATCAGGACGTGGGGCAGGGGGTTGATGTAATCGGCGGCCCGGACGGCCTGGTGGGCAACGTCGTGGCCGTGCTCGATGATCGGAATAGTGGCCCCTTTCTTAACCCCGGTGGAAACATAAAACAGGATGACGGCCGTCTGAAAAATATTCATCCCGACGATCTTCTTCACCAGGTTGTTTTTGGCAATCATCGCATAAAGGCCAATCATCATCAGGGTGATGTAGATCCAGTAATTATATTTTTCAATGATCAGGTTGAGGATCTCTTCCACGGCCTACAGCCCCTCGTCATACCGGCCCCGAGAGGCCAGATTCTTAAAGATCCAGACCATGGTGCCCATGACCGCCATGCCAACCCCCACCTCCACCAATAAAATCCCGTAGGATCGGGCCATGATCGGCCCCACCGGCAACAGGGCGGCCAGGGCCTGATAGTCCAGAAAGCGATATCCCAAGGCTAGACACAGGGCCCCGGTGCCGGCGAAAATGAACACCCCGACAGGACTGAAAAGAGCGCTAATCTTTTCCCCCATGCGCTTCAGGGCGGTCCGCAGGTCGTGGGACACGGAGAGCAGGATGATGCTGGCCCCCAGGATCACCCCCCCTTGAAATCCCCCCCCGGGGCTGTGATGTCCGTGGGCGATGACATACAGTCCGAAAAGCTGGATGAAGGGGATCAGATAGCGGCAGACCTTTTCGATGATGAAATCAGGGGGTGTCCAGATGCTGTCCATCGGCTCGAATTCCCGTAGCGGCAGGAAAACCTCCCCTCCTTTCTTGATTCGAAAGGTCAACCCGGTCAACCGGTGCCGGTACTGCCGGGGGGCTGACGGCCGGCGGCGGGGGATGCGTAACAGTAAGAAACAAGCTACCCCGGCGCAAAAAATGACCGTAGTCTCAAACATGGTGTCAAAGCTCCGGTAATCAGCCAGCACCGAGGTCACCGCATTGGGCACGGCGGTTTCCTCTATCGTCTTTTCCAGGTAACGGGGCGAGACGTGGCGGCTCGCCGGGGATTCTGGGTCCCCGAAGGAGGGAAAATCAACCGTGGCAGAGACCAGGACTGCCCCAACCAGCCCAACAATGATAAGTCCCAGGGATTTCAATCCTTCGTCCTCCGAGTGGTGTGAAACACCGCGGCGATGAAAAATACCGTGCTGACCCCGGCCCCTACTGAGGCTTCGGTGAAGGCTACGTCCACCGCCCCCATGATCGCCCAGAGCAGGCACATCATAAAACTGTAGGCGCCGAACAGGATAGCCGTCCCCAGCAGGTCCCGGATCATGATCGCCCCGATCCCGCAGAACACCACCAGGGTCAGTATGAGCAGGTCCAGTTGCCAGATCATCGGCTTACCTCCGGGGATCCCCCCTTCTCCAGGGTTCCAGGCCCGCCCGGAACCCGGCGTCCACGATGGCATGGATAGCCGTGGGGCTGGCCAGAAAGACGAAGACCACGATCAGCATCAGCTTCAGACCGGTGAGCACGGTACCCAGGGTCAGGGGCACCAGTTGATGAATAGCCAATCCGAGCAGGATCAGGAAGGACCCCATAGTGTCCAGCTTGCCGGCCGGATGCAGCCGGGAATAAAAGTCGGGAAAACGCAAGAGCCCCAAAGTTCCGCCGGCAAAAAATATCAGCCCCACCACCAGGCAGAAAATAACGATCAGATCGATTACCATACCCCCTCCCTAAATGGACGGGCCCAAAACTTCCGCCGGGGCGGTTTCCGGACTCCGGCCGCAGGCCGAGCGCCGCTCCTGCAACTAATAGAGTTTTTCATAAAGCCCTTTCCGCTTCTGAAAATACCGGGCGGCCGCCAGGACGGCGATAAAATTCAACAGGGCATAGGCCAGGGCGATGTCGACGAACATCTCCAACCGGTGATACAGCAGGCCGATAAAGATTAGCAGCACCGTCGTCTTGGTGCCGATGGCGTTCACCCCGATCATCCGGTCCAGCACCGTGGGGCCGAAAATGCCTCGGTAGAGCGAAAGCATTATCAGGCAGCCCAGAAAGAGACTGCACCCCAGGAAAAAATCGTCCACCTTTACTCCTCCCCGAAGGCCCGAGCAATGCGCCGCTCCATCTCCCCGGGTAGACCCTCCCGGCTGAAACGGTCGATGGCATGCACGCTGAAGTCCCGGTGAAAATTAACGTAGATTGTGATCGTCCCTGGCGTCAGGGTGATCGAATTGGCAAAGGTCACCTGGGCCAGGTCGCTCTTTAACCGGCTCCGAAACCGCAACACCTGGGGATCGATCATTTCCATCATCCGAGGGTGAAAAGAAAGATACAGTACATGCAGGGCCGATAACAAAATCTGATACAGCAGCCAGGGCAGATACCCCAGAAAGCCGAAAACCGTCCGGATGGTTCTTCCGGTCAGCGGTCCGGTAAAGAGAAGGTCAGCGGAAAAATACGACACCAAGGCGCTGGACAGCACGCCCAGTGCCAGATGAAAGGGGTCGAATTTTCCGGACAACAGGACCCAGACCCCCATCATAATAACAAACGTCACTCCGTAAATGGAACCGCTCCTTTTCCCCTCCTGGTAGGGGGGGAGATCGAGCTTCGGCTGTTCGGCAGCGCCTTTTTTCATGTCTCCCCGAGAAATCGTTATTTCTGAGGTTTTTGCATAACACCTAGTCGTAGAGGTTGTCAAGTACATCTGGGAGCGCTTTGTGAATAATTGCACAAAGATTGGGATTGGTCTGCTCCCCCAAAATTAGACCATGGATAATGAGAAAATTTTGCCAAGATGGAAAATCTGGCCAGGAGGATTTTTGCAAAGAAGCGGTCCCGCCGCCGGCTCCTGACTCGGATAAGAGGTGAGAAAGCCTCAAGGCCACTGTCCGCATGGCGGCCCTCGACCTTGGCTTGGTGCCGGCGGCGGGTATGGACCACATACCAAAGGGTAACACCCGTGAACGGCTCAGCCACATAAAATAACGGACTGCTGCTGGTAATTCTTTGAAACAAGCAGTCCACTATGACTTCGAAGTTGGGAGCCGGCTTGAGTGATCAGCTACCGGGGGAAGCCAACAAATTTATTTGCGGTTAATCAAAAAAATTCACCTTCTGGGTATTGACATTTCTAATCTTTGGTTGTAATAGTAGTTTGATATATTTAAAAGGAATACTTATTGAATAATAAATTGAATAGAAAGACTATCCATCCTGCGGTTAAGTCAATCCTCCAGAAAATCCTGGATGAAATTGAGACGGCCCTAAAGCAGGGTGAAACCCAGGCCTCGCTGGCGGAGAAAAGTAATATTACCCATCAGCAGATGAATCGCCTGATCAGGGGTTTGCGCGGCAGCAATTTAACCCTCAATATGGTCTGCAAGATCTGGGAAGGTTTGGGAAAGCGCTTTGATCAACTCTTCCCCGGACCGATTCCGGAGGATTTAATGGTCAAAACCCAAGAGATCTATCAACAATCAGATGAGGAGGTGTTCAAACAATTTGTCGAACTGCTCCATAACCAGCATCTATTTTCTGAAGATTTAGATAAATTAAGGGAATTAGTTTCGGTCACCCACCAGAAACTTATGGGCAAAATTAACACATAACTCCGCTCTTCTGGATTGCCCTGAAATCCATAAAATCATTTTGAATCTTTTAGTTAAGGGTTGTTAAGATGGATTTTCCGCTTTAGTTGCCCCGCTTCCCTCTCACCCAGGTTTTCTGGCAAACCAGAATATTTCTCAGCAGGTACTGATAAGCTCTTGTTGTTCCTTTAACTAAAGCAGAAAACCCCGGTCCCTCAACCGCACCCAGTCTATAAAAATTGCCATTTGATTGTAAATAGGTACTACCACCTATTTTAACATAGGTACGAGTACCTAAATTTTTATCATTGAAGGTTGGATGAAAAAATATTATAGGAAATCAATGTACTTATATTTTTTTTACCGAAGTAAACAAAAGTTTTGCGGATCCGTTAATTAAGGCAATAAAAATCAGGTTACAGAAAAATGCCCGGCACCTGGGTAGAGAAATAATGTCTTGGCAACCTTCAGATCGATCCAACCCGGGGCCACCGGACAATCGCTGTTCCCTGAAGTATAGGTTTCTTAGAGCTTTTGCCTACTGAGTACGTATAAAATAAACCAAGTGGCAGTAAAAGACCTCATGCCGAAAGTGCTTAGATGATCAGGCGGTCTCTGGTTTTTATCAAGCCATACGATGTCAGGCTGCGGGAAGAACGTTTGCCACCGCCTGGTTCCGGTCAGGTGCAGGTGCAAACGCTGATCTCCGCCATCAGTCCGGGCACCGAACTGTTGATTTACCGGGGATGGGCTCCGGCTGAAATGGTAGCGGATACTGCTATTTCAGCCCTGCCAGGGCACCTTGACTTCCCCCTTAAATACGGTTATGCGGCGGTGGGCCAGGTGGTGGAGCTGGGTCCGGAGGTGGCCGCCGACTGGCAGGGAAAACTGGTGTTCGCCTTCCATCCCCACGAAGAGCGGTTTTGCGCCGCACCCGAAGAACTCTTCCCAGTGCCTCCTCACCTTAGGCCGGAAGAAGCCGTTTTTTTGCCCCATCTGGAAACCGCAATCACCCTGGCCCACGACGGCAAACCCCTGCTGGGGGAGAAAGTGGTGATCTGGGGCCAGGGCATGGTGGGATTGCTTTTGACCGCGCTGTTGAGCCGTTTCCCGCTAACCCGACTGTTAACCCTGGACCGCTTTCCACGGCGCCGCCAGATGTCCGAAGCCCTGGGGGCGCACGCCTGCTTAGACCCAATGGCCCCTCAGGTTTTGGAGCACCTGCAGGCAGCGCTGCAGAGACAGGGTAAGGATCACTGGGCGGATCTGGCCTACGAAATTTCTGGTAATCCTGCCGCCCTGGACCAGGCGCTGGCCACCACCGGATTCCATGGCCGCATCGTGATCGGCTCCTGGTATGGGACCCAAAAATCGGAGCTCCATTTAGGAGGCCTTTTTCATCGTCAGCGCCAGGTTCTGATCAGCAGCCAGGTAAGCACCATCTCCCCGGAGCTAACCGGCCGGTGGACCAAGGCGCGGCGTTTGCAGGTCTGCTGGCAGATGATCGACCAGGTTAAGCCAGCCCGGTTTATCACCCACCGCTTCCCGCTGGACCAGGCCGTCCAGGCCTACCAGCTTTTGGACCAGCATCCTGAGGAGGCCATTCAGGTAATTCTGACTTATTAAATGAAGGCCCGTCAGACTAGAAAACTAGATAGACGGTCGGTGGTAGAGGAGCATCCCATGTATGTGTTGGCAGTGCAGCGACAGTTTGTAGCCCAGCATTATCTGGTGGGAGGGGATTGGGGGGCTGAAAATCAGCGTCACTCGCACCATTATCTGGTGGAAGTGGAACTGGCCGGCCCTAGCCTGGATGAACACGGTTATCTGGTGGATATTGTGGACATTGAGACGCAGTTGGACGCTCTGGTGGCTTACTACCGGGACCAGAGTTTAAACGAGCTCCCCGAGTTTGCCGGTCTCAATCCCAGCATCGAGCATTTTGCCCGCATCTTTTGCCAGCAGCTTAAACATCGCCTCCCGGTGGCCGGTTTGGCATCCATTCAGGTAAAGTTCTGGGAGACGGGCATTGCCTGGGCGGCGTATCGGGAAGAGTTGTAGTGCACCTGGGGTTAATGATTTACGGCAGCCTCGATTATCTCAGCGGCGGCTTCCTCTATGACCGTCAGCTGGTGGAATATCTGCGCCGCCAGGGGGAGGAAGTGGAGGTCATCGAAGTTCCCTGGCTCTCCTACGGCCGGGGACTGTGGCAAAATTTATCCACCGCGCTATGGGGGCGCCTGTGTAATGCCGCTTTTGACATATTGCTCCAGGACGAACTTATCCATCCCTCGGTTTTCTGGCTCAATCGCAGATTGCGCCCTTTTATAAACTACCCGCTGGTCTCCATTGTGCACCTGCTGCGGCACACCGAAAATCGACCAGCATGGCAGAATCGCCTCTATCGGGCTGTGGAGCAGCGTTATTTAGCTTCAATGGATGGTTTTATCTGCATCAGCCATCATACCCGGAATTTGGTCGAAGGACTCGTAGGCGCAGGCCGGCCGGTGGTCGTAGCCTATCCAGCCGGCAACCGGTTTAGCTGCTCCCGGTCGCCCGCCGACCTTGCGGCCCGGGCCGCCAATCCCGGGCCCTTACAGCTGCTCTTCCTGGGCAGCCTGATCCCTCGCAAAGGGCTGCATCTCCTTTTGGAGGCGCTATCGGCCGTGCCTTCGTCCGACTGGCAGTTAAGGGTGGCAGGCAGCTTGGATGTTGATCCCGCCTATGTCCGGTCTATCCAAGGCCGGATTGCGCAATTGGGATTAGGGGGGCAGGTCAAGCTGCTGGGGCCCTTACAAGGCGATGATCTGGTCAATTGTTTGGGTTTAAGTCAGGTAATGGCGGTGCCTTCTTATATTGAGGGGTTGGCCCTGGTCTATTTGGAGGGGATGGGTCTGGGCCTGCCGCCGATCGCCACCCAGGCCGGGGCCGCCGGAGAAATCATCACCCACGGGGTAGATGGCTTTCTGGTGGCTCCCGGAGATATTAAAGCCTTGACCGGGCATATCCAGCAGTTGATCCAGGATCGCGACTTGCTCTTGCAGATGAGCCTAGCCGCCCAGGCGCGTTTTCAGGCTCATCCGACCTGGGAAGAGAGCGGCGCGGTGATCCACGGTTTTTTACAGTCCCTGGCCGCGTAAGATGGTTGGGCCTTGCGACTCCGGCTACATTCGCTACCTGAGCGCCAAAAAGAGCGTCGACGACCGGGCCTTGAACCGGCAGGTTTTCGAGGCCTTGGAGACCGCTCTAAAAACCCGGCAGGAAACAAGTCCGCTCAGCTTGCTGGAAGTGGGTTGCGGCATCGGCACCATGGCCGAGCGGCTCATTGACTGGGGCATCCTGGCCCACGGCAGTTACACGGGGCTAGATCTTGAACCGGAAAATATCGCCGCAACCCTAAGGCGTTTGCTGCTCTCTGGCCCAGGGCTAAGTATCCAGGTTAAGTTTGACAAAGAAAAAGAGGTGAGGCTGGAGGGCGGCAATCTGAAAATTGCCTTTAAGGCCGTTGATTTTTATGAATTCGCCGCCCAGGAGGCTGGCCGGCGCACCTGGGACATCGTCCTTGCCCATGCCTTTCTGGATCTGGTCGACCTGGACACCGCCTTACCCC
This sequence comes from Desulfobacteraceae bacterium, assembly GCA_046538075.1. Taxonomy (GTDB): domain Bacteria; phylum Desulfobacterota; class Desulfobaccia; order Desulfobaccales; family Desulfobaccaceae; genus Desulfobacca_B. Next base: position 72,939 of record JBKHJN010000008.1, on the reverse strand, counting down.
TTCTGTTGGGTTTATTGAGGCCGGGAGGATGGTTTTACTTCACTCTAAATTTCGACGGCGGCACCATTTTTCTGCCGCCCCTGGACCCATACCTGGAGGCCCGCATAGAGGAATTGTACCATCGGACCATGGACGAGCGGGGGGTGGGGGGTCGGCCTGCTGGGGCTAGCCGCACCGGCCGGCGGCTGTTCACTGCCCTCCCCCGGTTTAAGGGCGAAATTATTGCCGCCGGAAGCTCTGATTGGGTGGTCTTTCCCGGTCCAAGCGGCTATGAAAATGACGAGGCTTATTTCCTCCATTACCTGGTGGACACGGTGGCTGATGCTTTGCGGGGCCATCCTGCCTTGCCCGAAGCAGTCCTGTCAGATTGGCAGGTTCAACGGCACCGGCAGATAAACCAGGGGCAATTAATTTATATCGCCCACAACCTGGATTTTTTTGGCGTCAAGCTGGGGACCAGCCAGGAAGAAGAGTTCAGCCGATGAAGGCTTTCCATCAGCTGCAGGTGATTATTTATGACTGCGATGGGGTGTTGATCGACTCCCGGGCCGCCAACCAGGCCTTTTATAATCACATCCTGGACCACTTTGGCCTGCCGCCCTTGACTAGGGAACAGTGGCATCGGATTGCGCCCCTCACCGCGGCCGAGGCCCTGGTTTACCTTTTCGAGGGCAGGTCTGAGCTGGCCGCGGCCCAAGCACTGCAGAAGAATATTGACAATTCTGCCTTTATTCCCCTGATCCGATTGCAGCCGCATCTCAAAGCCACCCTGGTTCAGCTGCGGCGCCATTACCGCCTGGCCATCGCTACCAACCGGGGCAAGAGCCTCGCGATGATCCTGCAGCATTTCGGCCTGGGGGATTTTTTTGATCTGACCGTCTCCAGCCTGGACGTCCAAAATCCCAAGCCTGATCCCGAGGGTCTGGCGAAAATTTTGCGGCACTTCCAGGTTCCTCCAGACAGAGCCTGCTACATCGGCGATGCCTGGCTGGACCAGGAGGTTGCCGACCGGGCCGGGGTCATATTTGGCGCCTACCAGAACCCCTCGCTGGCCGCGGCCTTCCACCTGGACAGCCATGGTGATCTATGGCGTTTTTTGCCCAGTGCTCCGGATTGACCAGGGACAGCCCGGATTTCCCCTGGAGTCAGCTCTTAAGAGAGGGGGTAAGGCCTTTTGGTCTTCCGGTCCTCGCCTCGAATTGGCCTATAAAATGCCTGGAGTAATAATATAGGTAATTTCGATTCGTATTTTTCAAGGGAAAATGATAATTTTTTAAATGGGACAAGATTGATGAACCTGCAGCCGGGCCTTTGCTAAGGAGAAATATTAATGGTCACCAAACCCCTTGAGGTCACCAGACGGGTCCAAGCCCGCATTCCCACTGAATGGGGTGAGTTTGAGCTGATTTTGTATGAGGACAACCAGGACTATAAAGAGAACCTGGCCCTGGTGCGCGGGCATATTGTCGGCCAAAAGGATGTTTTGGTGCGGGTCCATTCTGAATGCTTTACCGGCGATGTGCTGGGCTCCCAGCGTTGCGACTGTGGGGCGCACTTGCTTCGGGCCATGCAGGTGATCGCCGAAGCCAAGGCCGGTGTCCTCGTTTACCTGCGGCCGAAAGGAGGGGGCCTGGCTTTGTTGAAAAAACTGCAGGCCTACCATCTTCAGGACCAGGGGTTGGATACCATGGCAGCCAACCTGGGTCTGGATCACCATCCCGATGAACGCGACTTCGATATTGCCGCCCTGATTTTGAAGGATTTAGGAGTGCGTTCCATCCGCCTGCTCACTACCAACCCCCCCAAGATCGAGAGATTAGAGAATCTGGGGGTCGGCATCATGGATCGAGTCCCCCTGGAATCCCGGACAACCCTTGACAATGCCTCATACTCGGGGAGCAGGTTGGAGCATCGGCCACATATGGCCTTACCCCAGAGCTCCGCCAACTTTTGCGAAGACCAGAGCTTAGGTGCCAAGCTGCAAGAGATTAAGTCTGAGGGGGCTGACAACCGCAGGAAAAAAGGCAGGCCCCTGGTGACCCTGACCTACGCCCAGAGCCTGGACGGTTCGATTGCCGCCCGGCCCGGCCACCCCCTGACCATAAGTTGTTCCCAATCCCGGGTCTTTACTCATTGCCTGAGGGCGGTGCATGATGCCATTTTGGTGGGCATCGGCACAGTGCTGGCGGATAATCCCCGCTTGACCGTGCGGCTGGTTCCGGGTGAAAGTCCGCAGCCGGTATTGCTCGACAGCCGTCTCCGGTTTCCCTCCTATGCCCATCTCCTCCAGGACGGCAACCGCCGCCCCTGGATAGCCACTACCGCGGCGGCCGAACCTGGGCGGCAGGATGATCTGGAGCGCCAGGGCGCCCTGATCTTCCGTTTGCCGGTGGGGTCCTGCGGTGGGATTGATCTGGCCGCCCTTTTGGCTAAATTGGGCGAAATGGGGGTCAACTCGCTGATGGTGGAAGGCGGCGCCCAGGTTATTAACAGTTTCATCAGCTCTTATCTGGTGGATCAGGTCATCATTACCGTTGCCCCGGTGCTGGTCGGCGGACTGAGGGCGTTTGATTCGGTCTCCCGCCTGCCTTACGGGAAATTCCCCCGGTTGGCCGAGGTCACGTTCCATCAGATGGGAGAAGACCTGATAGTGTGGGGCAAACCGGACTGGGAGAGCCTCTGATTAGAAAACCTGCCCGTCTTATTTTCCAAGTAGGGCCGATCCCGGGCTCAGGTTGCTGATGGGGTTGGCTTGCCGGTCTTTTTGATGGCTTCCCAGATGGCGTCCATTTCTTCCAGGGTAGCGGTTTCCGGGGTTTTGCCCTGCTTGGCCAGGCCCCGTTCGACCATATGGAAGCGTTTGATGAACTTGTGAATAGTGCGTCGCAAAGCCCCTTCGGTGTTGATGTGCAGGAAGCGGGCCACACTGACCAGGGCAAAGAGCAGGTCTCCCAGTTCCTCTTCCTGGGCCGCCGGATTGTCCTGGCTTAAGGTCTGGCGGAATTCCTGCCATTCCTCTTCCACCTTTTCCAACACTCCTTCCAGGTCCGGCCAGTCAAAGCCGATCCGGGCTGCGGCTTCGCCCAAACGCTGGGCCTGCACCAGGGCCGGCTGGCGGGACGACACCTCTTTAAACCGGGAAGCCCGCTTGGTTTTGCCTTCTTGAGCTTTAGCTTGTTCCCAGACGGCCCGCAATTCCTCGATGGACTCGACCTTGGCATTGCCGAACACGTGGGGATGGCGGTGAATCATCTTGGCGCTGATCCCTTCGATCACTTCGGTCAGGGAAAAGCGTTCCTGTTCCCGGAAAATTTCGCTGAGAAACACGATGTGTAGCAGCAGATCCCCCAGTTCTTCTCGAATTTCCTCCGGCTGGCGGGAATCTAGGGCCTCCACCAGCTCATAAGCCTCTTCCAGGACATAGGTCTTGAGGGTATCCGGGGTCTGGCGGGCATCCCAGGGGCAGCCCCCCGGACCCCGCAGACGGCGGACGATGGTGAGAAAAGCGGTGAGTGCGGCAGCAGGATCAGATTGAGTCGGACCAGACTTGGTGAAACCGGAACTCATATTATTCAAACTCCTCCTCCGGATCAGCCGGTTCCGCAGGCTGACCCCATTGCTCGCCAAAATTACGGGCTCGCCCTCTGAACCCCTCTTTAAAATCGGCTGGCAGCAAATTTATTGCCTGATAAAAAAAACTTTTCAGATAGGGAGCAGTCCGGGATTCCTGCAACAGCTTGGAATCCGGCGGGATTACCAGCTGGAGGGCAGTCAGCAGGAATCCGAGGATCAGCATCCCCTTGGCCAGCCCGAAGACGCAGCCCAGCCAGCGGTCAAGGCCTCCCATATAGAGGCGGACCAAGAGCCGTTGCAGCAGATGCCCTAAGACCCGAGTCAGCCAGTAAACTGCAACCAGGATGGTTATAAACGCCAATATCTGGCAATAGAGAGGATTGTTAATCCACTGCTGAAAGAACTGGGCCAACCGCGGATAAAGATGGGCGGCTACCAGGATTCCTCCCAATAACCCCACAATCACTGAGAGTTCCTGGAATAGCCCCCGGTAATAACCGCGGAGGCCGACCAGGAGCAAAATGATCAAAATCCCCAGATCTAATAAATTCATCAGGATCTAATTGCTGGTAGGCTTAAGTTCGTTAGCCTAACAGCAATTATAGCCATCGTCAATTAAAAACCCAAGATGCCAAAGCAGCAGTGCCCCTGATGACTCTTGCTGACCCTCCCTCTTGTATAGTTATTTTTTTACCTTGATATTCCCGCTAAGCAGTGATAATTACGATAGATTATCTAATACCCAGTGTTAGCCTGGTCCCTGGATTTACCTCTCCTGGTCGGCGAACGATTGGGATTTAAAGAGGAATCAGGGATCTAGGGGAGAACTTGAATGCTGTCTCGGGTCTGGAAAGTTTTTCGGCTCAGCTACCTGAAACTGACTATCTGGATAATTCTGGGGCATATGCTGCTCATGGCCTGGGAGCCGAACTTTATTAAATTGATTGAACTTAAGATCTACGATCTGATGTTCCAGATGCGGGGGGCAGTTGCTCCCGGCCCCGAGGTGGTCATTGTGGCCATTGATGATGCCAGCATCAAAGCCCTGGGGCGCTGGCCCTGGTCGCGTCGGCAGATAACCCGACTGGTGGAGCGTCTGGATCAGGCCCAGGCCCGGGTGGTGGGCTTTGATATGATTTTTGCCGAAAAAGAGGAGGAAACCGGGCTGCGGGTTTTGAAAGAACTTCAGGCTGAAATTGACCGCCGGGACTGGCGGCCGCCGGGCTTCCAGAACTGGCTGCAAAAACAGGAAAAAGTCGCGGACCCCGATGGAAAGCTGGCCCAGGCCTTGGGTCAACAAGGGGCGGTGGTCCTGGGATATTACTTCCCGGGCCTGGGAAGCCAGAAATATCCGGGAGGCGATCTGGAAATGCAGATTTCGCCGGAACTGCTCAAGTCCTCGGCCTATAACCTGGTCCGCTGGCAATCACCTCGGGCCCGGCAGTTTCCGCTGTTGACCGCGCCGCGTATGGAGGCCAATATCCCCCGGCTGATGGCTGCCGCGGCCCGGACCGGTTATTTTAATGCCACCCCGGATGACGATGGCACCATCCGCCGGCTGCCGCTGGTGATCAGGCACCGGGGGGAGCTGGTTGCCCCGTTGCCCTTGGGCGTCCTCCAACAATATCTGGGCAACCCCCCTCTCGGCATAACCATCGCCGAACACGGGGTCAGCCAGTTGCGGTTGGGAAACCGGCAGATTCCGGTAGATAACTGTGGCCGCTTCCTGATTAATTTCCGTGGCCCGGCCCAGACCTTCAAGTACTATTCGTTTATCGATGTGGTGCAGGGGCGAGTGCCGCTGACCGACTTTGAGGATCGCATTGTGCTGGTGGGAGCGACTGCGGTCGGCATCTATGATATCCGGGTCACCCCCTTTGAGAGCGTTTATCCCGGAGTGGAGGTCCACGCCACAGTTATTGACAACATCCTGCAGCAGGATTATCTGAAAAATTCTGAAGGGTTATTTCGACTTGACCTCTGGGGCATGATTGCTTTAAGCCTGCTGTTAGGCGGGTGCCTGCCCCGGCTGCGGGCGGCCGGGGGCTTCCTGCTCTTTCTGTTTATGGTGGCTGTTTATATTACTGCGGGCTTTTATCTATTTATGGGCCATCGGCTTCATCTGCAGATGGTTTACCCCCTCAACTGTCTGGCCACGGTATATGTCGGCGTTACTCTGATGCGGTTTCTGGCCGAGGAGCGGGAGCGCCGCCGCATCCGGGCCGCGTTCCAGAGTTTTGTCGCCCCGGAGGTGGTCAATGAAATGCTGCAACACCCGGAAAAACTGCGGCTGGGTGGAGAAAAACGCGAGCTCACCGTGATGTTCAGCGATATTCGGGGCTTCACCACTCTGGCGGAGAATATGGAGGCCGAAACCCTGGTCAGCCTGCTCCACGCTTACCTGACCCCGATGACCGAAATCGTCTTCAAGCATGGGGGTACGGTCGATAAATATATCGGCGATGCGCTGATGGCCATTTATGGGGCTCCTTTGGATCTCCCCGAGCACGCCGACCAAGCCGTCCGGACCGCTCTGGAAATGACCGCGGTATTGAAACAACTCTGCCGGGAATGGCAGCCGCGCGGCTGGCCGGAGATCAAGATCGGGGTGGGCATTAACTCCGGCCTGATGTCGGTGGGCAATATGGGTTCGGAGCGGTTGTTTGATTATACCGTCATCGGCGATGACGTCAACCTGGCTTCCCGTCTGGAGGGTCTCAACAAACAATATGGAACCGAAATCTTGGTCAGCGAATTTACCGCCCGCCGTCTGCAAAACTCCTTTATCTTGCGGGAAGTGGACCGGGTCCGGGTTAAAGGCAAACAGGTCTCGGTCAGCATCTTTGAAGTCCGGGGCCAGGGTCCGCCCACCGCAGCTGAGGCTCAATTCCTGGAGACTTTTCATCAGGCGCTGACCGCCTTTCGGCAGTGTCAGTGGGAGCAGGCCGAAAGGCTCCTGACTGATTGTTTATCTTCTCACCCCAATGATAATCCGGCTCGAAAATTGCTCTCCCGCTGCCGCCAATTTGCCCAAAACCCGCCGCCCCCGGACTGGGACGGCACTGCCACCCTGAGCGAAAAATAACCCCCCTTCAGTTGACAAACCAGTTGAAATATTTTAAATAAAGTTGGCTCTGAGAAAAGGAGGTTGATCTGTGGCCAGTGTGGCGGTGGTAGGCACCCAGTGGGGCGATGAAGGCAAGGGCAAAGTCGTTGATCTGTTGGCGGAATATGCCGAACTCATAGTTCGCTATCAGGGCGGCAATAATGCCGGGCATACCTTGGTGGTAGGAGGCCAGAAATTCATTTTTCATCTGATTCCTTCCGGCATCCTCCATCCCGGGAAAAAATGTCTGATCGGCAATGGCGTGGTTATTGATCCCCAGGTTTTGCTGGCAGAGATCGATACCCTGAAGGCCGAGGGGATTGCAGTAGGGCCGGAAAATTTGCAAATCAGCGAAAAAGCTCACATCATCATGCCCTACCATCAGCGCCTCGACCTGGCCCGGGAGCGGGCCAAAGGCAATGGCAAAATCGGCACTACCGGCCGCGGCATCGGCCCCTGTTACGAAGATAAGATTGCCCGCCACGGGGTGCGGGTGATTGACCTGATTGATCCGGAAGCCCTGAAAGCCAAGGTGGAACACAACCTGGCCGAAAAGAATTTTTACCTCACCAAACTGCTAGACGACCAACCTCTGGAAGCGCAAGAAATTATCGCTCCCTACACCGCCATGGGGGCGCGGCTCCGGCCGCTGGTGGCCAATGTTTCAGTGGTGCTGGACCAGGCCTATCGCCAGGGGAAAGCTATCCTGTTTGAAGGGGCCCAGGGCACCCAACTGGATATCGATCATGGCACTTACCCGTTTGTCACTTCCTCCAATCCAGTGGCGGGCGGGGCCTGTACCGGCGCTGGCATCGGCCCGGGCCGCCTGAACCGGGTGCTGGGCATCGTCAAAGCTTACACCACCCGGGTGGGCGGCGGGCCGTTCCCCACCGAATGCCTTGATGCCGTGGGGGAACACCTGCAGGTCCAAGGGGTGGAATTCGGCGCCACCACCGGCCGCAAACGCCGCTGTGGCTGGCTGGATGCGGTCGTGCTGAATGATGCCGCCCGGCTCAATGCGCTGACCGGCCTGGCGATCACCAAACTGGATGTCTTGACCGGCCTCCACCCGCTAAAAATCTGCACCGCCTATGAATTAAACGGCACCCCTCTGGAAGGCGTCCCGGCCTCCTTAAAAGCCCTGGAAAAATGCCAGCCGTGCTTTGAAGAACTGCCGGGCTGGCAGGAAGACCTCAGCGGCATCCGCCGTTATCAGGACCTGCCGGACGCGGCCCGAAATTACTTGGAGCGCATTACTGAGCTTATCGGAGTGCCGATTCAGATCATCTCTGTCGGCCCGGATCGGGAACAGACGATTATGCTCCAGAATCCTTTTAAGAGCTAGTTGCCTGAGATCTCTTGGCCGCTGTTAAGGGGTTTTATTTTGCCGGGAGTAAAGTGGCGAAATGGTTGAAGCCGGACCCGGAGATATCCTGCAGGCCTTGTGGGGTTTCTAGGTAAACCCGGTCTCCGGCAATAATCCGGCCGATGGCCCGGGGCGGCGACAGCGCCGCGGCCTGGAAACCGCGGTGTAATTGGCTTTCCTGGCCGGCCGGGGCGGTGAACAGCAGCTGATAATCTTCGCCGCCTTGCAGGGCCAGAGTCAAGGGATCGAGATGCAAAATCTCGGCAGCCTGGCGGACCGCAGCCGAGATTGGAATCTGCCCGGCTGGCAAACGAGCCCCCACCCGACTCTGACAGCAGATATGAAACAGATCGGTGGCCACCCCATCGGAAAGATCGATCAGGGCGGTGGCCAGATGATGCTGGGCCAGGCAACGGGCGGCGCGCAATTGCGGCTGAGGGTCTAAAAAAGCCCTCAACAAGGCCGCCTGTGGTTCAGCCGACAACTCCATGCCCCGGCGCAGCACTTCCAGCCCGGCCGCGGCTTCTCCCAAAGGCCCGGTGACATAAACCACATCTCCCACCTGGGCTCCGCGGCGGCACAACAGTTCATCGGGGCGGACGCGGCCGATGACCGTCAGGCTGAGCATCAGGGCGGTGGGGGACTGCACCGTATCCCCGCCGATGATGCCCACCCCATACTGGTGAGCGATTTCCTGGAGACCGGCGGCGACTTCGAGCGCCCCGCTTAATTCCCGGTTCGGGGGCCATCCCAGGGACAGTAAGGCAAATTGGGGCTCCCCGCCCATGGCGGCGATGTCGCTCAGGTTGACGGCCAGGGCTTTGCGGCCCAGTTGTTTGAGCGAGGTGTAGCTCAGGTCAAAGTGCACCCCTTCGACCAGGCTGTCTATGGTCCACAGCAGATAACCCTCCGGCGTCAGGGCCAAGACCGCGCAATCGTCGCCGATGCCCTGGACCACCTCAGGGGGCGCAGGGCCGAATACCTGGGCCAGTTGTTCAATTAAAGCCCATTCCCCGGCAGGCCAGGCTGGCATTTAGAATTTTTCCAAGTGGTTGAAGAAAAATGCTATTTCAGTAAGGGCAGTCTGGGGGCTGTCGGAGCCATGGACGATGTTTTGCTCAATGGAGGAGGCAAAATCGGCCCGGATGGTTCCCGGTGCGGCCTGCCGAAAGTCAGTGGCGCCCATAAGCTCCCGGTTGCGCTCAATCGCGGACTCGCCTTCGAGGATGAGCACCACCGCCGGCCCCGAACTCATAAAATCGGTCAGACTGTCATAAAAACTCTTTTCCCGGTGCACCGCGTAGAAGGCCTGAGCCTGGGCCTTGGTGAGCTGCACCATTTTCAGGGCCCTAATCTTCAGGCCATTTTTTTCAAAGCGGGCCGTCACCTCGCCGATCAGGCCCTGAGCCACCCCATCCGGTTTAATTATCGAGAGGGTCTGTTCTAGTGCCATCTAAGTGACATCTCCTTTGAACTGAACAATCGTTAAATTTAAGCTGTACTTCGGCGCTCTACCACACCGAAGTGGTCAAACTGCATGGTGAAGGTGCCGCGCCCCTGGGTGGCCGAGCGCAAGTCCGTGGAATAGCCGAACAGCTCCGCCAGCGGCGCCGTGCCTGAAAGGACCTGCACCGGCCCTTTGGACAGCAGTTGCTCAATCTTGCCTTTGCGGGCGTTGAAGTCGCCGATCACCTCTCCCATAAACTCCTCGGGGGCAATGACCTCCACCCTCATGATCGGTTCCAACAACAGTGACTGGGCCGCCTGGCAGCCCTGTTTGACCGCCAGCATAGCGGCTATCCGGAAGGCCATGTCTGTGGCCTGGCCTTCCCGGACTTCGCCGTCCAGCAACTCAACCTGGACATCGGTCATCGGGTGGCCGAAGACCGGGCCCGCGGCTAAAGCCTCCTCTACTGCGGCCTGAATTATTGGCACCAGGCCGACGGCCGGATGATCATCCGCCAGCCGGGAGACAAAAAGGTTCCTCGCCCCCCTCGGCCGGGGGGAGAGGCGCACTTTCACCTGGGCATAATGATGTTTACCGGCCAGTTCGCGGTCAAAGACGCCGCTTTGCTCCGCGGTCTGGGCAACGGTTTCCCGGTATACTACCTGGGGTCGGCCGGCAGTAACCTCGGTTTGAAAATCCCGCTTCAGACGATGAATGAGAACTTCTAAATGAAGTTCGCCCATCCCCGACAAAATCGTCTGACCGGTATCCTCGTCGGTCTGGACCCGCAGACTGGGATCTTCTTCGGCCAGCCGGCTCAGGGCCAGGGCAAATTTTTCCTGATCTTCGCGGGTTTTGGGTTCAACCGCCAGAGAAATCACCGGAACATAGGAAGAAATCGGCTCTAATATAATGGGCCGGTCGGCACTGCACAGGGTGTCGCCGGTGGTAGTAGCTTTCAATCCCATCAGGGCGACAATGCTGCCGGTCCGCGCCTCGTCCAGCCGTTCCCTTTTATTGGCGTGCATTCGTAAAATCCGGGCTACTTTTTCAGTGAGGCCCTTTACCGGATTATAAATCTCCTGGCCGATCTTCAAAATTCCGGAATAGATGCGAACAAAGGTCTGGCGTCGCCCCTGATCCATCATGATCTTAAAGGCCAACGCCGCCAGAGGGGCATCGTCTTGTGCCGGACGGGTCTCTTTAACTCTGGTTTGGGGATTTTCCCCGACAACGGCGGCAACCTCGGTGGGATTGGGCAGATAGTGGACAATGCCATCCAGCAAGGGTTGCACGCCCTTGTTCTTCAGGGCCGCCCCGCAATAGACCGGCACCCCTTTAAGGCCAATGGTAGCTCGATGCAAAGCGGTCTGAATAGCCTCCGGTTCCAGCGGCTTTTCACTCAGATAGGCTTCCATGATGTCGTCATCGATTTCGGCCAGTGACTCCAATAACGTCTCCCGGGCTTCCTGAGCCTCGGCTTGGAATTCTGAGGGGAGGTCAACTACATCAAAAGTCGATCCCAAGGTTTCATCGTGCCAGATGAGGGCCCGTTGCTGCAAAAGATCGATCACCCCCCGGAACTGGTCCTCCTGACCCATGGGGATGGTCAGCACCAGAGGATGAGCGCCCAATTTGTCCCGCATACTTTGCACCGCGGCCCAGAAATCAGCCCCGAGGCGATCGAGCTTGTTTATAAAGGCCAGCTTGGGAACCCGATATTTATCGGCCTGATGCCAGACGGTCTCCGACTGGGGTTCGACCCCGCCCACCGCGCAGAAGACCCCGATGGCACCGTCCAATACCCGCAGCGACCTTTCCACCTCAACGGTAAAATCCACATGTCCGGGGGTGTCGATGAGGTTGATGGTGGCCCCTTGCCAATTACAGGTGGTAACTGCTGAGGTAATGGTAATGCCGCGCTCCTGCTCTTCTGGCATCCAGTCCATCACTGCGGCGCCGTTGTGGACTTCGCCCATTTTGTAGGTGCGGCCCGTGTAATAGAGGATGCGCTCGGTGAGAGTGGTTTTCCCCGCATCAATATGGGCAATGATGCCGATATTGCGGATTTTTTTTAGCCTGGCTTCGCCCGCCATATTTTAGGTCCCATTGAGGTCCGGTTAAACCCAATTTTATTTAGGTTATTTTCTGACCGGTGTCAACCGGTATCTGAATATTTAACAAATTATATCAATAAATTAAGCTACTAATGGTTGAAGGCCGGACAGTCCTGGTGCTTTTTGCTTCCTTCAGATCAGCAAAGCGGATAAATTTACCTATGCAGAGTATCCTCTAGCAGATTCTTAAATTAACAGGTGAGCATTAGGGATGTCCTGTAATCCGACTGCCTTTCGATTCTGCCCCTGTTGCGGCCAGCCTCTGGAAAAATGTTTCCAGGGTGATAAAGCACGCCTGGTTTGCCGGGCTTGTGGCCGCACCGTCTACCTCAATCCGGCCGTAGGGGTGGCGGTGATAATCCGCCGGGGGGAACAGATTCTGTTAGGCCGCCGGGCCCGGGGGCGCTATGCCGGGGCCTGGTGCATTCCCTGCGGTTATGTGGAATGGGGGGAAGACGTACGGCAAGCCGCGGTCCGGGAATTTAAAGAAGAAACCGGGCTGGCCGTCACCCTGGGCGAGATAGCCGCAGTGCACTCCAACTTTCACGATCCCGACCGTCTCACTGTGGGCATCTGGTTCGCCGGTACCGTGGTTGGCGGGCGGCTCCAGGCCGGGGATGACCTAGACCGGGTGGCGTACTTCAATCTGCAGAACTTGCCGGCCAAACTGGCCTTTCCTACCGATAGCCTGGTTTTGGCCGAGCTGCAGCGCAGGCCAGTTGCATAGTCTTCAGGTCATTGACGTCAGTCAGGGAAATCATCTCCACGGTGTGGTGGTCCAAATCCAGGATAGCAAAACTTAAAGTGGGATAACGGCCCTCCTCTAGGGTGAAGGCTCCGGGGACAATGAGGTAAACAGTATCCAGGGCCAGTTGTAAACATTCCCGCCGGGGCTGGAACAGATAGGGGCGGGCGACGCTATGGATGTACAGCAGGTCGTTTAGAGTGCGGCCGAACCGGGTCACACAAGGAGTATGGGTATGGCCATGACAGACCAACAGGGGCGACCGGCCATTCGGAGGGGCCTGCTTATAAGCCTTAATCTGTGATTTAAAATAATCGAAGGCGGTGGCCCGGGTATGGGCCAGAAATATGCGATGATTGAGGGCCAGCGCCGGATTGGTCAAGGTCGCCCGGGGATGATCGCTCCCATCCACGTCATAGACCCAATAGAGCTCGTGTCTAGGGTCTAAATCCATCCACCAGTCAAACGGCTCCGCCTCACAATCCCCCAAGCAGGCCAGGCGCTGAATGTGATGACGGCGGAAACATTCAAATAACCGGGGCAGCCCGGCCCAATACCCATGGGTATCGGAGACCACCGCCATAACCCGATTACTCCGCTTAACCGCCGTCAATTCCCTTGCCAGTCAATGGGCTAGTCTGGGGTTTGCATTTTAGACTACCTTGGGACCGCAGGCATGTCCTGGGTGTCCCCTGATTTTATCCAGCAGGTCGGACAGGTATCTGAGGGCCTCATCCTTATCCTTGTCGATAACAATGGCCTCTACCTTCAGTTGTTCCTCATCCGAAAGGGGAATTCTGACTTCGGCCATATAATCCTCCTTGTCTGTTAAATTCAGAATTTAATTAAGCACTATCCCAGCCGCTGTCAATAGACTTGAAAATCGTTAAATCTAAATTTTATCTGGCCGCCTCCCCTGGCTTCCGGGTTTAGGGTGGAAAAATTCTCATTAAATGTTATTTTTATGATCAAGGAGGATTAATTAATGCGTTGGGAACATCTATTGGGCCGGCAACAAGCCAGGACTTTCCCGCCTCGCTGCCCTTTCTGCAACCGAGACGTCGATCCCCCCGAAGAGATTGAAGCTGACCAGTGGTATGAATTTGAAGGAGGACGCTGCGATTGCGGGGCCGTCTTTGCCTTTGATCCCACGGCCCGCAACGGCGGCGCCGCCATGCTGCAGGCCATGGTATACGCCTGTGACGGCGACTGGGATTGGGCCACCAGCATGGGTCGGGAAGAAGATTACGTAGAAGCCCGAATTGAGCATTATGACAGCCATAGCCATCAGGTCGGTGCTGAAGGTGCTTTCGGAACCTTATACTTTATCCGGCTGATCCCTCGAGCCTGAACGCGACCTAAAAGCAGGGCAAACCACTGAGCATCTGGAACCTTGACTAACGGGAGGGTAGGGGCTTCGCGGTCCCCGGCTCTTCCCTCCATTTATTATTGTCAATGCCCCGAGTAATAACCGGTACCTTCCGCTACCTGCTCTTATTACTGATCATCAATGGCTGTCACCCTTTGCCTGAGACGGTGACATTGCGGTTTATGGACCGGCCGGATGTAGGCGGGGCCTGGGAATACCTGATTCAGTCCTTTGAACAGCAACATCCGGGGCATAGGGTAGAGCTGATCGAAGGACCCAACAGCACTGATACCCGGGAGTCCCTCTATGCCATGGCTTTGCTGGCCCAGGATCCGACCTATGACTTAATCTTTCTTGACGTTACCTGGCTGGCCAAGTTCGCTCAGGCCGAATGGCTCCTTCCTTTGGACGACCGGGTTGATCCGGGGCTGTTGGCAGATTTATTCCCTGGCGACTTGAAGGCCTGTAAATATCAAGGCCGACTCTATCGCCTGCCGCTGCGCACCGATGCCGGAGTGTTGTATGGCCGTGCTGATCTCCTGTCCCAGGCTAACCTGTCGCCGCCCCGAACCTTTAACCAGCTCACTCAAACAGCCCGGCAGTTGATGCAGCCGCCCCAGTGCTGGGGCTATGTCTTTCAGGGAATGCAATATGAAGGCCTGGTAGTTAATTTTTTGGAGGTCCTGCAGGGCTGGGGCGGGGAAGTACTGGATTCCCAGGGTCGGGTCGTTCTGGACCAACCAGCCGCGGTGGCGGCGCTGCGCTGGCTGCGAGAGCTGGTCGCCGCTCCCGCCCTATCCCCGCCAGGGGTTACCACTTATCAGGAAGAAGAGGCCCGGGTGATGTTTCAGAAGGGCCGCTCGGTGTTTATGCGCAATTGGCCTTATGCTGTAAGGCTTATGGACTCTCCCAAATCCCCGGTGGCCGGCAAATTTGGCCTTTATGCCTTGCCGCACGGTCCGCAGGGCCAGTCAACCCCAACCCTGGGAGGCTGGGGATTTGGCATCTCGGTCTATTGCCGCCACCCGGAGGCGGCCTTTGCTTTTATCCGCCATTGTCTTGCAGCAAAAAATCAGAAACGGCTGCATCAACTGACTGGCCTGTTGCCGGCCCGGATGTCGGTCTATGATGATCCGGAAATTTTGCAGACCAGCCCTTATCTTGAGGTCATGAGAGCCATCCTGGCCCAGGCCCGGCCGCGGCCGGTCCACCCCCGGTATGCGCAGCTTTCTGATATTCTCCAGGTCCGCCTCAGTGCCGCCCTGGTAGGCAAAATGACTCCGGAAGCGGCCATCAGGGCTGCAGCCCGAGAAATCCGGGTAGTGCTGGGAGAGCCTGATGACTAGCATCCTGCCCCGCCCCTGCTTTTATCTGTTGCTAACCCCGGCCTTGCTGCTGCTCCTCCTGATTATGGTGTTGCCCCTGCTGGCTACGGTTTATTTCAGCCTGTTTTCCGGTTCTCTGGTCGCCCCTTCCCCCTTAGTTCCTGGCGAAAATTACCTGCGCTTAGGGACTGATCCTAATCTGGCCCAACCTCTGGTCAACACCCTGGTTTTTGTTGGGCTGTCGGTAGTTCTGGAGTTGTTTCTGGGGCTGAGCGCGGCCCTGGCCTTAAACGCCACCCCACTGGCCGGGGGGACCTGCCGGGCTTTGGCTCTGCTGCCCTGGGCCTTGCCGACCGCGGTCATGGCCGCGGCCTGGCGGCTGATTTATAATGATACCTACGGCCTCCTCAACCGCCTGCTGGTAGATCTGCACCTGCTGGGGGCGGGCAAGGCCTGGCTGGCCACCCCGGTTGACGCCTTTATCTCCATCATCCTGGCCGATGTCTGGAAAACCACTCCTTTTGTGGCCCTGATCCTATTAGCCGGGCTTAAGACCATCCCGGCCGAACTTTATGAGGCCCTGCGGATGGAGGGGGCCGGGCCGTTTGCCTGTTTTCTCCGCATTACGCTGCCGCTGTTGCGCCCCTATCTGCTGCTGGCCGTGGTCTTCCGGGTAATTGCGGCCTTGGGCATCTTTGATCTGGTCTGGGTAATGACCGGGGGCGGCCCGGCCAATGCTACCCAGATGTTGGCTCTGTATATCTATGATCAGGTGTTCCGCTACCTTGATCTGGGCTATGGGGCGGCTTTAACCATATTTATGGCGGCGCTCTTGCTTTTGGTGGTGCTACTCTTATTGCGGCTGCGGCAAAAGGAAAGTTAAATTGACAAAAGGCATGGGAAAACGGCTATTGGTAGTGACCATGCTGCTGGCTTTTCTCAGCTTCAACCTGGTGCCGCTGTTGTGGACCATTGGCACTTCGCTGAAGCCGACTCCTGAGATTTTTACCGCACCGCCGACTCTGTGGCCGCAAACCTTTACCCTGGCACACTACCGCACGGTCCTGGTGGAACGGGCCTTCGGAGTCTATGTCGCCAATAGTCTGCTGGTGGGGCTCGGAGCCACCGCCCTGGCCCTGGTGGTAGGGGCCTTGGCGGCCTATGCCCTGGCCCGCTTTCGCCACCCCCGGGCCGGGTTGGTGGAGAAAGGTATCCTGGCCGCGGCCTTATTCCCTCCGGCGGTGCTGCTGATCCCGCTCTATCAGGTGGCCCTGCGGCTGGGTCTGTTGAACACCTATGTGATCTTAATTTTAAGCCATGCCGCTTTGAACCTGCCCTTTGTGGTCTGGGTGCTCACCGCCTTTTTTCGGGAAGTGCCCCGGGAACTGGAGGAAGCGGCCCGACTGGACGGCTTCTCCACCCTGGGCATCCTGTTCCGCATTATCCTGCCTCTGTCGCTTCCGGCGGTGGCCGCCACTGCCATCCTGGTATTTATCTTTTCCTGGAATGAATTCTTGTTCGCCCTGGCCCTGATTACCACCCCGGCCAAACGCACGGTGCCGGTAATGGTGGCGCTGCTCTCCGGCACCAGTCTGTACGAGATTCCCTGGGGGCCGATTACCGCCGCAGTGGTGGCCACTACTGCCCCAGTTGTGGCCGCCATCCTGATTTTTCAACGCTGGATTGTCAGCGGCCTCACCGCCGGGGCCTTGAAGGGTTGATATGGCTAAACTGGCGGTGGATAATATTTCCAAAACCTTCGGCTCTGAACCGGTTCTGGATCGTATTGCGGTGAAAGTGGAGGAGGGAGAATTCTTTGCCCTGTTGGGGCCTTCGGGTTCGGGAAAATCAACTCTCCTGCGCCTTATTGCCGGGCTTGAGGTCCCAGACCAGGGGAAAATTTTTCTGAATGGAACCGATATCACCAAAGTCCCGCCGGAGCGCCGGGATATGGCCATGGTCTTTCAGAGTTACGCCCTCTATCCCCACATGACCGTCTTTGACAACATTGCCGTGGGGCTGAAACTGCGCCGGGTGCCCCGGGCCGACATTGCCCCGCGGGTGGATAAAGTGGCGGCCATGTTGGAGATCGATGATCTGCTGCACCGCAAACCCAGGGCATTGAGCGGTGGCCAGCGGCAGCGCGTGGCCCTGGCCCGGGCCATCGTCCGGCGGCCGCAGATTTTTCTATTCGACGAACCTTTAGGCAGCCTGGACGCGGCGCTGCGGGAGCGCACCCGGGCCGAATTAAAAATGCTGATGCGCCAACTGCAGGCCACCGTGGTGCATGTCACCCACGACCAGATGGAGGCGCTGTCCCTGGCCGATCGGGTGGCCGTCCTGGCCGCCGGCCGGCTGCAACAGGTGGGCCCGCCTTCGGAGCTCTATCAACGTCCGGCCAACCGTTTTGTGGCCACCTTTATCGGCAGCCCGCCCATGAACCTGTGGCTGGCCACCTGCCAGGAACCGGGCTGGCAGCTGTCGCCGCACTGGATTCTGCCGCGGCAATCGATTGCTTCTGAAGAAGAACAGGTATGGCTCGGCATTCGCCCGGAAGAGGTTCAGGTTTCTCGGACCCGGGTTTCCGGGGCCTGGGAAGCCTCGATTAAATTGGCGGAATACAGCGGCGCCGCCTCCATCCTGACCCTGGAACGGAATGGCCTGGCGGTGCGGGCCATCACTAAACCAGTGCCCGGCTATCATCCCGGGCAAAGCGTCTGGATCACCCTTGCTCCCGACGGCTTCCATGTCTTTCGCCATCCTAGCGGAGAGCGCCTGTAATATTGACTCTAAAGCACCAGCTGCCGGGACAGGAAAAGTTGGGTACGCGGTTCATGAGGGTTATTTAGTACCCTGGCAGTGGGACCGGATTCGACTACCTGCCCCTGGCACATGAAGATAAGTTCGTCCGACAGCCGTTCGGCCTGGCCCAAATCGTGGGTCACCAGCACGATAGTGGTACCGTGGCGCTGGTTGATGGCTTTCAGAAGCTCCTCGATCTCTAAGGTATTGCGGGGATCAAGGCTGGCCGTGGGTTCGTCCAACAGGAGAATTCCCGGGGCACAGACCATGACCTGAGCCAGCGATACCTTCTGGGCTTCGCCCCCGGAGAGAGACTCGGCTGGCCGTCCTTCCAAATGGGAGAGGCCAAAGGAAGAGAGGATGGCCTGGACCTGAGGACGGATCTGAGCGCGAGACTGCCCCCGGAAGCGCAGCCCGGCGGCCACATTTTCGAACACGGTAGTCCGGAACAGCACCGGATGCTGATGGATAAAGCCGATCTGCCGCCGCAGGGCCAAGCAATCAGGCCATTGGCGGGTGGCGTCGACCCCGTTCAGCCAAATTCGCCCCTGCCCCGGTTTTTCCAAAAGGCCCAGGAAGCGCAGCAAGGTGGTCTTGCCGGCGCCGTTGGGACCGACCAGGGCATAGACCCGACCAGCCTCAAATTGACAATTGATCACGTCTAAAATCTGAGTCCTATTGCGCCAGTGCGACACCCTTTCCGCCGCCAGAACCGGTGATCCCCCCATCCTAGCTCCCGCCCCCCTGCAAAACCTGCAGCAGCAAATTAATCACAAAAGCCAGGCCGATCAGCACCAGCCCCAGGGCGATGGCCAGTTCAAAGCGACCCTGGGAAGTTACCAGGACAATAGTGGTGGTCATCACCCGGGTGTAGCCGGCGATGTTGCCGCCGACCATCATCACCGCCCCGACCTCGGCGTTGACCCGGCCAAATCCAGCAATCACCGCCGCCATCAGGGCAAACCGGGCTTCGCGGACCACTGTCCAGGCGGCCTGGCGCTCGGTAGCCCCCAAAGAAATGGCCTTATCACGGATTTTCGGGTCCACACTAAGCAGGGCGCTGACGGTCAGCGCCGCCACAATGGGGGAAGCCAGAATGGTCTGGGCCAGGATCATGGCGCCGGGGGTAAACAGCAGGCTCAGCGCTCCCAACGGACCGCGGCGGGACAACAGCAGATAGACTACCAGGCCGACCACTACCGGCGGCAGCCCCATCATGGTGTTGAGGACATTAATGACCAGGCGGCGTCCCCCAAAGGGAGTCAGGGCAATCCATATTCCCAGGCTGCCGCCCAAAATGGTGGCCAGGGCCACGGCGCTGCCGGAAACCATCAGCGACCGGCCGATAATCGCATACAGTTCGGGATCGCCGCTGAACAGGAGGGCCAGGCTGTGAACTATTCCTTGCCAGATAGTGGCTACTTATCTTCTCCTGCTCAAGAGTTTTATTGGTTTGTCTTTTAATTAAATATTGAAACCACAGAACTTGAAATCCCCTCTTATAAGGTAGGAGGGGATAGCAAGCGTGGCCAAAAGCTAGCCCACATCAATTTAGATCGGAAGGAATGGAGTATTAAGGCCACTACTTTGTGGAACCCTCCTGGGCATTGGGATGGAACAGTTGATTGCCTTTTTTGTCTTTGAAACTGCCGATCAACTCCTGGCCAGGCTCCGAAACCAACCAATCCGCAAACTTGGTGGCCGCCTTGACTTTGGCATGCGGGATCTTGGCGGGGTCGACCACCATAACCGAATACTGGTTGAAAAGCATGGGATCGCCTTCGACCAACAAACACAAGTCCACTGGGTTGCTTTCCTGGCTGGCCAGCCAGGTGCCGCGATCAACCAAGGTATAATACTGCTTTTCATCGGCCATCCGCAGGGTGCTGGACATCCCCTGTCCGGCCTCCAGATAGTCTGCCTGTCCTGGCGGACTCAGTCCCGCCTTTTTCCAGATAAGCAGTTCTTTGCTGTGCGTCCCTGACTTATCCCCCCGAGAGATGAATTTAAACCCGGCCTGGCCGATCCGTTGGAAGGCCGCCGCGGTATTTTTTAAGCCTTTGATCTTGGCCGGGTCCGAGCAAGGGCCGACGATGATAAAGTCATTATACATCACCTGCCGGCGATTGATGCCGTAGCCGTCCTCGACCAACTTTTTCTCGGCTTCCGGGTCATGGACCATTACCACGTCGGCATCGCCGCGGCGGGCCATCTCCAGGGCCTGGCCGGTGCCCACTGCCACTACCGCCACTTCGATGCCAGTCTGCTTTTTAAAAACCGGCAGAATATAATCAAATAAGCCGCTGTTCTGGGTGCTGGTAGTAGAGGCGCAGGTTATCCGCTCGGCGCCCCAGACCGGGGCGACTGACAGAAGACCTGCTATAAGGATTAATACCGCCATTGACCGGCCGAACCATTTTGCCTGTAATTTGCTCACCCTAAACGCTTTCATGGGACCCTCCTTTAAAAAGATCGACCACAGGGTTGGTGCCTATTATGTCATATAAGGCACAAAAGGCAAGCAAAATCGCCGCCGCCCTGAGGAAGTCAATAAGCTTTGATTATAAGGTGATATTTCGCTATAATGCCGTTAAATACTTGGGCGCAAAGGGGTTATCATGGAGCCTAAGGATCGCTTGATATTTCCCTTGGACGTGTCGAACCGGGAAGAAGCCTTAGGCTGGATGGAGCGGCTTCAAGACCGGGTCGGCCTTTTTAAGGTAGGGCTGGAGCTGTTTGTCGCCGAAGGGCTGCCCTTTCTGCAAACTATGGCGGCAGCGTTTCCCCGCGGCTATTTCCTGGATTTGAAATTCAATGACATCCCCGCCACCCTCAGGGCCGCCCAGCAGCGATTATTCAATAATGTCGTGTTTTTCACAGTGCACTGCGAGCTGGGCCAGGGATTGCTGCGGGAGATTGTCCATAGTTGCTCGGACCGAATTAAATTCCTGGTCGTCACCCTGCTCACCAGTCTGAACCGCGACGATCTGTTGACCCTGGGGTATGACCGCCGATATGCCCTGAATCCCACCGAACTGGTGCTGCTGCGGGCCCAGTTGGCCCAGGAGGCCGGTTGCCGCGGAGTAATCTGTTCGGGGCGGGAAGTCAATGCAGTGAAAGAACGGTGCGGGAAAGATTTTCTGGCCATCTGCCCCGGCATCCGTCCACAGTGGAGTCTGGTGCCCGGGGATGATCAGAAACGCATCGTCACCCCCTATGAAGCCATCCGGGCCGGAGCCGATTACATCGTGGTCGGGCGGCCGATCCGGCTGGCGGCTGATCCGGTTGCGGCAGCTGAGCGGGTGGTAGAAGAGATTGAACGGGCCTTGGCCTCAAGAGCCAAACCCTAGTGCTGATTTTTTATTTTTTGGGTTCAGGGCCTGATCAGCGCCTTGATCTGATCCAGATCAAGATGGCGGCGAACAATGTCAGCCAGCCGGTCGAATTCAGCTTCCAGGCTGGCAGCAAAGGCGGGGGCGGATGGCACTTCCGTCGTTAAACCCTTATGGGCCCGCAATTGTTGCAGGAGAATATGTCGAAAGTCATCGTTGTCAAACAGGCCGTGGATATAGCTGCCCCACACCCGGTGGTCCGGGCTGATCCAGCCGTCGGCCACCCGCACTGATTCGCCCAGACGTTGATAGATTTCAAAGACGGGCTGACCCGGGCCTACCGCCGCGGTTAGGCCCATATGGATTTCGTATCCCCTCAAACTCGAACTGACGCCGGGGAGGCCGATTACCCGGGCTTCGACCCGGGTGGTAGTTTTGTTCCCGGCCATGGTGGTCGCTAATGGCAGCAATCCCAAGCCTTCTTCCTCCGGCGTCGTCCCCTCAACCCCCAGCGGATCCTTGACGGCCTGCCCCAGCATCTGAAAACCGCCACAGATGCCGATCAGTTGACCGCCGTGGCGGGCGTAGTCTTGCAGGCGCTGAAACAGGCCGGATTGCTTGAGATAGACCAGGTCGGCAATAGTGTTTTTGGTGCCTGGAAGGATGACCATATCCATGTCTTTCAGGTCGCGGCGATGATCCAGGTATTGCAGGGCCACTCCCGGGTCCTGCTCCAGGGGGTCGAAGTCGGTGTAGTTGGAAATATGAGGCAGGCGCAGCACCCCCAACCGCAGCCGGGTGGCCTCGGGTGCGGGAGAGTGGTTCAGCTTCCGATCCAGCGCGACGCTGTCCTCCTGAGGGAGTTTCAAATCCCGCATATAAGGCACCACGCCAAAGACCGGCTTCCTGGTCCGAGCCTGGATAATCTTGACGCCCTCGCTGAACAGGGAGGCGTCGCCGCGCAACTTGTTGATAATAAAACCTGCCAGCCGACCGCGTTCGCTGGGGGTCAATAGGTGGAAGGTGCCGATAGTGGCGGCAAATACTCCACCCCGGTCGATATCGGCTACCAAGAGCACTGCAGCCCCGGCCCGCCGGGCCATGCTGAAATTCACCAGGTCGCTTTTCCTGAGGTTCAGTTCCGCGGCGCTGCCCGCCCCCTCCAGGATAACCAGGTCATGGGAGGCTTGTAGACGCCGGAAGCTGGCCATCACCCGGCGCACCAGTCCGGCTTTTTGCCGATAATAGTCGTTGGCCCCCAGGTTAGCATAGACCTTGCCATGCACGATCACCTGACAGCCCACCCCGGCACACGGCTTGAGCAGGATCGGATTCATATCCACTTGGGGGGCCAACCCGGCGGCCTGAGCCTGCATCACCTGGGCCCGCCCCATTTCTGCGCCCTCCGCGGTAATGAAGCTGTTCAGAGCCATGTTCTGGGCTTTAAACGGTGCCACCCGGATGCCGTCTTGGCGGAAGATGCGGCACAGGGCAGCAACCATGATACTTTTGCCGACGTCGGAGCCGGTGCCCAGAATCATCAGCGGACGATATTTCACGAAGGCCTCCATCTAATGGTTTCGGCTTGGGGTTTGTCTTCCAACGGGATGTCCGAGAGTAATTGGGTTTTTCAGGATTATTATAGACTCTACCGGATAAGTGGTGGTTGCCCAAGGCTTGGTCAGACTGAAGGAGGGCAAATGAAACCGGCAATTATTTTTTTACTAATTGGAGGAGGAACTCTTTGATCTCCGGGATGAGCTTGGCTTCAACTTTTCCGGTTTTAATAAATCTAATAATACTTTGTTTATCGATGATGATAAAATTACTTTCATTATCTTGCATCTGATAATCAGCAAGCATTTGGCCGCTCCAATCCCCATAAATGGTCAAGTTCTGCCGCTGCGAGCTTTGATGTAATTTATTCTTCCAGATTCTTGAGGTGGGCCAGTTGGCATCGGTACAATTTATAACTACCAATCTTACCACCTCTGATTGGATGGCTTCTGGTTGGGAAAAATAAAAGTCGTTTAAGCTGTCTTTGAGCTGTTTATTTTTCTTGATCACCTCTTTGGTTTCATAAAATAGAACTATTACTTTCCCTTTCACCATATCCAGGGTCAAGCGGTCTTCGGTTCCCGATTCTACGCTAAAGAAGGGAGCCGGTTGACCAACGCTCAGGGCATGCGCCGCCATGGGCAGGGAGCCTAGCAAGGCTAAATAAAAGGCTATTGATAACAAAAAGATTAGTTCAAATTTATAATGCCGCGGTTGTGCTCTCATCCTAGATCTTCCCTATCTGAAACTGTTAGAGCCTGTTCCGGAGTTCGGATGACTCTAAGATTGAATTTACTAAACAGTGTTAAGGGTTAAACCCTTCCTCCCGGAAATCCTCATCACTTGGAGCATTACATAAAATAAATCTGAGGGGAGGCCCGGCTTGACAGGGAGGAGTTCTCAGCTTTGAGCCGGCCACCAAACCTCTCAGTCCTTTTTCTTTAACTGGTCTGCCACTGACTGGATGGCGGCCTTGATTTTTTCCGGATCCCCCAGGTAGTAGTGGCGGATCGGGGTCAGATCGTCATTGAGTTCATAGACCAGCGGAATGCCGGTAGGGATGTTCAGCCCGACGATCTCCTGGTCTGAGACCTGATCAAGATATTTTACCAGAGCCCTAAGGCTGTTGCCATGGGCGGCGATGATCACCCGTTGGCCGCTCTGGACGGCCGGGGCCATGGTCTCGTGCCAGTAGGGGAGAAACCGGGCCACCACATCTTTCAGGCACTCAGTCAGGGGCAGCTCTGCTGGCAGCACCTTGGCGTAACGCGGGTCTTTACCGGGGTAGTAAGGATCATCAGGAGTGAGGGGCGGCGGCGGAATGTCATAACTCCGACGCCAGATCTTCACTTGCTCCAGGCCGTGCTGTTCCACAGTCTCGGTCTTGTTCAATCCTTGCAGGCCCCCATAATGTCGTTCATTCAAACGCCAGCTATGGTGGATCGGAATCCACATCAGGTCCATTTCCTCCAGGGCCAGCCACAGGGTCTTGATGGCCCGCTTGAGGACGGAAGTATAAGCAACATCGAAGACAAACCCTTCCTTAGCCAGAACCTGGCCGGACTCGATGGCCTCGGCCGTGCCCTTTTCTGACAGCCCGACGTCGATCCAGCCGGTAAAGCGGTTTTCCTTATTCCAAAGGCTTTCGCCGTGGCGCAGCAAGACAAGCTTTTTCATCGGATTATTCCCTAAAGTCAATTTAACAACATCTAACCCATAATAAATTATAACCGTGGCCTGAGGAAAGATGGATAAAAAAAATAATTTTTTTGGCAGCCTCGATTCTTTGATGGTGGCCATCTCAACTGGGACCGGTGGCAGTATAAACCCGTTAGCTTGACTTTTATAGAAAATTATAAATTTTTGTGATAGATTAACCGAAATTTTTGACAAGGTCCTTATTTTGGCCGTTCAGCTCTTCATCCCTTGTTATATGGACCAGTGTGCTCCTGCAGTGGTTCAGGCCCTTACCGACGCCCTGGACGCCTTGGGAGTTGCCTGGGAGTATCCCCTGGAGCAAACCTGCTGCGGCCAGTTTGCCTATAACGCCGGAGAATGGCAAGCGGCACGCCAATTGATGCGGCATTTTCTCCAGGTCTTTGGAGCCGCCGAAACGATTCTCTGCCCCAGTGCTTCTTGTGTGCTGACCGTGCGGCAGCATTATCAGCAGTTGGCCAAGGGACTCCCGGAGTCTGGGCGGCTGGCCCAGGTGCAATCCCGCTTATGGGAATGGAGCGAATGGCTTATTCAGCAGCGGCCCTTGCCCTGGCCCATGGCTTTTTCCGGGACTTTAGCCCTACACCAATCCTGCGCGGCTCGCCACTTAGGGGTGGCGGCCCACTTATCCCCACTGCTTAGCCAGGTGAGCCGCCTGAATCTGAAGCAGGTGTCTCCTTATTATTCCTGCTGCGGTTTTGGCGGGACTTTTTCGGTAAACTGCCCGGAACTTTCTATTGCTATGGGGGAAACCTATTTACGGGCAGTGTTGGACATGGGTGTGGATGGTTTGGTGTCTCAGGATCTGAGCTGTCTGATTCACCTGGAAGGGATCATCCGGGCCCGCAATTGGCCTTTAAGGCTTTACCATCTGGCCGAACTGTTGGCCCCGGGAACCGGATTTAATCAAAAATGAGTTTGGCCGGCCTCCCCCGCGCTGCTTGGGTTTAAATGAACCAGTCACAGAGACGGCCTTCTGCCTGCAATCCTCCACAGGTTTATAATTTCAGGCCCAAGAAAGCCGTCCCCTTTGATCGCCTGTGAGATAGGGCTTATTTTTATTTGGCTTTAAATTGCTTAAGGAGTAAATGCTAAAGGTACAAGCCTCTCATTTGTCAGCTAGGTCATCAATTAATCTTAGATTATTCCGAGAATTGGTCTAACCGCAGCCGGACCCCTAAGGTGGTCAGATGTTCCTCATCGATCAATCTTTTGATCGTATTAACCTTTTCCACATCGGAAAGACTATATTCCCGTCGATTGGATTCTGTCCGTTTGGGTTTCAAGAATTCCTCAAAGGTCTTTTCCCAGTACCGCAAGGTAGATTTTCTAACCCCGGTTAGTTTGGAAACCTGATCGATGTTTAACATTACTTCGGAATCAAAATCTATCCTGGTCATAATTTTTTGTCCTCCCTCAGGCTCGGCTCTGACCTCAACCCTCCAAAAACTAACAAGGCCAAAAATGGTGGCGCACTAGCCTGGGCCATTCAGGCCACCACCGAATCAACCCGTACTGCGATAATAGCCCTTGAACAGAGACGGACGGATAGCGGTAAGCGATGCAAGATTCCGGGCATTCATGGCCATTGGATTGCGGTTAGTTTCCGATGACATGATCTTCACCTCCTTGTCGCCCTAATTAACCTCCCTGTTGGATTAATGATGCATCTGTTCTCTTTATCGAACATAATGTTCAATAACTTAAAACATTTTATTAAAAAATAAATCAATGTTCCGAAGAATTATATATCTAGTAAATCTAATTATACAACAAAAATCAAAAAATTTTTTTTACAAATTCTCATGGTCGGAAAAATCTAATCTATTTAGGGTGTTGTAGAGTTACAGTCAGCGCCGCGGAGAGGACAGCCAAACTTTGCGGTCAATCAAATTCTGAACATCATGGTTCGCTTCGGTTAATGGAGGGCTGTAAAAAATTGCTAAGAGGGGGTCAAAGGAAAGGATCTTGACTGACCCTTGGGGCCGCAGCCCGGGAAGGATGGTGGTTTTTTCCCCACCAGAACCGGGTTGACCACAGCTTATATGGGGGAACGATTTGGAAAATCTGTTCTGCTCGACCCGTACCGAAAATCTTAGAGTGGCTTAATAAGCTTGGGTTCCGGTGAAACCGTGCAACAGGGTCAGGTAGATAATCTTCAGATCGAGCCCCAGGGACCAGCGGCGCAGGTAGTCCAGGTCATATTCCACCCGCTTTTCCATCTTCTCCAGGGTTTCGGTCTCCCCCCGCCAGCCATTGATCTGGGCCCAGCCGGTGATGCCGGGCCGCACCTTATGGCGCAGCATATACCCGGGGATGCGCTGCCGGTAATACTCGTTATGGGCCACTGCATGCGGCCTAGGTCCGACAATGGACATGGTGCCCCATAAGACATTGAAAAATTGCGGCAGTTCGTCCATGCTGGTCCGCCGCAGAAAATTGCCGAAGCGGGTCACCCGGGGATCATTGCGGGTCGCCTGAGGAATTTGGGGGCCGTCTTCGCATACCGTCATAGTGCGGAATTTGAACACGTAAATTTCCCGGCCATCCAGGCCATACCGCCGTTGTTTGAAAAGGATGGGGCCGGGGGAGGAGAGCTTTACCCCAATCGCCAGGGCCAGCATCAACGGGGAGATCAGCAACAGGATCAGGCTGGATAGGACTACGTCTTGAGCCCGTTTCAGCCAGCCATTAATGCCATTAAAAGGGGTTTCCCACAATGAAATGAGCGGGATTCCTCTTAATTCAGTGGAACAGGCTTGGAAAAGTGAAAAAACAAATATATCCGGGACCATATAGACCGAGGCGGTGGTGTCCCGCAGAGCTTCGCTGATCTGCCGCAAGCGGGCTTCAGCGCGCAGCGGTAGGGCCAGATAGACCATATCAACCCGACATTTCCTGACAAAATTGACCATATCGTCCAAATTGCCCAGCACCTTATAGGCCGAGGGGCCATCCTGCAATTCAATTTCCTGGCCGACCAGGTTGTCATCAAAAAAGCCCAACAGCCGCATGCCCAGCCAGGGGGTCTCGACGACATTCTGAGCCAGCCGCCGCCCTAACACTCCGGCCCCGGCAATGACCACCCGGCGGCTATTGTGCCCCCGTTCCCGGGCCCAACGCAACCCCAGGTAGACTTGGAGGCGGATAGCCACCAGAGCCAACGGCACCAGCACCAGCCAGGAAAGCACTACCCGACGCGAAAAAATGCCTGAGGTCTTGGTAATATAACCCATCGCCAGCAGGATGGCGACAACCACAATCCAGGCCAGCAGTACCTGACGGACCAGACGGCCCAAGTGAACCCCACGCCAGGGCCGATAAAGTCCAGAACTTTGGAAAACCACCACCGTTAAAACAAAAGCGGTAATCCCTAAAATCAAATAGTAGGATACTACTGGTATGCCATAAAACCAGCACAGTGAGGCTAATAAGAGGACTCCTACCACTCCATCCATTAGCCACTGGATTCGGGAAATTAGCCACTGGTACTGGTTAAAGATCCCCTGTCGGTTTGAGCTGAACACCGAATCCCTCCTTGTTGAAGAACATTCCCTCCGATGGCTTAACCGGTGTATAACTTACCTGAGATCTAGGTTAATTTTTTTATGAGGAAAATTATGATTGGTGGGGCGATTATAATTAACGGTCCAGAGTTGTGCAAGGATTTTTTTTGCGAAAATTTTATCCCGCTGAATTTCTTAAATCTTTATAATAAATTAATCATCATAATTTGCGGGTTGGCGTTTGATTTTAAGCTAACTTAAAAACCACCTAAAGGAGGCAAGAAACAGAATCCACCCGCTTAGACAAGGGATATATAATGTTTTATGTTCGTGACATTATGTTTAAGGGTCTAAATATGACCAGGAAGGGGCTGCTCAATCAAAATTATTTATCAAACTGCTATCTCGGATCATACTACTTTAACCAGGCGGAATCCTACTCCCTGGGGCCGGTTCTGGGAAATCGGCGGCGCATGAAAGCGGGCAGCGGCACGGCAATTTTTGGCGCTGCTAAATGCTCCGCTAAAACATGAACTGCCCCGGATAACCCGATCAGGGCCAGAGGAGGCCCCGGTCGGATCGGTTTGAGGCTCTACCGGATAAGGGCCATAACAGTTTTGACACCACTCGCCGACATTGCCATGCATGTCGTACAGGCCCCAGGCATTGGGGCGCTTTTGGGCCACAGGTTGAACAAAATGGTTGGAATTGCCGCAGTACCAACCAATTTCATCCAGGGTCGGGTCAAGCTCGCAGTAAAGGGTGATTAGTTCTCCGTTAGCCAGGGCCAGGGGGCTACCGGCCCGGCAGGCGTATTCCCATTCCGCTTCCGTGGGCAAACGGTAGGTTCCTTCCCGGAGAGCATGCAATTTCTTGATGAACTCCTGACAATCTTGCCAGCTTACTCCGGTCACCGGCAGGTCCGCCCGCGGGTGGGAGAGCGAGGAAGGACTGGAGCCCATTACCGCCAGCCATTGGCCCTGGGTTACGGGGGTCATCTGCAGGTAAAAGCTCTCAGAGATGGTCACTTCATGCTGAATTTCGTCATCACACCGTCCGGCCTCGGTTTCCGGGCTACCCATAAGAAAAGTCCCGGCTGGTATCAGCACAAATCCCATGCCTAGGGAATTAACCACCCACTCCATGCCTTCAGGAGGCGAAATTACCGCAGGACAGGCCGCGGTCACTTTTTCCTTTTCTTCGCCTATAACCTGATCCTCGGGTTCTGAAGCCACCAGCGCCACCGTCTCATTGGGACCGGCAGCAACTTCCGCAGCCACCCCTGGATCAGAAGTGGTACGGGCCTCAACTGTGGCTGTCGGGACATCTACCACATCGGTGTAAGGAGCCGGAGCCTTTTGGCTGGCCCCTGGTTGAACTGCAGCCGGGGTCTCCTTCGGCTCCGCTGGTGGTTGGGGTTTGGCCGCGGGTATAACTGAAAAAGAATTCTCCAGAATAGCCTGAAGCTTTGAAAATATTGGCTTTTGTTTCCCTTTTTTCCTCATCTCATTATCCGGAGTTGGCTTTGATGCGCTCAAGGGCGTTATTTAGATCTTCGCGGTTTTCGTACCCCCCGATAAGGACTCGATGGGTCACGCCGCCGCGATTATTTTTGGTATTGACCACCAGGTACCGCACCCCTTGCTGACCAAGCCGAGAGAGAGTTTCTTGCAAACCGGCAATCGAAAGATAACGGCCATGAGCGGCATAAAACAGATTCTCTTTTAAGACGATCGTTTGTTCCGCCGGATTTACTGAGGGGATATCCAACCGTTGGCCCGTATAGATCAAGTCTTCATTGATGGTCTCCGGGTTGGCCAGCAGGATGGCCTCCAGACCCAAATCTACATTTCCCGGGAAATAGGTTGAAGCTATCTTTAAAAGCGTATCATTGGGTTTGACTTCTACCACTTTGTGAAGCCGTTTGGTAGATGATCTGGAATTAGACAAGACGACCTGGGCCTCGCCCTTTGAATCCGGAGCCGCCGATTTTTTCTGGTCCTCTGGGGACAAGACGGCAAGTTTGCGAACCGATTTTGGGCTCGGTGCACTACTGGCCGGCGGTCTAGCCTTTCTATCGGACTGGCTCAAGGCTTGCCTTTGATTTTCCCGGGCTTCAGGCTGCGCCGGAAGGGGAAGTGATATACTTGACAGGGCTGATCCACTGGTATTTCCGAGGCGGTAATGCTCATACCAACTGGTATGGCTTAGGGTCAGCCCCATAATTAGGAAAGCCAAACCACCGGCCAGAGGAACCAATAACCTGGGGTTTTTCCAAACTTTGAAATACTTGTGACCAGGGTGGGGGGTAAAAAGCACATCAGTTAGCAGGGCCCGATGGGATTTTTTCAAGATCTGGGGATTGACCCTTTTCAAGCCCTCGGTCATACAACTCAACAGGGCATTGTCACAAAGCTGGTTGATGCGCCGGGGAACTCCCTCGGTCAATTGGTAGAGTAATTTCCAACAATGGGGTTCAAAAATGGCAGGTGAACTTGACCCCACTACCTGTAGGCGGTGATATACATAGGCCGTCGTCTCGGTTGGGCTTAAAGGGGATAAAAACCGGTTGACATTGATGCGCTGCCTGAGCTGGCGCAGTTCCGGACGGCTTAGTTTATAGCTCAGTTCATGCTGCCCGATCAACAGGATTTGTAAGAGTTTACTTTCGGGGACTTCAATGTTCGACAATAGGCGAACCTGTTCCAGACTATCATCAGGTAACAGATGGGCTTCATCCACGACCAGAATGTAATCCCTGCCTTGGGTGCGAGCCGCAATCAACCTGTCTTTTATCTGTCCCACCAGTTCCAGAATATTTTCCGGTTTTTCAGTGATCCCTATTTCTTTGGCAATAAAATGAAGAAGATCAAGATAATTGGCCAGCGGGTTGGGAATCACAATGGCCCGGACCGATTCTGGCAGCCGGTTCAGGAAGCTGGTGAGGAGCATGGTCTTCCCCGTGCCCACATCGCCGCAGACTATGGCCAGCCCTTTTCTATACTTTACAAAATATTGCAAGCCAGCCAATATTTCCTTGTGGTCCGGAGTGAGAAACAGGAAACGCTGATCTAAATTATTTTCAAAAGGTGATTCAGAGAAGCCAAAATATTCTTTATACATACCAATTATCCCCCGAGCTCATCAGTCCCCGTCCATAAAAGTTTACATGATATATTGATCGATGTTAAGAAAATTAAAAACACTTGTGGTCTGGGATAGATCAAAGGGGATAGTGCTGTTACTTTAAATATGCATAAATCATACCAGAGCCCATATGGCTAACCCCTAAACAATTAGGCTGGTTTTAAAAAATTAAGTCCTGGGTAGATAGAATACCCTGGCAGACAGGCAGGATTTCCCTTAGCAATGGATATTGAAAGATCAGAATTAATCTGATAGAAAGTAAATTCAATCTCTAAACTAGCATGGAATCATCAGCTTTTAGGGAGGAAGAAAAGAGGGAAGGGAGATTTGCATGGCAGGCAAATTAGAAGATTTCCGTAACTTAGCCTTGATTGGCCACAGTGGATCAGGCAAAACCTCATTGGCGGAGGCCTTGTTGTTTGTGGCTGGGGCCACCACCCGGCTGGGGAAAGTAGATGATGGCAGTTCCATCCTGGATTACGAGCCTGAGGAGATTAAACGTCAGATTTCTATTTCTTCTGCTGCTCACCATTACGATTGGAAAAAACATTCTGTCTTTCTGATTGATACCCCTGGAGATGATAACTTTTTGTCCGAAACCCGGACGGTCCTCCAAGTCGTAGATGGAGCCTTGGTTGTTATTGATGCCGTTGACGGGGTCAAGGTAGGTACGGAAAAAGTCTGGAATTTTGCCAATCACCATCATCTGCCCCGATTAATCTTTATCAACAAGATGGACCGGGAACTGGCTGATTACCGCCGGGTGCTGGCAGATATCAAGGAAATTTTGCAGGCCCAACCGGTGCCGATTCAACTCCCTATTGGTCAGGAGGCCGATTTCAAAGGGGTAGTGGACCTGATCGGATCCAAAGCCTTGATCTTTAAAAGCGATGACAGCGGCAAGCTGGATGAAGGCGAGATTCCGCCAGAGATGGCCGACGAAGTCGAGAGCCTGCGCCTGGACTTGCTCAACTTCGCCGCCGAAGGCGAAGACGCCCTGATCGAAAAGTTCCTGGAAGAAGAGCAGCTCAGCCCGGAGGAGATCTTTCAGGGCCTGAGGGCCGGCATCCTGGCCGGCAATATTGTACCGGTGCTTTTTGGGGTCGCCCTCAAGAACCAGGGGACCCGCCTGTTAATGGATGCGGTTAATTTATTCCTCCCTTCTCCGGCCGAACGGGGAGCGGTGTCCGGACATAATCCCAAAACCAACGCCGCAGTCAGCCTGGAACCAGATGCCGAGGGGCCCCTGGGGGCCTATGTTTTTAAAACCGTGGCTGATCCTTATGCCGGCCGGTTGTCGATCTTTCGGATTTACTCCGGGACCATGAGGCCTGATTCTACGGTTTGGAATGCCAATAAGGAAATCAGCGAACGTCTGGGCCACCTTTTTCAATTGGAAGGGAAAGGCCAGAAGCCGGTGGCAGGCGCCGGGCCAGGCAGTATTGCGGCCGTGGCCAAACTCAAAGAGACGGTTACCGGCGATACCCTCTGTGAGGACAGCCAGCCCATTATCCTTCCGGTTTTGCAATCACCCAAACCAGTGATCACCTTTGCAGTGGAACCCCGGAGCCGGGGAGATGAAGAAAAAGTTTTCTCCTCCCTGGCCCGGCTGTTAGAAGAAGACCCTTCCCTTAAAGTCACCCGCAATCCTGAGACCAAAGAGATGCTGTTATCGGGGATGGGCCAGGTCCATATCGAAGCCACCGTGGAAAAATTGAAACGCAAATTCGGAGTAGAGGTTAATCTCAAAACTCCCAAAGTCCCCTATCGGGAGACTATCAAGGGGACTACCAAGGTTCAGGGCAAATACAAAAGACAATCCGGAGGCCGGGGACAATACGGCGATACCTGGCTGGAACTGGAACCCTTGCCTCGGGGCGGCGGCTTTGAATTTGTGGATAAAATCGTCGGCGGGGTTATCCCCAAACAATATATTCCCGCGGTGGAAAAAGGCATTGTCGAAGCCATGGCGGAAGGGGTGCTGGCCGGCTATCCGGTAGTGGACCTTCGGGTTACGCTCTATGACGGTTCATTCCATGAAGTGGACTCCTCAGATATGGCCTTCAAGATCGCGGGCTCCATCGGTTTTAAAAAAGGGGTGGAGGTCGCCCATCCCATACTCCTGGAACCGGTCATGAAGATAACCATTACCGTCCCTGAGGAATACCTGGGTGACATTCTGGGGGACCTCAATGCCCGCCGGGGACGGGTACTGGGCATGGACAGCGAGGGGAACCTGCAGATCATCAAGGCTCAGGTGCCGATGGCTGAGGTGCAGTTCTACGCGCCTGATCTCACTTCCAAAACCGGCGGGCGGGGGACCTTTGAAATGGAATTTTCCCACTATGAGGAGTTGCCCCAACCCCTGGCTGAAAAGGTGATCGCCGCGGCCAAAGCCGAAGCGGAATAATGCTGCCTTAATTAATGCGAGAGATGACTAAGGATACACCAAAAATTGTGGCGGTTTCCCGCAGCCGCGTCAGAGCAGCCAAGAAAGAGAATCTCCCTCAGGCCCGCCTGATTGCCGGCTATGGCCTGGAAGGAGATGCCCATGCCGGTGACTGGCCCCGCCAGGTCAGCCTCCTGGGTCTGGAGAGCATCGACCGGCTGCGACAGCAAGGCCTGAAGGTCGGCCCCGGGGATTTTGCCGAAAATCTTACTACCGCGGGTCTGGAGCTCACCCGCCTGGCGCCGGGCACCCGCCTGCGGATCGGCTCTCAGGTCGAACTGGAGGTTACCCAGATCGGCAAAGAAGACCACCCGGATTCTCCTATCCGGAAACTGGTCGGAGAATCCCTGCTTCCATCCGAGGGGATCTTTGCCCGAGTAATAGTCGGGGGTAAAGTGCATCCCGGCGATCCCATCGAGGTGCTGCATGTTTCGGGTCGGAATTCTGACCATTAGCGATAAAGGCGCCCAAGGTGACCGGCCGGATCTAAGCGCCGAAGAAATTAAACACCTGCTCGCGGATTCCCTTTATCGCATAGAAGCCTACGCCGTGGTGCCTGATGAATTGGAGGCTATTATCGCCCGGCTGGTGCAATGGAGCGATCAGCACCATCTGGATCTGATTCTGACCAGCGGCGGGACTGGGGTGAGCCCCCGGGATGTGACCCCGGAAGCCACTCAGGCAGTGGTCGAGCGGTCGGTGCCGGGCCTGGCCGAAGCCATGCGGGCCGCCAGCCTGGCCTCTACCCCCCATGCCATGCTCTCCCGGGCCCGGGCCGGGATTCGCGCCCAGACCCTGATCATCAATCTGCCCGGCAGCCCCCGCGCCGTGCGGGAAAATCTGGCCGTAGTGTTGCCGGCCCTGCCGCATGCCTTGGAAAAGATTCAAGGCAGTCCAGCCGAATGCGGCAGGCCCTGAAATTTAGTATTTCTGCTTGCCGATTTTGATCTTCAGCAGATTGATATTGCCATGCACCAGAGGGGCGATGCTGCTCTCTCCGCTTGCCAGCCGGGAGGGCTTTATGGCCATGCAGATGCCACCGATGTCACAGATCTCATCGGGCTTTTGCAGATAGTCCTTGGCATGGGTTTCGGCCTGCAGCAAATAGGCCATGGCTTCCTTGAACTTTCCTTGCCGTTCCAGAATCACCGCCAGATTGTTGAGGGCATAAGGGTTGTCCGGATCACCCTTTAATACTTTCTCAAATTGATACTGGGCCGCCTCGGTGTTGCCGGCTTTCATCTCATCGTAACCCAGAGACAAAGGAGTGAGAATATCCTCTGCCATTGGCCGGGGTTGGGCCAGCGCCAGGCAAACTATTATCAAGGTCAGGCCAGTCATCCCCAGCAGCGTCAATAGCCAAAATCGTGCTTTTGATCTCAGTGGCATGTTTCATCCTTTCAACTGTCCATCTGTTAAAACCGCTATTAGACTTTAACCATAAGTGATTCAACCCCTACTTGTCAATATGCCGCTAAAAGTGTAGTCAAGATTAAGCACTCGCACTTATTAATTTTAGCATTTAAAAGGTTAATTTGAGGGGAGGGCCAGGGGACCGCCGGGGGGGGGCCCCGCGCTTCCCTCAAGCTTCCCTCCTAACCCCCCTTAAAGGGTTGGGGGAGTGGGTAGGGGTCTTTGACCCTAAGCCCCCGCTCCCCAGAGCTTGTTTTTTCTAGCCCCAATTCATTTAATTTATGCCCTGAGCAATAAGAGTTTTCCTGCGGCCGCCTCAGTTGCAGCCCAAACAATAAAGTAACCTAAAGTCCCCCAAAGCCACCAAGCAAAAAAAAGTAACATAAGATTATCGTTCTCAGTTTGTTTCTTGACATTGCCGAAAATAACCATTATTTTAGCGGTGGGACGGGGCGGCTTTTCTCAAGCTCTGAATAAGGAGGGAGAAAATGCGACATATGCGTAAATGGGTGGGATTTTCAGTAGTGGCAGTACTGGGAGCAGTGTGTCTGAGTATGGCCTTGGCTACGCCGAGTTTGGCGCAACCCCGGCCGATGGCAGAAGATATCTTCACCCCGTTGATTAAAGGCTACGATTTCATGAAGGAAGGCAAATATGATGCTGCCCAAGAGCAATTCGAGAAGGTGATCAAAGCCGACGTCGACAATCCTTTTGCCAATAATAACCTGGCGGTGATTATGGAACGGCAGGGCAAAATGCAGGAAGCCCTGTCATACCTGAAACAAGGCGCCACTCATGCGGAAGACTATTACGAGCAACTCCAACAGATTTGCTTCCCTGGCGGTCTTTGCTATGCGGCTCGGCCAGTTAAAAAGCTGGGCACCGAAAGCTCCATCGCCCCGATCATCGCGGAAAACATTCTAAGACTGGAAACCAAGATGGGCCCTAAGCCCGAAGATATTCCAGCCAAGATTCCGCCCATGGAAAAGAAGGCCGAATAATCCACGGGGGAAAATAGTCAGTAAATCCGAACATCCACCGGGCTTAAAACTTATAAACATTACCGCCCCGTTTACATCTTACTAAGATCAGGCCACCCGACAGAAATTATAAAATGACAATACTTGGTCACGGCGGGCAAGCCAAAACTTGTCCGCTTTAGTTTTTATTTAGAAAGCATTATCGGGGCTGGAACAGACATTGCCGCCGCTAGGCTTATTCTTGGGCTGCCAGCTCCGCCAGATCAGCCTCAGGCGGCTTCCTCAGCTGGAGGAGGGCAGTGAGTAAGAGGTAGCCCTGATTTTTTCTCTTAATCGCCTGATCGCCTGGCGTTGGCTCAGTTTTTGGGCCTTGAGATTGGCAAGGTGGTTAAGCTGATTTTTAATTGGGGCTTGCACCAGAGGTTGGGGCTTGCCTTCCTCCAAATAATTAAAAATTCTCTGTCCCAACCGGCGAAAGCCGCAACGCATCTGCTGCTGCTGCCAGCAGAGGATGGCATATCTAAACAGGATGAGCAAACACCGCCAGGAGGTGACCAGAATATTTTTGAGATAGAGGCAAATAATACGGATGACCCAGATGGCTGTATCAATAATCTGCTGTTTCTCCATGGTCGCTTCCTTTAACTACTCGGGAGTATCCGGTTTCGGGTTGCGCGGCTGATCGATCAGGGCCTGAAGGCGGCGACAGATTGCGGCAACATGACTGCCGGACCAAAAAACTCGACGGCAGCTGGGACATTCATAAAACTGGTGATGCTGCTGATAGATATGTTCCGGCACTCGCCCCCTGACTTGGGTTTTGGATACTGGGGCCAGGGGTTGGTTGCACCGGCTGCAGCGGTTTAGGGGATCAAATTCCTCTGGGGGCAGATTAAGCGAGGCAATGACCTCTGCCAGCTGCGCCTCGGGATCATCAGCTTGCACTACAAGTATATCGTTTCGAGGGCTCCGGCGGGCCAGGGTCAGTTGCCGGGTTAAAATCCAAGTATTCGGTTCCGGAGAGGGCAGACTGTCGGGGTCCGGAACTTTAATCAACTTCTGGGTGGCATCAAAGCCGCAGAGCCGCAGCCACTTGGCCAGGCCGCCCAGAGTCTGGTCAACGACGAACTTCATTGCGGAAAGGGCACCTGTTGAATCTGGGCTGGCACTACCAAAGTCAAAGCCTTAGAAGTTAATTGCGGGTTAATCGTCAGGTCCCGATAGTGCAGCCGGAGCTGCCGCTGGTTGTCGCCGGTAGTCAGAATGATCTCATGGGGCAGGGTATACCTATCTGAGGGTTGGAAATCTTGAAATTTCACTTCAAATAGGCGTTGCTTCTGAGCATCATACCATTTGGCTGCCTCGATTTGCAGATTTTGAGCCTCAACCCAAAGCTCCGTCTGGCCGGGTGGCTCCGCCCCCCGCAGTTCCAGATGATACTGGTCCTGCTCCGGGATATAGGTCATCTGGACCGGTTCTTTCTGGGACAAGACCACGCTGCCGGTGAGAATCTCCAGGAGCTCCGAGATTTCCACCGGAGGGATAAATATGGCCAGATTACGGGCGGTCACCGGACCCCGATACAGCTTGCCCTGGCGATAGTCTAAAAGCTGCAGTTCATCCCCATCGGTGTGAACGGATAGGGCTGATTGTCCCCAGAAATTGAGCACATCGACCCGCAGGGTTTGCGGCTTGGAGCCCAAAAAGTATGCCGTGCCGTTGTATTTTTGATTGGGAGAGATATAGGTTACCCGTCCCTTGGCCTCAAAGCTCTGGATAGCCTGGGCCCGGACCCAAAGGCGGGCCCATAAGTCTTGAGCCGAGCGGATTTCTGGACGGATTCCCGGCTTAAGGGCAGGTCCCCGGGCGCAGGCAGCCATCCCGGCCAGGACGCCGATTACGGCCAGGAGTCGGAACCAATATGACCGATTGGGCCTCACAGGGATAACTCCTTGATCAAAAGTTCCAGGCGCTGAATCTTGTTCTCCAGTTCCGTCTTATTGTCGCATTCCAACTGGATCGCCCGTTTATAGAGTTTTAGGGCCTTGCGGTAGAGGGACTTCTTGTAGTAAGCGTCTCCCAAGTGTTCGGCGATGATGCAATCATCGGGCATCTTCTGGTGGGCCTTTTCCAGATGTTTAATGGCTTTATCGTACTGGCCTTTTTTGAAATAGACCCATCCCAGGCTGTCGATGATATAACCGGCCTCGGGTTCGCTTTCCAGGGCCTCCAGGATTAATTTTTCCGCTTCATCCAGGTTGATCCCTTCTTCAGCATACATATATCCGGCAAAGTTCAAGGCCTCGGGGTTTTTGGGCTCCAGTTCCAATACCTTTTTAATCTGGCGCAGACTCTCTTGCCGATTTTCCTGTTTGTCATAGACTACCGCCAGGCGAAAATAGACTTCGGAGGGGTTAATCGAGGTCTTGAGCGCCTGATGCAAGGCTTCTATGGCCTGGGAAAATTGTTCTTGGCCCTCGTAAAGGATGGCCAGGGTGAGATACAATTCTCCCTGATCGGGTGCTAGTGCCAAAGTCTCTTTGATCAGTTTTATTCCTTGATCAAAATTTTTCTGACGGGCCAGGAGATGGGCCAGGCGCAAGCGGGCCGGAATATAACTTTCTGAACGCCGGCTTATCTGTTGGTACTCCTTATAGGCCGCCTCCAGATTGCCTTTGCCTTCTAAAGCGGCACCCAAAAAATACCGGGCCCGGTCTAGACCATGCCGGGTAATCAACAACTCGCGAAATTCCCGGATGGCCTTATCATAATGTTTCTGTTCCAAAAAAATCAGCCCGATTCTAAACTTGGTAACTGGGTCATTTTTTTCTAAGTTTTTGATTTTAGCAAAGATCTGCATGGCTTGGGAGTCGCGGCCCGTAATCAAATAAACCCGCCCTAAATTGACCAGGGCTGGAACATTGGTAGGGTAAATTTTCAACAAACGGCGATAAATGGTGACCGCCCGGGGAAAATTTTCTTCCTGCTCATAGACTAAGGCCAGGTCAAACATCGGCAGAACAAAATCCGGCTTCTGGGTCAGGGCCTGATAAAATTCCTCTTTGGCCGCGTCCAATTGTTCCAGTTCTAGGTAGATCTTACCCAGATAATAATGGGCCAATGGCAAGTCAGGATTCTTCTTTAATAATTGCTTGAGAATGTGGGTGGCCTTGGCAAAATTTCCCTGTTGTGCATAAAGGGTAGCCAGAAAAAAGTGGGCTTCTTGGTTTTCCGGGTCCAGGCTGACGATTTTTTCGTACGCGGTAGTGGCTTCTTTTAACTGATTGAGCCCAGCCCGCAACCCGGCCAGAAGCTGGTGGGCATTTAGATAATTGGGGTCAATGGTGATAGCCTTTTCAACATGGGCCAGGGCCTCTTGCACCTTGCCCTGACGCAGATAAAGGGCGGCTAGTTCGGTCTCCAATAATGCAGATTGGGGGTCATGTTTGAGGACCTCCTGGTATTCAGCGATGGCCGGGTCCAGCCGGGCATGGAATATATACCACTGAGCCCGAAGATAATGGCAGTAGGCCTGAGTCTGGCTATCTTCTGGGGAGGGAGTCGGCTTGGTTAAGGAAGGTTCGGGGGTAACCGTTATCGGGCGGTGGCATCCGGCCAGACCCAAAACCAGAATCAGACCCAGCAGGGCAGAACCTAGGCACCTTATGGCCTTAAATGTCATCCTCCTCACCCTTTATTTAATATTTACTTAGTGTGTTCCGGCCTAATGGGGCCCGCGTGCCATTAACAGTTGACGATCAGGGTTGGCACGGTTAAAAAACCAGTCCTGGGTCTGATATTAACCCGGATCGGTGACCAGAGACTGATATGTACTAAAATCCGGAATCTCCTCCTGCATAAACTGACGCAATTTTTTTAACAGACGCTCCTCAATCTGCCGCACCCGTTCCCGGGAGATATGGTGTCGGGAGCCGATCTCTTGCAGCGTCAGGGGTTTTTCGGCCAGCAGCCGTAAATCTAAGATATCCCTTTCCTTGTCTTTTAAGCTGCTTCGGAATTGGTTGAGTTTATCTTTAAAGATGCCCTTCATTTGTTGCCGCGCCAGGGATTCTTCAGCTGAGGCTTCCGTAGTCGCCAGGGAGTTTTTATGCAGCTCATCGGAGTCCTCTTTGAGGGGCGCGTCCAGGGATAATTCCCAGGCTCCCAGGCGTTCGTCCATCTCTATGACTTCTTCCTCTTTTACGTTGAGGCGCTCGGCCAGCAGCTTGGGTCCCGGGGTAAAGCCTTGGGCCTCAAGCTTTTCCTTTTCTTTGCGCAGGTTATAGAACAGCTTGCGTTGCGATTGGGTAGTGCCGATCTTGACTAACTTCCAGTTGTCCATAATAAACTTGAGAATGTAGGCTTTAATCCAGAAAGAGGCATAATAGGAAAGTTTGATGCCCCGATAAGGGTCGAATTTCTTTACGGCCTGCATAAGACCGATATTGCCTTCCTGAATCAGGTCCAGTAAATTTTTCGTCCAGTAGCGTTGAAAGTCCAGAGCGATTTTAACGACCAGCCTCAGATTAGCAGTGATCAACTGATAAGCCGCCTCGGAGTCGCCGCTTTCCACATATTCTTTGGCCAACCGCTTTTCTTCATCGGGATGAAGCAGCGGATAACGATTAATCTCAGCCAGATAACGCTGCAGGGGATCGAGTTCAACCAGCGAGCCTACCTCTGGCTTAACTTCGCTTTCCAATTCTTCCGGTTCGGAGTCAACCAGAGTCTCTAAAACATCAGATGCTTCATGCTCTAAAATGGATTTTTCAGTTCCCATAAATGGTATCTAACTCCTTAGGAGGATGATGGACCACTACCAGGACAGCCGAACCTTAACCCCTCGCTGATTAAGGTAATCTTTCAACTCTTTGATGGTGTAAAGGTTGTAATGCACCATAGAAGCAATCAGCGCCGCGTCGGCAGCTCCGGCAGTCAAGACCTCGTACAGGTGGCCGGGAGTGCCGGCTCCGCCTGAGGCAATCACCGGTACTGGCACCGCGGTGGAAATCAGCCGGGTCAGATGAAGCTCATAGCCCTCCTTGGTGCCGTCCGCATCGATAGAATTAAGGCAGATTTCGCCTGCCCCCAGGCGCACCGCTTCTTTTGCCCACCACAAAGCATCGAGGCTCATAAAGGTGCGCCCGCCATTAACTACCACTTCATAGCCCGAGGGAATCTGTTCTGATGGGGCAACCTGTTTAACATCCATTCCCAGGACTAAACATTGGCTTCCAAAAGATTGGGCTCCTTCCTGAATCAGTTCCGGGTTTAGGACGGCCGCGGTATTGACGCTGACTTTTTCTGCCCCGGCCAATAGTACCGCCCGCATATCAGCCAAAGAGCGGATACCGCCCCCCA
This sequence comes from Desulfobacteraceae bacterium, assembly GCA_046538075.1. Classification (GTDB taxonomy): domain Bacteria; phylum Desulfobacterota; class Desulfobaccia; order Desulfobaccales; family Desulfobaccaceae; genus Desulfobacca_B. The sequence goes on along the minus strand of JBKHJN010000008.1, from coordinate 31,628 downwards.
CTGCAAAGGGGATAAAAATTTCTTTGGCCACCTGTCGGACCACGTCGATCATGATCTCGCGCCGGTCGCTGGAGGCGGTGATGTCATAAAAGACGATCTCATCGGCGCCGGCTTCATAATAAAGCCGCGCCATTTCAACCGGGTCACCGATGTCGATATTGTCTTTAAATCTGATTCCCTTGGTGGTCTGGCCGTTGCGGACGTCCAGGCAGGGGATAATTCTTTTACTCAGCACTTGCCGTCCCAATTCAGGAAATTTTTCAACACTGCCAGGCCGAACCTCCCGCTCTTTTCAGGGTGAAACTGGGTGGCGACCAGACTTTCGGCACCCAGGGCGCTGGGGAATTGCCCTCCATGGGTGGTAACCCCCAGAACATACTGGTCCGCCGCCGGGGCAGGATAATAGCTGTGGACAAAATAAAATTCTACTCCCCGGGGTAAGCCCTGAAAGACCGGATGAGGACGGAGAAAATCCACCTCATTCCAGCCCATCTGGGGAATTTTGAGCAATTGGCCTTGACCTCTGCCCTTCAGTCCGTCCAGAGCCCGGACCCGCCCGGGGATTAGCCCCAGACAGGAAACTTCATTTTCTTCGCTGAAATCCAAAATTATCTGGGCTCCCAAACATATGCCCAGAATCGGGGTTCCGGCCTCAAAGGCCTGGCGCAAAGCTTGGTCCAGCCCCAGTCGTCTCAAATTCTCCATAGCCTGCCCGGCCGCCCCCACTCCCGGGAAGACAAGCCGTTCGGCCCGGGCCACTGCCTGGGGGTCCTGGGTTACTACTGCCTCCACTCCCAAAGCTTCCAGCGACCGCTTTACACTGGCCAGGTTGCCAGCATGATAATCAATGATGGCAATCACCTTGGTCCGGAACGGATGTCCCACCTCCCTAAGTTTTCTAATATACAAACAATTAAAAATTTAACAGTCCCAGGGCCAAGAGTCAACAAGTTTATCCTCCATTTGAACTTGATTAAAAAACCAACACCAGGGGGCTAGGGGTTGTAGACCCCTACCCCCTCTCCTCAACCCACTCCCCAACCCTCCCCTCAGATTACTCTTTAAATGCTCTGGGTAATAACTTATTCAAATGCTAAAATATATTTAAAGGGAAAAACCGGAGACTAAACTCTATAAGGTATATTCTCTTGCCTAGATTTTTGATTATGCTATGTTTTAACAGATAAAAAGACTGCCCCGGGCGGGGCGTTCCGGTCATCCCCGCGGGCCGGCGGCAGTACAAATAAAGCCGGGGATTGCGGTGAATTCAAGGAGGTCTTAGTCAAGCTACCATGAAACTGCTTACTGCGGACCAGATGCGGCAACTGGATCGACAGGCCATCGAGGAAATTGGCATTCCATCGATAGTGTTAATGGAAAACGCCGGGCGCACCACCTATCAAATCCTGCGCCGGGAGTTTCCGGAGCTGTCCGGACCCGTGGCGGTTATCGCCGGCCGGGGCAACAATGGCGGCGACGGCTTCGTGGTCGCCCGTTATCTGGCCCATGCGGGCCTGCCCGTGGAAGTCCTGTTGCTGGCCGAAAAGGCCCGGGTGAGCGGCGATGCCCGCACCAATTTAGACATCCTGGAGCAGATCGGGGTGGCTGTCGCAGAGGTGACCAGCGAAGAAGCCCTGATTCCCAGGATCGGAGAATTATCTAGCGCCGAACTGATTGTCGATGCTGTGTTCGGCACCGGTCTCAATGCCGAGGTGCGGGGCCTCTACCGGCAGATGATCGAAATACTCAATAATTTGCCGGTGCCAGTGCTGGCGGTAGATTTTCCTTCCGGATTATCTGCCGACAGCGGCCAACCTTTGGGGGCGGCGGTAGAGGCCGCGGTGACTGTGACCTATGGCTGGCCCAAGCTGGGGCAAATCCTGCCCCCCGGTCGGGATTATGTCGGTCGCCTCTGGCAGGTGGATATCAGCATCCCGCCCGAACTGGCTCAAACCATGCCCCTCGAATTAGCCGAAGCCGAAGAACTGCGAACTCTGCTGCCAGACCGACCTTTTGCCAGTCACAAGGGCACTTATGGCCATTTATTGGTATTAGCCGGCTCCGAAGGCAAGACCGGGGCCGCTGCCCTGACCGCCATGGGCGCCCTGAGGGTAGGGGCTGGCCTGGTTACAGCCGGGATCCCGGCCAGCCTCAATGATATCCTGGAAGTCAAACTAACCGAGGCCATGACCCTGCCCCTGCCTGAGGCTCTCGGGGCTCGGGCCCTGGGGTCCGCGGCCCTGACCCAGTTAGAAGCTTTCTGGCCGGGCAAATCTGCCCTTGCCCTGGGGCCGGGATTAGGTACTCATCCTGATACCGTTCGACTGGTACGGGAAGTGGTACGCCGATCGTCCCTCCCCCTGGTCATCGATGCCGATGGCCTCAATGCCCTGGCCGATGATCCAACCTGTCTGGGCCAAGCCGGGGCGCCAATTATCATCACCCCCCATCCGGGGGAGATGTCCCGGCTGGCAGGCAAATCAGCCCAGGAGATTCAGGCCCGGCGTCTGGAACAGGCCCAGGAACTGGCCCACCGGCATCAGGTGGTAGTGGTGCTTAAGGGAGCCCAGAGTGTGGTGGCTGCTCCTGACGGGCGAATCAGCATTAATCCCACCGGCAATCCCGCCCTGGCGTCCGGAGGCACCGGCGACGTGCTGACCGGCATGATCGGCGGATTTTTGGCCCAGAGAATGTTGCCCTTTGACGCGGCCCGTCTGGGGGTTTATCTCCACGGCCTGGCGGCTGATCAATGGGTTGAGTGGCAGGGAGAATGCGGCCTCTTGGCCAGTGAATTAATCGAAGACTTGCCAGAGGTGATCAATGAATTTGCCCGCGGCAATCTGCCCGAAGTCGAGGAGGAGGTATGTTACAAGCGCGTGATATCATGACCCGGCAAGTGATTACCATTGCTCCCCAGGCCTCGGTATTCGAACTGGCCCGGCTGCTCGCCGACAGCCGGGTCAGCGGTCTCCCGGTAGTCAATGAAGAGGGTAGGGTAATCGGGGTCGCTACCCAGAGCGACCTGATCGATCGGGCCAAGAAGTTTGACCTGCCGCATGTAATCACCATCCTGGACGCCCATATCTTTCTGGAAACCCCAGGCAGCTTCAAGAGGAAGCTGGAGAAGCTGTTGGGCAGCACCGTGGCCGACGTCATGACCGCCAACCCCATTACCATTACCGGAGAGATGCCCGTGGACGAAATTGCCACCCTGATGGCCAACAAAAAGGTGCACACCCTGCCGGTGGTCGAGGAGGGCAAACTGGTCGGCATCATCGGCAAAATCGACATTGTCCGCTCCCTGTCGCAGGAGAGTTGAAAATATATCAATAAGCGGATGGAAGAACTGCGAGTATGCAGCCACTGCCCGGAAGATACCCAGGCCATCGGCGCCAGGCTGGCAGCCGGCCTCAAGCCCGGCGATGTGATAGCCTTGCAGGGCGAACTGGGGGCAGGGAAAACCGAGTTCGTCCACGGCCTGGCCCGGGGGTTGGCGGTGCCGCCCGGACTGGTGGCCAGCCCCAGTTTTGTCCTGGTGCATGAATATCCCGGCCGCCTGACCCTGATACACGTGGATCTTTACCGGCTGGAGCAGATCAGCCCGGACTTTTTGCTGGAACTGGAGGAATACTGGTCCGGGCCCCATGTCACCGTGATTGAATGGGCGGAACGCCTGGCCGGGGCTTTGCCTGAGGAATATCTGGAGGTCACATTTGTCTGGACCGGCGAACAGAGCCGAGAACTGGTATTTCGTGCCCAGGGCCCCCGGGGTGAAGTTTTATTAGCTCAATATGATCAAAACACCAGAAAAAATCAGCCAAGTGGACTAGAGATTAATGTCAGTTTATAATATCCGCCAAACTTATGAGGCCAATCTGGCTAACGGACCCAATTTGGCGTTGGAATCCCTGCCGTTTACTTTAGTGGGGCAGCCGCGCCATGAGTTTTTAGGAAAAAAACTCAATTCCCGGCTGGGGATTCCGGCCGGGCTGCTCCTGGACTCCCGCTGGGTCCGGCTCTATGCCCGGCTGGGCTTCGATATCCTGACCTACAAGACGGTCCGCACCCGTCTCCAACCCAGCCTGGCCTACCCCAATTGCCTGTTGGTCAGGGCTCCCGAACCATGGGAGCGCCGGACAATTCCTGACTCTGTGGAGGTTACGAAGCGCTATCAGCCGCTTACCGAGATCAGCATGACCAACTCCCTGGGCATGCCCTCCCAGGCTCCGGAGGTCTGGCAGCCGGATATTGCTAAGAGCAGAGAAAGTCTTATGCCCGGCCAGATGCTGATCGTCAGCGTGGTGGGGACGGCCGAGGATAACCATCCCGGCCGGTTTATCCAAGACTTTGTCCGGGCGGCGGCATTGGCCGCCGAGGCTGGAGCTGAGGTAATCGAGCTTAATTTTTCCTGCCCCAACGCCCCGGTCGCCGAAGGTCATATCTATGAAGCCCCGGAGTTTGCCGGGGAGATCACCCGGGCGGTGCGGCGCCAGGTCAAAGACCGGCCGCTGCTCATCAAAGTCGGCTACCTGGACGAGAAGGCGCACCTGGCCGGACTTCTGGCCGCGATCCGCGGCGATATTAATGGAATAGTGGGAATCAATTCCTTGAAACTGACGGTGGTCGATCAACAGGGACGGCAGGCCCTGCCGGGAGCGGGTCGGGCCGCAAGTGGAATCAGCGGCTATGCCCTGAGAGCCCTGGCCCGGGATTTTATCCGCCGCCTGGTCAGCCTCAGAGAAAAAGAGCGCTATGACTACCAAATCCTGGCAGTCGGGGGCATACTTACTCCTCAGGATTTTCAGGATTTTTTGGACCGGGGGGCGGACGCCGCGCTGTCATGCACCGGCGCCATGTGGGACCCCTATCTGGCCCTGAGGTATCATATGGAATATGCTTTGCCGCCGCCAAATTATTCCACCCCTAAGATCTTGGATTTCCGGCAGGGTGGCTTGCCGGACCAGATGGAAAGCAACCTGAAAGAGGAACATTGGCGGGGTGATAACGAGATCTTATACCCGCCCGACTGGGAGATTTGCCCGATCTGCGGCGAACCCCTGGAGCCGGTGCCGCCTGAGGCCCCCCGTTATTGCCGCTGTCGCTTGATGCCTGATTGTTGAGGATAAAAAATGGCCAGAAAAATTAACCCGGCTCGCAGGACAATCGTCAAAGAGGAAGATAAATTTATTAGTTTTTCCACCCGGCTGATTGAGTTTTTCAAAAGAAACCTGAAAGTTGTGCTGCTAGGCCTTATCTTGGTTATCCTGGCCGCAGCCGGAGGGGCGATTATCCATAGAGTTTACCAGCAGCGGGCCATCAGCGCCGCAGAGTTATTGGAAACGGTGCGGCCGGAGTTGTCCCAACCACAAGAAGCAGATAAAAGTCTGGCGGCCTTACAACAGGTCATCAGCAAATATCCGGACAGCGGGGCCGCGTTCCAGGCCCGGCTGTTTGAGGCTAACCTGCTTTACCAACAGCAGAAATATGCGGAGGCGGCAGCAATTTATAAATCCTTACAGGGGCGCCATCCAGGTCTGCGGGTATTGCTCACCGAAAGCCTGAGTTATTGTTGGGAAGGCCAGAAGCAATTTCACCGGGCCGCCGAGATCCTCGATCCGCTGGTAAAAGACCCCCAACTGCCATACCGGGGGGAACTGTTGCAACGCCAGGCTATGCTCTACGAGCAGGCCGGGGATCGGGATCGAGCCCTCACCTGCTATCGCCGGTTATTGGCCCAGCATCCCGATTCCACGTTCGCTCCCCTGATCAAGGAAAAAATTCAATTCTTGGAAAAACAACTTAAGGGAAAATAACCGAAGTGGGCCCGATGTCGCCAGCGGTTCTATCTGCTCATAATCTGAGATAGCCCGCCCGTTCATAATCAGCCCCAGGCCAATTATGCTGGCAGCCTGCCTGCCAAAACGCTGCAGGAAGTATAGGTCGGTCTACACCCTTGGTGGGATCAACAAAAATGGCAAACAAAGAGCCGGTCTGCCCTAGACCGGCTCTGGGCTTAAGGCAATCTGTAAAGAATTTATTTTTTATTTTTAGTTTTGGCGTATTCGATTCCTAGATTAACCTCGTTGATTGCCTGATCAATCAAATTCAGGGCCTTAGCACGATGGCCACCTTTATCCGCAGATGCCTTATTTAGTTCAGTTTTGGCTGTCTCCAAGGCTTTCAAGGTTTTTTCCATTTGCGGTTGTTTCATATCTGTTGCTTTTTCTTCAGAAGGTTCAGCTGCTTTTTTTTCAGCCTCAGCTTCAGTACCTAAAAGTTCTTTGGCTGCACCTTTCATGGCCTTGGTGGCGGTTTCGCCTACCGACTGCTGGCCATACACCAACGCACTGGTCCCGAAGCAGGTAAAAGCAAACAAAATTACCATCATCGGCACCATGATCCTCATTTTCTTACTGACTACTGGCTTCATGATCTTCCTCCTTTGGTTTAAAATCTATTTAAAAACTAATGCTCATAAAAGGCTTAGTCAAGGATATGCAGCCACCTAATCCATATCAGCGCATCTGCAGCTTATCGGTCGTAAAGTCAAATAGTCACCTGTTTTTAGTCACTTTTACATGATTATGTGGGGTAAAGTTTGATTATTTAGTGTCGGGGAAAAACCCGAAAAAAAAAGGCCCCTCAAAAAGGGGCCTATTCGCTTGTTGCCTGCCAGGGCGGCGGCGGTAAGCTACTGACCTTTGGGTTCTTTCATGCTGGCCATCATCTCCTTGACCATTTCAAGGTTAAACTTGACCATGGGTTCCAGATCCTGATTGCCTCCGCCAATTTCTACCGGCTCAACCGCAACGCAGATATTGTTGACCGCGCACACCCGGTTTAAGCGGACCAGACAGGGTTTGGCCTGGAGGCTTTCATGGGCTTTTTTCAGATAAGTATCGGCCTTGTCCAACTTGCCTTCAGCGACCATAATGGCGGCCAAATTGTTTAAGGCGACGGGGTTATCCGGTTCCTGCTTCAAGACCCCTTCTAAAAGCTTTTTGGCCTTTTCCAGGTGTTCGGCTTTTTTATCTACCATATAAGATTGATAGTTACAGAAGGCTGCTGATAACGACTTCTCGACCGGTCCTCCGATCTTGGCTGGTGGACATACCGCATACTGGGCCACCGCGACCCCCGTACAGAATGCAATTGCGATCATAAAAACAGTAATTTTAATCGGCATTCTTTTCATATACTCTCTCCTTCCCTTGACAAATCTTGACAAATTTAGGTGGTTACGCCGCCCTCGTCCCCAATAATAAGACAGCAGACCCTGGTTGTCAATGATTTTAATCCATGCTAGCGCTTAAATTTCAATCTTTTAAACGCGGATCAATGGCTTCTCGGATACCTTCTCCCAAGAGGTTATAGCCCATTACGGTAATCAGGATGGCCAATCCGGGAAACACCGACAGCCACCAGGCAATTTCAATATTATCCTTGCCGGCGGTCAGGATATTGCCCCAACTGGGGGTTGGCGGCTGCACTCCAAGCCCCAGAAAGCTCAGGGCGCTTTCCGTCAGGATGGCGCCAGCTACCCCCAGCGTGGCGGAGACCATCACCGGCGCCAGGGAATTGGGGAGCAGGTGGCGAAAGATGATCCGCGCATCCTTGGCCCCCAGGGCCTGAGCCGCCTGGACAAACTCGCGGTTTTTGAGGGACATAAACTCTGCCCGGACCAGCCGCGAGACTCCCATCCAACTGGTCAGGCCAATAATCACCATGATGTTCCAGATACTAGGTTCGAGGATGGCGATGACTGCCAGGATCAGGAAAAAAGTGGGGAAGCACAGCATCAGATCAACAAAGCGCATGAGCAGATTGTCCAACCAGCCGCCATAATATCCGGCCAGGGCACCGATCCAAAGCCCGATCAGGGTTGCCAGCCCTACCGAGACAAAACCCACTTTGAGGGAGATCTGGGCCCCGAACAGCACCCGGGAGAATACATCCCGGCCCAGGGGGTCGGTCCCGAACAGATGAGCGGAGCTAGGGGGCATAAGAATGGCGTCCAGGTCAATATAATTGGGATCGTAAGGGGCCAGCCATGGAGCCAGAAAAGAGACCAGGAACAATCCAACGACAATTATCAGACCGCTCAAGGCCAGGCGGTTGCGGCAAAAACGGGCCCCAAATTCTCTTCTTAAAGACCCAGTGGCCATGTTTCAGCCCGTTCTTAAACGCGGGTCGGCCAGTGCATAGGAAATATCGGCCAGCAGATTTCCTATCAGGGTGAGCAGGGCGCCGATGACCAATTCCCCCATGACCAGGGGATAATCCCGAGACATTACCGCCTGATAGAATAACTGTCCCATGCCCGGAATGGCAAAAATGGACTCAAAGATGACGCTGCCGCCGATCAACCCGGGCACCGACAGCCCTAAGATAGTGATCACTGGCATCAGGGCGTTCTTCATGGCATGCTTGAAGATTACCGTGCGTTCCGGCAGCCCCTTGGCCCGCGCCGTGGTGATATAATCCTGGCGAATGACCTCCAGCATATTGCCCCGCATATAGCGCGACATCCCGGCCAGCCCGCCAAAGGCCGACACCAGCACCGGCAGGGTCAGATGGTAGGCCAGATCCTTTATTTTTTCCCACAGGGTAAATTGCTCGTAAAAATGCGAAGTCAGCCCCGAAAGCGGCAGCCAATCAAGATAAACCCCGAAGAACATCATCAGCAGCAGGGCCAGCCAGAAACCCGGCATGGCAAAACCCAGAAAAACAAACAGGGTGGTGGCTTGATCGAACCAGGAATTGGGATAAGTGGCCGAAATCACCCCGATGGGGATGGCGATCACCAGGATGAGCAGCATGGCCAGCAGGTTGATGGAGATAGTGACGCCGATCCGCTCTCTGATCTTATCCCATACCGGCCGGGCATCGGGGGAAAAGGACTGCCCCAGATCGAAACGGGCCAGACGTTTCAGCCAATCCCAATATTGCACGTGCAAGGGCCGGTCCAGACCATAAATCTCCCGCAGCCGTTTCTGGGCCTCCAAAGAGGCCTTGGGCTGCATCATGGTCTGCACATCGGTGGGGGATCCCGGGGCCAGATGGATGACCACAAAGGAGACCAGGGTTATCCCCACCAATAAGGGAATCATCAGGAGCAGGCGTTTAATCAGATAAGCCAGCATGATTATTATCCGATCAGATCAGAAATGCTACCACCTCAGTTGAGCCGGGTAAACAGGATAACCTGCCGCGGCTCTCTGGTCAAAGGCAAGGTATAAAGATGGATTTCCGGATTTCCCAGACCCAAAGAGCCCCCCTGCCGCTTCGCCTCCTGCTGCTCGGCTTCGTCCCGTCGAGGGCCTTTCATGGCGATCAGCCGACCGCCGGGTTGTACCAGGGGGGCGGCCAAAGCCAAAAACCGGCTTAGGCTGAAAGTGGCTCGGGACACCACCCCCTGCCAGCCAGCCCCCCAGAGCTGCGCGGTCTGGGGAGTCAGATGACAGTGCCTGGCCTCTACTTTGGAGAGTTGCAGCATGATAATCAGATATTGCAAAAAGGCGACTTTTTTACCCCTGGCTTCCACCAGGGTCAGGTCCAAAGCCGGGAAGGCCAGTTTCAGAGGCAGGCCCGGGAACCCGGCGCCGGTGCCCAGATCCACCAGACTGGAGAGATCATGGACCCAGGGGGCCAGAGCCAGGGAATCCAGAAAATGTTTATGGATAATTTCAGGAGCGGTGTTGAGGGCGGTCAGGTTCATCCGGGTATTCCATCTCTGGAGTTCAGCCAGATATAGCAGAAATTTTTGGATAGACTCCGGAGCCAAGTCCAGCCCCAACTCCTGGGACCCTAAACGCAGCAACCGTTCTGATTCCTGGGCAGGAGCAAAGGGCTGGCTCATGATATTCCTATTTGCCCAGGCAGAACTGGGCAAAGATGCGGTCCAAAACCTCCTCGCCGATCTCTTCCCCCAAGAGCTCGGCCAGTTTGCCGGCCGCTTCCTGAAGGTCCAACGCCAGCAGCTCCAGAGGCTGCCCACTCTCTAAAATAGTCCGGCCCTGCTCCAGAAACTTCGAACAATCCCCCAAAATTTGCCGGTGGCGGGCCTGGGTGACGATCTCTCCGTTCAGAGTCATGGCATTGCCCATAGCAGTCTGGAAGATGGCCTCGGTCAATTCAGACAGCCCCTGGCCGGTCAGGGCGGAGATAGTGTAGATGGGAAAAGTCCAGCGATTATGGAGTCCTGCCGCAGTCAGGACCGGCAACAGGTCGCATTTATTCAAAACCAGCAGCAGCGGCCGATCGGCCAGGGCGCCCAGTTGCATCTCGTCTTCGGGGTCCAGAGGCTGACTGAGGTCGAGCAGATAGATGACCAGATCAGCCCGGGCCAGCCGCTCCTGGGTGCGCTGAATCCCCAGTTCTTCCACCCGGTCCCGGGCCTGCCGCAGCCCGGCGGTATCGCTCAGCCGCACCGGCAACCCCTGGATGGACAGGGTTTCCTCGATCACATCCCGGGTAGTACCGGGAATCTCGGTGACGATCACCCGCTCTTCCTGGAGCAAACGGTTCAACAGGCTGGATTTGCCGACATTGGGGCGGCCGGCAATGACCACCTCCAGCCCCTGGCGAAACAGCCGACCCTGGGCATAGGAAGCCTGCAAAGCTTGTAATTGCGCCGCCAGCTGCTCCAGTTCAACCAAAACCTGGGAGGGAGGCAGCTCCGGGGTGTCTTCCGGAAAATCAAGGGCGGCTTCCACCCGGGCCCGAACTTGGGTTAAGCGGTCCTTTAGTTCCCGGATTTTTCCTCCCAGGCTGCCGCTTAAATGCCGGGCCGCCAGCCGCAGGCTGGCCGCGGTCCGGGCCTGGATGACCTCCAGGACTGCCTCTGCCTGAGTAAGATCAATACGGCCGTTAAGGAAGGCCCGCTGGGTAAACTCTCCCGGCGCCGCCAGCCGGGCGCCGTGCTCCAGGGTGAGCTGCAGAATTCGAGACAGCACCCCATAGCCGGAATGGCAGTTGATTTCGATCACCTCCTCCCGGGTATAGCTATGGGGGGCAGACATCAGGGACACCAGCACCTCGTCCACTACTTCGCCCTGGAGGGGATCGATGATCTGCCCTAAGACCAGATGATGCGATTCGAGGGCAGCGGTTTTTTGTCGATAAGGCCGGAACAGTTTCAGAGCAATGCTGCCGGCCTGGGGGCCGCTCAACCGCACAATACCGATGCCCGCTTCTCCCAGGGGCGTGGAAATCGCCGCAATCGTGTCATTCGGGGAGCTGATCCCGAGCTCAGGATGCCGGTTCACGTCGCCTCGGCAACTGCTTCCTGCTCCCCCTTCTTTTTCGCTGGATAGATAATGATCTTTTTGTACAAGCCTTCCCCGCGGCTTTTGGTCTTCAACTCTTTATCGGGTTGCAGGGTAAGATGGATGATCCGGCGATCGTGGGCATTCATCGGGCTTAAGGTCAAGGGTTTGCCGACCCGTTTGACCTTGTCCCCGTACTTCAGCGCCATATCAATCAGGGCCTGTCGGTGGCGTTCCCGGTAGGATTCAATATCGATGACCACCCGCGGTTTCTTTTTAGTCTGTTTGGCCAAAATCTTGGTAACCAGATATTGAATGGCCTCCAGGGTCTGGCCCTGTTTGCCGATCAGCAGACCGGGATCTTCGCCTTCGATGTAGAGCTTGATCTGATCGTCCTCTTGGATGCCGTTGACTTTACAAGATTCGTTCATTTTTTGCAGGAGTTGGTCCAGGATTTCCAGGGCCTGGGGCAACAAGGATTTTTCTTCTTCGGGTTTGAGAGCCGCGCGGATCTTGACTTTTCTGCCGCCGATCAGACCAAAAATTCCAGAAGAGCCGAGGGAAATGATCTCAATTTCCAATTGTTCTTGTGGGACCTGAAAGTGCCCACAGGCATGGTCGATGGCTTCCTCGGCAGTTTTCCCTTCAAATTCCAAAAAATTCATTAAGAGACCTCCACCAAGCCTTACGAAAGGTACTTGTTAGTAAAATGTTGCTGGACAATGGATAGAACGTTGTTAGCCAGCCAATACAATACCAGCCCCGAAGAGAAATTTAAAAACATTACCGTAAAAATCACCGGCATCATTAACATCAATTTAGCCTGGGTCGGATCCCCTGGGGCGGGCGACATCTTTTGCTGGAGGAACATGGTGGCACCCATCACCAGGGGGGTGATGAGCAGGGGATCCCGGGCCGATAAATCTGCCAGCCAGACAATCTCAGTAAAAGGCAGAGTGGGGATAAACGGCGCGTGGCGCATTTCAATGGCATACCCCAAAAGATTATAAAGGGCGATAAATACTGGCAGCTGTAACAGCATCGGCAGGCAACCGCTGGCCGGGTTGACCTTGTAGGTCCGATACAGGGCCATTAATTCTTTGTTCATGGTCTCCCGGTCGTCTTTATATTTCTCTCGCAGCTTGGCAATCTTGGGCTGCAGTTTTTGCATCGCCTGCATGGATTTGTAGCTCTTGTGATTGGGATAGATAAATAAGATCCGGATCAGGGCCGTCAAAATAATGATTGCCACCCCATAATTATGCAGGTAGCGGTAGAAGAAGTTAAGCACATATAACAGCGGCATGGCCAGGAAATTGAACCAGCCAAAATTTACGGCAGGCTCCAGTCCCAGGTCCAGGGATTTTAAGGTGCTCAACTCCTTGGGGCCAAAATATAAGGCAAAGGGGACAGTTTTCTGTTGGCCGGGCGCAATAGCCTCCAGACTGGTCTTCAGAGTGGCGGTCATAACCTTTGAAGACGGTTCCTCTAAGGTCAGGACCGATTGGTTCTGGCCGCGGGGCACCATGGCCTTCATAAAATAGCCGTCTTCTAAACTGGCCCAATCGATCTGGCCGGTAAAGGTTTTGAGCTCCTCCAGCTTGCTGCTTTTGACTTCCTGCCGACTCTGATTGATAAAGCCGACAAATCCCAGAAATCCATATCGGCCGGCCTGTTGTTCGGCATAACTGGAAGTAAGGGATAGATTCAAATTGCCGGCCGAGGGTTGCTGGCCCTGGTTGTGCACGGTCACGTCCAGATCGATCTGATAACTATCGCCCCTGAACGTCAGGGTTTTGATCAATACCACTCCATCAGGGCGGACCTGGGTAAAACTCAGGCTGTCCTTGGCCTTAGGGTCTAGCCTCAGGCTTTCCTGGCTGGCGGTAAAAGGAGCCTCAGCCCCTGAGCCAGAGGTGGTGTTTTCCCAAGTAACCGACAGGGGCAATAGCGCCGGGTCATGGATCTCGATCAACTCCTTGGGTGCCGGCGGTTGGCTGCTGGAGCGGTATTTTTGAATCTCAAAATTGAACCACCACAGGTCGAGTCCGGCAATGGTAGTAATAGGCAGTTTTTCCAGGTATTTTTTCAGCTTAAGACTCTCCAGCCGGGCCCCCTGTTCGGTGAAGACCGCTTGGTATAAGGGGGTGTCCACCACGATATCCCGGGGTGGTTTAACCTCAGCCGGCGCCTCCGGTGCAACTATCGGGGCCGGGGGCTTGACTTCCGGGGGGGGAGCCGGAGCGGGAGCCGAGGCCAGCGGCTTAGTCTCCTCCGGCAGCGGCTTCGGGACATATTTCTCCTGCAGATAGCCAAACAGCAAAAATATTAGCACACTGAGAGTAACAGCAATTATCAGCCGTTTTTCCATTTAATTCTCCAAAAAATACCAGCCGCAAATGCTAAGGGACCGGGTCCCATCCGCCCGGATGAAAGGGGTGGCATTTGAGTATTCTTCTTAAGGTTAGGGCCAGTCCTTTTAACAGGCCATAATGCTGCAAGGCCTGGCAGGCATACTCCGAACAACTCGGGACAAAGCGGCAGGTGCGGGGAAATAGCGGGGAAATAAAAATCTGATAGGCCCTGAACAGGATGATCACCAATTTAGCCATTAGCTCTGTTCTCGAGGCGGGGCCGCAGGACAGGCTGCAATTGGGCCGTAACCTCTGCCAAATTAAGTTCAGGGGCACCTTTTTTAGCGATAATCACAATATCCTTAGGGGGCAAGTTCCCTTTGTTCAATCGAAAAAATTCCCGCAATAAACGCTTGACGCGGTTCCGCTTGACTGCCCTGCCCAACCGTTTGGTCACTACTAGGCCCAATCGCGGCCGCCCCTCTTGGTTGGGAACCAAAGAGACCAGAAAATTGGGGGTATGATAACGTTGCCCAGAGGTTCTGGACCGCTCGAAATCGGCCTTTTTAACCAGACGATCTGCTTTTTGAAATCGCGCCGTGCCCTTCAAAGTGAAATTCGGCTGACTTTTGCACACTCTGAATCTATTGAGCGAGTGCTTTAGCCGGGATCCCCCACTTTATACCGCCAGCCGCTTTCTGCCTTTGGCCCGCCGTCTTTTAAGGACTTGCTGGCCTCCCCGGGTTCTCATCCGGACCCGGAACCCATGCGTCCGGGCCCGTTTTAGGTTGCTGGGTTGATAAGTACGCTTCATATTGGCATTCCTTCTGAGTCAAGTTAACTGATTAAATTTATTTTTAAAACATTATTTTTGGATTTTGTCAAGGTGCTGTGAGGCTAATTGCTCCGGCGAAAGGGGATTTCTCATTTTATTCCTTACTATTTTAATGTTGAAATTTTTTCCCAACATGGCAAAATAAGCAACTATACGGACGCCTAAATTGGAAAAAGTTGGGATGTCCCGGTAGTATGTGATCGGATCTTATCAGACTAGGCCAGGATAGTAGGATCAAAGATTGGCGCCGGCCTGGATAAGCAGGTCCATCCCTCCCTGCTCAAGAGCTGAAAAGCTTGAGAATTAATCGAGGAACTGGGTATCGCTCGTTGACTCTGGACCCGAAGGTCAGGGGAACTATTTCAGGGTTGCCCGGGCAAGGGAATAATTAGTTCTATTTTAAGGGGTTAATTATGTTTTTAGATCCTCTTTTTGGATGGTTCTCCAATGACCTGGCCATTGATCTGGGCACTGCCAATACCTTGGTTTATGTCAAAGGTAAGGGCATTGTCTTAAGCGAGCCCTCCGTGGTGGCAATCCGGAACAATGCCCGGGATCGCAACCGGGTGCTGGCCGTGGGCCGGGAGGCCAAAATGATGCTGGGACGGACGCCGGGCAATATTGTGGCCATCCGCCCGATGATGGACGGGGTAATCGCTGACTTTGAGATCACCGAGGCCATGCTGCGCCACTTCATTCAAAAAGTGCACAATCGTCGCGCCCTGGTGCGGCCGCGTATCATTGTCAGCGTCCCCTCCGGCATCACTCCGGTAGAGAAACGGGCGGTACGGGAGTCGGCTGAATCCGCCGGGGCCCGCGAGGTCTACCTGATTGAAGAACCCATGGCTGCGGCCATCGGCGCCGGCCTGCCGATCACCGAACCGGTCTGTAATATGATCGTCGACATCGGCGGCGGCACCACCGAAGTGGCGGTGATCTCCCTGGCCGGGATCGTCTATTCCAAATCCGTCCGGGTGGGGGGCAACAAGATGGATGAGTCGATCTTGCAGTATATCAAACGCAAATACAATCTGCTGATCGGCGAGCGGACCGCCGAGATTGTCAAGACCACCGTAGGCAATGCCTATCCCCTAGATGAAACCGAGAGCATTGAAGTAAAAGGGCGGGATCTGGTTACCGGCATTCCCAAGATTTTGTCGATTAATTCTGACGAAGTGCGCCAGGCTATCCAAGAACAGATCGATACCATCGTGGACACCGTAAAAACCGCTCTGGAACAGACCCCCCCCGAACTATCGGCTGACATTGTTGATAAAGGCATCTATCTCACCGGTGGCGGGGCCTTATTGAAACACCTGGATCACTTGCTGCATGAAGAGACCGGGCTGCCCATCAAGATAACCGAGGATCCCCTCTCCACGGTGGCCCTGGGTTCAGGCATGGCCCTGGATAACCTGGCTATCCTGCGGGAAGTAATGGTGAGTTAAGGCGTTGGCTGTGCAGCTCTGGCGACGCTTCCGGGTCCCAATTGTCTTTGCCATTTTTTTCCTGTTGGTTTTTATTCTCATCACCTCCAGTCTGAGGTATCCCCATCCCTTGCGGCCGGTGGAGACCGTGGTTATCAGTCTGACCGCCCCCGTCTTGAAAGGTCTGACCATTCTGGGGCGATCAGTGCAAAAGGTGTGGACCGGTTACTTCTACCTGGTCGGAGTCCAACAAGAAAATCAAGCCCTTAGGCAGCAGGTGCAAGAATATGCCGAGAAGGAGCTCCGTTATCGGGAGGCCCTGCTGGCCAATGAACGTCTCGAACGGCTGTTGGAGCTGAAGAGCCAGATGGCGGTGCCGGTCACCGGGGCGCGGGTCATCGGCTATGATCCCTCGGTGTGGTTCAAGTGTGCCCTCATCGACCAGGGGGAAGCTGAAGGGGTCCAATGGGGAATGCCGGTGTTGGCCGCCGAGGGGATTGTTGGGCGGGTTATCGAGAGCTATCCCCATTATGCCAAGGTCATGTTCCTCCTGGACCGCAACAGCGCGGTAGACGCCCTGGTCCAGCGCAACCGCATGCGGGGCATTCTGGAAGGCGAGGGCGGCAATCGTTGTTATCTGCGGTATATTTCCAAGAATGCCGATGTCCGGTTCGGCGACCTCATCCTGGCCTCTGGAGTGGGCGGCATTTATCCGCCCGGGATGGCCTTGGGGAAGGTGACCCGGGCAGATAAAAAAAAGACCGGAATCTTCCAGGAAATTGAGGTGACGCCAATGGTCGACTTTGCCAATCTGGAGGAGGTGCTGGTAGTCACCGCTATTACCCCCCGGCTGCAGAGATAATAAGCTCATGGGCCGGTTGATCATTCATCTGCTGTTGGGGGTGGGGTTGTTTTTTTCCCAATTACTGGTATTGCCCTTAAATCAAACCCGTCTGGACCTTTTGAGTTTACTGGTTTTTTATGAAGGTTCCTGTCCCTTTCTCTACAGTTCGATCTTGCTGGCCTTTTTACTAGGGCTGGTGGTGGATTGCTACTCTTACGCTCCTTTGGGACTGCAGGCCGGGCTTTATCTGCTGGTAGTAGTGCTGGCCCGTACGTTACGGCGTCAATTGAACCTGCAGTTATTCTTGCCCCAGATTCTGGCGGTGGGCCTCGCCTTGGGAGTACAGGGATTATTTAAGGTGGGAATCTTATATCTCTTAGACCCGTCGGACATATTTTATTTTGAGGCAATCCAATTCAACCTGGAACGGGCCGGAGTTACGGCCTTGCTCGCTCCCCCCAGCTTCCTGGTTCTGGACTGGCTGGATAAAACCGCCGGGCGGTATTTCCTGTATTATAAATCCGGGATCGAAAAACTACACTGACCAATAGTCGCGGTTTAGACGGAAATAGATGTTTAACACGACTGGTAAGAATAAACAGTATAACAATTCTAAATATCTCGGGCGGAGCTCTAAAGGTCGGGGTTTGATGTTTCCCGAGCTCCAGGAAGAAATTAGGAGCAGCCTATTCGTCTTTACGGTTATAGCCCTGACCCTGTTTGGCCTGTTGACCCTCCGCCTCTGGTACCTGCAATTGGTCAGGGGTTATGAGCTTCGCAATAAATCGGAACATAACCGCATCCGCACCAGGGATCTGCCCCCTTGGCGGGGAATGATTTTTGATCGGCAAAAAGAGGTCTTGGTTGAAAATCGGCCAGCTTTTGATCTGATGCTGGTTCTGGAAGATGTTCAGAATCTCCCCCAACTGGCTCACCGCTTGGCTGATCTGCTGGGTTTAAATCCCACGGAGTTGGAGGACAAAGTCACCGCCGCCCAAAAAAATAAAGCCCTCCGAATAATTCAGGTGCAGCGGGATCTGTCCTGGGAAGAACTGGCTCTGATTGAAACCTATCGATATGAACTGCCGGGGATATTAATCCAGGTCCGCCCCGAGCGGGAATACCGCAGTGATGCCCTGGCCTGTCATCTGATCGGCTATTTGGGGGAAATTAATGACCGCCAGTTAAAAAGCGGGAAGTTTCCTAACAACAAAATGGGGGACTATATTGGCCGGTGCGGCATTGAGTTGGTCCTGGAAAAATATTTAAGTGGCGGTCGGGGCAGCCGCCAGATTGAGGTAGATGCTCTGGGAAGGGAGCTCCGTCTGCTCAATTCAACCCAGTCGGTCCCGGGAGACAATGTCTATCTGACCCTCGATGCCCGCCTGCAACTGGCGGCTGAGGCTGCCCTAGCGGACAAAACCGGGGCGGTAGTGGCCCTGGATCCACGGAACGGCAAGCTTTTGGTCCTGGCTTCCTCTCCTAAATTTGATCAGAACTGCTTTGGAAAAGGAATTACCGCCCAATACTGGCAACAATTAATCAATCATAAAGAACATCCCCTGGAAAATCGCGCCCTGCGAGGGCAATATCCCCCCGCCTCCACCTTTAAAATTGTCATGGCGGTGGCTGCCTTGGAGGAAAAAGTCCTCACGCCCCAGACCACCTTTTATTGCTGCGGGGCCTTGCCCTTTAGCAACCACATATTTCGTTGCTGGCGCCGCGGCGGTCACGGCAGTATGAACCTTCATAAGGCCCTGGTCCAGTCCTGTGATGTCTATTTTTATAAAACCGGGCTGAGGTTGGGAATCGATCGGATTGCCAAATGGAGCCGGCGCTTTGGTCTGGGGCAGCCTACTGGCTTGAACTTAGGCCAGGAGAAGGGGGGCTTGGTACCTTCCACGGCCTGGAAAAAGCGGCGCTTCCAGCAGCCCTGGCACGAAGGCGAAACCATTTCCGTGGCCATCGGCCAGGGCTATAACCTGGTGACCCCGCTGCAGATGGCCCGCGTGGTCGCAGCTATCGCCAATGGCGGCATCATCCATGTGCCGCAACTGGTAGAGCGCATTGAAAGCCCGGACGGGGAAGTCATCTTTCAATCCCAACCCCAGGTGGCCTCTCTTCTTGGAGCTTCCCCTCAAACCCTCGCCTCAGTTCGCCGGGCGCTGCGGGGGGTGGTTCACGAACCCGGGGGGACCGGCCGCGCCGCCCGGATACCGATGGTCGAAGTGGGAGGGAAAACCGGAACCGCTCAGGTGGTAGCGTTGGGGAAACAACGCGGCAAAGGCCACCGTAAGACCCAAGATCATGCCTGGTTTGTCTGTTTTGCTCCGGTGGAGAACAGCGAGATTGCTATAGCCGTGCTGGTGGAGCACGGCGGCCATGGCGGTTCCGCGGCCGCGCCCATCGCCCGCCAGGTGTTGGCGACCTATTTCCGAAAACCGCCCGACGGTGAGATGGCCCTGTCGTCAGCGGCCCAGCAATAGATGGATTGGAATTTTCCCTGAAGGGGCCTAAGCATACCCCTTCGGGCGCTGGTCTTCCTCCGGCCAGCCAAAGCGGCCAATCAGCCGGACAAAACGGCAGCCCCCATAATAATCGAATTTCAACCCCTTAGGAGTTTTGACGACCCGGGTCAGGGTTTGAGAAAATTGGTCTCCCACCGGGATCACCAGGCGCCCGCCGTCGGCCAATTGGTTGATTAACGGTTGGGGGATGGAGGGGGCTCCGGCGGTCACAATAATGCCGTCAAAAGGTTTTTCTTCCGGCCATCCCAGGGTGCCATCGCCCACCCGGATGTGGACGTTGAAATAATGGAGTTCTTCCAAAATCTGCTGGGCCCGCGCCGCCAAAGAAGGATAGCGTTCAATAGAAAATACCTGGGTGGCCAATTCGGCTAAAACCGCCGCCTGATAACCGGAACCAGTGCCAATTTCCAGCACTTTTTCCGGCCCCTGGAGTTCCAGGATCTCAGTCATGGAGGCCACCATATAAGGTTGGGAAATAGTTTGCTGCTCCCCGATAGGTATGGGATAATCCCCATAAGCCTGGTGCTCCAGGGCCTTTTCGACAAAGCGATGGCGGGGGACCTTGCGCATCGCCGCCAGGACCCGGGGGTCGCGAATACCCCGCCGCACCAGTTGCTCCTGGACCATCCGGTCCGCTTCGGCCAGAGTTATTTCATCATCTTTTTGGTCCACAGTCATGTTCTAGATGTAAGCATTCCTTGGGAGTTCAGCAATGGGTTAGAGAATAAATATAGGTGATTAAGGAAAAAGCTATAATGCTCCTGGGCCTAGACCATATTGTTATTTAAAAACTTGATTTTTAATGCCGGTCATTAACTATGTTTGATAATCAATTGTTGGCCTGCCCCATCAACCGAACTGCCCTCCGGCCTCAGACCTTCTTTTCCCATCTTAATAATTCAGTTACCGAAGCCAGGGTTTTCCCTTCTTTGATCTCTTCCCGGATGCGGTTTTCCTTTTCTAAGACATCCATGGCCCGGTTGGTATATTCCACGGCCTTGGAGTGGGGGAGCACAACCACCCCATCATCGTCGGCTAATAGCCAGTCACCGTTCTCGACGCGCATATTGCCAACCCGGATGGGCACTCCGATCTCCCCAAAACCTCGAGGTTCGCCGGCGTTGGGCATCACCAGGCGGGTAAACGCCGGAAACCGGAGTTGAATGATATCTCCGGAGTCGCGGAGGGCGCCATCAATAACTACTCCCGCTACTTTTTTTTGGATGGCGGAATGAGTTGCCAGTTCTCCCCATAGGGCGGGGCCCACCCCCCCGGCATCGATGACAATGACGTCCCCGGGATGGGCTAGGTCAATAGCCTCCACCGGCTTGGCCCAGTCCCCGGGGTAGGTGCGCACGGTCAAAGCCTTGCCCACCAGGTGAATGCCCTGGAACAGAGGGCGGATGCCTTCCAAGACACCGCCGCGATGCAAGGCATCCGAAAGATTGGCGGCCGAGACCAGGTTGAGGACGTTCCGCAGTTCGCTTTCATCGACCCGGCGGAACAGGGTGGTGGGAATGGGAACCCGCTCATCCATGGCCTGCCGGATTTCCCGGGTGGCCTGTTCCGGATTCAGCGCCTTGGTAATGGCCCCGCCGACAATGACGTAACTGGCCCCGGCTTCGATGGCGTGGGCGGCAGTCTCAGAGTTGACGCCGCCGGCTACTCCGACCGGCACTTTTACCGCCTGACTGACCTGCTTCAATACCCTAAAGGGATCCCGGCCTTCCATCTGTTCATCGATGGCGACGTGGACGGTAATGTAATCAGCCCCCAAGCTCTCCACCTGGGTGGCCCGGGTCACCGGATCTCCGACGGCGATCAGATCCACCACAATCTGGGCCCCATAATTTTTGCCGGCCTGGATGCATTCACGAATAGTGGCGTCACTGGCCGCCCCCAGCACATCGATGACGTTGGCTCCGGCTTTGGCCGCGGCCTCTACTTCGACCCGGCCGGCATCCATGATTTTCATGTCTGCCACAATGATCTTTTGTGGGAACATCCTTCTAAGTTCCCGGACTGCATCCAGACCCTCGCTTTTGATTAGAGGAGTTCCGGCCTCCAGCCAATCCACTCCTCCCGGCACCGCCAGTTCGGCTAAATGGAGGGCCCTTTTGAGGTCGACAAAATCTAAAGCCAGCTGTAAGATTGCTCCCATTTTTAATTTCCAGTTTTACTCCAAATCAGCGTGTCGGGCCATGATCTCTTGTTGGTCCCAGCCCCAACGACG
Source organism: Desulfobacteraceae bacterium (assembly GCA_046538075.1). Taxonomy (GTDB): domain Bacteria; phylum Desulfobacterota; class Desulfobaccia; order Desulfobaccales; family Desulfobaccaceae; genus Desulfobacca_B. The sequence goes on along the minus strand of JBKHJN010000008.1, from coordinate 10,140 downwards.
TTGACAGAGCATCAGGATGACGGTTTCAAAAAATAGAAAAGCGGCCTGTTCAAATAAGCTGCCCGGGCATTGCATGGAGGTCAGTTCGTGGGGAAGGGATAATTTAGTGGTTCCAGGGATCCAGATAGTCAGGTCAGCTTCCTGTCCAATGGCCGATTCCCGATGGGCGGTGAGGGCAACGGTCCGCGTCCCCTTGGATTTGGCCTGCCGCAGTAATTCCCGGGTCTGGGGGGTCTCTCCCGACCCGGACACCACCAAAGCCAAATCCCCGGGCTGGATGCGGGGAGTGATGGTTTCTCCGATGTAATAAACGGTGAACCCCAGGTGCATTAGCCGCATACAAAAGGTCCGGAGGACAAATCCGGACCGCCCGGCTCCATAGGCAAACAGCCGGGGGGCGGCTTCCAGTTCCTGAATCAGAGCTTTCGCCGCTTCCGGGTCCACCTGGAAGGTGACTTGGCTAATTTCTTCCAGTAGGCGGCTTATAGCCTGATTAAAGTCGAGTTCAACCAAAGGTCTGATTAATGCTGGGCGGCTCAAGCGTGTCCGGCACATATGGTTCCCCTCCTCTTTCAGTCTCGGTCCAACCTTATTGTGGATCCAAGCTTCTCAGCTTGGGCAGGGGCAATCTAAGTAAATTTCTAACATAATTACAACAGATTGTCAAAACCTGAAATAAGAAACTTTCAGGCCGGGGGGCGGCAACTTAGATGGCGTTAACCTCCCCTAAAACGCCTGAAAGGGGAAACCGGCAAATATGTTGTGTGGTTATGGGAGCTGGAAAGCAAGTGCTCGGATTGCTGTTTTTCATTTGAATTTATCCACCTGATAAGGGAAAATATAATCATCTAGGCGGCGTCATTATCAACCAAACTGCTAAAGAGGCAAGCAATGCAAAAGTATAAAGAAAGAAAATGGAGCGGGGAGAAAGGGAAAAAATTTGGTAAGGTGGACGATCCCTATCTGCCCCGGGGCGGCCGTCATGAAATGGCGGTCTGCACCAGCTGCAAAGCCATCTATCAGAACAAACGGTGGTTTTTTGACGAGGAGTTGTATCGCCAGAATATTAACCTAGAGACCACCCACCGGGTCATCTGCCCGGCCTGTAAAAAGATTCAGGACCACTATTTTGAGGGCGTTCTGACTCTGGAAGGGGATTTTTTCCGGCAACATCGACAGGAAATTATCACCCTGTTGAACCGGGAAGCCGAGCGGGTATCGGCCAAGAGCCCTGCCGACCGGATAATCCAGATGACTGCGGAAAATCACGAGCGGCTGGTCGTCGAAACTACCACCGATAAATTGGCGCAACGGTTGGGGCGGGCAGTTTATCGGGCCTATAAAGGTGAACTGGATTTCCGCTGGTCCCACATGAATAAGTTCGTGCGGGTGTACTGGTCCCGTTAAGAGCAAAAGTCTGCCCCGGCAGTCTCAGGCAGGTTCTTCGGGGGCAGGACCAGGTTGATATGGCGACGGCGCAGATCTACGTGAGCTACCCGCACCTGGACCCGGTCACCGACCTGGAAGGTGCGGCCCTGACGCCGGCCGATCAGACGCAAGTGGCTTTCCTGAAAACTGTAGTAGTCATCCGGCAGGTCCACCAATCGTACCAGGCCTTCGGCAAAAATCTCATCCAGGGAGACAAAAAATCCAAAGGCATTGACCCCCGAGATGGTCCCATGAAAGGTTTCCCCGACATGTTCGGCCAGGCACCGGACCTGCATGCGGGCCAACATTTCCCGTTCCGCTTCGACTGCCACCCGTTCCCGGGCCGATAAGAACCGGGCCTGGTTTTCCAACTCCTCTTCGTCCAATCCATCCGGGGCTCCAGTCCTCTGGAGGCGGTCGATGAGCAGCCGATGGACCATAAGATCAGGGTAGCGGCGGATCGGTGAAGTGAAATGGGTATACATCGGTGCCGCCAGCCCATAGTGGCCGACATTGTAAGCCGCATAACGCGCCTGTTTCAAGGAGCGCAGCAGCATGACTTGCACTATATAGGCCTGCGGGGTCTCCTGGATGTGGTCGAAAAATTGCCGCAAAATTACCGGATTATATTCAGCCTCGGGGGGGAGTTGATAGCCCAGCCGGGAGACCAGACGCCGGAAGGCCACCATTTTGTCGTGGTCCGGGATATCGTGGACCCGGAAGATGGCAGGTTCCCCCAGGTAGTGGGCTACGGCTTCGTTAGCGGCGATCATAAACTCTTCGATGATCTGATGGGCCTGCAAGTGATCGATCCGCCGGATGTCGATCGGCACCCCCTGATCATCCAGACGGACTTCGGCTTCGGGAATGCTTAACAACAGGCTGCCTCGTTCTGCCCGCCGGTCTTTGAGTAGTTGACAGAGTTCATTCATGCCGGTCAGCATTTCCACCAGATCGGGGTGATATTGCCCCGGGGGGGGATCATGGCCCTCCAGAATTCCCTGCACCTGATTATAGGTCAGCCGGGCCTGGCTCTTTACCACGCTTCGGCTAAACCGGGTGGCGCGCCGCCGACCTTGAGGGTTATAATCGAGGCTCACCGTCACCGCCAGCCGTTCCACTCCCGGATTCAGGCTGCAGATGCCAGTGGACAGTTCCTCGGGCAGCATCGGCAGCACCCGGTGGGGAAAGTATACGCTGGTGCCCCGCTGGTAGGCCTCGGCATCAAGAGCCGCCCCGGGGGTGACGTAGTAACTGACATCGGCAATCGACACATAAAGGGTAAAGGAGCCGTCGGCCTTTTTGACCAGGGCTACCCCATCATCGAAATCTCGGGCCTTTTCACCATCAATGGTTACGGTGAGCAAGTCCCGGAAATCCTGACGGCCGGCTCGAGCGGTTGCTGGCACTTCTCGGGGCACTTGCCGGGCCTCTTTCAACACTCGGGAAGGAAACCGGCGGGGCAGATCATATTTATGGATGACTGACTTAACCTGGACCAGCGGGTCTTCGGGGGAGCCCAATACTTCTTTAATCTTGCCCAGCGGGTTGAGACGGGCAGTCGGGAACCGGGTAATCTCAGCCACTACCACCTGACCCACCTGGGCCTGGTTTAAGCATTCGGGCGGGATGATCAGATCAAAAAGCAGGTGTTCATCTTCGGGAACCACAAAATAAGTATCTTTGGCCTGAGACAGCAGGCCCACCACTTTTTTGATTCGCCGCTCCAGGACCCGGATTATCCGCCCTTCCCGCCGGCCGCGGCGTCCGACATGCTCCACCCGCGCCACCACCCGGTCGCCGTGCAGAGCTTCCTTCAGGTTAGCCGGGTTAATGAAGACATCAGTTCCGCCGGTCTCGGAGGCGACAAAACCATAACCCTCGGGATGAACTGAGAGTTGCCCGGCCACCAGATTCATCCCTGCGGTCAGACCATAACGACCCTTCGGCAGCCTGATCAAATCCCCGCTCTTGACCAGTTCCTGCACTAGTTTTTGCAGCTTACGGGACTCAGAAGCAGGGACCGCCATCAAGCCCTTAAGTTCTTTTAACAGCAAAGGACGCTTGGCGCGCTTGAAAACTTCCAGCACTTGCTGATGTTCGGTCCGTGGAACTTGCCGCCGTCTTTTTCTGGAGGTCATCTTGATCTATTGCCGGGTTGCTTTCTAAAGCCCCAAAAAACTACAGGCCAGGGGGATAATTTAAGGGGGAGGTGTCGAAGTGGCAAAAAATTTCGTTTAGCACAACCAGCAGCCCTTTTCGCGCACCTCTTCGTACCAGGCCATCAGCCGCTGTTGCAGTTGGCGCCGTTCCAACAGCAGCAACCGACGAACATCGCCCATATCGATAAAGCCGCCGAAATAGGCATACTTCACCAAATCCTCCAGATGGGCCGGGGAGAATTCCAATACCTCCGGAGGTACCCGCTCTATCATTTCCTGTTCGCTGATGATCTCCTTAACCTTGGCAAAATTGGCCCTTAATTGGACTTCGTTGGCATGGTGGGACATGCTTCGGCCTCTTCATTTAATCCACTCAGCAATGATTTTTTTGGCCAGATTGATCGGGATCGCAAAGCCGATGCCTTGTCCGGGGGCCACGATCATGGCATTGATACCGATCACTTGGCCGTTGATGTCTAGCAAGGGACCGCCGCTGTTGCCGGGGTTGATCGAGGCGTCGGTTTGAATAAAGTCCCCATAACTGCCCCGGCCCAAGCCCCGCCGGCCGGTGGCACTGATAACCCCAACCGTCACAGTATGTTCCAGGCCGAAGGGACTGCCGATGGCGATGGCCCACTGTCCCACTTTGATCTGATCCGAATCTCCCAACGGAGCCGCCTTAAGACCAGAGCCCTTGATCTGGACCAGGGCCAGATCGGCCCGGGGGTCGCCGCCGACCAGACGACCGTTGACCTGGCGCCCGTCATCCAGCCGGACAGTGATGGCCTGGGCCCCGGCAACTACATGGTAATTGGTCAGGATGTGCCCCCGCCGGTCGATAATTAAGCCGGATCCCTGACCCTCCTGCTGCTGCCGATAGGCCGGTGGCGGGGTCAACTCTCGGAAAAAACCCTCAAACGGCGTGCCCCGGAAAAAATCTTCACCCAGACCAGGGAAGGGGGACACGGTAACCACCCGCAGACAGCGGAGGCTGACGATCGAAGGCATGATGTGCTCCACCACCCGGATAAAATCTTGTTGCAATCCTACGGCCGTGCCGTTAATGCCCGGGGCCGGGAAGCCGACCAGTCCCAGGGAAATTATAAAGACCCCAATAAGGATTTTTTGGCTCATAATATTGCCCTAAACCTCTTATTAAATTTATGGTAATTATTTCAGAGAAAAGCAAGGGGTCTTGGGTCACATCGGTATGGCATTGCCCTCCTTGATCTGGCGGATTAGCCCCCGGATAGAGATGGAATCGGTAATGGGAATCAGTACCACCTGCCCGCCATAACCTTGGACCACATCATGGCCGGCCACCTCCGTCTCCGGGTAGTTGCTCCCTTTGGTCAGGACTTCCGGCCGGAGTGCAGCCAGGATCTCGGGTAACTGCTCGGAAGCAAACAGGGTCACATAATCCACTGCTTTAAAGGCCGCCAACATCCGGAGGCGTTGTTGTTCGCCGATTACCGGGCGCCCTTCGCCCTTGACCCGCTGCACCGAGGCATCAGAATCGAGGGCCACGACCAGGACATCGCCTTGGCGGCGGGATTCCTCCAGAAATTTTATATGTCCCCAGTGCAGCAGGTCAAAACAGCCATTGGTGAAGACCACTCTTTTGCCCTGGGCCTGCAGCCGCGGCACCAGCAGCCGCAGTTCCGCCAGGCTGACGATCTTTTCATATCCGCGCCCCCCGCCGGATTGCAATTCCTCTTCCAATTCGGGGCGATAGATGGGTGCGGTTCCTACTTTCCCTACAACTACGCCGGCGGCGATATTGGCCAGGGTGGCCGCCAGCACCGCATCCCGCCAACAGGCCAGCCCTAGGGTCACCACGGCCACCACGGTATCCCCGGCGCCGGAGACATCGTAGACTTCCCGGGTCTGGGCCGGGATGTGTAAAGCTGGGGCCGAAGGATGGAACAGAGTCATCCCGGCCGGGCCCTGGGTGATGAGCAGGGCGTCGACCTCCAGGTCGCGGCATAAGATATTTCCGGCCCGGACCAGATCATCCGGGCGGCTCAGAGCCGAACCAAATGCAGCCTCGGCCTCCCTGCGGTTCGGGGTGATCATCGTCGCCCGGCGATATCGGGAAAAATCATTGCCTTTGGGATCTACCACTACAGGCAGGCCGCGCTTTCGGCCCTGGTCAATCAAGCCCTTCAGCAATCGGGGGGTCAAAACCCCTTTGCCGTAGTCGGAGACAATGATCGCATCTACTGGGGCCAGACAATCCTGCAAATAGCGGAGGCCCCGCTGTTCGAATTCCTCTCCCGCCGGATGGCGATGTTCCCGGTCCAAGCGGACGATCTGCTGATTACCTCCCACCACCCGAGTTTTTCGGGTGGTTTGGCGCTGGGGATCGGTGAACAGGCCCTGGGAGTTTACTCCCAACCGCTGCAGCTCCTGGCGGAGCTGGGCAGCAGGCTGATCCTCCCCCACCAGGCCCAGGACCTCCACTTGCGCACCCAGGCCGATCAGGTTATTGACCACGTTGCCGGCCCCTCCCAATACCTGGGTTTGATGCTCAACATTGACCACCATGACCGGAGCTTCAGGCGAAATCCGTTCCACTTCGCCCCACAAGTACTCATCGAGCATAAAGTCTCCGGCTACCAACACTTTCAGGGAGGACAGGTCATGCAGGTGCAACTGGCGCAGGCGCTCCCGGGAAGGCAGATAACTATTTATAATTTCGCCATTATCCATAGTTGAGCCGTCTGGCAGAAGTCTAACATTAATCTTAGGGAAGGACTTTTTCCCGGCCCACACTGAGATAGGTGAACCCCAGTTTTCTCATTTTATCCGGATCATACAAATTGCGGCCATCAAAGATCACCGGGGCTTTCATCAAGCCTTTCATGCGTTCGAAATCCGGTTCGCGGAAAATAGTCCATTCAGTGATGATCATCAACCCGTCCACTCCTTTTAAGGCGTCGTAGGACGAAGAGGCAAAAGAAACCGCATGATTATCACCCAGGAGCTGCTTGGCAAAGGGCACCGCCTTGGGATCATAAGCCCTTATCTGCGCCTGGTGTTCAATCAGACGGGAGATGATGGTCAAGGAAGGGGCGGCGCGCATATCATCGGTAAGGGGTTTAAATGACAACCCCCAGCAGGCCAGGGTTTTGCCCTTGAGGTCGCGATTGAAGTAGTCCAGTACCTGGTCGACAAAACTCTGACGCTGGTCTTGATTGATGGCCTCCACCGCATCCAGCAGGCGAGGCTGGTAATCGTGGTTTTTGGCGGTTTTAATCAGGGCTTGCATATCTTTGGGGAAGCAAGACCCCCCATAGCCGACCCCCGGGAAGAGGAATTGATTGCCGATGCGTTGGTCCGAGCCGATACCCTTGCGGATATGGGTCACATTGGCCCCGACCCGCTGGCAGATGTTGGCGATTTCGTTGATGAAGGAGATCTTGGTGGCCAAAAAGGCATTGGCGGCGTACTTGGTCAGCTCGGCGGAAACCACATCCATTAAAATAATCGGGCGGTGGGTCCGGACAAAAGGCGCGTATAACTCCTTCATGAGCTCCGCGGTGCGCACGTTGTCGCATCCCACCACAATCCGGTCCGGTTTCATGAAGTCATCAATAGCCGTGCCTTCTTTTAAAAATTCCGGATTGGAGACCACATCAAATTCGTAATCCACCCGCCTAGCCTGCAGCTCTGCCTTGATTACCTGGCGAACTTTTATAGCGGTCCCCACAGGGACGGTTGATTTCTCCACAATAACCTTGTAGCCGTTGATATAACGGCCAATCTCGCGTGCCACTTCCAATACAAAAGAGAGATCCGCCGACCCATCCCTATCCTGGGGAGTGCCCACCGCGATGAAACAGAACAGACTCTTTTCCACTGCCTGGGCCAGGTCAGTGGTGAAATAAAGGCGCTGCTCCTGGCAATTCTGGCGCACCAGTTCTTCCAGGCCCGGCTCATAAATCGGAATCTGGCCTTGCTGAAGTAATTCGATCTTGGCCTGGTCGATGTCAACGCAGACGACCTCGTTGCCCATTTCGGCAAAACAGGCCCCAGTAACCAGACCTACATAACCAGTGCCAATAACTGCTATCTTCATTTATCACCTCAAAATGTGTTTATTAAATAAGGTATTCCTTAATATCAGGGGAGATCATCCAAGCCAATTTACTGTGGGGGTTTCTTAATCTATGGGGGAGTGCAAAAATCTTTCCCCCCAACCCGGGATAAAGACCATAAAACCTATTCTTTTGTCATCCGGGCGATCAGTAAAACTGAGGCTTAAACCCCAGCACTGCCGCTGAAAGACCAATCCGTATTTGGTTTCCAACTTGTTTTCGGATATAAAGGTATGCTGGTGGGTAATCCAGGTTTTAATCGATCGGAAAATATTTAGATAAGCCACGGTATTGATCTGCTGAGCATAGCCTTTTAGATAGAGGTAGTCCACGCTTAAGTAGTTCTGCCGCGACTGGTCATTATATACCATCCTCAGATCCACCCGGTTCACCCCTTCCTCATAGGGTGAAAGTCCCAGATCTACCCCCAGGGCAAGATTGTTCCAGGGATAGCACTCTAATTCTCCTAGTATATCAGAAAACCGATTATGGGGCTGAGGAGTGCCGTCCAACCCATAGTGGGCGGAATTGAAAAAGCAACTGTTACTAAGGCGCAGCCACAAAAGCTCCCTTACCCGGGATTGGCCGTTGCGACTCATTGAGCGGCGGAGAAAACTATTGCTGAGCGAATAGGTGATCGCGTTGACCCCGCCGATGGGTTCTTCGCCTGCTAGGATGGGCAGGTTGCGGTCAGTCTGATCCCGCCAGCCCAGATCCAGCGGATCAAAGGCTGGATACCGGTCGATGGTATAGTTGGGCAGGTTCCAGTAGGTGATTTCCGGCCGCAAAATATGCCGCCAGAAATTTGTCGACCCGGAAGTTCGGCCGTAATCCCGACAAAGGGAGGTTGACATACTAACTCTCAAATCATATAATTGCCGGCCCATATAATCACCCGATTGCTGAGAATCGCCCTGCTTTTCGACCCGATAAGCAGTTTCCCGCAATCCGAACTCAGTTTTCAAATCCACCGCCTCAAACAGCCGCATCGGCCAGATTAACTGGGGGTGCAAGTCGAGTCGATGACCCGCCAGGCCATGAGTCTGATAATAATAGGTGTATAAGGTGTCCAATCCCAGCAGTATCGGCCAATTTCCCAACGGAATATTGAGCGTGTTCACACTCAAGGCTGGTACCTTATGAAAAGGCTCGGGAATATAGCCGGCCAGGCGCTGGTAGTAGCGTGAAAAAGCGGTCAGGTTGAGGAAGGAAAAATTCCGTGTGAGCAGCAGAGAGGACACCCGGGTTTTAACATCTTCCTGTTCCAGATCTCGACCGTATTCTTCTTTTAAGATGTTATTATAACGATTTAATCCCAGATAGCCAAAATTAAAATCTTCTAGATAACGTTCGTCGCTGACCCGGTCTAGGGTAAGTTTGGCTTGCCAGTCTCCGGGCAGCCTCTGATTGGTCATACCGCTGACCCAATAGCGATGCGGAGTCGGGGCTTCGGCCTTGCCGTCCCGAAGATAGGTCATCCTCAGGGTCCCCCCCGATTTATGGCGGGCGGCATAACGGTATTCGGCGCCCTGCATATAACCCCGGGAGCTGATCAACATCTGATAAAAGGTGGCGTCCATATAGTTATTGATGGCCCAGAACAGCGGCAATTCCACTGCGGTCCCGCCGGCCCGATGCTGCCCGAATTGGGGCATCAGCAGACCGCTCTGCCGCGTGGTTTTGACGGGAAGGACGGCCAGCGGGATGTACATCAGCGGCACCGGACCCACTTGCAGCCGGGCGGATTTGCCGGTGGCATAGCCTTCCATTACCACATCCAGTTCCCGGGCGTAAAAGCTCCACGCCGGTCGGTCCGCGTCACAGGTGGTGACGACACAGCGTTCGGCGTAATAAGACTGGTCGCCGGTTTTGCGGATCAGAATACTATCCACATGAAAATGGTTCTGTTTCAAAAACAAGCGGGCGTCCTGCATTTCGCCACAGCGGGTGGCCAGGTTAAAGTTTCCGACCCGGCCGGTGAGGATGTCCTCCTCCAGCACCATTACTACCCGGCCTTGCACCGAAGCGATCTTGGTTGCTTCATTAACCCGGATGTGATCTGCAGTAATACGCCGATTCCCCTGGCGGATCTCCACCCGGCCATGGGCTTCGTAAGTCCGGGTATCGGTATCATAGGTGATCCGGTCCGCTTTGATGGTCCACGGTCCGCCTTCCAGCTGTTCGCCTTTAAAGAGCGCGATCTCCTGGCTCCAACCCGGACATACCGCCAATAATATTAGCACTGGCCCCAGAAGCCAGATCAGCCTTTTCATCCTGTACCAACCTTTGTATTTTTCGGCGGGGGCAATATTTTCCTTTATACTATCTTAAGGCTATAATTTTCAAGATTTTTACTGTCATCCCCCCCATTGTATTATTACTTCGACCATTTAAAAGGTTGATTTGAGAGGAGGGCCGGGGGACCGCCGGCCCCCCGCCCTCCCCTCAAG
>JBKHJN010000070.1:0-7227 GCA_046538075.1 Desulfobacteraceae bacterium | reverse complement strand
TTTTTCAGCCGGATCTACGGTCCGAGTCTCAATTTTTTCCACTTCTTCTGCCATGGAATTCCTCCTTCACAACTCAGCGGGTTTCCTTCATGGACCCGTTGTTGGTAGGAAGCCGGGTTTAGGCCTCATGCCTGATAACTATCCTAGACACTGGCTTCCGGCTTTATGGGTTTTAGGTTGTATACCTCTTAATCATAAAATACAAAAGGCCGGGTTTTTGCTCGGCCTAGTAATTACTCAGTTAATTCAGCGATCATCTCCCTGGTAAGTTTGGCCGCCTCAGGATGGCGTATAATAACCAGGTCCGCTCCGGCCAGCAATAACGATACCGCCGCCACTGCTTCCATCAGAATGCCCCGTTTGGTCTGATCGCCTAATTCCGGAGCCTCGTCATTGGTCAGTTTACACTCTTTGACTTTCCAGACTTCATGGCCGATATAATTCACAATGGGAAGCTGGAGTTTTTCGTCTTCCTGGGTAAGGGCCGCCATCCGGTCACGTTCCATCACGGAATAAGTATACTCCATGCCATAACCCAGGCCGCCGGTAGTGGGATCGACCAGAATGCGGTTATCCGGCACTCCCAGGTTACCTAAGAGGATGTTCAACTGTTTGGCTAAATTGACGTCAATCGGAGTATTAGCGACTACGGTGTGTTGGTAGCCCAATGCGGCAGCGCCAATCTTCTTATAATTCTTATCTTGGATCGGGCCCAGGATGAGATTATGACCTTGACAGGCCTCGGCGACTGCAGCTAGCACCTCAGCATCTTTTTCCATGGCCGAAGTGCCATAAACAATTAGAGGTACATCAATGGCCTCGGCCACCTTTTTGGCGGTCTGGGCCGCGGACTCGGGGGAAGCATCATCCCCGTTCGGATCAGTACTGGCCAGAATCAGCGCCACTGCGGCGGCACCGAAATCATTGACGCATTTTTGGGCCCAGGCAACTGGGTCGCCCTTAACATCTTTGTACACTTCCAGGACTGGAGCTGCCCAATCGGCCCCCGGGTCTTTATCCCAAACTTCCAGGGCGATCCGCGGCTTATGGGGCATTTCCCCTTCAAATAGATAAAAGGGATAAGAAGTTTCCCCTCCCAGGGTTATGGCTTTGTCTCCTTTGCCAATGGTTACCGGTTTAATGGCGCCGGAATACTTTTGTTTTGGAATTTCAAAGGCCAATGTCAATTCCTCCTTTATATCGATGGGTTAGCATACCCTTTTCTCCAGGCCTATTAGACTGCAACTTTTGTGAAAATAATAATTATCAGTGGTTAAAATATCGCTATTTACTTGAAGCTGTCAAGAAAAAAATTACTATCCCCCACAAGTAGTTAAATTAGTAATTTGCTCACAGCTTGGTCCATTGTCCTGAAGCTGGTTTGCCACCCCTTTCTTAAAGTTAAATAGGCTGGGGAGGGATGGGAGCGGGTCAAGCGCTTGACAATCTTTCGGTCCAGTATGATAATTTATATCTTTGCTTGCCAATATATCCCAGGGGCGTTATTATCATTTGGGCAATTAATTTTGCCCGAAAATATAATCACCACTTATCGGTTTTCGACCTGGCATGAACGTTTTGCTCATACAACCTTCCCGGTTTCGGGACGATGGCAGACCAGACAAGCGCAAAAAACGCTGGCTGCTGGGGATGACCCTGCCATATCTAGCCGCTTTGACCCCACCCGACATCAAGGTCCAGATCAAAGACGATCTTTTGGAGGACATCACCTTTCAGGAAGACTGCGATCTGGTGGGAATCTCCTTTATGTCCCATCAGGCCCCCCGAGCCTATCAGTTGGCCACCGGGTTCCACCAGCAGGGTAAAAAGGTGGTGATGGGCGGCTTTCATGTTACTCTGGCCCCGGACGAGAGCCAACAGTACGCTGACGCCCTGGTCATCGGTGAGGCCGAAGCGGCGTGGCCGCAAGTGCTGCGGGATTTTCAAGCCGACCAGTTGCAACCCCGCTACCAGGCCGAACAACTGTCGGACCTGCAAAATCTGCCGGTGCCGCGCTATGACTTGTTGGACCTGAAACGCTATAAACTGCTGAATATCCCGGCCCAGACCACCCGGGGTTGTCCTTATGCCTGCAACTACTGTGAAGTTACCCAGGTCTACGGCGGCAAATTCCGCCACCGGCCGGTCGATCAGGTACTGCATGAAATCAAGGAAATCCGCCGCCAGACCGGGAGTAGGTTCATCTATTTTGTCGATGACAATTTCGTGGCCAATCGCCGCCATGCCATGGAAATCATGGAAAAAATGATCCCTCTGGGATTAACCTACGGCTGTTTGGCCACCATCAACATCGGCAGTGACCCGGAGTTATTGGACCTGATGCAGCGCAGCGGCTGCGTCCACGTGAACATCGGCATGGAGACCATCAGTCCAGAAAGCATCCAGGCGATTAATAAGAAACAGAACAAAATAAAAGATTACGAGCGCCAGTTCAAGGCCCTCCAGAAGCACGGTATCGGCTACTCGGTCAATGTCATGTTCGGCCTGGATGGGGACCATCCCTCGATTTTTGACAGTACCGTGGATTTCCTCATCCGCATTCAGGCCCCGGTCTCCTTTATGTTTATCCTGGCCCCCCGGGTGGGGACCAAAATCCGGGAACAGCTTCAACAACAAGGGCGGATCATGGACAACGATTGGACCCATTATTGCGGCTTCAAGGTGGTTTATCATCCCAAATACATGACCGCCCACCAACTGCAGGAGGAATACTGGCGCGCCAATCAGCGGTTCTATTCCCCCTCTTCTATCCTGAAACGGCTGGTCTGGCCGCCCCGGTTATATAATCTGCATATGCTGCCCTTTAATCTGGTGTTCGCCTGGTGTGTGCGGCACCGGGTTCAACCGCTGGACTATTTTTAAGCAGGTAACCTATATGCCAGCCTCGGAATTTGTCCATTTGCATGTCCATACCGCCTATAGCCTGTTAGATGGGGCTATCCGTCTGGATGATCTGTTCCAGCGGGCCCAAGAATTCGGGATGCCAGCCGTGGCCATCACTGATCATGGCAATCTCTTCGGAGCCTTGGATTTTTATGAAAAGGCCAAAAAGGCCGGCATCAAACCGATCATTGGCTGTGAACTTTATGTTGCGCCTCGCAGCCGGCTGGATAAAAGCGGCAAAAGCAAAGCGGAAAACTACCATCTGGTGGTGCTGGCCGAAAACCAAACCGGCTACCATAATCTGCTCAAGCTGGTGACCCAATCTTATCTGCAGGGCTTTTACTACAAGCCTAGAGTAGATAAGGAACTGTTGGGCGATCTCCAGGAAGGCCTCATTGCCCTAAGCGCCTGTTTACATGGAGAGGTGGCCAGCCACTTGCTGGCCGATGATATTGACCAGGCCCACCGGGCGGCCCAGGAATACGCCGACATCTTTCCCGGACGCTTCTATTTAGAAGTGCAGGCCAATGATCTGCCCGAGCAGTCCAAGGTCAACGCCGCGCTGCTGGAACTGGGCCCCAAATGGGGGTTGCCGTTAGTAGCGACCAATGATTGTCATTACTTGAGGCCGGAGGATAGCCGGGCCCATGATGTGCTGCTGTGCATTCAGACCGGCAAGACAGTAAATTCGCCGCAGCGCATGCGCTTCCGCACCGAGCAGTTATATTTTAAAAGCCCGGCCGAAATGGCCCAGGCTTTTCCTCAGCGGCCTGATTTGCTAGCGGCCAGCGGCGATATTGCGGGGCGCTGCTCCCTGGAACTATCCCTGGGGGAACTCCACTTTCCGATTTTCCCCCTGGATAACGGCCAGTCTATGGAGGAACGCCTGCGCGCTGAGTCCTGGCAGGGGCTCGAAGCCCGGTTTAAGATGATGGCGGCCCAACATCCCTTTTCTGAGGCCAAGGCGGCTGACTACCGGGCCCGCCTGCAGACTGAGTTGGACCTGCTGTGCCAGATGGGGCTGGCCGGTTACTTTTTGGTAGTGGCCGATTTTATTCAGTATGCCCGGAAGCGCCGCATTCCGGTGGGGCCTGGTCGAGGTTCGGCGGCCGGCAGCCTGGTAGCCTATGCGCTGGGCATCACCGACCTCGATCCGATCACTTATGGCCTGCTGTTCGAGCGTTTCCTCAACCCGGAACGCAAAAGTATGCCGGATATTGACGTGGATTTCTGTTATGAACGCCGGGGGGAAATCATCGAATATGTGACCCGGAAATACGGCAAGGAACTGGTGGCCCAGATTACCACCTTTGGGAGCATGAAAACCCGGCAGGTCATCCGGGATGTGGGCCGGGCCTTAGAAGTTCCCTATGCTGAGGTGGATAAAATCGCCAAGCTGGTCCCCGAACAGCTCAAAATCACTTTGGCAACCGCCTTGCAAAAAGAGGCCCGGCTCAAAGAATTATACGACAACAACGACACCGTCCGGGAGATTTTGACTATTGCCGCTGCCCTCGAAGGCCTGCCCCGCCACGCCTCCACGCACGCCGCCGGAGTAGTCATCGCCGACCGCCCGTTATGGGACTATTTGCCGTTGTATAGGGGCAGCCACGGCGAGCTGGTGACCCAGTTCGACATGAAAGGGGTGGAAAAGGTCGGACTGATCAAGTTCGATTTTCTGGGGCTGCGCACCCTGACGGTGCTGGAGAGCGCGGCCCGCCTGGTGCGCCAGAATTATCAGCCCCATTTTGATCTCCGCAAACTGCCTTTGGATGATCCCCCAACCTTCAGCCTGCTGCAGTCCGGCAACACCTCCGGGGTCTTCCAATTGGAAAGCCCGGGGATGCGGGATGTGTTGATCCGCCTCAGACCTAACTGCCTGGAGGACCTCATCGCCCTGGTCGCCCTCTACCGTCCCGGACCGCTGGAAAGCGGCATGGTCGACGACTTTATCCGGCGTAAACACGGCGAGCGGCCGGTGTCTTATCTATTGCCGGAACTGGAACCCATCCTTAAAGAGACCTATGGCATCATCCTCTACCAGGAACAGGTTATGCAAATCGCCGCCCTGATCTCCGGTTATTCCCTGGGGGAGGCTGATATCCTGCGGCGGGCCATGGGCAAAAAAGAACCGGCGGTGATGGCGGCCCAGCGCCAGCGCTTCTGCGAGGGGGCCGCCCGCCAGGGCTTTCCGGCTGACAAGGCCGAGACCTTGTTTAACCTGATCGAAAAATTCGCCGGCTACGGCTTTAATAAATCCCACAGTGCCGCCTATGCCCTGATTTCCTATCAGACCGCCTACGTCAAGGCCCACTATCCCCTGGAATTTCTGGCCGCCCTGTTTACCAGCGAAATTAATAATACCACCACTCTCTCCAAACACATTCAGGAGGCCCGGGACCATGGGGTAACCCTTTTGCCTCCCGACCTCAACAAGAGCGAACGTGACTTTGTCGTTGAAGATGGTCAGATCCGCTTCGGCCTGGCCGGGGTCAAAAATATCGGTGAAAACGCTATTCGGTCGATCATAGAAGCCAGGAAAAAAGGGCCTTTTACCTCCTTCCAGAATTTTCTCGAACGGGTCAGCCAGCACCGGGTCAACAAAAAAGTCCTGGAAGCCCTGATTCAGAGCGGCGCGGTGGATTCCCTGCAGCCCAACCGGGCCCGGCTGTTCCAGGGGCTGGAGAAAGTCATGGAACGGGCGCAGGCCTATCAAAAAATCAGGGCCACCAAACAGATGGACATGTTTGGCGGTCTGGGCGAGGAGGCGGCGGAATCGGAAGATTGGCTGCCCATGGTGCCGGACTGGGATGAAGCCGAAAAGCTGAGCCGGGAGAAGGCTGCTCTGGGGGTTTACCTGTCGGGACATCCGCTGGCCAAATATCGCCGCGAACTCCAGGCCCTGGCCGATCTGACCATTAACCGCCTGGAAGAATGGACCGGGAACGGTTCCGTGGCGTTAGGGGGGCTGGTCACCGCCCTCAAGGAGACGGTCACCAAAAAGGGCGAGCGCATGGCCTTTGTGACCCTGGAAGACCTGGAAGGCTCCATCGAAGCAGTTATCTTCAGCGATCTTTACGCCCGGGTAGAGCCTTTATTAAAAGAACCGGCCCTGCCGCTGTTGGTTAGAGGCTCGGTCAGCCAGGAAGAAAAAGGGCCCAAACTGATCGCCCAGGAGGTTTCGTCCTTGGCCGAGGCCGGGGCCCAACTGCCCCCCCGCCTGGACCTGCGCCTGCATGCCGCCAGCCTGGAGCGCGATGATCTGCTGCGCCTGCGCGACCTCCTGGCCCGCTACCCGGGGCCGACCCCGGCTTTTCTGCATCTGGTGATCAACAACGGCCCGGAAGAGGTCCTGGCCCTGCCCGAAGCCTACCATCTCAAACCCTGCCGCGCCCTGGCCGACGAGGTCAACCGCTTGTTCGGCTACACTGTTTTGGATTTTTGAGGGACAATAACAGCCACTCGCACAGGGGAAGGAAAGACATTAATACTTAGAAATAATGGAAAGTTTGATATTGGGGTTATCGTGGCAATTTAAAATCCCCCTAAATCCCCCTTTAAGAAAGGGGGACTTGGAATTAATTCTTTTTATAATCCTACTTACTCCAGGGGGACTTTAAGCTCCTTCCTTAATTCCCCCCTTTTCTAAAGGGGGGTCAGGGGGGATTTTAATATAAGATGTTGCCATTCAACAAAAATCTTCAACAATTCGCCAGAGAACTGAGAAAAAACCTGACCGCCGCCGAAAGGCGGTTATGGGAAAAAATCCGGAGAAAGCAGTTAAACGGCTATCAATTTTACCGGCAAAAAAACATTGGCAACTTCATTGTGGATTTTTATTGCCCGGCCGCCCGGCTGGTTATTGAAGTTGACGGCGGCCAACATTATTACGTCCAGGGCCTGGCCCAAGACCAGAACCGGGATGACTATCTCGCCGATTTGGGACTAACGGTCATCAGATTTTCGGATCGGGAAGTATTCGAGAATATGGAGGGAATTCTTGAAAGCATCTTTAAGATATTTATAAAATCCCCCTAAATCCCCCTTTAAGAAAGGGGGACTTGGAATTAATTCTTTTTATAATCCTACTTACTCCAGGGGGACTTTAAGCTCCTTCCTTAATTCCCCCCTTATCTAAAGGGGGGTCAGGGGGGATTGTTCCACATGTGAAAGGGCGAGAATATGGACAAGATCGCAAATCTCTGGAAATGGTATGTTCATCGTAAATCTTATGCTGCTGCTCTCCAGCGGTCCCTCAAGATCAAAGAAAAAACATTGGGGCCGGAGCACCCCGATGTGGCTACCTGCCTCAACAACCTGGCC
>JBKHJN010000007.1:0-87290 GCA_046538075.1 Desulfobacteraceae bacterium | reverse complement strand
CTACCCGGCTTGCCTGGCCCCCGATCGCCAGTCAGGCCGATAATTAAACTTCCTTTCCTAATCAAGCCGGGTGGGATTTACCCACCCGGCTTCTCTTCTGGGACCTCCCCAACGGATTCAAAAAATCGTGTTGTCCTCTGCGCCGATAAAGTTGAAGCGGGACCCTTGACTTTACGCCAATTGATTTTTAATAAAATCCAAAACCGAAATAATTTTTTAAAAACCATCATAAAGTTTGGCTAAATAAAAATTTCTTGACAATTCTTTTTTACTTGCCCATAATTATGTATAGATGTTAAATTGTATATAAAAATCAAAAAATAAAGGAGGAAATTTATGGCGGACATCGAGAGCAGAAGCATAGATCCCGGTACCCAAGAAATGTTGAAACACGCCCAGGAGCAGGGCGTAGAGACTATCTGGGATCGAGCTGAGAAAATGAAACCCTGCCCCATTGGGGCGGAAGGCGCCTGTTGCCGCATCTGTTCCCAAGGCCCCTGCCGGGTACCCAAGCCCAAAAAGAAAAAGGGCGAGGAAGAGCCAGGGGAAGTGAAGGCTCGCATGGGGGTTTGTGGGGCTACCGCAGAGACCATTACGGCGCGTAATTTCGCCCGCATGGTCTGCGGCGGGGCCGCGGCCCATAACGACCATTCCCGGGGAGTGGCCAAACTCTTTAAAGAAGTGGCACATGGCAAGGCTCCGGGCTACAAGATTAAAGATGTCACTAAACTGAAGCAAATCGCCCGGGATTATGATGTAGCGATCACCGAAGGCGAGGGCGACGACCAGAAATCCCGCTCTACGGAAGCCATTGCCCAGGAATTGGCCGATAAGATCATGGCCGAATTCGGTCAGCAAGATGGCGAGCTGGTGTTTGCCACCAAGCGGCCTCCCAAGAAGCGGGTGGAGCTGTGGCGCAACCTGGGCGTCATGCCCCGCGGCTGCGACATTGAGATCGTCGAATTAATGCACCGCACCCACATGGGAGTGGACCAGGAATATCACAACATCCTCAAGCAATGTACCCGGACGGCGATTTCGGACGGCTGGGGCGGCTCCATGATCTCCACTGATTTGCAGGACGTGCTGTTCGGTACCCCGGTGCCGGTGCACGGCGAAATCAACTTGGGGGTCCTCAAAGAGGATCATGTCAACATCATCATTCATGGTCATGAGCCGGTATTGCCGGAGATGATCTATGTGGCCTCCCAGGAACCCGAGATGGTGGAATATGCCCATAATAAGGGAGCCAAGGGAGTGCAGCTGGCCGGGATGTGCTGTTCGGCCAATGAGCTGTTGATGCGCCACGGCATTCCGGTAGCGGGCAACTACCTGCAGCAGGAGCTGGCCATCACCACCGGCGCGGTCGACGCCATGATCGTCGATGTGCAGTGTGAAATGCAGTCGCTGGCCAATGTGGCCAATTGTTATCATACCAAGTTGATCACTACCGACCCCCGGGCTCGGATTGAAGGCGAGACCATGCATATCCCCATGGATGAGCACCATGCCATGGACATCGCCCGGAAGATCGTGCGGGAAGCGATTGACAACTTCCCTAACCGCCGGGCCCCGGTGCTGATTCCCGAGGCCAAGTACCCCACTGTGGTGGGCTTCAGCATGGAGACCATCCGCTACTTGCTGGGCGGCTCTATCCGCGGTTCCTATTATACCCTCAATGACAATATCATTAACGGCCGGGTACGGGGTGTGGCCGGCGTGGTAGGCTGCAACAACTGCCGCACCATGCATGACAATTCCCATCTGGAGATGACCAAAGAATTGCTCAAAAACGACATCATCGTTCTGGTCACCGGCTGCAGCGCCATGGCCTCCGGCAAGGCGGGCCTATTGACTCCGGAAGCCGCGGTCAAGTATTGTGGCCCGGGGTTGGCCGAGGTCTGTGAGACCGTGGGCCTCCCGCCAGTGTTGCATATGGGTTCCTGCGTGGACAACTCCCGCATCCTGATGGCCGCGGCGGCCTGCGTCAAAGCCGGCGGTTTGGGCAATGACATCAGCGACCTGCCGGCCGCGGGGGCGGCCCCCGAGTGGATGAGTGAAAAGGCCATCTCCATCGGCCACTACTTCGTGTCCTCTGGCGTTTATACCATCTTTGGGGTCAGCTGGCCGACCCTGGGTTCGGACATCCTCACTGACTACTTGTTCCGCGGTCTGGAAGAGGAGTTGGGCGGCAAATGGGACTTCGAGCTAGATCCAGTACTGGCGGCCAAAAAGATGATCGCCCATATCGACAAGAAGCGTGCCGCCCTGGGCATCGACAAGGCCCGGGAGCGGGTGCTCTACGATATGGCCATGCGCCGCGAACTGGAAGAAAAAGCCGCGGCGGCTGGCGAAGAGTAAACCTTATAAACGTCCTGACGCTTAACTGTCAGGAGCTTTTCAAACTACGCTTTGCCTAAGGTGAGCCGGGTAGGGATTATGCCCTGCCCGGCTTTTTTTCTGGATCAGCTTCTGCCTGATTGACAAATAAACCAAAAAACTACTATATATGGGATATGAAACCAGGCAAGACAGCCCCCCATTATCACGGCCACCGACAGCGGCTGCGGAACCGCTTTCTGCAAGCCGGCCCGGAAGGACTGCAGGACTACGAACTTTTAGAGTTGCTGCTCACCTTTGCCATTCCTTATTCTGATGTCAAACCGCTGGCCAAACGCCTGTTGGCCCATTTCGGCTCCTTCACCGGCGTCCTGGATGCCCCCTTCGAGGAGCTGGTCAAGGTGGATGGCCTGAGAGATTATTCCGCTACCCTGGTTCGCCTGACCAAGGCCTGCGCCGAATATTATCTCAAGGAAGAAGTCCTGAAGCGGCAGCGCATTCCTTCGCTGACCGCCCTGGTAGACTACTGCCGGGTCTCCATGGGAGGTTTAAAGGATGAGCAATTCCGGGTAATCTTCTTAAATACTCAGAACGAAATCATCGCCGAAGAGGTTATCCAGGAAGGCACGGTGGACCAGGCGGTGGTCTATCCCCGTAAGATCCTGGAAAAGGCATTGCAACACAAAGCCACCGGGCTGATCTTGGTTCACAACCATCCCAGCGGTAATCTGACTCCTTCGGCCGCGGATCGGGAACTGACCCGGGCCATCATCCAGGCCGCCGAAACCCTTAATCTGGTGGTCCACGATCACCTGATCATTGGCCGCCAGGGTTATTTCAGCCTGGCGGAAAATTCCTTACTATAAGACCATAATTGCTGGTTGAACCAAGAGAGGCCAAAAGAAAATATTGATTGACCAGAAGATGTTAGAAGTATTTTTTCAATGCCCCCACTGTGGGGAGGAATCGGTGCTCCAGGTAGCCCCGGGTTGGAATAAACTCGACTGCCCCTACTGTGATTATTATCTCATCGTTTACCAGGATGAGGCCGCCCATCTCTGGACCCGCACTCCAGGAGTGCTGCAATCCTGCCATTGATCAATGCCTGGCTTGACAAAATTTGCCGTTTGCTTTAGCCAATTAGAAATTATTATATAATCTGAGGCGTTAACAGGGTTGCTTCCCTGTCCTCAAGCTTGTACAATAACGAATATTTTCTCCAAGGAGAATCGCCTCAGATGGCCTTAATTGTCCAAAAATATGGCGGCACCTCGGTAGCCGATCCAGAGCGCATCGCCAATGTCGCCAACCGGGTGGTCAAAGGCTGGCGGGATGGCCACCGCATGGTCGTAGTGCTGTCGGCCATGGCCGGAGAAACCGACCGTCTTATCAGGTTGGCCCGGGAGGTGGCCGAAGACCCAGATGCCCGGGAGCTTGATGTGCTGATGGCCACCGGCGAGCAGGTCACCGTCGCCCTGTTTAGCATGTTCCTAAAGTCTCAAGGCCTTCCCGCCACTTCGCTGCTCAGTCATCAGGCTCGCATCTATACTAATCAGGCTTATGGCCGGGCCCGGATTATCGGCATTGATACGGCCCGCATTCTGGAAGAACTCAAAAAAGACCGGATTGTCACCGTTGCCGGCTTTCAGGGGGTGGACGAAGTCGGCAATATCACCACCCTGGGGCGGGGTGGATCGGACACCACCGCGGTGGCCATCGCCGCGGCCCTGAAGGCAGACTTATGCGAGATCTATACCGATGTGGAAGGAGTTTATACCAGTGATCCCCGCATCTGTCCGCAATCCCGGAAATTAGAACGCGTCTCCTATGACGAAATGCTGGAATTGGCTTCTTTGGGCAGCAAGGTCCTGGAAATCCGTTCCGTCGGTTTTGCCAAACGTTATAATGTGCCCCTGCATGTCCGTTCTAGTTTCACGGATCGGCCAGGGACCCTGGTGACAAAGGAGGATAAGGATATGGAAGATATCCTGGTAACAGGCGTAACCTATAGTAAAAATGATGCCCGGGTCACCATAACCAGGGTACCCGACGTTCCAGGCATTGCCGCCCGGCTTTTCCATCCCATTGCCGAAGCCAACATCGTGGTTGACATGATAATCCAGAACACCAGTATTGAAGGGCTTACCGACCTGACCTTCACGGTCCCCAAGGGGGATTTGAAGAAGACCCTGGAACTGATCCAGCCGGTAGCCCAGGAGATCGGCGCTGACAGACTGATCAGCGATGAAAATATCGCCAAGATCTCTATCGTCGGGGTCGGGATGCGCAATAACGCTGGCGTCGCCTCGCGGATGTTTTCCACCCTGGCCGCTGAAAATATCAATATCCTGACGATCAGCACCTCAGAGATCAAGGTTTCCTGCGTTATTGAAGACAAGTACACCGAACTGGCGGTGCGCATCCTCCACGATGCCTTTGGCCTGGAGAATGTCAGGCCTCGAAAAACCCTAAATTAATAAGGACTGGTTATGCGACGCGTCAAAATCTATGATACCACCCTGCGTGATGGCACTCAGGCCGAAGAGTTCAACCTCTCTTTGGCAGACAAGATCCGCATTGCCAAAAAACTGGCGCAGATGGGCATCGATTACATCGAAGGCGGTTGGCCCGGTTCCAACCCCCGCGACAAGGAATTCTTTGCCGAGATTCATAATTATAACCTGGGGCAGAGCATCATCACCGCCTTTGGCAGTACCCATCATAAGGATCGCCCTCCGGAAACAGATCCGATTTTCCAGGAGTTGCTGATCAGCCGGGCGCCGGTTATCACTATTTTTGGCAAATCCTGGACCTTTCATGTCAAGGAGGTATTGCGCACCAGCCTGGAGCGCAATCTGGAGATCATCACCCATTCCCTGCGCTACCTGAAGCCGCGGGTGGTCGAGCTCCTTTATGATGCCGAGCATTTCTTTGACGCCTTCCAGGATGATGCTGAATATGCCTTGAAAACCCTGGAAGCGGCCATTGCCGGGGGGGCGGATTGTTTAATTCTGTGCGACACCAACGGCGGGACGGTGACCTCCAAATTGGTGGAAATTATCAAGGTGGTGCAGGAGCGCTTCCCGGGAGTACCGTTGGGAATCCATGCCCATAACGACTCGGAGCTGGCCGTGGCCAACAGCATCGCCGCGGTGGAGCAAGGGGTGGAACAGGTCCAGGGCACCATCAATGGGGTGGGGGAACGCTGTGGCAACGCCAATCTGTGTTCGATTATTCCTAATCTCAAGATTAAACTGGGGTATGACTGCATCTCTGACGAAAACCTGAAGCGGCTCACGGAATTATCCAGATATATTTATGAAATCGCCAACATGCACCCCAACCGCTATCAACCCTACGTCGGCCAGAGCGCCTTTGCTCATAAGGGCGGGGTCCACGCCGCCGCGGTCAAGCTCAACCCCCGGGCCTACGAACACATCAACCCGGAAATCGTCGGTAATTTCCGCAAATTTCCGGTGTCGGATCTATCCGGCAAGAGCACCATTTTTCTCAAGGCCAAAGATTTGCAGCTGGAGCCCGCCGACCATGACCGCAGCGTCTTTGCGGCTATGGAAATGATTAAAGAATTAAATATTAATCTGCCTCCGGCCAGCACCGGGGTGTTGGATAATATCCTCGATAAAATCAAGCAACTGGAATCGCAGGGCTACCAGTTCGAGGGGGCCGATGCCTCACTGGAGTTGTTGCTGCGGGCCGGGTTTGGACAGTTCAAGGAATATTTCCACCTCCAGGGATATCGGGTGGTTGATCAGAAATCGGGATCAGTTAATTCCACCATCCCCGAGGCCACGGTGCAGGTGCGGGTGGGGTCGTTCGAGGTGCATACCGCATCCCTGGGCAATGGCCCGGTACACGCCTTAAATAATGCCCTGTTAAAGGCGTTGTTGCGGTTTTTCCCCCGGTTGGCGGAGATGCGCCTGGAAGACTATAAGGTCCGGGTCTTACCGGGCTCGGGCGGGACTGAGGCCAAGGTACGGGTACTGATCGAGACCCGGGATGCCAATGACCGCTGGGGAACGGTCGGGGTCTCCTGCGATATTATCGAGGCCTCCTGGCAGGCCCTGGTAGACAGCATCAATTATAAACTGTTCAAGGATGAGCGTAAGTCCAGCCAATCCTAAAGAGCACCTGGTCCGCTCCCAACAGGGGGTGATCCTGCTGCTCGGCGTTATCCTGATGGGGCTCTTGCTCTGGCGGAGCGGCCTGTTAAAAATGGGTAGGGCGTCCTCAGCCGCACCCCGGCAAATTTATTGGGTGGAGATAGACGGCGCCGTGGCCCGGCCGGGAGTTTATGATTTTCATCAACCTTTGGAGATACAACATATCTGGCGGGCGGCTGGCGGACCCGGCTCCCCGCCGGCCCTGCCCCAGCCTCTAACCAATGGCAGCCGGATTATGGTGGCTCCGGATGGGTCGGTTACTCAGGACCGCATGCCGGGAGCGACACTGCTGGTACTGGGTTTACCCCTTGATCTCAACCGGTCCGGAATGGCCGATTTGCAGGCCATCCCCGGCATCGGGCCGGTGCTGGCGGAGCGCATCATCCAATATCGTGCTGCTAACGGCCCCTTTAGCCAGATCAAGGAGCTCACACGGGTTAACGGCATCGGACCGAATAAGTTGGCAGACATCCGACCACATCTGACCATTTCGGCAGAGCCCGATAATGAATTAGAGCCTCAAGTAACAGATAATGATTGATAATTTACTCTGTTCATGGAAGATAGGCCGGAGGCAGGCAGTTCCTCCTGCTTCTGGCATTCCGGACCCGTTCAAGATTTTAGATCTAAGGATATATATGATTTCCTAGCTAAACTAATTAGCCAATAAGGAGAATTTAGATGACCGCTGAACCCAAGCTGCAGACTAATTATTCTCAGGAACAGATTGCCCAATTATTGAGTTCCGAAAGCCCGATCAGAGCGGAGAGAAGAGCATATCAACCATGTGCATGTGCCCGGTTACAGCCCGGCCCGGGGGCGACCCGTCCCTTGACCGGGTTTGAGCTGGAAGTATTGCGGTCCGCCCAGGAACAGTTGCCGTTAGTGAGCCAGAATCAATTAATCGAAATTATTCCCGGTCAGGCTGAATTCCGTCTCAAGCAGCCCTGCCGCTTGGGTATTGTCCTTTCCGGGGGGCCGGCTCCAGGTGGGCACAATGTCATTGCCGGAGTTTTTGAGGCTGCCAAGCAGGCCCATCCCGACAATCGCCTGATCGGCTTTCTGGCCGGGCCTAAGGGGATCATTACCAACAAGCATACGGAAATTACCGACGATATGGTGGCCCATTACAAAAATTCCGGCGGCTTCCACATGCTGGGCACCGGCCGGGACAAGATCGACACCCCGGAAAAAATGGAACAATGCCGTCAGACCTGTGCTGATCTGCAGCTGTCCGGCCTGGTCATCGTCGGCGGCGATGATTCCAATACCAATGCTGCTTTTCTGGCCGAAAACCTGCACGATCTGGGGACCCGGGTCATCGGCATTCCCAAGACCATCGACGGCGATTTGCAGGTCCCCGGCCTCTGTCAGATTCCCTTCGGCTATCACTCGGCCTGCATGGCCTTCGCCACCGAAGTCGGCAACCTCAACTCGGATTGCAAATCAGACCTGAAATACTGGCATTTTAACCGGTTGATGGGGCGCAGCGCCAGCCACATCGCCCTGGAAGTGGCCTTTCAGACCCATCCCAACGTCATCCTGATCGGCGAGGAAATCGAAGAAAAAGAATATACCATTCACCAGGTGGTGCGGCTGATCGCCGATATCATCGTGGAGCGCGCCCAAATCGGCAAAAATTATGGAACTGTCCTGATTCCCGAGGGCATCCTGGAGTTCATCCACGAGATTAATTGTTTGATCATCAAAATCAGCTACATCATCGCCGCCTATAATCGTGAAGCCGCCGAGGAAGAATCCTTTCATAAGCTGCCGTTTGAGGATCAGGTGCAATTGATTGACAACAGCGATATCTGGCGAGACTACGACAGCCGCATCTTTTTAGGGTTGCCGCCTCGCCTGCAGACCGGTCTACTCTTGCCGCGGGATGCGCATGGCAATTTCCAATATGCTCTGGTCAATACCGAAAGAATCCTGTTGGATATGGTTGCCACCTATCTGCGCAAGCAGCGGGCCCGGGGGATTTATAAGGGCTCTTTTCGTACTCAAAACCACTATTATGGCTACGATGGCCGGGGCACCTTCCCGACCAAGTTCGATTGTGACTATACCTATAATCTGGGCCGTACCGCCTTTAGCCTGTTGGCCAACGGCGCCACCGGATACATGGCGGCCATCAAGGATCTGCACAAGCCCATAGAAGAATGGCAACCCATCGGCATCCCGCTGGCGCCGCTGATGCACCTGGAAGAGCGCAAGGGCCGCCTGGAACTGGTGATTCAGAAGCAGAAGGTCGATCTCGAATCTCCGGCCTTCAAGATTCTGCACCAGGAGCGGAAAAAGTGGGCCATGGAGGATGACTATCGGTTTCCGGGGCCGATCCAGTTTTCCGGGGCCGGTGCTGATGCCAAGCCCATCACCCTGATGCTCAATGCCCTGGAAAGCTAGCAGCTCCGAGAACCGGGCCGCAGCCTGCATTTTTCCTCTGGCAAAATAAAGATCAGCCATGCGGGTTTTGGGGATTGAGACTTCTTGTGATGAGACTGCCGCGGCAGTGGTGGTCGATGGCCGGACCGTGCTGTCCGATATTGTCGCCACCCAGTTCGATCTGCATGCTGCCTATGGCGGGGTGGTCCCGGAACTGGCGGCCCGGCGCCACCAGGAGAACATCCTGCCGGTAATCCGCGCCGCCCTGGATCAGGCCGGGGTGACGCTGAGTGACATCGACGCCATCGCCGTTACCCAAGGCCCGGGGCTGGTGGGGGCGCTGGTAATCGGCTTTGCGGTGGCCAAGGCCCTGGCTTATGCCCGGGACCTGCCCATCGTCGGGGTCCATCACCTCAAGGCCCATATCCTGGCCGCCTACCTGGAAGAGCCGCCACCTTCCTTCCCTTATGTCGCCCTGGTAGTCTCCGGCGGCCATAGCAATCTCTATTATGTGCCAAGCTTTCAGGACATGACCCTGTTGGGCCGCAGCCGCGACGATGCGGCCGGCGAGGCCTTCGATAAAGTCGCCAAGCTCATGGACCTGGGCTATCCAGGGGGCGTGGCCATTGAAGCCCGGGCCGCAGGTGGCGACCTTAAGGCCTTTTCCCTGCCCCGGCCCCGGATTGAGCCGGAACCGCTGACCTTCAGCTTTAGCGGCCTCAAGACTGCGGTCGCCTATCTGCTCAAGAAAAATCCGGCAATTCTCCATCCCGGCCAGCGCCCCGGGGCCGCCGACCTGGCCGCCAGCTTTCAGGAGGCCGTGGTGGACTCTCTGGTCAGCCGGGCCCTGCTGGCCGCAGAGCAGACCCATAGCTCCAGGCTGGTGGTGGCTGGTGGAGTAGCCGCCAACCGCCGCTTGCGGCAGGTGCTGCAGGCCCAGGCTGGGGCGGCTGGCATTGAGCTGTTCATTCCCCCACCCCAACGCTGCACCGACAACGCCGCCATGGTCGCCGCCCTGGGCTACCACCTGCTATTAGCCGGGGAGCGCCTGGATCTGAGCGGAGATGTGTTCGCCCGAGGGTAATCAAAGTCGCGGCTATCCTTTAGCAACGCAACCATTTCCCTTGCTCTAAAAGTTAATCCAATACTAAAACTCTGATTAAGGTCGACGGCAACAATCTGGCTGATACCAAGTCCTAAAGGGGATGATATATCAAGCCCTTACAAAAATATCCGTGTGATGGCAATTTAATTTAATCTCTAGAACTGCCGCAGGAAACGGAGGTCGTTTTCGAAGAACAGGCGCAGGTCGTCGATGCCGTGTTTGAGCATGGCGATGCGTTCGATGCCCAGCCCGAAGGCAAAGCCGGTGTAAACCTCGGGGTCATAGCCGACAAAGCGGAAGACCTCGGGGTGGACCATGCCGGCCCCGATGACCTCCAGCCAGCCGGTCTCCTTGCAGACCCGACAACCGGCTCCGCCGCAGATGACGCAGGCGATATCGACTTCGGCGCTGGGTTCGGTAAAGGGAAAGTAACTGGGCCGGAAGCGCAGGCCCACGGAAGGATCGAAGATCTGATGGACAAAGACCGTCAACACTCCCTTGAGGTCGGCAAAAGTGATGTCTTTATCCACCAGCAAGGCTTCCACCTGATGGAACATTGGGGTGTGGGTCAGATCGGAATCGCGGCGATAGGTCTTGCCGGGGGCGATGATCCGGACCGGCGGCGGTTGTTTTTCCATCACCCGGATTTGCATGGGTGAGGTATGGGTCCGCAAAACGACATTTTCCGAGATATAAAAGGTGTCTTGCATATCCCGGGCCGGATGATCCTTGGGGATGTTGAGCGCCTCAAAATTATAGTAGTCGGTCTCCACTTCCGGGCCTTCGACCACTTCAAAGCCCAGGCGGATAAAAATGTCACAGATTTCGCGGGTAATCCGGGTGATGGGGTGCAGGCGGCCCCAAGGCGGACGCCGCCCCGGTAAGGTAACGTCCAGGCCGACCACCCGGCGTTGCCGTTGCCGCGCCGCTTCCTGGAGGAGCTCCTGGGCCGTGCTGAGGGCCTGTTCTAGGACCTGTTTGACCCGGTTGGCTTCCTGGCCCACCTGGGGGCGCAACTCCGGGGGCAGCTCCCGCACCGAACGCAAGATCTTGGTAAGCGCCCCTTTGCGCCCCAGATAGTAAACCCGCAGCCGTTCCAGGGCCGCGTCGTCAACGGCTTGGGCGATCTCGGCAAGGGCCTGGTGCTCCAGATTTGTTAACTCTTCCAGCATCAATCTGATTGGCCGACAAGGAAAATCAGTGGAGAAAAGCCGTTATCCGTGAGCCTGCCGGGCAACCTCGGCGATGCGGGCGAAGCCGGCCGGATCATAAACCGCCAGATCGGCCAATACCTTGCGATCTAGGGCGATCCCCGCTTTTCTGGTCCCGCTGATAAACCGGCTGTAGGAGAGCCCCAAAGGGCGGACTGCCGCATTAATGCGGGTGATCCACAGGCTTCTGAATTCCCGCTTGCGGACCTTGCGGTCCCGGTAGGCAAAAGCCAGACCCCGCTCTACCGCTTCCCGGGCGGAGCGATACATCCGCCGCCGGCCGCCCCGGTAGCCTTTGGCCAGCCTGAGATATTTTTTATGCCGGGCCCGGGCCCGGACACTGCTTTTGACTCTCGGCATGACACCCTCCTCTTTTATAGATAAGGCAACAGCCGCTTCAGACTTTTCATATCGGTCTGATCAACTAAGGTCGTCTGGCGCAGTTGCCGTTTCCGTTTGGGGCTTTTTTTGGTCAGAATATGGCTATGAAAAGCCTTGCTGCGCTTGAGCCGTCCGCTTCCCGTGGCTTTGAAGCGTTTGGCGGCGCCGCGATGGGTCTTGAGTTTAGGCATTTTAGATTCCTCTTAGGGAGGGCAACGCCTCCCGGCTGGCAATATCTGCTGGTTATTATTATTTAAAAAATTAAACTACTTGGGGGCCAGGATCATAGTCATATGACGGCCTTCAAATTTGGGCTGCTGTTCTACCACGCCGATGTCTTCCACGGCCTCGGAAATCTTTTTTAACAGATTATAGCCCAGCTCCGGATAGGCAATTTCCCGACCTCGAAAGATCAGGGAAACCTTGGTCTTGTCTTTTTGACCCAGAAAGCGGCGTATGTTCCGGAGTTTAAAAGCAAAATCGTGTTCTTCAATTTTAGGCCGGACCTTGACCTCTTTAATTTGGATAGTGGTCTGCTTCTTTCGTGCCTCCTGAATTTTCTTGCTCTGCAAATACTTATATTTGCCATAATCCATAATCCGGCAAACTGGAGGCGTGGCCTGGGGGGCAACTTCTACCAGGTCCAGGTGTTCCGCCGCGGCGCGGTCCAGGGCCTCGCCCAAGGGCATGATGCCGATCTGGCTCCCGTCCGAGCCTACCAATCGCACCTCAGGGGCACTAATCTCCCGGTTGATGTTAACCTTCTTCTGGATGATGCCCTCCTCCTGTGTTGTCAGAGAATTGTTTCACGGTGGTCGGTATCTGCCCTTCCCTTTGCAGGCGTTGGACCAGTTCTTCGATCTTCACATCTTTTGCTTCGCTGCCATCCACCTGGCGAACTGACAGGGTTTGGGAAGCTACTTCCCGGTCTCCAATGATTATCATGTAGGGAATCTTCTGGAGCTGGGCTTCCCGGACTTTCAATCCCAGTTTCTCATTGCGAAAATCTTTTTCTACCCGTAGCCCGGCCTGCGCCAGCCGGTTGCCGACGGCGTCAGCAAAGCCCTGCACCCGATCAGTGACGGGTAGCAGCACTACCTGCACCGGAGCTAACCAGACCGGGAAGGCCCCGGCATAATGTTCGATCAGCACTCCCAAAAACCGCTCCAGCGAGCCCAGGATCACCCGGTGCAACATCACCGGCCGGTGGCGGTTGCCGTCCGGCCCCACATAATTCAGATCAAACCGTTCCGGCAGGGTGAAGTCGCATTGAATGGTGGCGCATTGCCAGCGGCGATTCAAGGCATCTTTGAGCTTGATATCGATTTTCGGACCATAAAAGGCCCCTTCGCCTTCGCAGACCTCATAAGGCAGATTCCGAGCCTGTAAGGCCTTGATCAGGGCCTGGGTGGCCAGTTCCCACTCGGCGTCCGTGCCAATGGATTTTTCAGGGCGGGTAGAGAGTTCCACCTCATAGTGGAAGCCGAACACCGCCATGACATCGGCGACAAAATCAATGACCCCGGCGATCTCTTCCTCTACCTGGTCGGGGGTGCAAAGGATATGGGCATCATCCTGGGTAAATTGCCGGACCCGGGTCAGGCCGTGCAGGACGCCCGACTTTTCGTGGCGCTCCACTGTCCCCAGTTCAAAATAGCGCAGAGGCAATTCCCGATAACTGCGGATCCGGGATTTATAAATCAGCATATGGGCCACACAGTTCATCGGCTTGATGCCGTAAGCCTGGCCCTCGACTTCGGTAAAATACATGTATTCCCGGTAATTTTCAAAATGGCCGGAGCGTTTCCAGAGGTCCAGTTTGAGCATCTGGGGCCCGATGACTAGTTGATAGCCCCGCTTCAGGTGTTCCCGGCGTTCGAATTCCTCGAGCAGATACCGGATCATCGCCCCCTTGGGAAGATAAATCACCATCCCGGGACCGGCCTCTTCTTCGATGATAAACAACTCCAGTTCGCGCCCTAAGCGGCGGTGATCCCGACGTTTGGCCTCTTCCAGATAGTGCAGATATTGGGCCAGCTCTTCCGGAGAGGGGAAGGCGGTGCCATAAATCCGCTGCAACATGGGCTGGCGTTCGTCGCCGCGCCAATAGGCCCCGGCCACGCTGGTCAGCTTAAAGGCCGGGATATAACCCGTCGACGGCACATGCGGACCGCGGCACAGATCGACAAAATCCCCTTGTTGGTAAATACTGATCGATTCCTCGTTCAGTTCCTCTAACAGCTCTAATTTGTAGGTTTCTCCCAGCCTGGAAAAAATCTCGACCGCCTCCTGATGGGTGACTTCCTGGCGGACAAAGGGGAGGTCCTGGTCGATGATTTCCTGCATCCGGGCCTCGATGCGCGGCAAATCCTCAGGAGTAAAGGTTTCAGGGGCATCAAAATCGTAATAAAAGCCGGATTCAATGGCCGGGCCGATAGTAACTTTGACCCCGGGGAAAAGACTGCGCACCGCTTCCGCCATGATATGGGAAGTGCTGTGCCGCAAAATTTCTATTCCTTCCGGCGTATCGATCGGTATCGGCGAAACAGTGCAATCCTGTTCCAAGGGAAAAGTTAGATCCACTTCTTGGCCGTCTACCCGCGCCGCCACCACCTGACGATTGGTGGCCACCCCCAAGGTTTTCAGGGCCTGGTCGACGCTGACTCCGGAATCCAGAGTAGCTGTCTGGCCATGGTTCAGGCTTATCCGGATCTGAGACATGGCAAACTCATAGGAAGCGGGTGCTTTGCGGTTTGTAGATAATCTTTTGGAAAAACCGGTAGCTAGGTATCATGTCAGAACTTGCTCTTGGGTGAACACCAATTTTTCAGCTTACAGATAATTGCGGACTGGCTTCGCGGTGCCCATCATAAAAAAAAGCATCCAGTAACCGCGGTGGATTACACCAGATGCTTATCCTGGTTACATGCTGTTTATCTGCTGCCTTGCTAGTTTTAAATCCTGCGTTTTCAACACATTGCCGAACAAGAAGACTTCGGCAGGTTCAAGTCTCAATTATCTAACCCAATTTCGCATAACTGTCCTTGCCTGTCAAGAGATTTTATCATTCTTCGAGGCGATAGTTCCACCTTTAACAGCTGAAAGAAGCAAAGCCAAAATTTTCTTCCGGTGGAATAAATGACACAGGGCGTAAAAAACAGTGGCCCACTGCCGGTGCCCCCGGGAATCAAATTATTCATCAATCCATACCACATCGCTAATTTCAATAATCGCCGAAAGCTCGGGGCTTAGCCCCGCCTTATGGTCTTCCCCGGTCAAAAATTGGTTATCCTGTAAAAGGCATGTTTATTGCATAAATTTTCAATAAAGGGGAGCAATGCCACAAGGGGGGGAGAGATGGAAATCAAATATATCATAGCCACTTTGATTATGAGCGACTTTTACCTAACCATGCCGCTAAAAGAACGGAAGGCGCTGGTACATAGATTACACGCCCTTTATGGTCAGCATTCCTATGACCACGCCTCCGGAGAACCAGGGAGTGAATCTCCATTCCAGGCCACGGTCCAGCACCGGGAGTAATCTTGGTTTCGATTGGCTCCAGTCTTGGGGGGAAGGATGGGCCGCCCAGGAGGGGCAAAAAGACCTATACTTTTCCACACCTGCATTGGTTCCGGCTCTGAGAGGAAAATCCACCAGTTGCAGGGGAGCACCTTTCCCGGTGTTTTTGCATAATTTAGGTCTGGCCCCGGAGCAAAAAAATTCTTTTGCCGTTTTCAGTTCAAAATCATGGCAATGCCGAATTTTGCCAGTAAATTTTTTCGTTAGCTATGGAATCTGGAAGAAAGAAGAGAAAAGACGAGATCTAGCGGCTGGTCAGTAAATCTATCCGCTGTCCGGCTAAAGCTGATGTTTTAAGCGTGTTAGAAAATTGTTTTTTCTTTGGTAATCAACTCTTAGTCCACAGAGGGTTATGTTTCCAACTCCAACCGCGGCGGTCAATTCCGCTCGCCGCTAATTGTTAATTCCGGGTCAGCGGGTTTGACAGCCCTGTGCGTCTCGGATAATTTGCACTCCATTGTTTTAGATCTAACAACTTCGACCAATCTCTCCAAAAAATTAGGAAAAGGGAATGGAGCCTGCTTGGAATGATATCAAGCATAGGCTAAAAAGCCGGCTCCCAGCCCCAGGATTTAAGCTGTGGATCGAACCGCTTCAGGTCTGGCGGGGTTCACAGGGCGAATTAGTGCTGGGATGTCCGAATGCCTTTGCTTTACATTGGTTACGGGCCTATTATCTGGAGATGATCCGAGAAGAGGTAGAGCAAACCTTGGGTCCCGGGGTTGCTTTAGCTCTGGAAGTGTTATACCGAACTCCCGGCAAGGTTTCCCTGCCGGCGCCGCCCCAGCCGGTGTTGCCTGGAGTCAAGCCGGCGCCCAGAGCAGGGCGGGGGCTGAACCAAAGCTTCACTTTTGAACACTTTGTCGTCGGGGCTTCCAACCGATTTGCCTTTCAGGCTTCGCAGGCTCTGGCCCGAAATGATACGGTATATGGGCGCACCCTGTTTTTAACCTCTTTGCCCGGCTTGGGGAAAAGCCACCTGTCCCAAGCGGTCGGCAACCATATTCAGGCTCAAGTCCCCGACCATCGGGTGTTTTATCTGACTGCCGAGGATTTCACCAATGAAATGGTGTTAGCCTTGCGACAGGGGCAAATGGAGCGCTTTAAGGAAAAATTCCGCCGCCAAACCGATATCTTACTGCTGGAGGATGTGCATTTTCTAAGCGGCAAGGAAAGGATCCAGAGTGAATTATGCTATACTTTGGACTTCTTGGCCGATCAACAGAAAAAACTCGTCTTTACCAGTAGTTACGTTCCAGCCGAAATCCCCGGCCTCAAGAAAGAACTGTTCTCCCGGCTCAGCGCCGGGGTGATCACCCCGATCGAACCCCCCGACTTTGATACCCGGGTCAAGATTCTGGCCAAAAAGTCTGATGATCGGGGCATCCGGGTCTGCCGGGAGGTATTGGAATGTCTGGCCACTTATGTGACTCAAGATGTCCGCCAGATGGAGAGTGCTTTAGACAGCCTGATGGCCAAATCGGCTCTACTTCCGGCACCGATAACGGTAGGATTGGCGGAGGAGGTGCTACACGACTTCCGGGTGGCTACCGACAGCCTGAGTATGGAGGCAATTCAAAGACTTACCTGCAAGGTCTATCAGGTCAGCCTGGAGGACTTAACCGGTCGGTCGCGCAAAAAAAAGCTGGTCCGGTCGCGGAATCTGGCCATTTATCTCTGCCGCCATTACACCCAAAAAACCCTTAAGGAATTGGCCCAGGCCTTTAGGCGCACCCACTCGACCATCCTGCACGCCCTGGATAAGGTGGAACGGGAACTGAAAGTTTCCTCTGCTTTGGGTCAGGAACTGAATTTTCTGGAGCAAAAGCTGCAAAACCGCTCTTCCGTCGGCGGCCGCACCAAACCGCTGCGGTGAGTTCCTGAAATTCTTCCGATATCGAGCATCCTTGCCTCGCCCTGGGTTTGCTCGCCTTGCCTCACAAAAAGACGATATCTTCGGCAATGTTGGGGGCCGGATCGGCAGGGGTATCACGAAATTGCCGAGACAGATGGGCTAACCACTAAAGTTTTATCTTGATTGCCCTTAGAGTCTAGACTTTTCCGGCATAATTTCCAGCCAACCATGGGTTTACAACTTGACTAGGCCAAAGATTTGGGTTACTTACCCTGTAACTCTGCTTGCGGAGACAACAGTGAAAATTGCTATCATCGGGCCGGGGGCCCTGGGCTGCCTGCTGGTGGCCGGGTTGCACAAAATAGCAGCGGAAGTATGGCTGGTAGACTACCGTCCGGACCGGGCCGCTTACCTCCAGTCCCATGGTGTCCGGTTAACCACCCTGGATGGTCAGGAACAACATTTTCCGGTTAAATGCACCTGTCAGGCCAATGCTGTCGGCCCCTGCGATCTGGCCATTTTGAGTGTCAAGGCCCATCAGACCAAAAATGCGGCCCAGAGCTTGCCCCCGTTAATGGGCAGGGACGGATTGGCTCTGACCCTGCAAAACGGCATCGGCAACCTGGAGCAGATGGCGGCGGTAGTCGGCCCGGAACGCTTGTTGGCCGGAGTAATCATGCATGGTGTGACCCTGCTGGACTGGGGGCGAGCCCGGCATGCCGGATCAGGAAAAACCCTGCTGGGCATCCCACCCGGCTCCCAGGTCACTTCGGAGCAATTAGCCGAATGGGTATCCCGGTTTCAAGCCGCGGGTTTTGATTGTCAGGGCGTAGCCGACATTGTGGCGGTGATCTGGGATAAGCTCCTGGTCAATGTCGGGGTCAATCCCTTAACCGCCCTGACCCGGCTGCTCAATGGAGGGCTGTTGGAAGTCCCGGAGGCCTGGGAGGTAGCCGCGGCCGCAGTCCAAGAAGCCCAGGCCGTGGCCCAGGCCGCGGACATTGCCATCAGCCCCGACCCCTTGCCTCGGGTCCGCCAGGTCTGCCAGGCCACGGCCGGCAACCGCTCCTCCATGCTGCAGGATGTGTTGGCCCAACGGCCCACAGAGATTGAGGCCTTAAATGGCCGGATCGTCGCCTTAGGACAGCGTCTTAAGGTGTCCACCCCGGTCAATGCTATCCTCAGCCATCTCATCCGGGCCCTGGAAAAATCCTATCGGCCCTCGTCAGAATAATGAGCTAAGTTTTATTATTCCGGGCCTTTATCAAGTTATTTTGAGGGGAGAGTCAGGGAACCAAGAGCCTCCTGCCCTCCTGCCAAGCTCCTATCCCCCGTTAATACTCTTCCTCACCCTAACCCTCTCACAAGGGGGAGAGGGTAAGAATTTCCACTTTAGGGACCTGCAAATTAAATCCCTCTCCCCGCGCTTGCGGGAGAAAAACCTGGGGTGAGGGGGGGCCAATTCTTAGCATCACCTAATTTTCTTTCAGGCTATCTAGGGTTTTACCAACGGCACAAATCTGACCGGACAGATGCGTTCCTTTGTGAAGCTAGTGCCGTGTCTGGTGAGACGGATCAACATCTGGAAGCCGACAAAGGTCTTAAGAGGAATGATCAACCGCCCGCCTTCCTGGAGCTGGGCCTTGAGGGCCGGGGGGACCTCTGGAGCCGCGGCGGTTACCAGAATGGCATCAAAAGGGGCATATTGGGGCCAGCCCTGGTAGCCGTCGCCACTTTTGACCTTGACTTGGGAATACCCTAACTTGGCCAACCGGGCCGCCGCGGTCTGGGCCAAGTCTTCGTTTAACTCAATGCTATAAACCTGATCGGTGAGGCAGGCCAAAACCGCGGCCTGATAACCGGAGCCGGTGCCCACTTCCAGCACTTTCTGCCCCGGCTGGATCTCGGCCCACTGAGTCATCAGGGCCACAACATAGGGCTGCGAAATCGTTTGCCCCCCGGGGATGGGCAAAGGGAAGTCACCATAGGCCATGGGAGTCAGGCTGGGGTCAACAAACAGGTGCCGCGGCACCTGGCTCATGGCCGCCAGCACTCGGGGATCGGTGATGTCCCGGCCTTCAAGGTCCCGCTCCACCATCCGCCGGCGCGCCTCTTGATAGGAATCGCCCGCCATTAGGGTTGGGCTACCAACCAATAAACTGGCCACCAGGACCAATATGATACTGACTGCGCTGTAAATCCTGAACTTTGCAGCCATAAACGGCAATGTCCTCGAAAGGCTTCGGCAAACTCTCAATTGGCCTAAATTTTTAGATCCCTTTAAAAAACTTCCGCCTCTGGCAGGAGGGGTAAAGGGGGCGAGGTAATCATATTGAAATTAATGGCCTAATTAGATAAATTATTCTTCACTATAACCTACCTGTCCCAGCTCTCTGGTCCTGTACCGCGGCGATTTGGGCCCTGAGTTCAGCGATGGCTTGGCCATAATCACTCTTGCCAAAAATGGCGCTGCCGGCCACATAGATGTCGGTTCCGGCCCGGGCTACCTGGTCAATGGTATTGCCATTGATGCCGCCATCGACTTCGATCTGGATGGGCAACTGGCGGCGGTCGATAAGCTCGCGTAACTGGGCAATCTTGGGCACCACCGCGGGGATAAAATCCTGGCCGCCAAACCCCGGATTGACGGTCATCAACAGCACCAGGTCAACTTCGTCCAGGACATAGGTGACATACTCCAGAGGCGTGGCCGGGTTGAGCACCACCCCCGGCTGACATCCCAGGCGGCGGATTTCCGTTAAAGTGCGGTGCAAGTGGGTCGAAGCTTCGACGTGCACCGAAATGATTCGAGCCCCGGCCTCGGCAAAATCAGCGATGTAGCCCTCGGGCTGGGCAATCATCAGATGCACGTCCAGGGGCAGGCTGCTGATCTTGCGCAGCGCTTCGACCACCAGCGGGCCGATAGTGATGTTGGGGACAAAATGACCATCCATGACATCGACATGGATCAGATCAGCTCCGGCCGCAGTCACAGCTTGAATTTCTTCTCCTAAGCGGGCAAAATCAGCCGACAGGATCGAGGGGGCTATCAGGGCCATGGCGGTGTTCTCCTTATCTTCAACTCTGCTGCTTGGTTAGGATAGCGAAGCTGCGGCCTTGATGCAACCATTTTAACTTCTGCATTTTTAGGCGAGCTTATTATGTCTGCATCCGCACCGCATCCGGCCGGTTTAACTTTATCGGGCGTTATCTTTACATTCTGAGAAGCGTTTGAGATAAACCATAAGGACGGAGACCGCCGCCGGGGTAATGCCGGAAATGCGCGCTGCCTGACCCAGGGAGAGGGGGCGGATCTCCTTCAGTTTTTGGCGCACTTCGTTGGAAAGCCCGGGGACCGCGTCATAGTCAAAGTTTTCCGGGATGCGCCTCTGTTCCAATTTGGCAAATTGCTGCACCGCCTCCCGCTGGCGGCGGATGTAGCCCTCATATTTATATTTGATCTCCAGCTGCTCGATTACCTTCTCCGGGATCGTGGGATTATCCCCGGCCAGGCGGTAGAGGACCGGCAGGTTAAGCTCCGGCCGCCGGACCAGTTTTAAAATCGGAGTCGGCTCTTGGAGCGGCGTGGTGCCCAAGGCTTTAAGGGCGGTATTTACCTCCGGCACGGGATAAAGGCGCTTCCCGGCCAGGCGGGCCTCTTCTTCGCCCAGCCGGCGTTTCTTTTCCTGGAGGGCCTCCAGGGCCAGCTTATCCACCAGCCCCAGTTGATAGCCGATTTCAGTAAGCCGCCAGTCAGCGTTATCCTCCCGCAGCAGCAGGCGATATTCGGCCCGGGAGGTAAACATGCGATACGGCTCTCGCGTCCCTTTGGTCACCAGATCATCGACCAAAACCGCCATATAGGCCTGAGACCGGTCCAGCAGCAAGGGCGGCCGGCCTTGAATCTGGCAGGCAGCATTGACCCCGGCCCACAGCCCCTGGGCCGCGGCCTCCTCGTAGCCTGAAGTACCGTTGATCTGCCCGGCCATAAACAGCCCCCGGATCGCCTTGGTCTCCAAGGTGGGCTTGAGCTGGGTGGGCTGAACAAAATCATATTCAATGGCATAGGCCGGGCGCATGACCTCCGCCGCTTCCAGACCGGGAACGCTGCGGAACAGCTGCAGCTGGATTTCCACCGGCAGGCAGTTGCCCAGCCCCTTGGCATAAATTTCCTCGGTGTCGCGGCCCTCCGGTTCCAGGGTGACCTGATGGGAGGGCTTCTCGCCAAAGCGCATCACCTTGTCTTCCAGCGACGGGCAATAGCGGGCGCTCACTCCTTTGATTACCCCGCTGTAGAGGGGCGAGTGCTGGATGTTATTCCGCACCCATTGGTGGGTTTCGGCGGTGGTATGGGTGATAAAACAGGACACCTGGGAGACTTGCAGTGAATTGGTCTGCCAGGAGAACGGCCGCGGCCGATCAGCCCCCTCCAGCCGGGCCAGGGAGGCAAAATCAATGCTGGAAGCCCGCAACCGCGGCGGGGTGCCGGTCTTCATCCGGCCCATCTGAAAACCCAAGGCCGCTAAATTGGCAGCCAGCCGGGTGGAAGCAAATTCTCCGGCCCGGCCCGCCGGAATCTGGGTGGGACCGATATGAATCAGGCCGTTCAAAAAGGTGCCGGTAGTCAGAAGCACGGCTCGGGCCTTGTAACAGAAGCCCAAGGCTTCGACCACCCCCACCACCCGGCCGTCCTCTACCAGCAGTTGGTCCACCATGGCTTCCCGGAGATCAATCCGATGTTCTTTCTCCAGGCAGGCCTTCATGGCCAATCGGTAGGACTGTTTGTCGCACTGGACCCGGGTGCCCCACACCGCCGGCCCTTTAGAAAGATTAAGGGTGCGGAACTGAATGCCGGTCTGGTCCGCCAGATAACCCATAACCCCGCCCAGGGCATCGATCTCTTTGACCAGATGGCCCTTGGCCAGGCCGCCGATGGCCGGATTACAGGCCATCTGGGCCATGGTATCCAGATTGATGTTGAACATCAATACCTTGAGACCCATCCGGGCCGCGGCCAAGGCCCCCTCGCAGCCAGCGTGCCCGGCGCCGACCACAATCAGGTCATAATCTTTGGGGTAAAAAATCATGGGGCGAGTTAATATTGGGTTGAATTATTTTCCCCGATGGTTTAAATGTATGAGCAAGACGGTTACGGATTAAGGAATCTGAGGATCCTGATAATTTCCCCTGATGCTAAGGAGGCAGGAACATGGTCCATCGGACTTTTAAACTTTTGAGCCCGAAAGGCGAGATCGCGATCGTTCAGCGGCCGGAGGCCGTAGTGGAATTTTTGATCTACCCCAAATCCGGAGAAAACATCCAATTCGAAATGGAACGCAAAGATGCTTTTGATTTTGCCATGGAGTTGCTGCAACATCTTTATCGTTTAGGCCCCATTGAATAAAATCTAAGCGCCGCCAAGCTTCATTCCCTCCGGGAGGACCCGGGACCATCAGCGATGCCAGTCCACCTCCCGGAGCAAATCGACAAATTCCGGCGACTCAATGTAACGCTTCAGGGCCTCCTGGAAATTTATCCAGGCCTCCCAAAGCTCCATCCACTGTTGATTATGCCAGTAGTAGGGGCTTGACTCACCGCTTTCTTTCAGGCGTAAAAATTCCTGATATTCTTCCTCACAGTCGGAGCAGAACCGGTAGGGCCCTTTATGGCGTTTATAGATGTCCTGGGTATCGAACTGGACGCCGCATTTGGAGCACCGGGCCAGGCACCGGCTGCACTGCATTACCCGCCGGACTTCCTCTAATTTTTTGGCCTTCTCAATGCTGGCCTTCTTTTTCTTCTCTATCTGAAGCCGATTTTCAATATCGATTACCTTGGTCATGAGATGATTCCTGTTTTTTTGGGAGTTATCTTTAAAAATAACAATCAAGATGGAGACCGTCAATAGGGGATTTCTGACCGGTAGGGGATATCTAAATGGCTAGCGTTCCGGGTCCAGGTTAAACAGCCGGCGGATATAGTCGATCTCTCGAGCCGGGTCTTTGGGGTGATGGTTGCGCTTCATGTAGAGGATGGGATCATGCAACAATTTATGGACAATGGATTGGGTCAGCACTTCCAGGGATTTGATCTGCTCCGGGGTGAGGGGGCCCAATTGGCTTAAGGTTTTTTTCAACTCGTTGCGGCAGATCTGATCAGCCTTTTCCTGAAGGGCGATGATGGTGGGATAGGCCGTCAAAGATTCCCGCCATTGCAAAAACTTCAGGGCTTCGGCCGCAATGATGCGCTCGGCCTTCACCGCCTCTTGCTGGCGGTAGCGCAGATTGACCGTGATGATGTCCTGCAAGTCGTCGATGTTATAAAGATAAACATTGTCCAGGGTATTGATTTCCGGGTCTAAATCACGGGGAACGGCGATGTCAATCATAAACAGGGGCCGTTGTTTGCGCAACCGCATGGCCTGTCTGACCTGATCCCGGCTCAGGATCTGTTCGGTAGCCCCGGTGGAACTGATCAAAATATCGATGTGTAGCAACTGGCACTCCAATTCCGCCAGGCTGACCGCGTCGCCCTGGAAGCGGCGGGCTAATTTCATGGCTCGCTCCAGGGTCCGGTTGGCGACAATAATTTGGGAGACGCCGCAATGTTTCAGATGTTCGACGGCCAACTCGGCCATCTCCCCGGCCCCGACTAACAGGGCGGTTTTACCGCTCAGGGAGCCGAAGATTTTGCGGGCTAACTCCACGGCGGCATAACTGACGCTCACTGCCTGGCAGCCGATGCCGGTTTCACTGCGGATGCGTTTGGCTACTGAAAAGGTCTTGTGCAGCAGTCGATTGAGGATGGGGCCGGTAGCACGTTGTTGGGTAGCCTGCCGGTAGGCTTCCTTGACCTGCCCCAAAATCTGCGGCTCGCCGACCACCATCGAGTCCAGGCCGCTGGCCACCCGGAACAGATGTTCCACGGCTCCGCCTTCTTGATGGACATACAGCCCCTTTTCCAGGTCCGCTGAGGCGACCTCGGCCAGATTTACCAGCAAGGTTTGCACCTGCGGCAGGGTTGTAGGGGGATCAGCGGTGGTAAACAGCACCTCGATCCGGTTGCAGGTAGAATAAAGCAACACTTCCTTGAGGCCGGAGAGACTGGTGAGGCTCTGGTACCCGGCAGCTAAATCCTGCAGAGCTTCGGCCAATTTCTCCCGCAGCTCTAAAGGGGCAGTACGATGGTTGATGCCAAGCAGAACCAGATTCATGGCTGGCCGACAAAACTCTCAAAACTGTGGTAGCCTTGCATCCATAGATTAGCACCGACGAAGGTCACCACTAGAACTATAAAGCCCAAGATCGCCATCCAAGCGGCCCGTCGCCCCCGCCAACCTACCGCCAGACGCTCATGCAGCAAAGCCGCATATATGAGCCAGGCAATCAGCGTCAAAGTCTCCTTGGGATCCCAGCGCCAGAAGCTGCCCATAGTATATTGGGCATAAATGGAGCCAGTAATGATGCCGGCGGTCAATAAAGGAAAGCCGATGGTCAGACAATAATAATTTAAAGCATCCAGCGCTTCCAGGGACGGCAAGCGGCGATAGAAAAAGCCGAATTTTTTATTCTTGAGGTGATGCTCCTGCACCAAATAAAGGATGCCGCCCAGGAAGGCCAGCGTAAAAGCGGCGTTTCCTAACAGGGCGGTAGCGATATGAAATGACAGCCACAGGCTTTGCAACAACGGCGATATTGGACCAGGACTGGGCAAAATCAAGGCCCCGGTGAGGGTCAGGGCGGCAAACGGAGCCACCAGGGTCCCCAGTACCCGAATAGGATGGCGCCAGGTAAAAAACAGAAAGGCTACCACCAACGTCCAGCTAAATAACATCAGGGTCTGCCCCAGGCTGGCGCCCGGAAAATAACCCTGCTTCAGGATGGCCTGGAGCAGAGCCAGGGTATGCAGGCTCAACCCCCCGCTCATCACCCACAGCCCCCAGCGATACAGCGACTCTTTCTGGATCAGCAAATATGCCAGCCAGATAGCCGTGGCCCCGAAATAACCCACCAGGACCAGGGAAAGGATCAGGTTCTCCATCCAGCTGCCATCCATGGAAAAAAGGGGTTGTATACTATTGTGGAGGCCACCCTTGCCATTGTTCAAGACCTGGAAAGGGATAAACTTAGACTTTGTAAACTGACCAAATCTTCGGCCGGCAGAACCGGGCTCAGGATCTCTTGCATGATCTGCCGGGCCTGCTCCTGCTCCTTGGCCATTAGGCACTCCCGCAACCGACTGTTTACCAGTCGGGTGAACAGGGCCAGATTGTCGGGATGGTCGCGGCGCCGGGCCAGCACCCTTTCCCGAATAGCTCCCAATAATTGCAGATAAGGGCCATACTCGGGCCTAAAATACTGCTCTAATTCCTGGCGCAATTTTTTGGCCAGGGCCGGGCTCAAACCGCCGGTGCCGATAGCGATGGTCAGTTCGCCCCGGCGGATGGTGGCGGGCACCACGAAAGAACATAAGGCCGGGGCGTCGACGATATTCACCGGCAGGCCCCGTTCCTGGGCCGCCACACTGATCCGCCGGTTGAGTTCGGGGTCGTCAGTCGCCCCGATTACCAACGCCATCCCCTCTAGTTGGGCCGGAGAAAAGTCTTCCTCTAAGTAGCGGATGATCCCCTGCTGCCAGAAAGCCTTTAGAGTCGGAGTGAGCTGGGGGCTGACCACAGTAACCTGAGCCCCGGCCGCCAGTAAATCCTCTACCTTGCGCTCTCCCACCGCGCCGCCGCCGGCGACCAGACAGGGCTTATCGACAATATTTAGAAAAACCGGGTAAACTTTCACTTTAGTTCCAGTCTAATGGTAATGATCTTGTTCCCAATTTATCAAGCTTAAGGGGCCAATGCAAGGAGTTTCCGCGGCCTTAGGGGCGGCAAGGCAATCGTAAAAAGGCGTTGGGGGGGCGCCCAAGAGTAGGACAGGTTGGCGGGCAGCACCGCGGGGCCTTGGTTTACTTCCCGGTCCGGCTGGGCCAAATGGTGAGATAGGCCAGACCCAGGTATTCGTGGATGGCGGCTTCGGTGATGGTTAGGGCAGAACCGGAAGGAAGATAATCAGAATAGAGAAAATCTCTGACACTATGGAAATTAGCCGGGGCAGGAATCGGCCGCATCTCTAAAAGCTGAAAAATCCGCATCGCCCGCGGGAGATGCGTTGCCGAAGTCACTAACAGAAAAGGGGCATCTTGAACCAGGGGCTTAACGCCGGCGGCATTGGAGTAGGTATCGATAGATTCCGTCTCCGCCACCAGTTTCTCCGCTGGCACCCCCTGGCTCTGGGCAAAGGCCATCATCATGGCCCCGGAACTAATCTCCCTGTTGGGGCGTTTTCCTCCGGTCATGATCAGGGTGGGCTGCCCGGAAAGCAAGTGGAACAGGCGAATAGCTTCGGCCACCCGCAAAGCGCTGGACTCCTCAAGTTGACTGGTAGCCGGAACTTTAAAATTCAACCGGGCTCCGCCGGAAAGTACTACAATGTAATGCACCTCGGTTAGATTCTGGGTGGCGGTAATAGGGGGATACTGATTCTCCAAGGGTCGGATCAAATAGTTGGGCAAGGGCATGGTAGTGAAAAAATAAAAACCCAGTATTCCCAAGGCCAGGTAGCCCCAGCCGCGCCTGCGCCCCTGCCGGGTCAAAGTTAATTTGAGCAGCCCGTAGCCGAGGAGAAACAAGACAATAAATCCCGGGCTGAGCAGGATGCCGATGATTTTTTTCATCACATACATAATGCCACCATAGACTCTTCGTGGCGTTCCTGTCAAGCTTAGTTTAATGGCTCTGTGCCTTGGGAGATAACCGTCCTTTTCCGGCGCTTGCTGCCTTGACTTCTACCCTTATCTCTCATATGATAAAAGCTATCATTTTAAACCTCGTTTAAGGTTGGGAAATGTTTTCCAAGACGTTGGCCTACCTGGGAAGAATATTTTTAAGCCTGTTGCGGGAATTGGGGGAATTGGCTTTACTGCTGGTTAACTGCCTTCGTTGGCTGCCCCGTCCCCCTTACCGAATACATCATTTTTTCAAACAGTTAGAGTTTATCGGAGTCCGGTCCTTATTTATCGTTACCCTCACCGGGCTGTTTACCGGCATGGTTCTGGCCCTGCAGGGCTACTATGGATTCCGCAAGTTTGGCGGCGAGGCCCTTCTGGGGGGAGCGGTCG
This sequence comes from Desulfobacteraceae bacterium, assembly GCA_046538075.1. GTDB lineage: Bacteria > Desulfobacterota > Desulfobaccia > Desulfobaccales > Desulfobaccaceae > Desulfobacca_B. The sequence goes on along the minus strand of JBKHJN010000007.1, from coordinate 60,077 downwards.
CCCTGTCCATGACCCGGGAAATCGGACCAGTGCTGACCTCTCTGATGGTCGCGGCCCGGGCCGGGTCGGCCATGGCCGCGGAATTAGGCACTATGCGAGTAACGGAACAGGTAGACGCCCTGCTGGCCATGGCGGTGAATCCGGTACACTATCTGGCCTTGCCGCGCCTCTTATCCGGCCTGATCATGGTGCCGTTATTGACTGTGGTAGATGTCTTCATCGGCATCCTGGGGGGTTATTTCGTCGGAGTGATGCTGATCGGCATCAATCCCGGCACTTATATGCAGAACATGATGGAAATGGTCGCCGCCTCCGACCTGTTTAACGGCCTGTTTAAGTCCATGGTTTTCGGCCTGCTGCTGGCCCTGATCAGCTGCCACCAGGGGCTAAAAGCCCACGGCGGTGCTGAGGGCGTTGGGTTGGTTACCACCCGGGCCGTGGTCTATTCCGCCATCGCCATCCTGATCATGGACTACGTGCTGACGGCCCTGTTGTTTTAACCAGCCGTTTAATTTAAGCTAATGGACCTAATCCGTCTGGTAGATTTGTATAAGTCTTTTAATAGCCTGTCGGTTCTGCAGGGCGTCGATCTGACCGTGAAGCGGGGCGAAATTGCCGTTATTTTAGGACGCAGCGGTACTGGCAAAAGCGTCCTGCTCAAACACCTGATCGGGTTGATCCGGCCGGATCGCGGCCAGGTGCTGTTGGAAGGGGTGGACCTGGTCCATTTGCCGGAAAAAGGATTGTTCGCCATCCGCAAGCGCTTCGGCTATTTGTTTCAACATGGGGCCTTATTAGATTCTCTGAGCATCGGAGAAAATATCGCTTTTCCGCTGCGTGAACATACTTCTTTGACCCAGGCTCAGATTGAGGAGATTGTGGCGGCCAAACTGGCCCAGGTCGGTCTGCCCGGGGTGGAGGACAAAATGCCGGCAGAACTGTCCGGCGGCATGCGGAAACGGGCCGCCCTGGCCCGGGCCCTGGCTTTGGATCCGGAAATCATGTTGTTTGACGAGCCTACAACCGGACTGGATCCGATCACCACTACCACCATCAGGAATTTGATTGTCGATACCGTCCGTAAATTAGAGCTGACCGCGGTGATCATCAGCCATGATTTAGAACTGGCCCTCAGTATGGCCGATTCCATTGCCTTTTTACACCAGGGAAAAATCTTGACTCAGGAACCCCCGGCCAGTTTTCGGTCATCGGATTTGCCTGAAGTGCAGCAGTTTTTGCAAGGGGAGCCGGATTAACCGTTATTGGTTACCGGGAGCTTATACATTAACTCGGGTTGGGGAAGGGGCCGCCTGGGTCGGTCCACCCTAAGATATCGAAAAATTGTATTTTTGGGTCCAATTAAAAATTCAGGGGAGGCCGCGGTGGAGGGTATATGAAAGCAAAATCAAACTGGAGCCCGGAAGTTAAGGTTGGCATTTTTGTGCTGGTGGCCCTGGTGCTGCTGGCCTACATGAGCCTGAAAGTGGGCTTTGCCACCATTGGCTGGCTGCGGGGCGAAACCTATTATGCCCGCTTCGACTCGGTGTCGGGGCTGGCCACTAATGGCCGGGTAGAGATTGCGGGGGTAGAAGTCGGACGCATCAAAGATATTTCCCTTGCCGACCACCAGGCCCGGGTGGAGGTGATGCTCCAGCCCGGACTGGACCTGCGCCAGGATGCCCAGGCCGCGGTACTCACCAAAGGTATGTTGGGGGAAAAATATATCGAGCTTCAACCTGGCACGCCTGCATCTCCTCCCCTGCCCCCCGGAGGGACGATCACCAATACCCAGTCGGCCGTGGAATTTGATAAGGTCTTGCGTCGGGTTCCGGAGTTAATGGAGGAGCTCCACCCTATCCTCACCGATGTCCGGGCTATCAGTCAGAGCCTGCAACAGGTGATCGGCACTGATGAAGGCGAGGCTTCGCTGAAAGAGATGCTGGCCAATTTCCAAAGTGCCAGTAAATCATTAAGTCAATTGGCGCAAGAGATGGAACAGGGCCAGGGCACCCTGGGCAAACTCATCAAAGATGATCAGCTTTACCGGCAGATGCAGGGGACCATGGGGGAACTGGAAACCGCCATCAATAACCTTAACCGCTTTTCTACCAAGCTGGCGAAGGGGGAAGGCACTCTGGGCAGACTGGCCAACGATGATGCCTTGTACGACCAGGCCCAGCAGGCGATTAACCGCCTGAACCAGGTAGCCCAAAAGATCGATCAAGGCCAGGGCACCTTAGGGAAACTGGTAAACGACGAATCCCTCTACGACGAAACCCAGAAGGCGGTGAAAAATGTCAACCAGGCCATGGAAGGCATCAAGGAACAGACGCCCATCACCGTCTTAGGCACCATAGGTTCGACGGTCCTGCGCTAAAAATAACGTATGGTGGTCAGCCCCGATAAGGCCCGCGGTGTAAAGATCCTGTTTGTCTGCCTGGGCAATATCTGTCGCAGTCCCATGGCCGCGGGACTGGCCTGCCAGCTCTTTCCGGAGGGCAGCTATGTCGACAGTGCTGGCCTCAACCCGATTTACAAGCGCCCCACCCCCGAGGCCATCCAGGTGATGGAAACCGAGGCTGGAATAGATATTTCAGGCCATTACTCCAAACCGGTGGCCGCGGTCAATCTGGGGGAGTTTGATTATATCATTGCCCTGGACGCGGCAATCTATACCTATCTGAAGCGGATTTATCCCCAGGCGGACCATCGATTGATCAGTTGGAATATCGCTGATCCCTATTCTGGCGGAATTAATGCATATTTAGAATGTTTCAGGGAGATCAGGCTTAAATTGGAAGACTTTAGTAGGCAGGTAGCTGAACATCCCAGTTGATAAACCGGCAGCGAACCAAGTTTGGGTCGCGTTGACGCCTGTGGGGGAGGCGGCAGGGCTAAGGGTCCCTGACCCCTCCTTAAATATTTGGGTTTGGTGAGTTGACCCTTAAATATAAGCTGAAAAATCATGTCTGGCCGGGCTAAGATCATTCCTCTATTACTATCCTTGCTTTTGCTTTGGGCTTGCTTTCCTGGGCCTCAGGGCGGCCCGCGGCTTAATCTCACCCCCTTGGTCTTTTACAGTCATGATCCCCAAGATGAGGTTACCCGCTTGGAATTGCTGGGGCCGCTATTTTCCCGGGAACAGACCCCTGAGGTGACCACTACCACTCTGGCGCCCCTGTTTTGCTGGCAGAGCTGGCGCGACATTCAGGAAGTGGAATTCCTCTATCCCTTAGGGCTTTACCGTTGCGATCCATATGGGACCCGTTTTAATTTTCTACCTCTGAGCCGTTACCGTGAAATGGGCGAGGCCAATGAGTTTCAGTTTTTCCCCTTTTTTTGGGGCCGCACTGCGGCCGGCGTGCCTTATGGGGGAGTTTTCCCTTTAGGCGGCACTCTCAAAGAGCGTTTCGGCCGGGAATCCATCAGCTTTGTGCTCTGGCCGTTGTTTTCCACCTCCTCCGGGGAGGGCAGCCGTCATTATCATTTTTTATGGCCCCTGTTTTCTTACTCTACCGGGCCGGAATCCGCTCGGACCTTCTGGCCGTTGATGGGCCGCCTCACCAAGGACGGGGTCTATGACAAATATTATGCTTTGTGGCCGATCCTGCATTATCAGCGCCTGAATCTGGACACCGAGCAGCCCCGCACCCTCAAGGCGGCGCTGCCGTTTTATCTAGAGGATACCACTCCGGCCAGTTTGCGGCGCGGCATTCTATACCCTTTTTTCAGCTATTATCGCCAGGATCAGGGAAATTACACCCAGTGGGACCTACCCTGGCCAGTATTTATCTGGGGGGAGGGGAAGAAATTTTCGCTCCGCTCTTTCTGGCCCCTTTATTACCGCTGCATAGATCAGGACCGAGACCGGACGCAACTGTTCTGGCCCCTTTACATCGGCGAGCGGGAAGAAACGGCCGACCGTTTAGACATTCAACATCGGTGGCTGTTATTTAGTAGCCATCACAGTCGCACGGAGACATCCGGAGACTGGCAAGAGAAGGGCCGCCTCTGGCCATTGCTCTACTTTGAAGGTCAGCCCGACCGCTTCCAGGCCCATGCCCCTGACCTGCTGCCCCTTAAGACCGAGGGCTGGACCCGCATTTATGGGCCCTGGCTCTATCTCTGGTCTCACCAGCGCCAAGGTGAGCACCGGCAAGGGCGAGCCCTGTGGGGCCTCTACCGCTGGGAACAGACTCCTACCTATCGCCTCTGGGAATTAAGTTTCCTGGCCTCCCGGCAAGTGACCCCGGAGGGCAGCGTTTTCCGCCTACTGTCGGGGCTATTCACCCTGGAGGGTCAGGGTGACCTTCGCCGACTGCGCCTCTTCTACCTGCCCTGGGGGCTGAGCTGGCATAAGTAGTACGGTCCCAGAATTAAATCAAATTTTGACATTTTGAGGTCTTCCCTGGCCAAAATTCGCGCTTATATTAAGATAAACAAAGATGACGCCCGCCGAGAGGTTAAGGTCATGCAAAGTTTTAAGGTATGGGGAGGAATTTTGCTTATGTTAGGAATTCTCTTATGTCCCGAAGGCTCGCGGGCCGGCCCCTTCATCAGCCTGCCGGCGCCTACCTTAAAAGGGAAATTATCGGTGGAAGAAGCGCTTGAGGCCCGGCGTACTGTCCGCCGGTTTGGATCTCGGGCCTTAACTTTGGCCCAACTTTCCCAATTGCTGTGGGCCGCGGACGGAGTCACTGATCCAAGCCGGGGTTATCGTTCCGCCCCTTCTGCCGGCGCCCTTTATCCGCTCGACCTCTATGTCGCGGTGGGGGAACGCCTGGTAGCGGATCTGCGGCCGGGAGTGTATCATTATCTTCCCGACCGCCACGGGCTGAAACTTAACCGGGAAGGCGATGTCCGCAAGGAGTTGGCCCGCGCCTCGCTTTATCAGAGCTGGATGGCCGAAGCCCCGATTATGGTTGTCATCACCGGCGAATACGCGCGGTGCACCAGGAAATATGGCGAACGCGGCGTCCTCTACACCCATATCGAAGTGGGGCACGTCGGCCAGAATCTCTTTCTCCAGGCCGAAGCCCTGGGATTGGGGGCCGGAATCGTCGGTTCCTTTGAAAATCGGGCAGTGAGCCAGACCCTAAGCCTTCCCGAAGCTCATGAACCCCTGTTAATCATGCCGGTTGGCCATAAGCATTCATAATCATAATTATTATATTGAATAAATATTCCTTTTTGGTATTAAATCGTATTTATATTGCGAGGCAGTTGTGGCAGCAAATAAAGACTGAACACCATATTTGCTATGTTTAATTTATCAAACAAGGCCTACGGGCAAACAAATTAATGACCGGGCCGGAGTCAGGAGTCAGGATGTTCCGGACCTAAAAAAATGGAGGAAGTTAGATGTTTTTTAAGCAATTTTTCAATGAAGGTTTGGGTTGCTGTTCGTATATGGTTGGCTGCGCCCAAGCCGGGGTCGTGGCCGTCGTGGACCCGCGGCGAGACATCGGCGATTATCTTACTCTGGCCCATCAGGAAGGGTTGAAGATCACCCATATCATTGACACCCATGTCCATGCCGATCATATTACCGGCAGCCAGGAACTGCAGCGGGTAACCGGAGCGCCGATTTATATTCATGAGCAGGCACCGGTGAAATATGATCATCAGGATTTACGGGAAGGCCAGGAAATCGTGCTGGGGACGGCCCGATTGCAGTTCCTGGATACCCCGGGCCATACTCCGCATAGCGTCTCGATTCTGGTAACCGATACCAGCCGGGGGCAAGAACCCTGGCTGGTGCTCACTGGAGACTTGCTATTTGTCGGTGATGTCGGCCGCCCGGACCTGGCCGGAGCCGAAAAGCTGGAGCAGCAGGTAGAAAATCTCTACCATAGCCTGTATGACAAGCTGGGAAGATTTCCCGGCCGCCTGGAAATTTATCCGGCCCACGGCCATGGCTCTCTCTGCGGGCGGGCCCTGAGCAGCAAACTGAGCTCGACCCTGGGGTTTGAACGCCATAACAATCCGATCCTGCAGCTGGAGTCGCTGGAAGAATTTAAGGCCGCCATGATACAGGAGTTCCCGGCCCGTCCGAAAAACTTCAGCCAGATAATTAGCACCAATATGGCTGGCCCGCCGTTGGTGGACCAGCAGCGGCCCTTTCAGCCTTTGACTCCCTCGGAAGTCAAGAACAAATTGGAAAGCGGTTATGTCGTGGTCGATACCCGGGAGGAAGCGGCCTTTGGCGGCGCCCATATCCCGGGCAGCATAAATATCGGCCTGTCGCCGCCGATCGGCAATTGGGCCGGAATGGTGCTCGAACCCGGCTCCCACTTGTTGCTGCTGGTAGACAGCCAAGAGAGCCTCAAAGAAGTGGTCAAGCAATTTTTCCGGGTTGGCTATGATCAGATTGATGGCTATTTGCAAGGGGGCATCAAGGCCTGGGAAATGGCCGCCCTGCCCACTGCCTTTTTGCCGCAATTGACTCCCCGGGAATTGGCCGATATGTTGAAGGCCGGGAAACCGGATGTGGTGTTGGACGTCCGGACCTTGACGGAATGGCAGCAAGGGCATATCGCCGAAGCCCAACATCTGCCTTTATCCCAAATGGGGCAGATCGATCTCAGTCCCTATGTTGATAAAAGAGTGGTCACCATTTGCGGCAATGGCTACCGCGCCAACATCGCCGGTAGTCTGCTGATGCAGCAAGGGGCAAGAAGGGCGTCGGCAGTGGCTGGCGGCATGGTCTCCTGGCGCAACGCCGGCCTGCCGATTACCACCTAATTGCCGGTAAATTATCCGGTTGCGAACAAGGGCGACCCTAGTCGCCCTTTTTTTATTAAAAAAAATCCTAATCCCACAGGGCCTTGAGTTCCTCTAAGGTCGCTACCGTTTGACGGATAATTTCCTGGAGAACCTCAGGACTGGGAAGGAACACGCGTCCCTCCGATTCCTTGGCAAGGGTCGCCGGCAGCTGGCTGGGATGCAGCAATTCTTGCAGTTCCCGAAGATCCTGAAGCAGATGAAAGTAAGAGTATTCAACGCCGGGCAAAAAAGCTTGCGATGTCGGCATCCCCTCGGATGGCGTTACCGGCTGCTCCAACTCGGGATGCAAGGCCCGCAAAGCCTCGACTAACTGGGTCAGGGTAGGACTGGTCGATCCCGGAGCAGGGGAAGACTCTGGAACCGGCGGAGTTTTATCCGCTAACGCCCGGGTCAGAGCATGCTTAGCAAGCTTGGTCTTTTTTCCGGCAAGCAGTTTCTTTTTTGACATAAGTAAAGGAATTCTTGGGTTAAATGGTAATAATCACGGGCCCCCGTGCCTTTGGGATCGTAATCAAAGATAGTTCGCTGGGCGATGTGGGCCTGATTCAATGCTTCACATTTCATGACAATGGTGGCAAAGGTAACCTCCAGATAGGGTTTTAGTTGCTCCAGAATGAATTCATTGGTGACCCGGTTGCGTCTGTCAAACATGGTAAGCAGGATACGGAAAAAGTCCCCGGCAAACAATTGCTCCGCATCCAGGTCTTTGACCTCTTCAATAGTGGTTAATAAATCAGCCAAGCCATCCAGGGAATAGCGCGACATCTGACATGGAATAATAATGAAATGTGCAGTATAAAGGGAATTGGCGGTTAGCACCCCCAGGGACGGTGGACAATCAATCAGAATAAAATCATAATCCAAGGACTTAAGGGCTTGGTAGAGAATGGTCTCCCGGAATAGACGGGAGTAGACCTGTTCGGAGGCTCGGGCCAGCTTGATGTGGCTGGGAGCCAAAAACAAACCATTAATATAGGTAGCCAGGATGACATCCTCAATTTTCTTGCGGGGGATGGTGATGACCTCGGCCATGGATTCCTCAAAGGAATCCGGCTCCACCCCCATGCCCAGGGTGGTATGGCCTTGGGGATCAAGGTCAAGCAATAGAGTCTGATAGCCCTGATATGCCAGTCCGGCTCCCAAATTGATGGTCGTGGTAGTCTTGCCGGTACCCCCTTTTTGGTTAATGATAGCAACTACTACTGACATATCTGTTTCTCCTGGAACCTGGCCAGTGACAAGAACGGGTCAAGGTATCTTGCTAGCGATACATGAACAGACTATAAGACATTGGGGGGTAATCTAGTGACCTGAATAATTTTTGCCTATAGTAAAAGAAACTAGGATGGACGTCAAGGACAATCCCGCCGACAAGAATCGCCGGCAATATTTGGCCTCCCAGCGGAGCAAAAACCAGGCGTCCAGAGGCATGAGAATTGCACTGGCAAGGGCAAATCTTATTTATATCGGTATCAAAAATGAAATCGACCATCCTCTCCGCCCCGGCTGACGCTCATGACCTCATGGTTTGAGAAACGCCGCCATCAGCGGTTAAATGTAGCCTTGCCCGTGGTTTACAAAATTACCAACCGGGAAAGCAATAATCAGAAGGAATATAAGGGCGTTACCAAAAATATCTCCATGGGCGGGATCTATTTTGTCTGTCTGGTCTACCAGGAACTGGATGTCAATCAAAAAGTTAATATTACCATTGAGTTACCCCGGCAGGCTTTTGATTTACCCGGAACTACCACCTTAAAGACCAAAGGCCAGGTCCTGCGAATCGAAGAAATCCCGCAGCGCCCTTATGTCTACGGCGTGGCTTTAAGATTTTTAGATACCCTGCAATTTGCCGAAGCCTAATTAATCCCTAATTCTCCTGCCTACTACTTCAATCAATCCGCCCAGTTAATTTTAAGGGATTGCCTTCTGTGCCCTCAATCAATAGTTGACAAAGACCGATGGCCGCTGCCATTTATCTATTTCTCTGTCAAAATAATACCTTAAATGATAAACTTCTAAGTTGCCCTCTGACCCCATATGGTTTCGCAAAATTAAACATTGTGTTAATAATATTAAACAAAAAAAGAGACAACGGAAAGCTCTAAATGGTCAACCGGGAAGATACCAGTGTATTATCCTTAAGCGGCGGCTTAGATAGTGCGGTTGCGGCGGGTTTGCTTAAAAACCAGGGATGGACAGTTAGAGCCGTCCATCTGCAGCTGGCAGGGGAAGAGAGTCAATCCGGCCGGTTGCCTGCTTTAGCCCACCATTTAGGGATCGAGTTGGTAGAACGGAATCTTACGGAGGATTTTGCCCATCTGGTAATAGATTATTTTGTCCGGGAATATTATCAGGGGCGGACTCCCAATCCCTGTATCCGGTGCAATGCCGCCATCAAATTCGGGCGTCTTTGGGAAATTACCCAGGGCTGGGGGATTAATTATCTGGCCACCGGCCATTATGTCCGCGCCGGGCGCCTGCCGTCCGGCGAAACCGCTTTGTGGCGGGGGGTGGACCAGGCTAAAGACCAGTCATATTTTGTCCATCGGTTGCGGCGGGAAGTTCTGCCCCACCTGGTCTTTCCCTTGGGGGAGTTAACCAAGGCCCAGGTGGTGGCCCTGGGCCGGGAAATGGGGTTGGAACCCTATCTGAAGGAATCAGAAAGTCAGGAAATCTGTTTTATTGGCCGCACCACCTATAAAGATTTTCTCAGGTCGCGGCGGCCCCGGGGGCGGCGGACGGAAGGAGAAATAGTGAACCGCCAGGGCTGGGTGCTGGGCATGCATCGCGGTCTGGAAGGTTATACGGTCGGACAACGCCATGGATTAGGTCTTAGTGCGCCTGAACCCTATTATGTCTTGGAGATTTTACCCGAGACTAACCAGGTGGTGGTAGGCCCCCGGCAAGAGTTGCTCACTTCCGGACTGTTGGCAGACCACATCAACTGGTTGATTGATCCACCCCGGCAGCCTTTCGCTGCCACAGCCCAAATCCGCTACCGCCATCCGGGGGTCGCCTGCCGGATCAACCCCTTGTCTGTCGATCAGGCCGAAGTAGTCTTCACCCAGCCGCAGGCAGCGGTGACCCCGGGCCAGGCAGTGGTATTCTATCAGGGAGAGCGGGTTCTGGGCGGCGGCTGGATTGAGCGGAGGTTGTGAATGCCGCAAGCCGCCATCGCCACCTTTGGTTGCAAGGTTAATCAATCCGAATCGGCCTTTTTAGCCGAACGGCTGGCTCAACAGGGCTGGCAGTTGGTGCCGCCGACCGCGGCCCCGGAGTTGGTGGTGGTCAACACTTGCACGGTCACCGGGGCTGCTGACCGCCAGGCTCGCCAGTACATCCGCCGGCTGGCGCGCCCCAGGCCATCGGCTGCGGTGCTGGTGACCGGCTGTTATGCCCAACGGGCTCCGGAAGAGCTGGCCGGGCTGCCGGGAGTGCGTTGGGTGCTGGGCAACCAGGAAAAATTTCGGCTGATCGAAATCATCCAGGAAAATCATCAAAATCAAGCCGGCATCATCAGGGCGGCATCCATGGCTGCGGCTCAGACCTTGGAGTCGATGCCCCTCACCAGCTTTTATGGACATACCCGGGCCTTTGTGAAAATTCAGGACGGCTGCCAGCACTTTTGTAGTTATTGCATCATTCCCCACGTGCGCGGCCCTTACCGCAGTCTGCCCCAGTCCCAGGTTATCGAGCAACTGCGGCAATTATCCTCCCACGGCTATCAGGAGATAGTGCTGACCGGCATTAATTTAGGCAAATATGGATATGATCTGCCCGGTCCCAATAATCTCTCGGGGCTGGTCCGGACCCTGGCCCCGGCCGGGCTGCCGGGCCGTTACCGTCTTAGTTCGATAGAACCCCAGGAAGTCACTCCGGGGCTGCTTCGGCAATTGGCGGACTGGCCGCAGTTTTGCCCCCATTTCCACTTGCCTCTGCAAAGCGGCTCGGCCTCCGTGCTGAACGCCATGCGGCGGCCCTATGGCCCCGAGGATTTCCGGGAATTAATTAACCTGATCCATCAATACTTTCCTCAGGCTGCCCTGGGAGTCGATGTTATGGTGGGCTTCCCCGGGGAGAGCGCCGCGGATTTGGCCCAGACCCAGGAGCTGATCGAAGCCCTGCCGATCAGTTACCTGCATGTCTTCCCGTTTTCGCCGCGCCCCGGGACCCCGGCGGCCCAAATGCCCCAACAGTTGCCTGCCCCTGAAGTAAAAAAACGGGCCCAGTGTCTGCGACTGTTAGGCCAGAAAAAGAAGGCGGCTTTTTATCAACGCCAGGTAGGGCAAGAGGTCGAAATCCTAATCGAAAGGCCCTGCTCCAAAAACCCGGGCTGGGTGCAGGGCTTATCCGCCAATTATCTGCGCCTAATCGTGGAAGGCAATTCGGGCTGGACCAATCGGCTGGTCCGGGCCCGGTTGGTGCGGCTAGTTGGCGGACAGGGGGTGGCTTTGCCGCTGTAAACCCGAGCTCTGTAGAATTGCGGAGGGAGCCCAAAGGCCAAAGCTCAATGCCTCAAAAAAAATTAGGCCGCACCGGTCTTTCGCCCGTGCGGCCAATATATTTTATGATTTATGGCTGTCTCACAGGTTCATGTGCAATTGGTAAGCAGGACGGACAAAGACCTCAGGCTAGGCCAGGGCCAGCTTTAGACGGGCCGGCAGGCCGGATTCTGGTTGGCGGCCTGAGGGCATGGTCCCCGGTATTCCCAACTGCCAGGCCTGGGGCTGAGAGGCCAGGACTTCTAAAAAGCGATGATGCAGGGCATGGCTACCTTTGACTACCTGCAGGTGGCCATGGATAGGCCATCCTAACAGGGCCAGGTCGCCAATAAAATCCAGCAGCTTGTGGCGCACGAACTCATCAGTAAACCTGAGGCCTTCCGGATTCATCAGGCCAGAAGCACTCAGGACCAGGGCATTGTCCAAAGACCCCCCCAAGGCCAGACCATTGGCCTGCAAGGCCTTGACGTCCTTCAAGAATCCAAAGGTCCGGGCCGGAGCAATTTCCTGACTAAACCTCTTGGGGCACATCCGGAAATTGCACTGTTGCCATCCGATCAGGGGGTGAGGAAAATCTATGGTACAGCTAAAGCAAGGCTCGGAGGCAGGTTCTACCCGGATAAATTTATCACCCTCCACAAATTCAACGGCCTTTTGAATCATGCAATAGATGCGGGGCGACCTCAGCGTCCGCACCCCGGCCCGCTGTAACAGGGCGACAAAGGGAGCGGCAGAGCCGTCCAGAATCGGCAGTTCCGGGCCCCAAACTTCCACCCGGGCATTATCTACCCCCAGACCGGCCATTGCCGCCAGCAGGTGTTCGACAGTCGCCACTGTGGCCCCCGACCCCCCCAGGGTGGTGGCCAGGGCAGTATCCACGACCCGGGCGTAGCTGGCCCGGATCACTGGCCGGCCGGGCAGGTCGGCCCGGATGAATCGGATGCCACTGTTGGCCGCCGCCGGATGGATAACTACCCGCACTGACTGTCCCTGGTGGAGGCCAATGCCCTCACAACTGACCCGCTTAGCCAAGGTTTGCTGATATTGCATTATCTTCCCCTTTAACTATTTTATAATTCAGCAAATCATGTGCCATCGGGGGGGGCGTCGCGGGATCCCTCCCAAAGCCTTATACTATCAGGGTCGTGGCCCCAAGAGGGACCGGCTAAGAGTACCGAAAGGACATATCTATGGCAAATTAAACACAGATTGGCGGGATAACTGGCAGATTTGCCACAAGTCCTGGCCGACAATTTATTGGAGTTGGTCCGAAGTGATAATGTCATCTAGCCATTGCCCTTCCAGGATCTGGATGGTGCCGATGTTGATTATAGCGGTAGCCTGGCCCTGGCCCGTTGATCTTCATCCCCAAAGTCTCAGATGATGTCAGCCTTGATCAGGTTGGTGGTGCCCCGGATGCCGATCGGGGTGCCAGCCGTAATAATAACCCGATCCCCCTTGCTTGCCACCCCCATCCGCACGGCTTCGTCTTTGACCAGAGTAAGCATATGGTCGGTATTTTTTAGGTTTCGGCATAACAGGGGGAAAATCCCCCAGGACAGGCACAGACGCCTCCAGGTTTCTACCAGCGGGGTAATGCCGATAATCGGGGTCCGGGGGCGGAATCGGCTGATTAACCGGGCGGTGCTACCGGAGGCGGTGGTGGCCAGAATCGCCCGGGCCTCGAGGTCATCGGCTATAACGCACGCGGCATAGCTGATCACATCGGAAATATCTTCCCCCCGAAACTTGACCCTGGTCTGCAGCCATTCCTCGTAAGGCAAATCTGCTTCGGTCACCAGGGCAATCCGATCCATAAATTTAACTGCTTCCTGAGGATAGCGCCCGGTAGCGGTCTCCTCCGAAAGCATTACGGCATCGGTGCCGTCCAGGATGGCATTGGCTACATCTGTGGCTTCCGCCCGGCTGGGACTGGGATTGGAGACCATGGAAGCCAGCATCTGGGTGGCGGTAATCACTGGCTTGCCGACCCGATTGGCCGCCTCAATCAGGCGTTTTTGCACCAGTGGAACCCGTTCGAGGGGCGTTTCTACTCCTAGATCTCCCCGAGCCACCATCAGGCCATCGGCCACTGTCAGAATTTCTGCCAGATTTTCCAAAGCCTTTTGTTTTTCGATTTTGGCGATCACCGGGGTCTCATAGCCGTGCATTTTGATCAATTCTTTCACCTCTTCGATATCCCGGCGAAACCTGACGTAGGACAGGGCAATTAAATCAACCCCGTTTTCCAGGCCGAATAAGAGGTCTTCCCGGTCTTTCTCAGTCAGTGCCGAGATCGGCAAACCCAAGGAAGGCAGGTTGATGCCTTTGTGGGCACTTAGAGGACCTCCCACCACTACCTGGCAGTAGAGGTCGGTGTCGGATTTGTCCATGACCTTGAGTTCAATAAGCCCATCCGCCAGCAGGATGGTGGCTCCGACCGGCACTGCCTTGATCAATTCGGGATAATTCACCGCCCCCTGGCGTTGATCCCCGGTAATGGGACGGTTGGTCAGGGTAAAACTCTGGCCGGGGGACAAATTGACCCTTTGGGGGTAAAATTCCCCTAGGCGAATCTTGGGGCCGGCCAGGTCCTGCAGAATTGCCACTGGCCTTCCCAGGGCCTGGGCCCCCTCCCGGACCTGCCTGATCCATTGCCGGTGTTCTTCCTGAGTACCATGAGAAAAGTTTAGCCGGGCAACATCCATTCCAGCCTCTAACAGGCCGAAGAGAACCTCGCCGCAACAGGCTGGCCCCAGCGTACAAACAATCTTGGTGCGTCGCCTTGCATGTAAATCTACCATCAATATCACCTCAATGTTGGCCCCGCATTATATGATAAAAGATTAAGATATCCGCCGCTTAGGTAGATAAGCCATGACCCTTTTGCCGTTCTGCAGAGAATCACAGGGCCCAAATTTAACCTGAACCAAATTTATCCCTGTTGCAAATAACAACATAATATATTATATTTAAGAAGTAATGATTATTCTATTAAAACCAAAATCTGAAAAGATTTCTCGGGCGTAAATTTGTAAGTTATCATTTTTTTAGATTTAATTTCTACTTATCCTGCAGTCCGGAAAGGCTTGACCAGGTTATCTTGTTTTGTTTTAAAATATGGTATAATAATTGCAACAAGGAAAATAAGCTTCCTTTTTAATTTCAAGTAGGGGGGTGTGGTTAATGCCAGCTTATGAATACCAGTGTATCAATTGTCTCACCAAGGAGGCCCGGATCGGCGGCGTCGATGATAAGACCGCAATCTGCATGGAATGCGGGCATCTGATGCTGCGCCTGGATGAAGATGTTTTCCGGCCTTATTTCGACAAGCAGCAAAAAGAAGCTGAGGTCCAGAAAAACACCAGAGTGGCATAAATAGCCAACGGGTTTATCGATGGCCTGCGTTGTCTCTGGGGTTGGGGGAGAACCTGGAGCAAGGAACGCTGAAGCTCGTCTGTCTCAAGGCTGAATTATAAAATTATCACTTAAGTTATTCCACTGGTGCGGATCGAAAGTAGAGATCGGCGGCGACGGAGAGTTTCGGGCCTGACGCCTCTAAGGTCTTCCTTGCTGCACCACTAAAGCAATTCACCATTATGTTTCCGACAATCCGCTTCGGCTGCAATGACTCGGTATCCCTCCTGAATTAACAGCGCGGCAAACACTCCGACTACGCCATTGAGCTTTCCCGGCTCACTCCACCCACAAGAGGGGCTGCGGGCCTTTAAATAACAGACCGGTGGACTGAGGCCACGGACCAGGGTCAGAGACCGGCATGCCCCCTCCAGAAACTGGCGGGTAACGTCCTGTCCTTGGTCATTTATCAGCGAAGCCCGGCCGGCCAGGACATCAAAGCCATTGCCGCCGGTCAATTCTGCCGGCGGCCGGGGTATCGGCAGGCCCCCCAGAACCTCGGGACACAGTGTCAAAAACGGAGTCTGGCGCAAATGGTGGGTCAAGACCGAGGAATAACAGTGGCCACCGTCATAGCGGCAGGGAATACCCACCAGACAGGCGCTGATTACTATCACTGTCAGCCTCAGAGGTAGACCAGGGGCGGGTCCTCGGGATTGCGGGCCACTATTTCGCCGATCACAAAGGCCTGCTCGTCCACCGCTTGTAGTCGTTGCAGGATCTCGGAGTGCAATTCCTCAGAAATCACTAAGACCATCCCGATGCCGTTGTTAAAGGTCTGCCGCATTTCCGAGTCTGGGATCTGGCCTTGCTGTTGAATTAAGTCAAAAATAGGCGGTCTGGGCCATTGGTCCGGATAAATTACCGCCTGGCAAGACTTTGGTAAAATCCGCGGAATGTTGTCCGTCAGGCCCCCGCCGGTAATATGAGCCAGACCGGCGATCCGGAAATCCCGGAGGAGATGCAGGATGGTTTCGACATAAATCCGGGTAGGCTTGAGAAGCTCCTGGCCCAGCGGCCCTCCCAGTTCCGGGAGTTCGTCCCAGACGCTGTAGTGGCCGGATTCTAATAAGACCTTGCGCACCAGGGAAAAGCCATTGGCATGCAGGCCACTGGAGGCAATACCCACCAGGCGGTGTCCCACCGCAATCTCCGACCCATCCAGCAGCCGTTCTTGTTCCACTACCCCCACCACGAATCCGGCTAAATCATAGTCCGGATCCTGATAAATACCCGGCATCTCCGCGGTTTCACCGCCGATCAGGGCACAGCGGGCCTGCAGGCAACCATCGGTGATCCCCTTGATAACCTGGGTCGCCACTTCCGGATCAAGACGTCCCATGGCCAGATAATCTAAAAAAAACAGTGGGGTGGCCCCGTGGACAATGATGTCATTGACGCACATAGCCACCAGATCAAGGCCAATGGTATCATGCTTGTTCATCAAGGCAGCAACCTTGAGCTTGGTGCCGACGCCATCGGTAGCCGAAACCAGGATGGGATGGCGATACTTTTCTCGATCCAGATGGAAAAAGCCCCCGAACCCGCCGATATCGCCGATAACCCCGGTACGATAGGTAGATTTTACCATGGCTTTGATGCCTTTAATAAAGCTATCGGCCTTATCGATATCGACCCCAGCTTCTCGGTAGGTCATGGACTCAGACATTTTCCGCTCCGCACTCCAGCTTCTAACTTTGATGGGAAAAGTATAGACAAACCAACCAGATCCTGAACCCTGCTAAGATAACCACTCGGGGTAAATCAAGGGGCAGTATTGCGCTGCAGAGGCTGAATGGCCTCCCCCTGACATTGTGGACAGGAGCTTGGCTGGTTTTCACCGGCAGGAGAAATCCAGGTATGGGCACAGTCCTGACAGAAAAATCGGTCTTTGGCGATGGTGTAATCCCCGCCTTCAATCTTTATGGCTTTACCATGGACCAGGGCATCGGCTATAGCTTGATGGGCTCGAGCCAGCATCCGGGTTACCGTCGGGCGGGAGACGTTTAATCCATGGGCCACCTCTTCCTGACTCAGTCCCAAATAATCGGCCAGGCGCAAGGCCTCCAGTTCATCAATACTAATTACCACCTGTTCCAAACCGCGCAGCGGAATGCCCTTGGGCTTGAAGAAAGTGATGTTCGGTTCGCTCTCCACCCAGCGAGATTTTCTTGGTCGGGCCATGATTTTTTTCTCTATCTTCGGTTCTGGTAATTATTTTGATTTTGCTTAACATCAAAAATCTGTAAAACTAACCAGACAATAACCGTTAAGACCCTTTCGGCTTTATTTACTAGTGGATTGGTCTTCATCCCAACCAGGACCGGGCCATTATCCAAAAGGATCGACAGCCGGAAGAAGTCACTTTATCTATTCAAATAATAACAGAATTTTTAGCAAATGCCCAGAAATTTTTCATTATCTTCGCTGCCGACACACCCGGCGGTAATCATCTCCATAAGGAATAGGAAGGCCAGAAAGGAGAAAGACCTTGGACCTCAGCCAGCCCATGAAAATCTATCAACACCAGGTTGAAGAGAGCGCGGCGTTTCTGAAAACCCGGCTGACGGTTCGCCCTCAGGTAGGAATTATTCTAGGGACCGGCCATGGCGGTCTGACCCAGTATTTGAGCGAACCGCTCAGTCTAGCCTTTTCGGAAATCCCACATTTTCCGCCAGCTACCAGTCCCAGTCATCAGGGGCGCCTGATCAGCGGCAATTTGGGAGGAAAAGTCCTTTTAGGGTTTCAGGGCCGCTTTCACGCCTATGAAGGTTATTCTTTACTTCAGGTAACCTTTCCGGTTCGGGTCATGGCGGCCTTGGGCGTGAAGCTGATCGTTATTACCAATGCGGCAGGAGGCCTCAATCCCTTGTTCCGGACCGGAGATTTGATGTTGATCACTGATCACATCAATCTTATCGGAGATAATCCGCTGGCAGGGGAAAATGTCGACAACTGGGGGCCCCGTTTCCCGGATCTTAGTGCCGTCTATGACCGGCAATTGCGGAACCTGGCGGAACAGGTGGCTTTAGAGCAAGGATTGGTGCTGCGACAGGGGATCTATGTAGCGGTCAAGGGTCCCAGTCTGGAAACCCCGGCAGAAACCCGATTTCTGAGGCTGATCGGGGCCGATGCGGTAGGGATGTCGAGCGTTCCCGAAGCGATTGTCGCCGTCCATGCCGGAATGCGCATTTTAGGGCTTTCAGTGATCGCTAATGTCAACTTACCTGATGCCATGGCCCCGATCTCCGTGGAAGAGGTCATCCGGGTAGTTCAGGATGCAGAGCCGCAAGCCGTCCGCCTCCTGGTCGGCGTCCTGGAGAGACTGTCACCCTAATTTTAATCGCCCTTTCCTTATAATGTTGAGCCACAGCCTTAATGAGAGGTTTTCCCGGGCTATCAAACCGGAATTGACCCGCCCTTGGAGCAAAGCCTTAATCAGTCCCCACCGTTAATTAAGGCAAGCAAAAGTTTCCCTTGTCCTTCTGTAACTCATCGGCCTATTCAGTATCGTTGGCAGTTTTTTTCTTCTTTCGGGGGCGCTTCTTTTTTTTCGGCTCTTTTTCGGTTTTTTCTGCTGCTTCCTTGGCCTCGGTCTTCTTTTTGGCTTCCGCCTTCGGGGCTTTGCTTTCTTCCACCGAAGGGGCCTCCGGCGGGGTCTCCAGAGCCGAGGGTTCCGCTTCGGCTGGCTCTGCAGCTAACTCCACTGCTGGCTGTACCTCGGGGCTCTCCTTTTCTTCTGGGGCTGCCGCCGTGACCTCCTCCACCTGCCCCAGAAAATAACGGCGCTGCTCTGGAGGAAGATTTTTCAGATTAGCCCCACATTGAGGGCAGGTTTGCAAGTGTATCCCTACTTTGGCCTGACATTGCGGGCAGATCAACAAAAGCCCCATAATGATTCTCCTTTATAGTTAACTCCCCTATCTGATTAAGTTTATACCATTAGCAGAGATAAGGCGATTTTTCAAGTCTTTTTCAGAGCTAAATTGCATATTTTTACTTTCTGGTAATTAATTAACCAATGGTAATGTTCTATCCCGCCCTGGTAATTGCCATACTACTGGTTTGATAACTAAGGTCAAAAAGCCAAAAGATCGCTTGGCAGGCAGAAGCTTTTGCTAAGTAGTACATATATTCGTTTAAAACCAATATCTTATAGACGATCCTGCCTGCTCCGGCGGAATAAAGGGTTGCCAGGTTTGAACCAAATCAACAAGTTTCCTCTCATTTTGACAATGAATAATCCCAGATTATGGCTTTTCTCTCAAAACGAGAGATTCAACCTTAAAAATACCATCATGGGTGCTTTATGGCGGTTTTGCCTTTTTCCTCTTACAATAGATATATACTCATGCCTTGCTAACCGGGGGGCGATCGCCGCTGGCGGTCTGATCAGACCAGCAACCCCAGCTAATTAGGGCGGCGCCTGGCAGCTTTTTTATGTCTTGCCGCTGCCTTGCAAGACACGGAAAATCAATTGACCCCGGGGGCGATTCTTGTTAGGCTACCAATATGAAGGCCGCGGTGGTCTGTCTGGGGGCCATAAATGTCGATCGGCTTTATCGGGTCGAGAACCTGCAGCCCTTTACGCAAGTAGTCCCGGAACTGCAAGCCGGTGGAGAATATGCCCTGACCCCAATTCAGGAAGACGAATTGCAGGCCTGGTTGGCCAAGGAAGCCTTGATCACCGGACGCAGCGGCGGCGGGCAAGCGGCCAATACAGCCTGCGCCCTGGCCCGCTGGGGCCTGCCCGTAGCCCTGGCAGGCCGGATAGGAGAAGATGACGACGGGGATTTCCTGTTCGACAGCCTGGCCGGAGTAGATTGCCAGGTAATACGCCAGGGAACCAGCGGCCGGGCTTATATCCTGGTAGACCAAAGCGGAGAACGGACTATCCTGGTCGCTCCCAATACTAACGATCTTTTGCAACCGGCTGATCTGCCGCTAAGCTTAATTAAAAAGAGTCAGTTTCTGCACTTAACTTCCTTTGTGGGCGAACAGCCCTTAAAAGTGCAGATTGACTTGGCCAACCGTCTGAAGGACGGCCCCCATACCAGTTTAGACCCAGGCGAGCTTTACACCCGGCGGGGACGGTTGGCGCTGGCGCCGCTCTTGGCCAGGACCGAGACGCTGCTGGTCACCGAACCGGAATGGCGCCAGATTGGCGGCGACCCGTTTAGCTGGCCGGACTGGGCCCCAAAGACCGTGATCATTAAATTGGGGCCCCGGGGGGCGCGGCTGATCTCTCCGACGGGGATCATCGAAGCCCCGGCTGAAAGCACGGCCACTGTAGTAGATACCTTGGGAGCAGGGGATGTTTTTGCCGCCGGTTGGCTGGCAGGTCGGTTGGCCGGTCTGGAACCCAAGGCCGCCCTGAGCCTGGCCAACCGAGCGGCGGCGGCCAGTCTGGCCGGCCCCGGACGGGCCAGCTATTCCGGCTCGGCCTTCCTGCATCAGCAATTAGCAGCCCTGAGAAAATAATGTTGTCCTTTGGCTGGTTTTCCAGTGGCCGGGATCAGGTCGCCATTGATTTATTGGCAGCCGCCCATGACCGGATAGCCTCCGGATTCATTCCCGGGCAGATCGCTTATGTCTTTTGTGACCGGGAACCCGGGGAAACCCCGGCTTCCGATCGGTTTCAGGCCGCGGTCGCGGCGCGGCACCTGCCGCTGGTCACCTATTCCTCCCGGAGTCTGCGAGAAAAAATCCGCACCCGGGCCCCGGAGGTCAACAAAGGCCGCGCTGCCTTTGACCAGGCGGTCATCGAGCGGGTGCAGGGCTACCAGGCTCAGATAGTGGTCCTGGCCGGCTACATGCTGGTCCTAAGCCCTAAATTATGTTCGACCTTTTTATGCCTCAATCTGCACCCCGCCGTTCCCGGCGGTCCCACCGGCACCTGGCAGCAGGTGATGTGGGAGCTTATCGCCCATGAGGCTCGGGAAGCCGGGGCTATGATGCATTTGGCCACTCCGGAATTGGATCGCGGGCCGCCGGTCACTTATTGTCATTTTGACCTTACCGGCCCGGAATTTGCTCCTTTGTGGCAGCAGTTTCGTAAAAAACGGCAACTGCAAAGTCTGAAAGAAATTGTTCACCGGGAGGGAGAGGCGGAGCCGCTATTTGCCCGGCTCCGGGCCGAAGAACTGAAGCGGGAATTCCCGCTGATCCTATTGACTTTGAAGAATCTGGCCGAGGGTCGGCTGGTGCTGACTCCGCAGGGAGTCCTGGCCCAGGGGAAGTTAAGGCCACAAGGCATCTGTATTACTGATCAGGTGGAGGTCTACCTGGCCGGCCGTTTATACCAATGATGCATGCCATCCAGTTAAACACTGATTGCGAAGGACCCCTCTGTCTCAATGACAATGCCTTTGAATTGTGCCGGGATTTCATGCCCCCGCACGGAGACCGGTTCTTCACCCAGATCAGCCGCTATGATGATTATCTGGCCGATGTCATCAAAAAGCCGGGCTATAAGGCGGGCAACACCCTGAAACTGATTCTGCCCTTCCTTAAGGCCTATGGTTTAACCAACCAACAGATTTTGGATTATTCTTTAAAAACCATGGTACTGGTGCCGGGAGCCGAGGAGGCTTATCGCTTCCTGCACCACCTGGAGTTGCCGATTTTTGAAATCAGCACCAGTTACCGCCAGTTTGCACTGGCGGTGGGACTCCAGCTTGGATTTGACCAGGCCCATATTTTTGCCACCCCACTGGATCTGGACCGCTATTCCCTCTCGACTCGGGAAGCCGGCTATCTGCAGCAATTAACCGGTGAGATTGCCGCGTTGCCGGAAATCCGGCTGCCCACCGGAGTTCAGGACCATGATCTCCTGGAGGGACCGACCCGGATGACCATCGCCCGTTTGGATCAAATTTTCTGGGAGCTTATCCCTCAGATGGCAATCGGCGCTATCTATCAGGAAGTCAATCCGATCGGGGGAAGCGAGAAAGCCCGAGCTTTGGCAGCAAGTCTGACTCAGACCGGACTGCCGATGGCAGCCGCCATCTACATCGGGGACAGCATTACCGACGTCCAGGCCTTCCAGGCCGTCCGGGCCGGGGGCGGCCTGGCGGTTTCCTTCAATGGCAACCGTTATGCCGTCAGCAATGCGGAAATCATTATCATCGCTGACACGGCCTGGCCGGTAGCCCTGATCACTGCTTTATGTAGGCTACAGGGCGAGGCCGCAGTGGTGGAAATGGCCCGGCAAGGGCTGCCGGCGGATCTGACCAAACTGGGACTTCCCTCGGAATGGACTACGGCCATCGCAGATGGTCTTAAAGGGCGGCAAACAGCTATTTATGTGGCCGAGAAGAACCCGCCGGAGCAGCTCCTCTCCCAAAGTGTGGCCATGCGGGCCCGCCTGCGGGGCGCGGCCATTGCCGCCCTGAGTTGAGGTGATTTCCAACCTTCCCAGGAGCAACCAGGAGAACAAGATGGAACCGTGCCCGGAAAACTCGGAGCTGATCGATAATTTGACCGGCCTGCTGCAGGAGGCTAACCTTTATGGCTGGGAATTGCGGCGGGTCAGACAGAACAGCGACCAGCTTTATCTGATTTTTGACGAGGTCGAGTCCCTGCGCCGGGTGGAAACCGACACCGTACACGTGCAGATTTATTTAGCCCGGGAAAAGGACGGGCAGCCGGTTTTAGGGGAATCCGGCTGGGTCGCCTGTCCGGGCGATGATCTGAGTGCCGATCTGGCCCAGGCCCAGGCCCGGGCGCAGTGGGTGGCCAACCCGCCCTTTACCCTTCCCGGCCCGGAGCAACAGTATCAGGACCTGAAAATGGTAGATGAGACCTGGTTCCACCAGCCCCGGGAGGTGCTGTGGCAGGTGCGGGCCGACCTGAATCAGGCCCAGGCGGCTCAAGACCACATCAGCCTGGCTTCGGCGGAGGTGTTTGCCGAGTGCCGCCAGATCAGCCTGATTAACCACCTGGGCCTCAAAGGGGAATATCAGGAAACCGAGCTTTTTGTTCAATTTGCCTTACTGGCCCAGGCAGGAGCCGAGGAAGCCGAAAGCCTGGGCTATCGTCGGGCCCGATTTTATTCGGATCTGAACCTGATCGACATGGCTGGCCGCTACGGGAAATATGCCCGGGAAAGCTTACAGGCCGCTTTGCCTCCAAGCGGGCGCTATCCGGTGGTGTTCGGAGAAGAGGCCCTGGATACGCTGTTTAACTATTTTAGCGCCCAAGCCGGGGGGGCAGCCCATTTTCAGGGTTGGTCCCGCCTTAAACCGGGCGAACCGGTTATCGCCGAACCGCAGAGCGATCAGCTGACCCTAAGCAGCGACCCCTGGCTCCCCGGCGGCCTGGCCAGCCGTCCCTTTGATACCCAAGGGCTGGCCCTCCAACCGCTGACTTTTATAGAAAACAATGTCTTTCGACAGGTGCTGGCTGATAAACGCTATGCCGATTATCTGAAGCTTACCCCCACCGGCAATCTGGCCAACCTCAGGGTAAAGCCTGGCACTACCCCTCTGGCCGCTATGCTTGGGTCAGATAAGATTTTGCATTTATTAAGGTTCTCCACCTTTGAACCCAACCCCGTCACCGGAGCCGTCTCCGGAGAAATCCGCACCGGCTATGTCATTGACCATGGCCGGGCAACTCCGATTAAAGGGGGCTCGGTTAGCGGCCGGCTGGACGAGGCCTTTCGTCAGGCTACCTTATCCCAAGAATGGGTCCAGCGGGAAACTTATTATGGTCCGGCGGGGGTCCGCCTTGAGGATTTGTCCCTGGCCGGGGCTTGATCAACCGCTGGGGCCTGAAAATTTTAGGGACCTAAACCCACCGGTTGACAAACTTGGGAAAATAAAATAGCATTTCATAATCTGATAGATTTAGGATAGATGCGTGCAGAGGGAGATTTATGGAAAAAAGGGATGAAGAGCTAATTGCTCGATGGATTGATCAAGATCCCGAATTAAAACATCTGGTCTGGGAACACCGGGAATTTGAACGGCAATTAGAAGACCTTAACCGACGGTTTTATCTGACCCCCGAGGAAAGCATCAACCGTAAAAGGATTCAAAAACTCAAATTGGCTGGCCGGGACCGCATCGAGCAACTCCTGGCAAAATATAGAGCAAAGGAAAGAACATCATGACTATGACAGGCGCTCAGATTCTCCTCAAAGCTTTAGAACGAGAGGGAGTTAAGCATGTCTTTGGCTTCCCGGGAGGAGCAGTAATCGACCTCTATGACGAATTGAGTCGCTGTCCCACCATCAAGCATTATCTGGTCCGCCATGAACAAGGGGCCATCCATGCTGCCGATGGTTATGCGCGGGCCGCGGCCAAGGTCGGGGTCTGTTTAGTGACCTCTGGTCCGGGCGCCACCAACACTGTATCCGGCATCGCCTCTGCTTATATGGACTCGATTCCGGTGGTAATCTTCACCGGCCAGGTGCCGACTGCCCTGATCGGCAATGACGCCTTCCAGGAAGTAGATATTGTAGGTATTACCCGTCCCTGTACCAAGCATAACTATCTAATCAAATCGGTAAACGACATGGCCCGGGTGGTACACGAAGCTTTTCATATCGCCCGTTCTGGCCGCCCCGGGCCGGTGCTGGTCGACCTGCCCAAGGATGTCTTGGCCGGCCGGGCTACCCCCAAGTTTCCCGAGGCTGTCAAGATCAAGAGTTATAATCCGACTTACCATGCTAATCCGCGGCAGGTCAAGCGGGCTTTAGATCTTATCCTCAAGGCCCAGCGGCCGGTAATCTATGCGGGGGGTGGGGTGATTTCTTCCGGGGCCGCGGAGGAATTGACCCGATTGGCAGAAACCTTGCGCATCCCGGTGACCAACACCTTGATGGGATTGGGCGGATTTCCTGCCCCGCATGACCTGTGGCTGGGGATGCTGGGCATGCATGGCACTTATTATGCCAATATGGCCATTCACCACTGTGATGTGCTGATTGCCATCGGGGCCCGATTTGATGACCGGGTTACGGGTAAAATTGAAGAATTTGCCCCGGAAGCGAAGATCATTCATATTGATATTGACCCTACTTCCATCAGTAAAAACGTGGTAGTGGACATTCCCATCGTCGGCGACTGCAAAGATGCATTGACCCAGCTTAACCAAATGATCGCCGAATTGGAACCCCGAGACTGGACCGAGGCGCATCAGCTCTGGTTAGATCAGGTCGCGGCCTGGAAACGGGACCACCCCCTGAGTTATGACCGCAACAGCGGCGAACTCAAGCCTCAGTTTGTGGTGCAAAAGCTCTATGAATTGACCAGAGGCGAGGCGATTATCACCACTGAAGTGGGACAGAATCAGATGTGGGCCGCCCAGTTTTATCCCATGAAGCACCCCAACCGGTGGATGAGCTCTGGTGGCCTGGGTTGCATGGGTTACGGTTTTCCCGCCGCGCTAGGGGCCCAGGTGGCCTGCCCCAATGATCTGGTCATCGACATTGCCGGAGATGGCAGCATCCAGATGAACATCCAGGAAATGGCCACCGCCGTGGAATATGACCTGCCGGTGAAAGTGGCTATCCTCAATAATCAATATTTAGGCATGGTCCGCCAATGGCAACAGCTTTTCTATAAGGGAGTTTACAGTCAGACATCCTTGCAGATTGCTCCTGATTTTGTCAAATTGGCCGAGGCTTATGGCGGCCTGGGTTTGCGGGCGGAAAGACCGGAGGAAGTGGAGCCGGTGATCCTGGAGGCGATCAATACCCGTAAGCCGGTGCTGATTGATTTCCGGGTAGCCCCCGAAGAGTGTGTCACTCCCATGGTCCCTGCCGGGGCACCAACGCACAAAATGATACTGGTTTAAGAGGAGCGAATCATGCGGCATACGATCTCGGTGTGGGTGGATAACGAACCTGGAGTGCTCTCGCGGGTCACCGGCCTGTTCAGCGGCCGGGGCTTCAATATCGAAAGTCTGTGTGTGGCTGAAACCATTGAACCAGACGTCTCGCGGATTACCTTGGTGACTAGCGGCAATGAACAGATCATCGAGCAGATTATCAAACAGCTCCGGAAATTGATCAACGTTATTCGGGTGGTGGACCTGACCAGAGCCGAGCATGTGGAACGGGAAATGGCCCTGGTTAAAGTCAAAGCCGAGGACCGGTCCCGGGCGGAAGTATTGCGGATTGCCGACATCTTTAGATGCCGGGTGGTGGATGTCAGTCCCAACTCCTTCACTCTGGAAATTACCGGCAATAATGAAAAGATCGGAGCAGTACTGGATCTTTTAAAGACCATTGGCATCCAAGAGGTGGTCCGGACCGGAACTCTGGCGATCCAGCGCAGCAAAAAACGCTGAGCAACCGCTACCCCGTCAGTATTGGGCTCTGGTGGTCCCAGAGGCGTTCGACGGCGCAGTAATTCTGGACTGGAAAGGATTGATAATGAAGATCTATTATGACCAAGATGCGGATCTGAAGGTTCTCCAAGGCAAGAAAATAGCTATCATCGGCTTCGGCTCCCAGGGGCATGCCCAGGCCCTCAACCTGCGGGACAGCGGTTTGGAGGTGCTGGTCTCCGAAATGCCTGGGACCCCGAATTATGACCTGGCGGTGCAATACGGCTTTGCACCGGTGGCCGCCGCCGCAGCCGCCCAGCAGGCCCAGGTAGTCCAGATTCTGACCCAGGACCATGTTCAGGCCCAGCTTTATGAACAAGACCTGCGGCCGCAGATGGGTCCGGGGAAAACTCTATTGTTTTCGCACGGCTTCAACATCCATTTCGGCCAGATCTTGCCTGATCCCCAGGTCGATGTGGTAATGATCGCCCCCAAAGGCCCGGGGCACCTGGTGCGGAGCGAATACGAAAAGGGGGCTGGGGTGCCCTCCCTGGTCGCCATTCATCAGGATGCATCCGGCCAGGCCCTGCGGACCGCCCTGGCCTATGCCAAAGGCATCGGCGCCACCCGGGCCGGGGTAATTGAAACTACCTTCAAGGAGGAGACCGAAACCGATCTGTTCGGGGAACAGGCCGTCCTTTGTGGGGGGGTGTCGGAGTTGGTCAAGGCCGGTTTTGATACCCTGGTGGCGGCCGGTTATCAACCGGAGATTGCCTATTTTGAGTGCTTGCATGAATTGAAGCTGATCGTTGACCTGTTTTACCAGGGCGGCATCAGTTATATGCGCTACTCGGTCTCCGACACCGCGGAATTTGGTGATTATACCCGCGGTAAGCGCATCATTACCGAACAGACCCGGCAGGAAATGCGCCGCATCCTATCAGAGGTGCAGAATGGCTCCTTTGCCCGGGAATGGATTTTAGAAAACCAGGCGCGGCGGCCGCAGTTCAATGCCTTAAGGAAACAGGAAGCCGAACATCCCATCGAGGAGGTCGGCAAGAAACTGCGAGCTATGATGGGCTGGCTGAAGAAATCTTGAATTGACCATGAAAACACGTTCTGGCCCGATTGCTCATCCGGGCTTACTGTTTATTGGCAGCGGGGCCGTGGTTCTGTTGTTGGGCCTCTGGAGCGGGAGCCGGCTGTTAAGTTTGCTGGGGGTGGGGATGATGGGCTTTTTTACCTACTTTTTCCGAGACCCGGAACGCCCCATTACCAACGACGTCGCAGGCATTGTTTCCCCGGCAGACGGGCGGATAATTTTTCTGGGTAAAGCCCAGGAAGAACAATTTCTGCACCAACCGACGCAAAGGCTCAGTATTTTCATGAATCTGTTCGACGTTCATGTCAATCGGGCTCCGGTCGCCGGCCGGCTGGCGGGCCTGGCCTATCGCCCCGGACAGTTTGTCGCGGCCAACCGGCCGGAGTCTTCCCAGGTCAACGAGCAACAGAGCCTCTGGCTTAAGACCGATACAGGGCAAGACGTGGTCATGGTCCAGATCGCCGGCATGCTGGCCCGCCGCATCATCACTTATGTAAAAGAGCAGGAGCAATTGCAGAAAGGCGAGCGGGTGGGGCTGATTTGCTTCGGGTCCCGGGTGGATCTCTATTTACCTGAAGATTGGACAATCAACGTTAAGATCGGCGATCGGGTCAAAGCGGGGAGCAGTATTTTGGGGAGGCTGTCATGAAAAAGCGGCGTAAAAAAACTAAGGACAACAAAAAATTTCGGGGAATCTACATACTCCCCAACCTGCTCACTACGACCAGCCTGTTTAGCGGCTTCTATTCAATCATTGCCGCCATCAATGGCCGCTTTGAAGCCGCGGCGCTGGCCATCTTGGTATCGCTGATCCTGGACGGCCTAGACGGCCGGGTGGCCCGCATAACCCACAGCTCCTCTAATTTTGGCGTGCAATACGATTCGCTTGCCGACTTGGTCGCCTTTGGAGTGGCCCCCGGTCTGCTGGTCTATCTCTGGGCCTTGCAACCCTATGGGCGTTTCGGCTGGGTAGCGGCTTTTCTGTTTGTCGTGTGTGGAGCCTTGCGCTTGGCCCGTTTCAATGTTCAGATCGGCAGCATTGATCCCCGCTATTTTAACGGACTGCCGATCCCAGCGGCGGCGACCCTGGTGGCCACTACTATCCTCTTCTATTACCATATCGGGGAATGGGCCCCCAGTCGGCATATTCCCATCCTGATAATGATTTATGTTCTTTCCTTTCTGATGGTTAGCAATATTAAATATTATAGTTTTAAAAAATTTGAACTGTTTAAACGCAAATCCTTTAATATGTTGGTGGCAACGATTCTTATTTTTATCGTGGTTGCTACCGAGCCGGTCTTAATGGGCTTCTTGCTGATGACCGGCTATGTGATCTCGGGGCCGATCTGCACCCTGCTCCTCCTGGAGAGGCGGAGCACTCAAAAACCAGACGAAGCAGAGGCCCTGGAAGTCAAGACCTCGGAAACTTAGGAGGCTCAGCACAGTCAGAGTTAGGATATGCAGACATATTTATCCGAGGCCTGGAATTAACTCTCCCTCCCCCGACCCAAGCATGGGAAACTTACCGTCTACCAAGGATTGGGTTTAAGGAGCATATACATGGCTGATAAAATTATCATATTCGATACAACCCTGCGCGACGGGGAGCAATCCCCCGGCGCCAGCCTCAATATTGACGAAAAACTTCAGATCGCCGGGCAACTGGCCTTGCTCCAGGTAGATGTCATCGAAGCCGGGTTCCCCATTGCCTCCCGCGGTGATCTGGAGGCGGTCCGTACGGTGTCCCGGGAAATCAAGGGTCCGCAGATCGCGGCTTTGGCGCGGGCCATGGTCGATGATCTGGACGCGGCCTGGGAGGCGGTCAAGGACGCCGAAAATCCCCGGATTCATACTTTTATCTCCACCTCCGATATTCATCTCAAATACCAGATGCGCAAGAGCCGGGAAGAGGTGTTGGAGGCGGCGGTCGCCGCGGTCCGCTATGCCAAGCGCTATACCTCCAATGTGGAATTTTCCGCCATGGACGCGGCCCGCAGCGATCTGGCCTATGTGGCCCAGGTCTTCAGCGCGGTGATCGACGCCGGCGCCACCACAGTCAATTTTCCGGATACCGTGGGCTATGCCATTCCTGGCGAATTCGGAGCTAAAATCAAATACTTGATGAAAAACATCCCCAATATTGACCGGGCCGTGCTCAGCGTCCACTGCCACAATGACCTGGGGTTGGCGGTGGCCAACTCGCTGGCGGCGATCATGAACGGCGCCCGGCAGGTGGAGTGCACCATCAATGGCATCGGCGAACGGGCCGGCAACACCTCCCTGGAAGAAGTGGTCATGGCCCTGGCGACGCGTAAGGATCTCTTTGATTACTATACCGATATCGCCACCCAGCACATTTATCCCACCAGTCGGCTGGTCAGCAAGTTGACCGGCATGATCGTCCAGCCCAACAAGGCGATTGTCGGGGCCAATGCCTTTGCCCATGAGTCGGGCATCCACCAGGACGCGGTGTTGAAGGAAGCCAGCACCTTTGAGATCATGACGCCTACTTCTATCGGCATCAAAAAGAGCACCCTGCCCCTGGGCAAACTCTCGGGCCGCCATGCCCTGAAAGAAAAGCTGGTGGAAATGGGCTATAATCTGTCCGACGAACTGTTGGCCCAGGTCTTTGCCCGTTTCAAGGATCTGGCCGATCGCAAGAAAACCGTCTTCGATGAAGATCTGGAAAGCCTGGTGGAAATCGAGGTTTTGCGCAAGTCGGTGCCGGATCACTACAAACTCCAGGAACTGGTGGTGCTCACCGGCACCATGGCCAAACCCTCGGCCACGGTGAAAATGGAAGTGGATGGCGAAATCCAGCGTTACTCGGCCTTCGGCGATGGGCCGATCGATGCCACCTTCAAGGCCATCACCCATATCACTAAATCCAAATGCCGGCTCCTCAAGTTTTCGGTAAACTCGATCACCGGCGGCACCGACGCGTTGGGGGAAATTACCGTGCGGCTGGAAGAAGACGGCACCACCGTTACCGGCCACGGGGTGGACCCGGATGTGGTCACCGCCAGTGCGCGGGCATTCATCAATGGCCTGAATCGTTTGTTTTACTTGAAAAATATGGCTGCCCGGCCGGAATCTGAATAAAGCGGCCGGCTCAATTAAGTTCAGGGTAGAGGCCGGATACGAGGCAAAAGCCAATATTCCGGCTTCTACCCCTGAATAATTCGGATTGGCTGAGAACAAACTATGACCCCTCCCATGACCATTACCGAAAAGATCCTGGCGGCTCACGCTGATCTGGAATATGTTACACCCGGACAACTAATCCAGGCCCGGGTGGACATCGCCCTGGGCAACGATATTACCGCCCCCATCGGCATCAAGGCCTTTCGCCAGGCCGGGGCCCGGAAAGTCTTTGACCCGGAGCGGGTGGTGTTGGTCTCGGATCACTTTGCCCCTCATAAAGATATCGCCTCTGCCACCCAATGTCAGATTGTGCGCCAGTTTGCCCAGGAGCAGCACCTGGTCCATTTTTACGAAGGCGGCGACATGGGCATCGAGCACGCCCTGCTCCCGGAGAAAGGCATCGTGGTCCCTGGAGACCTGGTCATCGGTGCTGACAGCCATACCTGTACCTATGGCGGCCTGGGGGCTTTTGCCACCGGCATCGGCTCGACCGACCTGGCCGCCACCATGATCACCGGCGACTGTTGGTTCAAAGTCCCGGAGACCATGCTGTTTATCTATACCGGCCAGTTGCCCCGCTGGGTCGGGGGCAAGGATCTGATTTTGCACACTATCGGCGACATCGGGGTAGACGGCGCCTTGTACCGGGCCATGGAGTTTACCGGCGACACCATCGACACCCTGCCGATGAGCGCCCGGCTGACCATGTGCAACATGGCCATCGAAGCCGGGGCCAAAAACGGCATCATCGCCCCGGATGAGGTTACCCGCCAATATGTTAGCGACCGGGCCTTGCGGCCTTCTGTCTTTTATGCCAGCGACCCGGGCGCCAACTATGCCTGGGTCCGGGAGTATGAGGTCAGCAGCCTGGAACCCCAGGTGGCCTTTCCGCATCTGCCGGAAAATACCCGGCCGCTGTCGCAGGTGGGCCAGGTGCCCATCGACCAGGCGGTTATCGGCTCCTGCACCAACGGCCGCCTGGAGGATTTGCGGCTGGCGGCCCAAGTGCTCAACGGCCATCGGGCCGCTTCCGGAGTCCGCCTGATCATCATCCCGGCCACCCCCTGGATCTACCTCCAGGCCCTCAAGGAAGGCCTGTTTGATATCTTTTTAGAGGCCGGGGCGATTATCAGCCCCCCCACCTGCGGGCCGTGCCTGGGCGGACACATGGGCATCCTGGCAGCCGGGGAGACTGCCATCGCCACCACCAACCGCAATTTTGTCGGCCGTATGGGGCATCCCGAATCCCAGGTCTATCTGGCCAACCCGGCGGTGACCGCGGCTTCGGCGGTGGCCGGGCGCATCGTCGGGCCGGATGATCTGTAAAGGTGAACCAGTGGCTATAAGGAGAACATATCTTTTTTACCCCGGTCTCAAAATTTTTTCTTGCCCCTTTCAATCAAGGAGTTAAAATAATGTTTAAAAAGTGTAATCCATTCTGGCCGGGACTGATCTTGCTGGTGTTTATCACTGCAGCCTGCTCCGGGGTTGTAGCAGAGGAGAAACGCAGTGACGGCAATATCGAACGCATCCGGATAGGACCAGGCGGATATTCCTGGAAAACTTGGGATCGTAATCCTCAGAAACAGGATGACGGTGCCTTTATGATCAAAAAGGAGTCCACTTTTTAGCTACTTACCAATTTAAGCACTAACCATCGTTAGAGCCACTGGCAGCTTTAGAAGCGTCTGCAAAAGTGGGTCTAGTAATAGCAAGATATGCTAAGGAGAGTGCTGATGGAAACCGATGAATACCTGGAATATCAGAAATTATTAGCCGAACTCTACCACCGTGCGGTCCGCTCGCCCAACCTACCCGAAGAGCATTCTATCTCCGAAGAATTAGAAGCTGAATTACCCGAACTAGCCAATCAGCCCGAAGATTGAGTAGATACCGCCTATCTTTCCTTATGGCAGCAGCCGCCGGGGACTAATCCGGTCAATGGCGGCTGGGGGGAAAGTTCGCGCCAAGTCACCACAAGGCTCTAATATTTGGGGGGTCAAAGTTAAGTTCGGGTGCGGGCGCGGATTTTGAAAAAGATGGCGGTGCCCGAGCCAGCCATGCCCACCAGTCCCAATCCCAACAGGACTCGATACCAGTTCCCCAGAGTGCCGCCGCCATGGTGGAGTGATGCCATCAATAAATGCATTTCAATCCCGGTGGGGAAAAGCAGTCCTTCAAAACTGAGCCATAGACCACTGCCGGCCTGGAGGATGATCAACAGGGCCAGAATGATCCCCATGGTGCGGTGCCACTTGCGCAGTTCGGCTTCTTGCATGAAACTCTCCTATATTGAGGCCGGTTAATACATATACTCCATGACCCGCATCCAGTAGCCCTTGAAGACCACCGCGGACAGGAAATAGCCCAGAGGGACGTTGATGGCGACTCCGATGGTAAAGGCCCACAACGGCGACCAGCCGAACTGGGTCAGTTCTTTAAAGCGGGTGGTGTAGCCGATGCTTAGAAAGCAGAACAGAAAGGTCCAGGTTCGCAGGGTTTTGATGGGCGACACTACCATAGGCTTGATGGATTCGGAATAGAGTTCGGGGCCATAGGAGAGGCCGACAACAAACATGATCAAGGAGGCCAGGAAAAAACCAATGACAAATTTAGGGAAGCGCCGCCAGATTTCCCCGACCCCAACATGGGCGGCGCCAACTTCTTGCTTCTCCCAGAAAACCACGGAGATAATGGCCAGCATCAGGGACCAGATGCCGATAAAGATGTCGCGGCCGATGACCTTCATCATAGTGAAGGAGCGGATGGCGGCTTCGTGGCCGATGGCCACCGCGGCGGCAAAACCGGCGGCATCAGCAAACTCCGAAGTGCCGATCCAGGCCCCGGCCACCCCGGGGTGCAGTTCCAAGGCCCGGCAAAGAATGGGCAGGATGTAAATCATCACCAAGGCCCATAAGGCCACCAGGGAAATGCCCACCGACATGTAATCCTTATGGGCCCGCACCGCGCCGCCTACGGCAATGGTGGCCGAGACCCCGCAGACCGAGGCTCCCGCCCCCAGACAGGCCCCGAAATGGGGTTCCAGTTTGAACAGTCGGGTGGCAGCCAGATAGACGGTCAGGAAGGTGGTCACCGCCACCATGGTAGCCTGTAAGATAGCGATACCGCCTGAGTAAATAATCAGGGTGAAGGGCAAGGTGGCTCCCAACAGGATGATGCCGGTCTTGATGTAATATTCCACCCGGAAGGCGGCTTCCATCCAGCGCGGGTATAGACCCAGGTTGCCAAAAATCAGCCCCACGGCCAGGGCCACCAGCGGCGACTCCAGATTGTTGTCTTTGAAAAACTTTGAGCTGGAGACCACAAAGATGATCAGACACATGATATAAAGCAGAGTGAAGCCTTTAACGAAATCGATGATGTCCACCTTCATGATGCCGCAGCTCATGGTGAAAATGGCCAGCCAGAGAATAAAGTTGATGGTATACCAGGGCCACTGCGCGGCGAAGTGTTTACCCAATTCCATCAGCGAGGTCCACTTACCCGGCGGTGCTACCGCGGCCAGCTTGATAGTGGCCCCGCCCCAATAGAACAACAGGGCGATAAATATGAGGCCTAAGGCCAAATAAATGGCCCAGTAGTCTTCTTTCAGAAGCCAGACCGGGAGTTCCCGTTCCACCCTTTGCTCGTTTTCTGCCGCCATTGGCCTCTCCCTCCTAAATCAGGATTGTCCTCTGCTACTATCTAAGCCCCAGTAAGTTTTTTTGTCAAGCAGATCTGCCTGACTTCCTCCCCTACCCTAGGTTTAATATTTTAAGGCAGAAAAAAGGCCCTGGAGGCTATCCACCAGGGCCTTGCTTATCACTCCGGAGAGGAGCATGAGGTCAGTCAATCTCTCCTCAGCTCGTTATTGTCCTGCTCAGTTAGAGACCAACAAAGATCTTGACGCTGTTCAGGGCCAGTTGATAAAGAGGTCCGGGGTAGATGCCGATCGCCAACACCCCGGCCGCGGTCACCAGCACCGCCGAAGATATGGCCGGCGTCAGGGTGACCGGACCCAAATCAGCCTCGGCCGGGCGCATATACATCAGCACGGTGATCCGTAAATAGTAAAATACTGAAACCAGGCTGTTCATTACGCCGATGATCGCCAGCCAGATATAGCCGGCATCCACTGCGGCGGAAAAGACATAAAATTTGCCAACGAAGCCGGCCGTGGGCGGAATGCCGGCCAGGGCAAACATAAAGACGCTCATGGCCGCAGCCAGGGCCGGATGCTGAAACCCCAGGCCGCAATAATCATAGATATTAAGGTAATTATCTTTCTTACGGGCCACCAGGATGACTATGGCAAAAGCTCCCAGGTTCATCAGGGTGTAAGCCACCAGATAGTAGAGGAAGCTGATCGCCCCCAACTGGTTGGCAGCTACCAGAGCCACTAGCAAATAGCCGGCATGGGCGATGGAAGAATAAGCCAACATGCGTTTTATGTTGGTCTGGGCAATGGCCACCACATTTCCCAGGGTCATGGTGGCCACGGCCAGGCCCCACATCAGCATATTCCATTCCATCTTGATTTCCGGGAAGACCAAAAAGAAGATGCGCACAAAGGCGGCAAAGGCCGCGGCTTTGGTACCTACCGACATAAAGGCGGTGACCGAGGTCGGTGCCCCTTCGTAGACATCCGGCGTCCACATGTGGAAGGGGACCGAGGACACCTTGAAGCCAAAACCGACGATCAACAGCCCCATGCCAAACAACAGCAAGGGATTATCGCCGACCCCGGCTGTAATCGCCTGGGCTAAATCATCCAGAAACAGACTGCCAGTGACGCCATAGAGCATGGCCATGCCGAACAGTAAAAAAGCCGAGGAGAAGGCCCCCAGGATAAGGTATTTCAGCGCCGCTTCATTGGATTTGACATCCTCCCGGAAGAGCCCGGCCAGAATGTAGATGGCAATGGAGAGAATCTCCAGACCCAGGAAAATCAGGATCAGGTGCCCCCCGGCGGCCATAAGCATCATGCCGACGGTGGCAAAGATTAACAGGGTGTAATATTCTTCCAGGTTGCGATTATAATCTTCCAGGTATTTGATGGAGATCAAAATGGTTAAGGCGGTGCCCAAAAGAAAGATAAAGTAGAAAAAAAAGGAAAAATTGTCGACATAGATCATGCGGGCAAAGTCAGTGCCACTGCGGTTCCAGAGCATCAAGGTCTGAGCCGCGGCAATGGCCACACCGAGCAGCGCCAGGTAGGGAAAATAAGCTTTTCGGCCTTTAGGGGACAACGCGTCCACCAACAGGAGCAGCAGCCCGGCCACGGTTAGGGTCAGCAGCGGCCCAATATTGCTTAAGGTAATGCTGGGAATGCTGATGGTCATCTTATCTCCCCCTTAATCACATCAACTAACGCTACTTTTGGTGCTTTAGCCCTTTCCATCTGGGCCACAAAATTCTCGGTGGAGGCTTTGGTCTTATCCAGGAAGGTGTTGGGGTAGACGCCGATCCAGACGATAAACAGTATAAGCGGAGCCAGATAGGCGATTTCTCGCAGTGAGAGATCTGGAAGGTATCGGTTTTTCTCATTGGTGACCACCCCGAACATCACTCGCTGGAACATCCATAACATGTAACAGGCGGCGAAGATCACCCCGGAGGCCCCCAAGATGGCATATATCTTGTTAACTTTGAAGGCTCCCAAGAGGATCAGAAACTCGCCCACGAAGCCATTGAGCCCGGGTAGGCCAATGGAAGATAAGGCCACAATCATGAAGATCGCGGCATAGACCGGCATGGGGGTGGAGAGGCCGCCGAATTCGTCAATCAGCCGGGTGTGGCGCCGCTCATAGATAATGCCGACGATCAAGAACAAGGCCCCGGTAGACAGGCCATGGTTGATCATCTGAATGATGCCGCCCTGCACCCCGGTCATATTGTAGGTAAACAGCCCCAACATCACAAAACCCAAATGGCTCACCGAGGAAAAAGCGATCAGCCGTTTGAGATCCACTTGCATCATGCACACCAGGGCCCCATAAATGATCCCGATGATGGCCAGCACACTGAACAGCGGCACAAAGTACCAGGCGGCTTCCGGGAATAAGGGCATATTAAAGCGCAGGAAGCCGTAGGTCCCCATTTTCAACAGGACCGCAGCCAGCATCACACTGCCCACCGTAGGGGCTTCAGTATGGGCATCGGGCAACCAGGTATGGAACGGGAACATCGGCACCTTGATGGCAAAGGCCAGGGCAAAGGCCAGGAACATCCAGAACTGCATGTGGAAGGGAATCTGCAGGCCATAGATCTGGAGCAGATCAAAAGTATAAACCCCGGTGACTCGGTGGTGATAGAAATACAACACCAGGATGGCCACCAACATCAGCAGGCTGCCGAACATGGTGAACAGGAAGAATTTGACCGCAGCATAGATGCGGCGGGCCGGTGCCCCCCAGACCCCGATCAACAGATACATGGGGATCAACATAACTTCCCAGAAGATATAGAAGAGGAAGAGATCCAGGGAACAGAAAACGCCGATCATCCCGGTTGCCAGGAACAGCAGGCAGATCATGAATTCCTTGACCTTGTCCTGAATATCCTGCCAGCAGGCCATGACACAGATGGGAGTCAGGAAAGTGGTCAACAACACCAGTAAGAGGGAAATCCCATCAATGCCGACATAATAACTGATGCCGTAGCTGGGGAACCAGTTATAGCGTTCCACGAACTGCATGGCCGCGGTCTCCGAATTGAACTGGAACCACAGCGGCAGGGAAAAGATAAACTCGAGCACCGCCACTGCCAAGGTAGTCCATTTGATCACCCACTGGTTTTCACGGCTCAGCATGGCGATCAACACCACCCCCAGCATGGGGAAGAAGATCAGGATAGATAAAATCGGGAAATTCATCAGTCAGCTCCTTCTCCTAGCGCCCGAGATAGTATCCGGCTATGATAAACACTCCAATCAGGATGGCCAGAGCATAGTTCTGGACATAGCCGGTTTCGAGTTTGCGGATATGGTAACTCAGCCACTCGACGAGCCCGGCGCTGCCATTAACGGCGCCGTCCACCACCTTTTCATCCACCCCTTTCCAGAGGAAATCAGAGCCGACTTTGATGGGATTGATCACGGTAGCGTCATAGAGCTCATCGACATAGTACTTGTGATAGATCAGATCGTAGGCCAAAGGCACTTTTTCGGTGACCACCTGAGGCAATTCCGGCCGCTTGATATACATTCGGTAAGCGGTGTTAATACCCAACAGGGCGATGATGACGCTGACCACCATCATGGTCACTTCAAAGCTGATGGGGTAGTGAACTTCCGGCCCCGGCAGGTGGGCAATGGACGGGGCCAGGAACTCATGGAAGACATTGGCCCCCTCAATGATGGGAATACCGACAAACCCACCGATGGTGGACAGGACCGCCAAGGCAATGAGGGGCAGGGTCATCACCGGTGGAGACTCATGGACATGATGCAAGACTTCATGGTCGACCCGGCTCTCCCCGTGGAAGGTCAAAAAGATCAGCCGGAACATGTAAAAAGCGGTAATAAAGGCCGCGGAGGCGGCGATCAACCAATAGAGAATATGCCCGTTCACCAATGATTTATAGAGAATTTCGTCCTTGCTGAAAAACCCGGCAAAGGGGAAGATGCCGGCGATGGCCAGGGTGGCCATGATAAAGGTCCAGTAAGTAACGGGCAAATGCTTTTTGAGGTCGCCCATTTTGCGCATATCCTGCTCCCCGCTCAGGGCATGGATGACGCTGCCGGAACCCAGAAAGAGCAGGGCCTTAAAGAAGGCATGGGTCATGAGATGGAAGATGCCGGCGACAAAGGCCCCTACTCCACAGGCCAGAAACATATATCCCAACTGGCTGACGGTGGAGTAGGCCAAGACCCGCTTGATATCATTCTGGGCCATACCAATAGAAGCAGAGTAAATGGCGGTAATGGCCCCGACCAGAGCCACTACGGTCAGGGAAAACGGGGCCAGCACATAAAGGGCACTGCAGCGGGCCACCATATAAACGCCGGCGGTTACCATGGTGGCGGCATGGATCAGGGCGCTGACCGGCGTCGGACCTTCCATGGCGTCCGGCAACCAGACATAGAGCGGCAGCTGGGCGGATTTGCCGGTAGCGCCGACAAATAACAGCAAGGTAATGGCTGTAATCACCAGACTGCCCACTTCAAAATTAGTGCTGGCCAGGGAGAAGACCTCGCCGAAATTGATCGTTCCAAAAGTCCAGAAAATCAGAAAGATTCCCAACAGGAAGCCGAAATCGCCGATGCGGTTGACCACAAAGGCCTTCTTGCCGGCATCGCTGGCCGATTGTTTTTCATACCAGTAGCCGATCAGCAGATAAGAGCATAAACCGACCCCTTCCCAGCCCACAAACATCAGCAGGAAGTTGTTGGCGGAGACCAAGATCAACATGGCAAAAACAAACAGGTTGAGGTAGGAGAAATAGCGGGGGTAGCCTTCGTCATCAGCCATATAACCGACAGAATAGATGTGAATGATAAAGCTAACCCCGGAAACTACCAGCATCATCACCAAGGACAGCGGATCGACTAAAAAAGCTGCCAGGGCATCGAAGTTGCCGGAGCTGATCCAATTATAAACTACTACTTCAACCGGCTTGGCCTCGGCCGGGAGTTGCAGGTATTCCCGGAACATTATGATAACTATCAGAAAAGGAATACCGATCACTGAGCAGCCGACCACACTAACAAGCCATTTTGGAACCCGCTTCCCCAGCAAGCCATTAAACAGGAAACCCAGGATCGGCACTAAAGGTACCAGCCAGACATACTCTATCATGGCCTGCTCCTTACCACTTCATAAGATTAAGTTCATCAACGTAAACGGTGGCTTTATTACGGAAGATGGCGACAATCAAGGCCAGGCCGACTGCCACCTCGGCGGCGGCCACCGTCATTACAAAAAAGACAAACATCTGTCCATCCACGGCCTGGTAGTAATCGGCAAAACCGACCAAAGACACATTAACGGCATTGAGCATCATTTCAATACACATGAAGATGATGATGGCATTGCGCCGGATCAAGACACCGATAACTCCGATGGCGAACAGGGCGCTGCTGAGAGCAATGTAGTATATCAAGGGCACTGCCATTTCTGTTATTCTCCCCTCTGTTCCAGAAAACTGGTTTTTCTATGGGGTTGGGGGGGCCCTCTCGAACTGCCCCCTTTACTCAATCTAATTTAGTCCGGGCCAGAATCACCGCCCCGATTAAAGCCACCAATAACAATACCGAGGTCACTTCAAAGGGCAGTAGATAGTCGGTAAACAGAGAACTGGCCACCGACTCGGTGCTGCCAAACCCCGGCACCACTTCTTTGCCAGGGGGCAATTCAATCCGGGTAAAGGTATAAATCACCAATAACGCCGTAGCCCCGGCCAAGGCCGCGCCACTGATCTTTTGGGCCAAATGCTGTTTTTCCCCGCCTTCCTCTGGGTGCCGGATATTGAGCAGCATGATCACGAACAGGAACAGCACCATGATCGCCCCGGCGTAGACGATCACCTGGATTGCGGCAATAAACTCAGCGTGGGCCAGCAGATAGATCCCAGCGACGGTAAATAAGTTAAGGATCAGGTACAGGGCGCTACGCACCGGGTTGACCTGGATAACTACCAATACCCCCGAAACCAGGGCCACCGCAGCCAGGATAAAAAATAACACTTCCATTCTCTAAACTCCTTAACCCCGAAACTTGAGGAAGCTAAGCCTGAGCCTTTAATTTCTCCAGGTCATAGATCAATACTCGCTTGTCATACTGGGCCAACTCATATTTGTTGTTCAAGGCAATGGCTGCCTTGGGGCAGGCTTCCTGGCAGAAGCCGCAAAATATGCAGCGGGTCAGATCAATGACAAACTCCACCGGATACTTTTCGTGGTTCGGCCCTTCGGCGGGAGTAATTTTGGTGATCGCCCGGGAAGGGCACACCGTCATGCATAAGGTGCAGGCCACACACTTGAGACGGCCCTCCTCGTCCACCTGCAGTTCTGGATGCCCCCGAAATCTAGGATAAACCTGGCGCTTCTCCTCCGGATACTGCAGGGTAATCGGCTTGGAGACGCAATGTTTAAAAGTGGTGATTAAGCCTTTGATTAAAGGATATATCATGGTTCTACCTCTATACATACATCATGACCACACCGGTCAGGAGGATGTTGAGTAACGCCAGGGGGATCAAGACTTTCCAACCTAAGTACATCAACTGATCGAAGCGGAACCGGGGATAGGTACCGCGCACCCAGATAAAACAGAAGATCAATATAAAGGTTTTGAGCAAGAACCAGACGATGGGGGGCAAAACCGGACCTTGCCAGCCGCCCAAAAACAGGGTTACCGCCAAGGCGCTGGCAATGATCATATGGCCGTATTCACCCAGCATCAACAGCCCCCATTTCATCGAGCTGTACTCGGTCTGGTAACCCGCAACCAGCTCATTTTCGCACTCGATCAGGTCAAAGGGGGTCCGGGCACATTCCGCGAAGGCGGCGCACAGATAAAGGATAAACCCCAGGGGCTGATAGACGATGAACCACATCCTTTCCTGGGCTTCGACAATATTCACCAGGCTCAGGCTGCCGGCCACCATCAGCACCCCGATCACTGACAATCCCAAGGCTACTTCATAGCTGATCATCTGGGCCGAGAGCCGCAAACCGCCCAACAAGGAATACTTGTTATTGGAGGCCCAACCACCGATCACCGCCCCGTAGACCGCCAGTGAAGAAATGGCAAAGATATACAACAGCCCTATGTTGACATCGGCAATAACCCCCCGGTTGAGAGCGGCTATGGTCAGATCTATCTGATAGCCATAAATGGTCAGGCTTTCAGGGAGAATGCGGTCGGCAAAGGGTATGGCCGCAAAAGGCAGGAAAGCCGTGATGGCAACAATTATCGGGGCCAATATAAATAACCCCTTATTGGCGTGAGGCGGGGTATACTCTTCTTTAAACAAAAGCTTGATCAGGTCAGCCAGAGGCTGGAGCAGTCCCCACGGTCCCACCCGGTTGGGACCATAGCGCAATTGAATAAAACCCAGAACCTTGCGCTCCATCAATACCACATAGGCTATGGTAGTGAGAAAAATCACCAGGACCAGGGTAATTTTGACGACCATCAAGCCAATGAGCACCGGCAGATTCATCGTTTTAACCCTTCTGAAGCTGTACGCGGCAAAGGTTAGAATTGGAAGTCAGGAGATTGGCCGGCGAGTCACCGAAGTGATCCGCCAAAAACACCACCCCTGGAGGCAACTCTTCAGTCAGGGCGCTGGGCACGGTAATCTCGCCCTGAGTCGAAATGATCCTGACCGGCTCGCCTTCCGCCACCTCTAACGCTTGGGCATCGGCCGGATTGATTTTTAGAGCCGCGCCCGGCATGATCGTTTGCGGCCCCTGAGCATGAGTAGTATAAGAACCGGAATGGGCCAGGGTCTTGCCCACCAGCAAGGTATATTTGCCTTCTCCTGGAATACTGATCTCGGTGGCAAAGGGCACAAATTTCCCGGAAATCGAAGCATTGATCTTCTTATTAGGCCATCTATGGCTATTTTTGATTCCGGCCCAGACCGGCATCAACTCGGCCATTTCAGCAAAGATGGGTTGAGTCCCGCCATAATTCATGGGATATCCCAGACGATTGCTCAATTCCTGAATGATCTGCCAGTCCGGCCGGGTGCCATTGGCAGACAGGGCCGGCTGCAGGCAACCCAGGCGGCCATCGGTGCTGATGTAGGTGCCTTCCAGTTCGGCGTGGATCGCCACCGGCAAGACCACATCCGCCATCCGGGCGGTATCGGTTAGAAAAGCGTCCTGGACTACCATGAATCTGACTTTTTGGAGCAACTTCTCGGTCCGCTGACGATCGGGAAGCAAACGCACCAGATCGCCGCCCAGCAGGTATAGCGCCCGGGGGGCATCGGGTTCGTTGCCCTCCAGCTTGTCCAGCATTTCCGCCAGATTTACCCCTGCTTTGGCTGGAACCGGCTTTTCCCAAAGCTTGGCAAAGGGCCCGCCGCCTTCTTCCAGGGACTGGTAACCCGGCAAATAATTGGGCAACACCCCCACATCGCAGACTCCATGGGTGTTATTTTTTTCAGCGATCGGATAGAGGCCGCTGCCCTTATTGCAGGGTTGCCCAATTAGCAGGAATAGATCCGCCACTGCGGTGGCGTTTTCCTGCCCCTGGGCCTGGGCCAGCAGCTCATGGCCGAAGATGATCGCCGGGGCCTGGGCCTGAGCCAGCATTTTCCCGGCCTGCCGCAAATCAGCATCCTTTACTCCGGCCTGTTTGGCTACCTTGGTAAGGGAGGTTTTAAGCAGGTTGTTTTTAAAGTCCTCGAATTCTTCGGCCTCCAGATGAGGAGTGTAACCGGGTTGAGCTTCCAGGACCGCTTCCATTAAGCCCATCAGCAGCAGCCGTTCACTCCCGGGTTGGTACCGCAAACTTAGGTGGGCATAGCGATCAAACTTGGTCTTGCGGGGATTGGCCACCAGCAGCCGGAAGTTTTCCTTTTGCAGTGCGTCCATTAGGCGCCAGCCATAGGTCGGCATCTCGGGAGTGACGTCGGCGCCGATTACCAAAATCACATCGGCCTGGCTGAGATGGTGGGTGTTGCCTAAGACAAAGGGAAAGCCGCTGCCCTTAGCCTCTTCCGGAATTTTCCAGGGGCTTTGGTAAACGCCTTTTTTCCCGGATTCCAGAACTACTTCAGACAGCTTTAGTTCGCCGAAGACTGCAGCGATTCCGGCCAGAGCCCGAACAAAATTATAACGGCCTGGATTGTCAAGGTTGTTATGGCCCAGCCCGACCCGGAAAAATTTCTGAAACAGATAGTTGGCCTCATTGGTGGCGCGGGGCGAGCCGATGCCATAGACCGCATTAGGACCAGCACTGTCAATTACCTCTTTAAGCCCGCCGGCGGCATAATTGAGGGCTTCATCCCAATCAGCCTCAACCAATTGGCCGTCTTTTTTGATCAAGGGGCGCTGCAGCCGTTCCGCCGCCTCTACCACACTGAAGCCAAAGCGGCCCCGGCCACAAAGGAGCAGCGATTCCTCGCTGCGCACCCGGTGGATGTGTCCGTTTTTGGTATGCACTTCATAATTACAGCCGCCGCCGCAATAGGGGCAGATGGTTTTGGTCTTGGTCAACTCCCAAGACCGGGCGGTGTATTTGAACAATTTGTTGATTAAGGCTCCCACCGGGCAGATATCGATGCAGGTCCCGCAGAACTCACAGTTTAGGGCCACATGTCCACAGCCCAGTTCGGTAAAATAACCGCGACCCTCAAAATTGATGGCGCTGGCCCCGACCCGATCCCGGCAGACCCGCACGCAACGCCCACAGGTAACACACCGGGTGGAATAGCGTTCGACCAGGGGCGATTCGTAATCAATGTGCGGCGGCAGTTTCACCGCCTCATAATCTACTACGTCAATGCCCAATTCATGGGTCAGGTCCTGGAGAAGACACTCACCCCCTTTGTCACACCAGGGACAATCCAGAGGATGGTTGATCAGGATAAATTTCACCAGTTCCAG
The DNA here is from genome assembly GCA_046538075.1 of Desulfobacteraceae bacterium. Lineage (GTDB taxonomy): Bacteria > Desulfobacterota > Desulfobaccia > Desulfobaccales > Desulfobaccaceae > Desulfobacca_B. The sequence continues at coordinate 16,279 of JBKHJN010000007.1, read as the reverse complement.
ACGCAGTTTTTGCAAACGCTCCGACTGGGTGACCACCTCCATACCCTCGGCCACCAGCGTTGTACAGGCCGGCTGCGGCCGGGGCGGTCCTGGTTTGACCTCGACCACGCAGATCCGGCAGGACCCAATCGGTTTGATGGCCGGATGGTAGCAGAGATGGGGAATATGGATGCCGTTCTCTAGGGCAGCCTCCAGAATCGTTTTACCTTTTTTCACCTGAAGGGCGTTACCATCGATCGTCAGGTTGATCATCTTCTAATCCTAACTGTAAGGCCACAATTTGATACTTAGATTCTTATTGCCATCAGCGGTCCACATCGGCCAGGACGATATCCATGGTGCCAATGAGGGCGATTAAATCAGCCAACAGCCGACCCTGAGCCAGCTTCCCCAGGGCCGCCAGATTGACAAAGGAGGGAGCCCGGATCTTTACCCGCAGCGGATGGCCGCTGCCATCACTGACAATATAAAACCCCAGTTCCCCTTTGGGAGCCTCGATAGCCTGGTACACCTCCCCGACCGGGGGTTTGATTCCTTCTTCAATAATCAGGAAATGATTGATCAAGGCCTCGATGTTGTTGTAGACCAGCTCCTTAGGGGGCAGCGCGATGCGGGGATCAGCAACATTTATCTCCCCCGGAGGCAGACCTTCCAATGCCTGGCGGACAATCCGGTTGCTCTGGCGCATCTCCTCCATCCGCACCAGGTAACGGTCGTAGGTATCGCCATTTTTCCCCAGGGGCACCACAAAATCAAAGTCTTCATATCTGGAATAGGGATTATCTCGGCGCAGGTCCCAATCCACTCCGGAGCCCCGGGCCATGGGGCCCGACCAGCCCCAATCCAGCACCTCGTCCGGGGTCATTACCCCTACCCCTTTGGTCCGGGCAATCCAGATGCGATTGTAGGTCAACAGATTTTCATAGTCTTCGATTTTCTTGGGAAAGGTATCTACAAACTCCCAGACCTTGTCGGTGAACCCTTCCGGCAGGTCGGCAGCCAGCCCCCCGATCCGGAAATAACAGGGGAACAGCCGCCCGCCCCAAACCATCTCGAACAGGTCCATCAGCTTTTCCCGTTCACGGAAGGCGTAGAACAATGGGGTCATAGCTCCCAAGTCGTGGCCGTGGGTCCCCAGCCAGAACAGATGGCTGGAAATCCGGGTCAACTCGGCAATCAGCACCCGGATATACTGGGTCCGTTTGGGAACCTCGACCCCCAGGAGTTTTTCAACTGCTAACACAAAACCCAAATTGTTGGCCGAACCGGCCAGATAATCAATCCGGTCGGTTAAGGGCAGACACTGATGATAGGTCCGGAACTCGCACATCTTTTCGATGCCGCGGTGCAAGTAGCCAATATCCGGGTCGGCCTTGACAATAACCTCGCCATCGAGCTCCAGCACTACCCGCAACACCCCGTGGGTGCTGGGATGCTGGGGTCCCAGATTGAGGACCATGGTTTCGGTCTGAGGCATAGATTGAGCGCCATTCATGGTTTTGACTTCCTATAGACCCCGCACAGGGATTTCTTTACGCAAAGGAAAATATCCTTCACATTCCGGCGGCGTTAAAATACGCCGTAAATCAGGATGACCGCGAAACTTGATGCCCATCAGATCATAACATTCCCGCTCATGCCAATTGGCCGTCGACCAGACCGGCACCACCGAGTGGATGCGGGGATATTCATCATCTGCCAGTAAGGCCTTCAGGGCCACCCGATCTTTGTATTTGTGGGAATAAAGATGATAGACCACGGCAAACCGGGGACTGGCCGGCAGGTAATCTACCGCTGAGATTGAAGACAGGTAGCGGAAGGAGGTCTGGCGATCATCGCGCAGCAGGGTACAGATTTCGACTATTTTATCCGGCTTGATAATGATGGTAGTATCGCCGCGGAATTCATAGATTTCCACGACTTCCTCGGGAAATTGGGCCTGGACTCTTTCAACCGCCGCGCTCATGCCGCCTCCTGCCTGGCTTGCAGTCTTTCGCGATATTGCTTGGTTAAAAAGGGATCTGTCAGGATCTTCTCGTGCAACCTAAGGATGCCATACAGCAGTCCCTCCGGCCGCGGCGGACAGCCGGGGACATAGACATCGACGGGCAGATACAAATCAATGCCCTGGACCACCGCGTAGCTGTCAAAGATGCCGCCGGAGGAGGCACAGGCCCCCATGGCAATCACCCACTTGGGTTCAGGCATCTGCTCATAAATGCGCACCACCGCCGGCACCATCTTCTTGCAAACTGTCCCGGCGACAATCATCAAATCGGCCTGTCGGGGCGAAGCCCGGAAGGCCTCCATGCCGAACCGGGCGATATCCCAGCGATTGGCGGCGGTGACAATCATTTCGATGGCACAGCAGGCCAGACCAAAAGTACAGGGCCAGAGCGAACTTTTCCGGCCCCAGTCCACCAACTTCTCCAGGGTAGTTGTCAGAACGTTATTTCCTAAATGTTCTTCTATTCCCATTCCAAGGCCCCCTTACCCCAAACATAGGCCAATCCGACCACCAGGATTAAAATAAACACTCCCATCTCGATCAGGCCGAATAATCCCAAGTGCTTAAACATCACCCCCCAGGGATAGAGGAAGATCGCTTCAATGTCGAACACCAGAAAGAACATGGCGATGACATAGAATCTGACCGTATAACGGTGGCGGGCATCGCTCAGCGGCACCATACCGCACTCGTAAGGCAGATCTTTAACTGGAGTATGGGTCTTCCTCCCCAGGGCTTCGGAGAGAGCGACGATCAACACTGCCAACCCGATCGAGATGATCAGATAAACCAAGATAGGTAAATAACCGATGAGCATTGGGTGCTCCTTTAATCAGCCGGTCTTCCTAATTATTTGATGATCTTGCAGACCCCGGCCGGGCAGCGGCCGTCAATATGGGCCAGATATTCGTCGCGGAAACGCTCAATAGTGGTTTGAATGAAAAAGATCGGACTCATGGCCAGGGCACAGTTGGCAGTATCAGCCATCACCTGAGCCACCTTAATCATTTTGTCCAGATCAGCTTCCTCCCCCTGACCGCTGGCGATTTTACAGATCAGATCATAGAGGATGCGCGTCCCCCGACGGCAGGGGAGGCAGAAACCACAGGACTCGTGCTGGAAAAATTTCAGGATGCAGCGCACCACATCAACAATACAGGTATTTTCGTCCATAACCAGCATGGTCCCCGAGCCCAGGGCGCCGCCGACTTTGCCCATGGCGGCATATTCCATAGGGGTGTCCAGCAAGTCTTCGGTCAGGAAGCCGAACGAGGTACCGCCGGTCTGGCAGGCTTTGAATTTTTTGCCTTCCCGGACCCCCTCGCCATATTTTTCAATCAACTCCCGCAGCGGCATACCCAGGTTGGCCTCCACCACCGCCGGGCGCTGCACGTGCCCCACTACCTGGAAGATCTTGGTGCCAGCCGAGTCCTCGGTACCTTTCTTTTTATACCATTCGCCGCCGTGCAAAATAATGGACGGCACGCTGGAAAGGGTCTCGACGTTGTTGACAATGGTCGGTTTGCCCCAAACCCCCACTACCCCAGGAAACGGCGGCTTTACCCGGGGATTGCCTCGCTCGCCTTCGATCGATTCGATCAGCCCGGTCTCTTCGCCGCACACATAGGCCCCGCCGCCGGTCTGAACTTCAATAGTAAAGCTGAAATCAGTGCCCAAGATGTTTTTGCCCAAATAACCTTTAGATGTGGCCTGATCAATGGCGTTTTGCAACCGTAGCATGGACAGATAATATTCACCCCGGACATAGATATAGCCGTGCGAGGCGCCTACAGCATAGCCGGCAATAGCCATGCCCTCCAGCACCCGATGCGGGTCGCCTTCCATGATGTAGCGGTCTTTAATGGTCCCGGGTTCGCCTTCATCAGCATTACAGACAATATATTTCGGGGTATTGGGATTGGGCAGGGTAAAGGACCACTTCAGTCCGGCCGGGAAGCCAGCGCCGCCGCGGCCTCTCAGACCGGAGGCCTTGGCTTCATTGACCACCTCTTCCGAAGTCATGGTGGTGACCGCCTTTTTCAAGGCCTCATAACCGCCCCGGTCCAGATAGTCTTCGATTTTCATCGGATCGATCTGGTCGACATTCTGGAACAGGATCAATTCATCAGGGCTGGGGGGATAGGCACTTAAAGGATTGGTGGTGCGGGGCAAGGTCCGGTAATCCACCGTTTTCCCGGCCCGGTAGTCGGCAATGATCTGTTTCACCCGGTCAGAGGTCAGGTTGCCGAACACCACCTCATTGATTTGCATGGCCGGGGCCACTTCGCACACCCCCAGACAGGCGGTTTGTTCCAAAGTAAAGAGGCCGTCGTCGGTGGTTTGCCCCACTTCAATGGCCAATTCCGCCTTTAAAGTTTCCAGGATATTGTCAGCCCCATTGATGTGGCACGGCGGTGACTCGCACATCCGGATAATATATTTGCCCCGGGGAGAAGTCGAATACATGGAGTAAAAGCTCAACACCCCATAAAGATAGCCATAGGGGAGGTCCAGCTCCTGGGAGACCAACTGCAAGGCTTCCATCGGCAGCCAGTTGTTGCAGATGTCTTGCACCGCATGCAAGATTGGCAGCAATTTGCCCCGCACCTGCTTTAGTTGGGTGCACACCTCTTTTATGCGGTTTACCTGCTCGGGGGTCAATTCAGCGCTTACCGGCCTTTTCAATTCCAACATTTTAACATGCCTCAAGCGGAGGAATGGTTATATAAAGAAAAAATCCACAATCACTTCAGCGGGTCAACCATGTTTACCCAAGACAGGTAGTTTTTACGATCATCTGGCCTTTTTGTCAAGAATATTTTGTGATCAGAAGTATTTTTTTAAAATTTCCTTAAGACTCTAAGAAGTTACGCTGCTCCGGGGCTTGGCCGCCCCCGGAACCGGGCCCAGGTTCCTGCTGAATTCAGGGTTGATATTTAGATTTTATCAATTAAAGCATTGACTTACTTTACAATTCGAAAATAGTCAACCCGGAATGCGGCCCAGCAGCTGTTGTCCCAGCAACTTGACCCAGGCCCCCCCTTCCCGCAGTACCAGCTTGCTCAGCCGGGCATAGCGCCGCCGCCGCCAATAATCGGCATAAAGTCCGGGTATAGGCAGGGGCTGGAGGTGGAGTTGGTGGTCGGCAAAATGGCGGGCGAACAGATAGACGGCCCGGTGGATATGGAGGCTGTCGGTTACCAGACCGGCCTGGGTTAAGCCCTTCTGGCGCAGCAGCCTGGCGGTGTTGCAAGCCGACTCGGCGGTGGTAAGGCTGCCTTCCTCGTAGATCAGGCGTCCATCGAGCCGCTCCCGGACCCCTTGGTCCCACACTGATTCGGCCCAGGCCAAACCCCAGGCGGCCAGGGCCCGGGCCTCCGAAGTCGGGGTGCCCTTCCGCTGGCCGCCGCTCAAGATCAGGCAACTGTGGGGATAGTGCTCTATGGCTAAGCGCAGCGCATGGCTCATCCGAAACCGGGCGACCCGGCCCGGATGGCCGTCCTGCCCGACCAGCGCCCCCAAGACAATCAGCGCGTCCATTGCTTGTTTACTCCATGGAGGGCGTAAGACTGCTGCATCGAAGCCTCCAACTTCTGAGGCCCGAAAGACCATGGAAGCCGGTTGACCCCTAGCGTTCCTTTGGTCTGGTGCTGGTCAGGGGTCAGCGCGGCTGGCGGCGGCGCTGGCGTCGCTCCAACCGTACCTGTTCTTTCCACTCCGGTCCCCGCTTGCGCCGGCGGTCTTGGCCCCGGTTTACCGGCTTGCCTTGGATATCCAGCAGCACAGCTCCAGGAATCATCGGCTCAGGCCCGGCTTCTTCGGCGGCGGCAGGCATGGGGGCCGGTTTCTTTGGGCCCTCTTTGGGGCAGGGCGGGAGCTGCAAAAAATGCGGCAAAATGGCGTCGGTCAGAAAAAGGGCTTCGCCATAAGGATAAAATATTCCTCCGGCACCAGCCGCGGCCTGAGCCTGAACCGTTACCAGCACTGCCTGGGGATCCCGGCGCCGGCCAATTCGCTGGGCCATCTCTGGAGTTCGGGCTAGCACTAGCTGACCGTCGGTCGGGGGCCGCAGGCCATGCTGGGCCACCACCGCATGGGATTTTCGGGTAATGGCCCGATAAAGCAGGACAGGCGGCCACTCACTTTCGCAACCATAGCCGGCCGCGGCGCCCAGGGGCCGACTCCGGATCAGATTATCGGAAACTTCAAAGCGCGGCGGAGTGAGGAGGTGAACCGCGTCCAGCAGATGGGAGCGGCGGACAAACCCCCAACCCGGCTCTTCAGCCAAAACCTGGAGGAGGTTTTTGAGGGACAGCCAGCCCTCGGAGTCCAGCACCAGGCCGAACTCGTCCGGCCGGTGACTGAGGATGTAGGTCAGCATCCGCCCCAGCGACTCTAAGCGTTGTTGCGGCCGAGACATGATTACCCTGTTTTATAAAATTGATCCTTACCCCGACTGGCAAAGCAGTCAGGCTGCCAGTATTATAATCGATTTACCATTAAAATTTAAAGTTTAATTTAACCCTGACAGTTAGACCCGGCTTTGGTCGAGCCCAATTGGGCGTGATAATAGTCTACCAATAAAATTGGCGGGGGGAGGAACTTTGGGGTAATCATCCTGTCTGCCTGGTACTCGAACGGCAGGCCAGGGTGGCAATGAAAAAAATTAAGGACAACAGCAACACCACCGTGGCCCCCGAGGGCCAATCCACCAGGTAAGAGAAGTATAGCCCCCCCAAAGTCGAACTCAGGGCCGCACCGATAGAAACCGCCACCATGGTGCGGATCTTTTGGGTCAGGTTTCGGGCAATGGCGCCGGGGATGACCAGCAGGGCCGATACCAGGATTATGCCGACAAGGTAGATGGAGACAATGATCACCAGGGCCATAATGACCAGAAACAGGCAGCGCAGACCCTCCACCGGCATGCCGCTGACCCAAGCCATTTCTTCATCGAAGCTCAAAAAAACCAGTTCTTTGAAAATGGCTGCCACGGTGGCCAGAACGACCAGCGCAACAATCAGAATCTGCATTAATTGACTTTCGCCGATGGCCAGGATATTGCCAAATAACACTCCAAAGACATCAACATTGTAAGTACTTGAAAAGTGAAGAAAAACCACCCCCAAGGCCATGGCCGCGGCAAAGAAGATGCCAATGGCGGCATCCTCTTCCAGGCGGCCCTGGCTGCGCACCCACTCGATAAGCAGGGCCACCATCACTGAGAAACCAACGCCGGTCCACAAGGGGTCAACTCCCAGAAGAAATCCCAGGGCCACCCCACCAAACGCCGAGTGCGAGATGCCGACCCCGATAAAAGCCATCCGGCGCAGAATAACAAAGACCGACAGCACCCCGCACAGCACGCTTAACAGCACTCCGGCCAGCAAGGCCCGTTGGAAAAAATCCAGGTTCAGCAGGTCAGCCATCGTGCACTCGGACCACCCGATGCGGAATTTCCCCATGGAACAGGAATTCCACACTGCAACCGAAAGTGTTTTCCAGGGCAATGCGACCGATAGGCGGCGGCTGGTGGACGTGGATGCGACGGTTGACGCAGATTATGTCATCGACATGGGTGGCCACCGCCCCGATATCGTGCGAGGCCATGATTACCGTCAGGTTCAGTTCGAGTTTGACTTTATTGATGATGTCGTACAACTCATCCTGAGAACAGACATCCAGGGAAACGGTAGGCTCATCCAATAACAGAAGGCGCGGTTCGGCGGACAAGGCCCGGGCAATGAACACCCGCTGCTGTTCACCGCCGGAAAGCTCGCCAATCGGACGCTCGGCCAGATGGGCAATCCCCACCCGGTCCAGATTTTGACGGGCAATTTCCTTGTCGGTCACATCGGGCCTTTTTACCAAGCCGATATGGCCATAGCGTCCCATCAGCACCACCTCCAGGGCCGACACCGGGAAATGGGGGTTAGTTAATGGCCTTTGGGGCAGATAGCCTACCAACTGCCCCATCCGTCTGAGCCGGCGAGGGGGGTCGCCACATACCAGGATCTCGCCCCGGGTAGGTTTCACCAGCCCCAGGATAACCTTTATTAAAGAACTTTTGCCAGCTCCGTTGGGTCCCAGCACCCCGACAAACCGGCCTTCCTGAATCTCTAAGTTAATATCTTCCAGGATAAGCAGGTTGTTTAACCTGAGATAGAGGTTTTTAATTTCGACCGCTTTGGCGCCCATTAACGTAAGGCCTGCCGCATTACTGAAAGGTTGTATCGCATCATTCCCAAATAATCCCAGCCATAGGGCGGCCGACCCCCCAGAGGATCCAGACTTGCCAACTTAACCCCGGCTTCCTGGGCAATCACTTTGGCCACCCGGGAGCTAAGTTGGGGTTCAGTGAAAAGCACCGGCACCCGATATCTCCGGATGGCATCAATAATATTCGTAATATGGCGAGGACTGGGCTCGCGGCCCGGAGCGATTTCAATAACCCCCACTTCCTTAAGATTATACCGCCGGGCAAAATAGGTAAAAGACGGGTGGAAGCAGACATAGGCCCGCCGGCGGAAGGTGGCGACCTCATTCAAAATCTCACGATGGAGTTTGTCCAATTTATTTAAATAGCTAGTCAGGTTTGCTTTATAATGCTGGCGATAATCAGGGTCGACTCTGATCAAGGCCTGAGCGATATCCTGGCAGATGCCCTGGGCCAGCACCGGATCCAGCCAGACATGGGGATTGCCTTGCTGATGGGGCTGGGAACTCCACTGCCGCACCAGGGGGATTCCCCGAACTGCTTCTACCAGCTCCATGCTGCGGATCCTGCGGGTCCTCAGCAGGCGCTCCACCCAGGGGTCCAGACCGGCTCCTACATAGACCAGGGCCGCCGCCTTCATGGCCTGGGCGACTACTGAAGGTGGCGGTTCGAAGATATGGGGGCTGGCTCCGGGCGGGACCAGCACCAGCACCTCTACCCGCTCCCCGCCGATTTTTTGGCAAAAATCTCCCAAAGGAAGGATACTGGCCGCCACGTCAATCTTTTCGGAGGAGAAAGCAATTCCGGTCATTCCCAACAATAACGCCAGGCTTAGAGCTGCTGCCGACACCAGGCCCGATAATTTTTTCCACCGGTTATGACCGGAGCTTTCCGGGGTCCTCAATAGATTTAAGGAACTGCTACCCCAAAAAAACTTCCTCTTTTGGTTCATCTTTTAAACAACCCTTGGTTTATTCGGAATGACCTTTTAATGCCTGACATTTAGGGCAGATTCCTTCTACCCGGACTTCCAAACGCCAAGCACTGGTGCCGATAATCCTCCTTAATTCATCCTGTATACGGTCCAGGGAAATTCCCTCCAGACATTGCACCTCGCCACAATTCCGGCACTGGAAATGCGGATGTGGAGGGTGATGCTCACAGGCCAGTTCATAAAAGGTTGACCTTGCCTCAGGATTAACCTTGCGGATAATCCCGCAACGGCAAAAATCGCCTAATATTCTATAGATACTTACTTTATTGACCTGGCGCTGGGCCCTGATAAGCTCCAATATTTTCTTGGCTGGCAAGGCCTGCGACGCCGCACCCAAAACCTCCAGGACCCGCAGCCGCAAAACTGTGGGGCGGAGTTGGTGGCGGCCCAATAATTGTCGGAAGTTACAATTTTTACTCATTTTTCAACTTAGTTGCAAAATAACCTATATTTGTCCAATAGTCAATGCGCTTGAAAACCCAAGGCCGCTTGCACTATCGAAGGCAATAAATCTGTGGGAAATTAATGCTTAAACTCCCCATGGGCAAATCTCCCCCACTAACCGAAGTTTAAAATTTCTTTTTACTGTCCAACAGCAGCGTTACCGGCCCGTCATTAATCAGGCTGACTTCCATCATTTCCCGAAACCGCCCGGTAGCTACTGGCAAACCCTGGTCGCTTAGGGCCCTCACCAGGGCTTCATAGAGTTCTTCGGCCGATTGGGGGGAGGCCGCCTGGTCAAAAGAAGGCCGTCGTCCTTTGCGGCAATCGCCCAGAAGGGTGAACTGGGAGACCAACAACACCGCGCCGCCGATATCTAGCACCGAGCGCTGCATCAGCCGCCCATCGCCTTCAAACACCCGCAGATGGGTAATCTTTTGAGCCATATAAGTCACATCGTCAGGCCCGTCCCCCTGGGCCAAGCCGACCAGTGCCAGCAATCCGGAGCCGATGCTCCCTACCAATTCCCCCGCCACCGTCACCGAGGCCGATTTTACCCGCTGCAGTACGGCACGCATTTCCCCTCCCCATCAAGTAATAATTAGCAAAATTGACAGTTTATTTAGGACAGATTATCATAACATAGATGAAAATCTGGAATGCTGTCAAGATAGCCCTGGTCTCCATCCGCCTCCACAAACTGCGCAGTGCTCTGACCATGCTGGGGATCATCATTGGGGTGGCGGCGGTGATCGTCATGGTGGCGATCGGCAGCGGCGCCCGGCTAGAGATTAACCGGCAGATCGCCGGGGTGGGGTCAAATCTGCTGCTGGTGTTGCCTGGCACTACCACCTCCGGCGGCCTGCGCATGGGGCTGGGCACCGCCCCCACCCTGACCACCGGGGATGCCCAGGCCATTGCCCAAGAAATTTCTAGCGTAGGTTACGTCGCCCCCTTCTGGGGTGATGTCGCCCAGGTGGTTTTTGGCAACCGCAACTGGAGCACCATTGTTAACGGCACCCTGCCGGAAGTGCAATGGGTCCGAAATTACGACTTAATCGCCGGGAGGTTCTTCAACGACCAGGAAGTCAACCGCGCTGCCCGGGTCTGCGTTCTGGGAGATACGGTGGCCAGGGAGCTTTTCGGTTGGGACAACCCAGTCGGGCAGACCATCCGCATCCAAAAAATGCCCTTCACTGTGGTCGGGCAACTGGCTCCCAAGGGACGGACGCCCCATGGCCGGGATCAGGACGATGTAATTTTGGTCCCCTTAACGACCGCTCAGAAACGGTTGTTTGGCTCCAGCCTGCCGGGCGTAGTAAAATTTATCATGGTGCAAGCTACCAGTGCCGAGACCCTGCAGCAGGCCGAAGAAGAAATAGACCGGCTGCTGACACAGCGGCATCATCTGCGCCCCGGCCAAGAAAAGGATTTTTCCATCCGTAACCTGACGGAATTATTGAGCGCCCAACAAGAGACCGCCAAAACCATGTCATGGCTACTGCGCTCCATCGCCTTTGTCTCCCTGGTGGTGGGCGGGATCGGGATCATGAATATCATGCTGGTCTCGGTGACCGAACGGACCCGGGAGATCGGCATCCGCATGGCCATCGGGGCCCGCAGCCGGGATATTCTGGGGCAATTTCTAATCGAATCGGTAGTTCTGAGTTCGGTCGGGGGCTTGGTCGGCATTGTCGCCGGCATTGCCACGGCTCATATTATGGCCTATTTTACCCATTGGCCAGTCTTGATCTCCATCCCCACCCTGGTTGGCTCTTTCCTGATTGCCGGTGCCGTCGGGGTATTTTTCGGCTTCTATCCGGCCCGCAAGGCCGCCCAACTAAACCCGATCGAGGCCCTGAGGTATGAATGACTCGAGTTTCGCACCAAGTAACGGCCAAATGATAAGTAATTAATACTTAGATATACACCCTGATGCTGGTGAATGAAAATGGCCAGATAATTGAGGGGAATACAAAAAATAAATACAGTCGCCGTTCCATTAAATTACTCCCTGTGTTGCCAGAAGCACTTTTGGCCCAGAAGGAAATCCATAACCGCTTACTCCGACCCAAAGCAAAAGACGAGCCGCAAAACTCGCCTTGAGGATAACCTATTGATTTTATTTTGGCGGAAGTGCATGGGAATCGAACCCACCCGCCGCTTTCCTCAAACGGCACACCGGATTTGAAGTCCTTTAGCCCTATTTGCTAACCCAATTTTCTCAATAAAATCAAGGGTAATTTTCTCAGGATTACCCCCTTTTTTGCCCTTTTCAAACCAAACCTACTCACAAACCTACTCACGGATTTGCTGGAATTTTTCTAATGCTCAGCGACCTCTTCCGCAGTCTCCCGCATCGGATTGATCTTGGCCAAAATAGCGGCCACATGGGGGAGCGGCTGCGCCGGGGATCGGGTGATGAGAACCGAGGCTTTAAAAATTGCTCCTGGGCAATCCGACTATGAACCTATTTAAAAAAAGTCAACGCCTTCCGGCATCAAAGATCAATTCACAAATAAGCCGCCTGCGATAAAGTGAGGCCACTAGGGTGGTGCTCAACGCCTTTCGGCATCAAAGATCAATTCACTTAAGCGTATATTCAAGAATGTCTCGGGCGAATATTGGTGCTCAACGCCTTTCGGCATCAAAGATCAATTCACTCGTTAATAGATTTGTATCTCACTATAGACAGCCTGTGCTCAACGCCTTTCGGCATCAAAGATCAATTCACAAGTGGGCATTTTGACTTCGCTTCCGTAAATATTTAGTGCTCAACGCCTTTCGGCATCAAAGATCAATTCACCGGTAAGCAAAAAGCGTAGTTGACAACAGAGCATGTGCTCAACGCCTTTCGGCATCAAAGATCAATTCACACCCGAAATGCCGGGCCGCCACCCGCTCCAGTTCTTGTGCTCAACGCCTTTCGGCATCAAAGATCAATTCACCGACCTGGCCGAAGATTATTTAGAGGAGCTGATAAGTGCTCAACGCCTTTCGGCATCAAAGATCAATTCACTCATCCACCAGGGCCTTGTAGTTGTTGAAATCCTGGAGTGCTCAACGCCTTTCGGCATCAAAGATCAATTCACCACAAGTCAACTTGTAGGTTTTGAGGTTTCCACCCTGTGCTCAACGCCTTTCGGCATCAAAGATCAATTCACTAAAAGACTGGTCCGATTATATCACCACCGACTGGGTGCTCAACGCCTTTCGGCATCAAAGATCAATTCACCCGCAGACCCCCTGCAATTCGCCGGGAAGTATGGATGTGCTCAACGCCTTTCGGCATCAAAGATCAATTCACCCGATCCGGAATTGATTATGGCATGGAAAAGAAAAATGTGCTCAACGCCTTTCGGCATCAAAGATCAATTCACTATGCTATAGTTGGAATAAACCCGAAAACAGGGCATGTGCTCAACGCCTTTCGGCATCAAAGATCAATTCACCCCCACTGGATCAGCAAATCCATACGGAATACGCCTAGTGCTCAACGCCTTTCGGCATCAAAGATCAATTCACTTGCTTCCTCTGTAAATAAAAATATCATCACTTAGTGCTCAACGCCTTTCGGCATCAAAGATCAATTCACAGATTCGAGGATTATTTAGGATGTTGAATACGATTTGTGCTCAACGCCTTTCGGCATCAAAGATCAATTCACGTTGGTGGTAGAGAACAGCACTAAGGAGATTTGTGTGCTCAACGCCTTTCGGCATCAAAGATCAATTCACATCCCTTGGCAGTCTGGGATGGCATTTTATTAGATGGGGTGCTCAACGCCTTTCGGCATCAAAGATCAATTCACGAATCAAATCCCTATTCTGTTCTAGCCAATCCCTGTGCTCAACGCCTTTCGGCATCAAAGATCAATTCACGGGCCGATATAGGAAAGGTCGTCGCCGTTGAAAAAGTGCTCAACGCCTTTCGGCATCAAAGATCAATTCACCCGGTGAGCTGATATCGGCGGCCTGGATAATGACGGTGTGCTCAACGCCTTTCGGCATCAAAGATCAATTCACTAATTGGGGTAATGAGTTATAAAGAGTATTACAAAGAAGTGCTCAACGCCTTTCGGCATCAAAGATCAATTCACTCAGCTCGCGACCCTAGGGGACGCCCTAAAATTCTGGTGCTCAACGCCTTTCGGCATCAAAGATCAATTCACCCAATAAATTACCCTCTAAAATCTGTGGTCGCTGGTGCTCAACGCCTTTCGGCATCAAAGATCAATTCACTCAGGGGAAAACCAGGGGACAGGCCATAAAAGCGAGTGCTCAACGCCTTTCGGCATCAAAGATCAATTCACTCAAGGTCTTCTCCGGCGGTAAAGGTTAAAATTCCTTGTGCTCAACGCCTTTCGGCATCAAAGATCAATTCACCCCCTAAGCGACCGGATATCCCACGCGAGAAAACCGTGCTCAACGCCTTTCGGCATCAAAGATCAATTCACCCGCCTTCCGTTCCGGGGCCCCTTGAGGATATCTCTGCCGGTGCTCAACGCCTTTCGGCATCAAAGATCAATTCACAGATAGTTTGCCCCTGGTCAGAGTCGCTACCAGATGTGCTCAACGCCTTTCGGCATCAAAGATCAATTCACGTCTTGGAGTTGGCCTCTTTGCGCCCCTTTAGCGGGTGTGCTCAACGCCTTTCGGCATCAAAGATCAATTCACTGCAGGTAATCCCCGGTCGTCTGTTCTGTCTCGATGTGCTCAACGCCTTTCGGCATCAAAGATCAATTCACAAATCCTAATTCAACGGGTTTGCCGGTATAGGCCGTCAGTGCTCAACGCCTTTCGGCATCAAAGATCAATTCACGCTATCTCCTGATCAACCTGTTGACCGGCAAGACCCAGTGCTCAACGCCTTTCGGCATCAAAGATCAATTCACGAAATATGCTGATCAAGCGGCGCATTTCGGCCCCGGTGCTCAACGCCTTTCGGCATCAAAGATCAATTCACAGAATTACCTGATTGAATTTTTTTAATTATTTGTTCAGTGCTCAACGCCTTTCGGCATCAAAGATCAATTCACGTGGGTAGCCAGCAGGATATGGTGCCGACTGACTTGTGCTCAACGCCTTTCGGCATCAAAGATCAATTCACTTCCTTGAAATGCTGGAAACCAGTTACAGCTTTCAGGTGCTCAACGCCTTTCGGCATCAAAGATCAATTCACGCCCTCGAAGGCGTCCCAGATACCCTCAATCAGTCGGTGCTCAACGCCTTTCGGCATCAAAGATCAATTCACAAAGTCGATGCTCATTTGTAACACCTTGAAAAGACGAGTGCTCAACGCCTTTCGGCATCAAAGATCAATTCACTCGGTTATTCCGGCGGTTGCCTTCAGAGTGGTGGGTGCTCAACGCCTTTCGGCATCAAAGATCAATTCACTTCAAGATGTTTTGGATTTTCAATGCATAATGGATAGTGCTCAACGCCTTTCGGCATCAAAGATCAATTCACTGATCGCCGATAATGGCCTTGAGTTTGTTTTGAATTTGTGCTCAACGCCTTTCGGCATCAAAGATCAATTCACGAGCTGGGCGTCGTCCGTAACATTCCCTAACCCGAGTGCTCAACGCCTTTCGGCATCAAAGATCAATTCACCCCGATCAGCCTAAGCACATGGGATTCCAGGTCATTGTGCTCAACGCCTTTCGGCATCAAAGATCAATTCACCCACATCTCCCCGGCAATCTGCGCCATTTGCCGCTGTGCTCAACGCCTTTCGGCATCAAAGATCAATTCACTAAGTGTTCGATCACGTCCAAAGCCATAACCAGGTGTGCTCAACGCCTTTCGGCATCAAAGATCAATTCACGTGACCTAGAGTTAGGTAGTGAGATTGAAACCGATGTGCTCAACGCCTTTCGGCATCAAAGATCAATTCACACCGGCGGGATCGGATACCAGGAATCATCACGCATGTGCTCAACGCCTTTCGGCATCAAAGATCAATTCACTCGGGCCAAAAGTCAAGAGAAAAAGTACACCAAGCGTGCTCAACGCCTTTCGGCATCAAAGATCAATTCACACTGCCGTCGTGAAGCCCATTCGGCCGGGTTATAACCATAGTGCTCAACGCCTTTCGGCATCAAAGATCAATTCACTGTGATACTGGCCCTCATGGGTTTGGGAGCCATAAATGTGCTCAACGCCTTTCGGCATCAAAGATCAATTCACGAGGAGGCGGTGCGGGCGGATTAGCCCAGACAGGCGGGTGCTCAACGCCTTTCGGCATCAAAGATCAATTCACTTTGGTCTGATTCCCAGTCATGGGTATAGGCGTAATGTGCTCAACGCCTTTCGGCATCAAAGATCAATTCACAGAAGAAAGTTCAGGTCCAGAACTTACCCGGCGGGTGCTCAACGCCTTTCGGCATCAAAGATCAATTCACAGATCGACGTCAATGATGAGGGGCATATTCGGAAGGTGCTCAACGCCTTTCGGCATCAAAGATCAATTCACAGGATTTTCAACTTGTCGCCGCCGCCGTTAAACCGCGTGCTCAACGCCTTTCGGCATCAAAGATCAATTCACCCATTGCTGCCAAGTGGTGATAAAGCCGCTGTAAAAGTGCTCAACGCCTTTCGGCATCAAAGATCAATTCACT